>CAVURF010000008.1:0-324165 GCA_963743735.1 uncultured Acidobacteriota bacterium
CTGAAAAATTCGTGATTTTAGAACGCGAAAGGCCTCCTCTATGGTACAAATCCGTTGTCGAGGCGGGTTTGACACCAAAAAAGAGGCCTTCGCTTGACCGAACATACCACAACAGACTGTTTCCTTTTTCCAGATATCTTTGATCGACCGGTGGTTGCGAAATTTGATCAACGGCAGGGCAGTTCCGATGGCGGAGCGATTCTGCTCCAGGCTGCCGAGCGGCGCGTAGGCCTAACTTCGGCATTGGCGGCTTGTCTGAGAGATGACCGGCAAGCGGGTAAGGTGCAGCATGAGTTGCGTGAGTTGATTACGCAGCGAGTCATGGCCATCGCGTTGGGATATGAAGACGCCAACGATGCGGCACGGCTGGCATCGGATCCGATCCACAAGTTGCTGGTCGGTCGGGATCCCGTCGACGGCGAGGATCTGGCTTCGCAACCTACCCTGTCGCGTTTTGAAAATGCTCCGGATCGTAAGGAACTGTTGCGCATGACGGAAGCGTTGGCGGACTGTGTCATTGAACGACATCGCCAGCGTCTGCATGGTCGTGCCCGTCGCATCACCATCGATCTGGATCCCACCGACGACCCCACACACGGCCAGCAACAGTTCACCTTTTTCAATCGCCACTACGGTAGCTACTGTTACTTGCCGATGGTTTGTTTTCTCACCTTTAATGAGGAGGCGGAGCAGTACTTAGTGGCGGCGGTGTTGCGGCGGGGGAATGCGACTGGCTCGGTGGGTGCGCTGGGGATTCTGCGCCGTTTGATTGCACGGGTGAGCGATGCCTTTCCCAAAGCGAAACTCCGGGTGCGACTCGACGGTGGCTTCGCGTCCCCGGAAGTTCTGGATTTTTTGGACTGCGAACCGAAAGTGGAATACCTCGTCAACATGGCCGCCAATGCGGTTTTGAAGCGTAAGGCGGAAGCGGCCATGAAGCGGGCCCGTCGTGCGTCGGAGCTCTCCGGCCAAACCGAGCATGTCTATGGTGAGTGCCGGTACGCTACCAAAAAGACTTGGCCGTGGAAACGACGGCTCATCTATAAAGCCGAGGTGGTGCGCGCCGCGAACAAGGAAGCGAAGGACAATCCGCGCTTCGTGGTCACCAACCTGAAACAGAGTCCGCAATGGATTTACGAGCAGGTTTACTGTCAGCGGGGCGATGTGGAAAACAGGATAAAAGAGTTGCACGACGGGATGCAGATCGGAAGGACCAGTTGCTCGAACTTTTTGGCGAACACGTTCCGCGTGCTGCTGACCGCGGGGGCGTATGTGCTGATGCAAGAGATGCGCCTTCACTTGTCCCCGACCCGCCACGCCCGGGCGCAGGTCTCGACCTTGCGCGAGCATTTTCTAAAACTCGGAGCCCAAGTCATCGTCACGGTGCGTCGCATCGTGCTGCACTTGCCTCAAGCGTTCCCGTACCGCGATAGCTTTCATCGTCTTGCCCTGAGCTTGGGCGCACAAACCGGCTGAATTCTCCCGCAGCGCCGGTCAGGAACTTTTACTTGTCGCGCCTCTACTCAAGTTGTCTCGTTTCGCGTCAAAAGCAGACTGCGAACCTCGTTAACAGTCTTAGAATCAGTCTTTCCGTTCAACCAAATTCTTCTCTTGTCGCGCATTCTTTCGCAGTGACAAAAAATTCGTCGCGAGGTCAGCTTTCACGAATAATGTGGGTTAGGAATATTGACAAACCTGGCGTCTTGTTATTCTCGAAGGTTTCGGTTTGCTTGAACTGCGGCTTCTTGCGCGATATCGTGCCAGCATCCGAATTGGCACGGATTACAAGAGGTTCTCCAAACAGCGAGTGCTCAACTGGCGAAGCAGCGCACTCTGAGATAAACGGCGCGGAGACTGTTCAGGACACCGTTCCAAATTGAATTCCTTTCTGACATATCTCATCGCATAAATTTGATTATCGGAACCAGCCATGACCCGTATGGCCGCAGGTGGGCCTCTCGCCCTTCACCGCCCAAACAAATCTCAGAAGACCCGCAGCGCCCGGGCTCACTCCTGGTTAGTTCGGACATCTGTCGTACTCTACCTGACGAGCACGATGTTGTGCGGCGCTTTGGGATGGCCCGTAACTTTTGACAGTTACATCCGGGTGCCACGAGAGGCAGCATCAACAAGAATCCGAATTCGGCGAAATATTCGCGGCAGGGACGCAGCCAGGCATGGCACGGACGCACATAGAGGTCGTAGATCAGGACTTGGAGGCACTGGCTGACGTACGCAGACTGATTAACGAGCAGTTTCGCACGCTTCAAGGCAGGTTGTCGGACGCCGATCTCATCCAATGCACTCTCCGCGCTGAACGGATCAAGCAACTGCTCGAGGCGGTCCGGCACTCATCTAGCCAGCCTGCATTGGTGCCTCCAGAACGGCCAACTTCTGGTTAGTCGCAAAACCCGTAAAGTTCCCTTCACCCAAATCAACTTCGACGGTTACGGCGTTTATCAGGACCTCCTTCAGTTTTTGCTCCCAACCTGGTTTCGCAAATTAGGCACTGAGGAGAAAAGGCGTGCATAGGACGAGCTTCGCGGTCGAAAACATCTCTGAGATTAGGAGTTACAAACTTGGGGCGTCAGACGCTGGCGTTGACTTTAGCTCATCCAATCTTTTGATCAGCTCTTCCCATTTCTCCGAATTTCTCTTAGTGGCATAGCGTTTCTCAAGATTTGAGTAATACGAGAGGATGTCCTGCCGCAGGCCGCCCGAAACAGGTTTGCCGCTCACTCTCCTCAGCAGGGCCGCGTAGGTTTCATCCGTCAGCCGATATTCCGCAGCGGAAGTAGTCTCACCAGTATCGAGGTTGTCGTTTGGGAGTTGAAGCCGGTCTTGTTGTTGTGCGCGAAGCAACTCTCGGTAGCGGTCCAAAGTATCGTTGAAACTGCTCATAAAAAGGTGCTCTACCTCTGGAGTAGGTGGATGAAACGCGAGGCCACTCAACGGACCGATTTTGGGCAGCACACGCAAGAAGGATGCCTTGAGGCGCGCCCAGAACCCGGGCGTCTCATAGATGTGGCCCCATTCCTTTTGGTATTCCGAATTGGAGATATGGTAGATGAATTTGTTTTTGGTCTCGCTCGGGTCGCTATGCTGAATTTCGTCTCTCTTGAGATGCCACGCTACTTTGGTCATGCGTGGAATAACGGTGGAGGTCGCGTGGCGATAGCTGCCAATGGCCAAATCTAGCGAAAAGAAAACGCTGGATAGGTCGAGTGAATAAGTTTTGGTGAACGCTCTTTCCAGGACTGGTTTTGAGACCTCAAACCCGATGAAATCGTGATACGCCTTCGGCGCATAGTGTCCTTTTGCTACCTGATCGACGTCGAAGCCATATTCCACCTTCATATGCGCTGACGGCTTATCTTCATAAGTGACGGCGGGGCCGTATTTGTGCGCCAGTCCGGGATACAAAATTGCAACCGAAAGGTTCGTGGCAAGCCGATGGCCCGAATTGTCGGCGGCGTAATGTGCCAGCGCGCCCAGTGCGAAAGCATATTCATTTAGGTCGCGAGAATCCTCGATCAATGCCTGAACGAAATCACCGCTCCGAACGTAGTGCGTCAGGTCGCTGAAGAAGCGATTGCCGAAAGGGTAGTAACCCAGATCCTGGATGATCGCGCCTCCGTAGGCATAGGCATGGGCCTTGAGCAGATCCTCAGAGGTCGCATTGGGGAATCGCTTCAGGAGAAGCGGCTCTATGCTGTCTTCCCAGGCAGCGTCGATAATCGCTTCATGTGTGAGAATCGAATAACCAACGCAATTGGGGACGCAAAAAAGCATCAGTGAAAGCGCGAGCAAGACGCGCCCGAGTTTGGAATGCAACTTCATTCGACCACTTCGCGGCATGCCGTTTTGCCTCACGAGGATCTCACGCATACTACACTGCGGCGCTCCCGATTTTTCCCAAGTCCTGGTGAGTCGGCAAATCGGACAAGTCATCCTTCAACTTTCGCGCCGGATTCCATATCGACGATTGATGCCATAACGACGCCGGCCTCGCGCCTGCGTGATCCGCAGGTATGAGCGAACGTTGTCCATCATTTCGTGGACGTTCACGGGACGGACACGGCCGAGTGCGTTGCTCTTCACATCCTGGTTCAGCAATTCATCCGGATTCAACTCCGGACTGTATGACGGAAGGAAGAAAACCCGGATTTGTTCACGGTGCTCGTCCAGCCAACGGGTCACGGATCGCGCTTTGTGGACTGGGTGACCATCCACAACCAGAGACACCTTCTTCCTGGCCTTCCGCGTCAGGCGCAGCAGACGGCCAAGAAAATTCAGAAACACTCGCGCCGTAAAACGCTGTCGGAAAATCATGAAGGCCAACCGCCCCCGATTGGTGATGGAAGAGATCATGTTGCAACGAAAGCGCTGACCCGTTCCCAAGACCACTGGCGTCTGCCCGCGCCGTCCGTAGGATCGCCCCGCTTGATGGTCGGAACGCAGCCCCATCTCGTCTAACCAATGAATTTGCGCCTTAAACTGTCGTGCCTGGGCTCGAATCGAGGGATATTCTTCCTCCAGCCATTTCCGCACCGCCGTGGGATTTTGTTCGTACGCTCGTCGCACCGGCTTCTGCGGGGTCAGACCCCAGGCCCGCAAATAGCGTCCCACCGTCCACACTGAAACCTGCAGATCGAACTTTCGCGACAGCAACTCTTGCACCGCTTCTCTGGTCCACAGCGCAAAGGGCAAGCTCAACTGGTCTGGGCAACCGCTGAGAATGTGGCGCACCGTCGTGGCTGCTTGATGCGGTGCCAATCGCGCAACCGGAGGTCGTCCTCGCCGTTGTGCTTTCAGCGCCCGTCGTCCTTCCCGTTCCACCAGCCCCATCCAGCGGCTCACTGTACCTCGAGCTACCCCGAAGACTCGAGCCACCTCAGTTTGCGAAAGACCTTTCTGAACTGCCTCAACGACTCGCCGGCGAAGGTCTTCTTGAGCTTCCGCCGGCAGCGAGCGAGCATCTTGGTTTCCCATACCCGACACACTAACACATTATTTTCTGATTGTCATCTATATTATGCTCCGATTAGTATGTGACATGAGATTGCTAAGGCAGATTACTCCAGGATAATCCGCGAGTCTGGGAAATAATTCGGATTACGGGTGGTGCGGAAGTTATTCCAATATCCGACCGCGCTATTGCTTGCGGCTTGCCGACGCCTCCATTAGAAAGACGGCTGGCGTTGGGGAGGAAACTGGTATGATGACCTTCGATAAAAGGCAGATGGTCTTTCTGAATTGCGTTTCAGGCCAACCACGGATAGTCATCTTTGTTCGGGCAATGGGGGACGCATTGACTGACTCGAGCTATAACGCGTTCAATCGTCGAGAATTCATCCACGGCGCACTTGCCGGAGCCACCTTCGTCGCGTTGCCAGTTTCTGCTTTCTCTGCAGACAATCCCGACCTCCAGACGGTGCTGAGCCAAATACCGAAGATGCATGACGAGAACGTGAAGCGGCTGCAGGACTGGATCGCTTTGCCCTCGATCGCGGCCGAGAACCGCAACTATCCGCAGGGCCCTGACTATATGGCACAACTCGCTCGCGATGCAGGATTCGCGAACGTCGAAATTGTGCCAACATCGGGCAAGCCTGGGGTCTTCGGCACGCTGGATGCAGGCGCGGCAACCACCGTCGGCATCTATTTTATGTACGACGTGAAACAGTTTGACCCTTCGGAGTGGTCTTCGCCACCGCTCGAAGGGCGGATCGTGGACAAGGAAGGGTTAGGCAGGATTTGCGTCGGTCGCGGCGCTGTGAACCAGAAAGGTCCCGAAACGGCCTTCCTCGGCGCCCTTCATGCCTTCAAGGCAGCGGGAAAAAAGCTGCCTGTGAATCTCGTGCTCGTCTGTGAAGGTGAAGAAGAGATTGGTTCGACCCACTTTCCAGAGGTTGTCCACCAACCCAAGGTCACCGCTGCGTTGAAGAAATGCGTGGGTGTGTTCGTACCAGAAGCGGGCCAAGACGCGGATGGAGGCATACAGATATCACTAGGCGCCAAGGGCGTAGTTGAGCTCGAACTGGTCTCCAGCGGAGAGCGATGGGGACGAGGGCCCAAACATGACGTTCACTCCAGCCTTGCCGCACAGGTGGATAGTCCCGCGTGGCACCTGGTGCAAGCGCTCAACACGCTCATCGAGTCCGATGGACACACTCCTGCTGTGGCGGGCTTCTTTGACAAGGTCAAGCCGCTTACTCCCGCGCAGACGAAGATGATTCAGGATGCCGCCGCTCGCCGCAGTGAAGCCACGGTCAAGAAGCAGCTAGGCGTTGAGCATTGGGTGCATGACACAAACTGGCTTGGACTCGCTCGTGCTGCTAGAATCCAAGCCCACGATCAACATCGAAGGCTTAGTCGGTGGATACACGGGGCCCGGTGGCAAAACCGTTCTGCCGCATCGCGCCGTCGCAAAGATTGATATGCGGCTGGTGCCTGACATGACGGCTGCCGGTACACTGGCGCTTCTGAAGCAGCATCTTGCTAAACACGGCTTTGGCGACATAGAGGTGAATATGAGTGGTGGCTACGATCCGACACAGACCTCCCAGGATTCGAAGCTCATCCAGGCGCAAATCGCGACGTACCGCAAGCTGGGTTTGGATCCCGTGCTGTGGCCTCGATCCGCCGGCTCCTGGCCGGGATACATCTTCACTTCCGAGCCTCTCAATCTTCCTGCCGGACATTTTGGAGTGGGACACGGGACCGGCGCACATGCTCCGAATGAGTACTATCTGATCGATTCCACCAATGCGAAGGTTGTGGGGATTGATGGAGCTGTGCGCTCCTTCGTCGAGTATCTCTACGCGTTGGCTTAAAGCACAGTGCGATGGTAATTCTCGATGTTCGCTCCTCAGACCACGTGATCGACCGTCCGGGCAATTGGCCCGATCCCAGATTATTCTCGAGTGATGAACAACTCTGATATAACGCGATTAGGTAAAGTTCCATGGACTCGGCCACCATCGACATGAAAATACTCAAGTGGAGCGTGTACGATAGCTCGTGGACGCAAAGACTGGCAACTGGATAAACGAGCCTGTAAGAGTTCCGCCAACAGCTCAAATTCGCGTTCCACGCAAAGAGCGCTCGACGGGAAGCTCACCGACCTTCCATCGAACCGGAGACGAGGACTAACTCGAAAGGTATGAGACCTAATTCTTTCGATCCCGAAGGTCGATGCGCTTCCATCCAAAAAGGCGCATCGACCGACCAGGCGCCGGGTCCGAGCAGGGCCAGGGCGGCACCCAGGGTTCCCAGCATGATGCAACTCCACGGATCTCCAGGTTGCAAGAAGGCATGCCACAGCGCGACGACCGCCGCAACTGTCCCCGCGACGGGCGTCCATAACCCTGCGAGCAGCAGTATCCCTGCACCGGTCGTGATCACGTGCAGAATAGCGGATCCGAGCGGAGGTACACCCCGCAGTCCCGCTATCCCATGGACAATCAATGCAATACCTGCCGCCAGCCTCATCAACAAAAGGCCGGCGCCAGGCAAACCGTGGGCGAATGTCGAGAAGAGCCGTCTCAATTGAAGTCTAGGTTACGAGATTCTCGATGGAACCTGGAACCCCCAGAAGGGCCGCGCAAATCACTCTTTTGAGTAAACTAAAAGTCGATGATTCCGCGTTTCACGCCGATCATGGCGGCATGGGTTCGGTCGTTGGCGCCCAATTTGGAGAGGATGTTCCGGACTTGGCCCTTGACGGTTTCTTCGCTGACCGAGAGCTGCGCTGCAATCTCTTTGTTTGCATTGCCTTCGGCAATCAAACGCAGTACACGGATTTCTGCTGGGGTAAGGGCATCGTCGGTGGCATGCTCGGCAAGTTGGTAGGAGGCCTCGGTGGAGAGTACCTTTTTCCCGGCATGGACGGCACGGATCGTTTCCAACAGTTCCTTGTGCAAGCTATCTTTTAGCAGGTAAGCCCGAGCGCCAGCTTTGAGCGCGCGCAGGACCTGCACGTCGCCCGCATAAGTAGTCAGCACGATGATTCGCGCCTCGGCAAATTCCCCGCGAATCGCGATCATCGCATCGAGCCCGTTCATTTCCGACATCTGCAAATCCATCAGCGTGACGTCCGGATGGTGCGCACGGAATTGCTGGATAGCCTCTCGCCCATTCGCGGCCTCGGCGACTACACTCATGTCCGCTTGCCCGCCCACTAGCGCAGCGACCCCTTGGCGGAGGACGGGATGATCGTCCACGGAGAGAATCCGAATCCGGTCGGGCTCCGTCACTCACGACTTCATCTCCTTGGTCTTCCCAGAGAACTTAGCCGATAATTTTTCAGCCAACCACCAACGCCGTCGAGCGGGAGATTTCTCGTAAGCTCGCGAGGCAGGAATGCTCAGCTCAACCTCCGTACCGGAATCGAGCTCACTCCACACCGCCAGCTTACCTCCCATCAGCTTGGCCCGTTCGCGCATGCCACGCAAACCGTAGTGTCCGGCGCGTCCATGTTCATTCAGATGCTTCGGGTCAATGCCCCTTCCGTCATCCCGGACCCGCAACCGAAGCTCCCGTTCGTCATATCGGACTTCCACTTCCACCCGCTCCGCCTGTGCGTGCTTGAAGGCATTGCGCACGGCCTCGCCTGCGATCCGATAGACTTCGTCCCGGAGGATCGGATGGAGATTCCGCGGTGTGCCTTCCACCTCCACATGAAACTCGGCACAATTTGGGTTTGTTTCACCGCACCCGAGTTCTTCACTCAAAGCGCTTATTGCCAGCGGAAGATCGTTGGCCACCACCGTCGATGAGCGCAACCCCTGTACGGCATCCCGGCCCTCAGTGATCGCTTGAGCAGCCTGATCGATCGCGCTCTCCAGTGTCTTCCGCGCTTCCTCCGGACGCTCTGGAAGCAAATTAGTCACCGCCTGAAATCGCAGCAACAGTCCATGAAAACTCTGCAGCAGCGTATCGTGTAGGTCCCGCGCGATGCGCTCGCGTTCACCGAGACGCGCTTCCACGGTCGCCCGTACTCGTTGGGTGGCTTGCCTCAGCCGCATTTGATAAAGCAGGTACAAGAGTGCCATCGCCGTGAAGACGCAGAGCGCGAGGAACCACCGCGTCTGGTAAAAGGCAGGAGCGATATTGAAGTCCAGCGCAGCGCCGGCCTCGTTCCAAACTCCATCATTGTTGCAGGCGATCACGTGAAAGCGAAAGTGCCCTGGAGGCAGACCGGTATAGAAAGCTTGCCGTCGCGTTCCAGCATCCTGCCATTCTTTATCGACGCCATCGAGCATGTAGCGGAATAGAACGCGCTCGGGAATGGCGAGACTCAGGGCGGTGTAGTCGATCTCCAACTTCTCGGTGTGCGCAGGAAGAGTCAGGTCCTTCGAACTCAAGTAGGTCTTTCCATTAGAGAAGATTGAGGAGATCATCACCGGAGGCGGTAAGCGGTTGCGATTTTCTTGGAGCTTCGCTGGATCCAGCCAGGCAATTCCCTTGGTCGTCGCAAACCACAGTCGGCCCTCGCGCGATTCCGCGATCGATGGCTCTGGAATCCTCTCTGCCGAAAACCCAGGAAGTCCGTCTCGTGCATCAAGGTGCTCGGCGGAAATTGCGGAGGTCGGGTCGCGGAGCCATCTCGCCAACTCGGCAGCAGAGACATGAGTAATGCCTGAGGATCCGTTCGCCCAAAGCTCGCCAGTCTCAGTCTCCACGACGCCGGACACTCTGCCCGGGAGATCCTTGTCTTTCCAATGCAGAAGGTAAAAATGACCCTGTGTAAACAGTTCGATCCCGCCTGACCCGCCAAGCCAAACATGGCCACCCCGGACCGACATCGTACTCTCCGAGGCGCCTCGAGTACCGTCCGGGAATGAGAATCTCAGATAATCGTGCCCGTCCCACCGGACCAGGTAGTTCGAGAAGCCAAACCAAACGTTTCCTGCGTCATCATCCGCCATGGCACCAATGATGCCGGGCTTTTTACCAAGGGCTTCGTTCTGTCGGCTCCACTCGCCATGGCTGAAACGGTAAGCTCCGCCGATCCCCGTAGTGATCCACAGGTCGTTGTTGCGATCGAACGCGAGAGAAATAACGGGCCCTACTTTCTCCTCCGGGTAAGGCAGCGGTGTAAAACCCGCGCCGGAGTTCCGCCAAAGTTTGGAGGGACCGCCACCAGCCGACCAGATCGTTCCATTGCGGTCGCGTCGTACACAGATGGTCCCACGAGTCTCAGGGAAGCTTGTCATGCTGCCATCGGCCGCCACACGGGTCAGTGGCAGGCTCCTGTTTCCGGTCCATACGGAGCCCCGATCTCCCGCTGCGACGCTAAAGTCATGTTCTTCTGTCGGCGGAAGCGTCAGCGCAGTAAGGGTAGTGCGTCTAAGGAGATCGAGGCCAGAGTTTGTCCCTACCCACACGTTACGCTCCCGATCGATAAACACCTTCCATCCGGCATTGGAACTTAGTCCTTGCTCGGTTGTGAAGCTCTCGCTAGGAGAATCTTCCATCGCTTGGGGCGTTTGCCACTGCTCCACGTGTTCGAATAGCCGCACCCCCTTATCGGTCACCGCCCAAAGAGAACCGTCGGCCGCGAACGTGAAGTCTCCGAACTGGATATTTTCCTTGTGCCCTTTGCCGGGTAGGGATGAGACGACAGGCTCACCCGCTGTGTTTGTCACCCGGCGAAGCCCATAATCGTCCGACAGCCAGATTGTGCCATCCGGAGCCTCATGGAGAAAGGCGTTATGGGTAGGCCCGGCGAGAACGAACGCCGCGGAGATGGTGCCGGCAGCGTATCGAAGAAGTTGGAACTTGGACTGACCCAAGGGCAGAAAAAGAAGACCGCCAGTAAGCGTCCTGACCCAAACGGTTCCCTTACTGTCAACCAGGATGGCTGCCGGAAAACCACCAGGGTAACCCTGTTCGACTCCAACCCGCTCACATACTGACCCTCGCATATGGAAGAAGCCACCCGACCCTTGCACCCATAACGAGCCATCTCTGTCTTCGGCCAGTCCTTCCATTTGCAATGCCGGAGTACAGCGCCTATCTCGAAATACGGTTAACCGTTCATCTTTCCAGAAGAGAAGTCCGTCAGCCCGCGTTTTTAGCCACACGCCTCCCGAAGATGACAGGAAAGCCGAGTGAATTTCGCTATTTTGTACTGCTCCGTTCGTTACTTTTTCGACGGATTGGAACCGAACCCCGTCGAAGCGAAAGACCCCAGTCGATGTTGTGAGCCAAAGATATCCATTGGAGGTCTGCTGGATGTCGAAGACCGCACCGATGCCGTTATCCGAAGTCCACATCCTATGATGGAATTCCGTCATTCGGCGAGGAGACGCCCATGCGGCTGGCTCATGCACATCGGCGAGAAGCCGCAGCATGAGGGCCACACCAGCCAGCCATCTCACCTTCTGCAAGAATCTACACATGAGGCAACCACACTCGGCTGTTTCGACTGCGTATCTTACCCCTTTTTAGGGTAGGTGGTGACGATGGTGGTTTACCGGAAGCCTGCAAAAATCTCGCCGTATACATAGGTACTATACTGATATTATCCAGTGTTGACCCACTCGACGTAAACGCTGGCGAGCAGCCTGGGCTTGAATTAACGGACCTTGATTTGGCATTCGCGCAATTCAGTTCTGAACACTGCGATAGTTGTCAGGACTTTATAGGAGGATTCCTTCAGCGCGCAGCCTGCCAGGTCTCGTCAGTTGCCGACTGGGCGACGGAGCGTGAGCTCCCGATACCCCCATCGAATTGTTTCGAGACTGGCAGGAGATCACCAACTCAATCTTCTGTGCAAGCCCTTCGGGGCCGAGACAGTAAATGGATGTCTGGTTCTCATTCGAATAGGAGCCACCGCCGAGAGGCACGAACGCGAGCTGAAGACCCTGAAGAATTTTACGCACGCGCTCTCCAGAGCGCGTCAGGAGAGCTTTTGCCCCCTTGACACGGACTTATCATGGATGTCCGGTAAGTGCAGGCGGGAATCACTGAATGGCAAGTAAGGGGCTTACCTGAATTCGAAACTCCCATATTAGGTTAGACCGTTTTAGAAGATCCATTTCAAAATGTAACGGAAATTCGGGTGTCAACTTCGACAGGTTGGCCCTTAGAGTGGGTTCGTAACGCCACTGCCTCACTGCATCGAGCGCAGCCCGGACGAGTGCGACATTCCCAGAGAGTAACCTTAAGAAATCCAACGGCACCATCTGTTCCAACAACAACCTCAAGCTGCACAGTTCCGCGAATATTTTTTTAGCGTCCGCTGGGTACACTGGCTTGACCTCGTGGACGAGTTTGGAACGCATCTCGGCGGCGGGACGACGAGTCTCTTGCCCGCCTGTTCGTCAGGTGGCGGACTGACTCCCAAGATGAACGATGGCAGAAGGCAGAGAAAAGTTAGCCAAACCATTAAACGGCTACAGAAGCGACGGACAGATTTCGAAGGTGCAGGATGAGTCTGCATGGACCCTTGTAGCGCACTGAGGATTCGTTGTTATCCCTCTTCTTTCATAATTCTCATCGAGAAACTCCCCGCCCGTTGAAAAGCTGAACTCAGGAGATTTGGCATCACGCCTATCATAGCCCGATTTTTCCACTTTTCGTTTCAACTGCCAGATTAGTCGGGGAATGTTGTTTCGGTTTGCCAGCCATCACATCTCAGAAGTTCCCACGGGCGAACGGGAGCGTTTGACTTTGTGCTAACCTTGCCAAGGTTTGGCGCTGTTTGTACCAGTTGGAATTTTGTGCGGGTCGCAACGCCGTCGGAGCACAGGACTTATCGATTTAGTTCCTAGTTTCGACTCCCATACGCTTCCGCCACATCCTGTTTGTTTGACGGAGAACGAGGCGGCAAAGGGGCCGATCTAGCGTTGCTCATGGATTGAAAATAGTTGCAGCGCAGTTGAGGAACGCGTCACGAAAACCAGAGAGAGCAGGAGACAATGTCATGTCGATTACACCTTACCTCTACTATCAAGATGTGGCCGGCGCCCTGAAATTTCTGGCAAGAGCATTTGGTTTTCGGAAGTTCGGCGTCCAAATGAGAAGACCTGACGGCAGAATCAATCATGCTGCTATGAAACTCGGCGATGACCTGATCATGATGGGGTATCCCGGTCCGAAGTACAGGAATCCGAAAAGACTTGGTGCGGCAACGCAGAGCCTTTCAGTCAATGTGGACGACGTGGATGCGCACTTCGAGCGAGCAACCAGGGCAGGCGCAACGATTCTCGAAGAGCCCAGAGATACACTCTACGGTAACCGCCGCTACGGCGCCGAGGATCCCGAAGGACATCAGTGGTATTTCGCTCAGGACATCCCTAAGACTTCTAGATCAAGAAATCGGCGAAAAACTTCCTCTTCGACGATCCATCCTCGGTAAAGCGCTGCGAAGAAGTATGTAGAGTGGCCAACCAACCGCTACTGCCGGAAAACAACTTCATCAAATCGACAGCGAAGGCAAAGACCTGCTGCTGTAAATATCTTCTCAATAGCTAGTTTCTACTTTACTGGGAAAGCGAGAATGGTTCAAACTGAAGTAGAAGAGTGAGGGACACAATGCGAATGCGCATACTGCTTTTCGCGCTCTGCATGGTGCCTCTTCTCCCAGCCCGAGCGGCGACCTATTATGTAGACGCGGAACACGGCAGCGACTCGAATAACGGCACTTCCCCAACCACTGCCTGGAAATCCATAAACAAACTGAATCAACAGAAATTCCTGCCCGGCGATGCGATTCTCTTCCGGCGTGGACAGATTTGGAGAGAACAGCTCAATCTCCAATCATCCGGAGAAGCGCAGCGTCCAATTACGATTGACGCATATGGAGAAGGCGCGTTCGCCTGAAATCACCGGTGCCGACCTCGCGCCGCCCGAAGATTGGATGGCATGCCCGAGTTGCGGCGCGAACATCTGGCAATCTAACGTCGCTGCTCAGCCGAATGTTATTTTGCTGGACGGAATCAAGGCGACTAAACGGCCAACAAGCGGTGATGTGAAGTCTCAGGGCGACTGGAACTGGTCTAACGGAACGCTCTACATTTACGCGGCCGATCAGCCGGGCAGAGCATTTCCGAAACGCGGAGTGGAGGTTGGTGCGCGGCCGATCGGAGTCAACCTGACTGGAATTTCCTACGTCACAATTAGAAACTTGCGTGTCAGCGGAGCCAACGCCGCTCCGTACGCGTTGGGATCAAATATTTGGGGAATTGCCGCGGGTAGGAAAGGACCGGCCCCACGCGGCCTGCGCATTGAGAAAAATGAAATCATCAACAGCGCTGGCGATGGACTTCACCTCGAGGGAGTACAGGAAAGCATCATCGACTCCAATCTGGTTGCCAACAACGAAAATGTTGGCATTCAGATTTACCGGAGCGTGGAGCCGTTTCCGGTGTCGGACGTGACGGTTTCCAACAACGAGGTGCATCACAATCACTTTATCGGCATCAACATGGCAGGCTGCCCCGCAGGGGAGAGTTGCCGCACAGTGCGAAACGAGACGCAGTTGACAGTGACGAAGGTCAAGATAATGGGGAACAGGTCTTACGCCAACGGAGCAGGAATTTACTTACACCAGACGACCGACTCTCTAGTGAGCGGCAATATTTCGCACGATAATACGGACACTACGCGACGCGGGGAAGGTTACGGGGTCGGGCTTTCAGGATCGAGCAACAACATCGTGGAACACAACGAGTGTTACGGCGCGACGCACGCGGGCATTGAGCTTTCGATCGACATCAGCAAGCCGGCGGTCGGTTCGAGCAACAACACGATTCGTTACAACATTGTCCATGACAATGGGTCGAACGGACTGATGACGGACTACATGCCGAGCCAGGAAAATCGTTTTGTCTACAACCTCGTTTTCAATCATCCGAACGGCAGCTGTATTTTCGCCAACAATAAAGGGCATCTGTTTGCGAATAATACGTGCGTAAACAATCGGAACGGAATCTACCTTTATGTGAGCAAGACCACGCCGGAAACCGGAGACATCACGGTGAAGAACAACATCATTGCCAATTCGGCGAAGTACCACTTGGTAGTGGAAAGAGGAGTGCAGGGACCAATCATCTCCGACAGCAATGAATATTTTCCTGACGACGGGAACAAGTTTGCTTGGAAGGATTCGGTGACTAACTTCGCGGGATGGAAAGGGAAAAGCGGCGGCGATGCTAAATCAATTGTGGCGGACCCACGGCTGCGCGCGCAGAACCCCCAGAAAGCGGAAGATTTTGCGTTGCGAGGCGACTCTCCCGCAATTGGAAGGGGTGAAAATCTGGGCGCGGAATTAGATGAGGCGCTAACCGTGCAGGTGGGCCCGCAGGGTGGACTGCATACCACGAAGCAGCCCGCCAAATGGGATCTGGGAGCGGTAGAGCACAAGCCTTGAAGCAAAAGAAGGACTCGGCGTTCTAACCAGATCGCAAGCTGCTGTGAAACAGAGTGCGCAGGTGGCCCATGCGCAAGCGTCCGACTTTTGCGAGAACGCCGCGCAGCCCAGCGCGGTTGAATGCCAGGCGTAAATCGCGCCATTGTGCCTGCAAGAAGTGTCTTCCGGCGTCGCTATAGAAGCCGTGTTCGTAACTGCCATCCAGGATCTCCCGGGAAACCGCCAGAAAGGTGCTAAGGATAGATTCCTCTTGTTCCCTTGTTGGAATTGTTCCCCATCCTCGGCCTGCAAGGTAGACCGGCTTGGCTTCAACTGACGCAATCCGCCCTTCAGAATTAAGACCAATCAATGCCAGCAGCCCTTCGCGCTCCGCGTCCGAGTAGATGACACCGGAGGAAAGACTGCCAAGCCCGTAAAAGCAAAAGGCCGGGTATGGCGACGATTGCCGGGCAATGTCAGCGAAGCCGCTCGTGCGGTGGGAATGACAAGCAGCTATGAGATCGAATCCTTCGTGTGCCAGAGAGTCCATCAGTTTGACGGCGTCAGGGTCCGGGCGGTTGGTGCCCTCTGCGCCGGCGTGCAAAAAGGCGATACAGGCAGTGGCGCCCTGAGACTTGAGCAAAGAGAGCGCAGCGTTGCCGCGCTCGATTGTGGCGGGTTCGACCCCGGCAGAACTCTTCGTCGCGCATTCCCGTAATGCGAGTGCGGCACACCAGATGCCAACGCGCGCGGTGTCACCAAGCTTGAGAACGTACACTGACGGTGGTTCTTCGAGATTCTGGCTAATCCCGAGCGGAACGACGCCGGCAGCTTTGAGCGCAGCTTCTGTAGTGGCGGCTCCAGACGAATCGTAATCGTAGGTATGGTTGTTCGCGAGGCTGACGACTTTGCATTTCAGCGCGCGGAGATAATCGAGCGCTTCTTGTGGAGCGCTGAAGCTGTCTCCGAGCGACGGCTTCATCCGAGGAGGGAGCGAGCCAACGTTCACTGGGCTTTCCAGATTGACGAGCGCGAAATCGAGTTCGCCAAACGCCTTGACGAGCGGCCCGGCCATTTCAGACCAGGTCTGCGTACCGGCGGGCTTCAGCCCGGAGGCAGGAAGAAAGTCTCCCGCGATACCGAAACGCGCGGCAACGGCACTAGAAGGGTCGTTCCAGAGCAACATGAGGGTAATCTCAGTGATTAGTTTTGCGTAAGAGAATTCGCGTACGGCAGAGACGAAATCTCTTCCGGAGAGTGGCTTGTACGTCTCGGCTGTGCTTCCGTACTTGGAATTGGAGGCTTATAGGCCGTGGCAACGAGAACTTGACCGGGCATATTCGGTTTGCGGCGGTCAAAATAGAGCACCATCGAATACAAAGCAGGGAACGCGGGAAGCCAGCGAATTGGGTTACGCAGAAAGAGCTCGCGGATCCGGGCGCTGCGTTGGGAGTTCAAGAGATGGGTGATTGCTTCCCGGCCAGGGCGAAGGCCTGACTGCGTGATCATGCCCATCAGACGCTGCTCTCCGAAGTATTCGGTTACGAAATATTTCTTGCTGTGCCAGGAACGAAACTCCGGCCGGGAA
Organism: uncultured Acidobacteriota bacterium; assembly: GCA_963743735.1. Classification (GTDB taxonomy): domain Bacteria; phylum Acidobacteriota; class Terriglobia; order Acidiferrales; family UBA7541; genus Acidiferrum. The sequence continues at coordinate 16,950 of CAVURF010000008.1, forward strand.
TTTTGTGGAAGCAGGCTGTCAACAGAAATTGCCAGGCGGCCACCGGGTTTTAGTACGCGGAAACACTCATCCAATGCCTGCTGCGCATCGCGAAAGTGTTCGAAGCAGCTCACGCTGACAATGCAATCAAATGAGCTGTCGTCGAACGGAAGTTTTTCCGCAAACCCTTGTTGAAAAGTGATGCGACGGTTGTGAAGGCTTCGAGCTGAGTTAAGGGCGTGAGGATCGGGTTCGAGGCCAACGGTGCGTCCGGCATAACGCGCGAACTGGTTGGTCCAATAGCCGTCACCGCTGCCGATGTCGAGCAGACTATCCCGCTTGGTGGGCGCGACTCGACGAAGAAGTTCTTTGAATTCCCTCCGCCGGTTCAAAGAACACACGCTCTTTACGGTACTGATAAGCCGCATCAATGACATGTTCAGCTCTCCCGGACGATTCGAATCGTTAGAAAAATGGCGCGCGCCGAGTTCGTTCTAATCAGAAGACGAGGATTGGTTCGAAGCCCGAGACCGTCGCGGTATCAAAATCAAATCTGCAGCGTTCCAGCGAAAGGCGCCGAGACGAGCCGCGAGCAGCAGCAGGCCTGTCACCGTCGCAAGTGAGGCGATGAGCGACAGCTGCCAGCTGGCGTTCATGCAGAACCAGCCCACGATAAGAAGGGCTCCTGTGATTGCGTAGGCGCTGAACGCCACCTGCATTGACGACCAACCTCGCTCGAGCAGCAAGTCATAGAAATGCTGTCGATCTCCGGCGAGAGGCGACACGCGCCGGCGGATGCGTCGAAGCACAGCGAGAAAGAAGTCGAGAAGCGGAAGCGCTGCAAAGACCAGCGGCAACAGCCAACGGGTTCCAATGTGGTAGTGGACGCGGTAAAAGTCGAGTGCGAGAAATGCCACCACAAATCCCAGCGTGGTGCTACCCGAATCTCCCATGAAGATTCTTGCGGGAGGAAAGTTAAAGGCAAGAAAGGCGAGGCAGGAGCCAAGCAGGATCCACGCCACCAGCCCGCCGATGTTTAGAGCCGGAATCGAATAGAGCGCCGCGTAACCCAGAGCAATGAAGGCAGCGACTCCTCCCGCGAGTCCGTCAGCTCCATCCAAGAAATTAAAAGCGTTGACGAATACTGCAACGAAAAGGCATGTGAGCACCGTATCAAACAGAGGAATTCCGACTAATTTCAGGCCCCACGGGGTTTGGCCGACCAGAACGCCAGCAAATAGCTGAGCGACCAGGCGGAACATCGGAGAAAGGTTTGCGAGGTCGTCCAGGATGCCGACGTACCAGATGACCATAAGCGCCAGGCAAATTCCGGTGACGTGCGGAGAACTGCCAAATGGCGACAACATTAGCGATATGAGAATCGCAAGTCCGATCGCGACCCCTCCGACACGAGGGATCGGGACAGCGTGAATTTTTAAATGCCCAGGAAGGTCGTGAACCCCCAGATACGCCGCCGTGTATCGGACTACCGGCAAGAGGCCGGCGCAAATCAGAAACGCGACGACACCTGCCAAATAGCTGTGTGCAGAAATCACAGTCAACATTGAGTTTGTCCTTGGTCAGTTGCGGTGATTCGTTTCAGCCTCGCTCCGAAAGAGTTGTGGGCACTGGATGCTCCCGTGGGTGGAGAGCACTCGAGGTCATTTCTTGAAGCAGAAGATCGTATGTGTGGGACAGAGAATTCCATCCGCAATGCTGCTCGGCGTAAATTCTGCCTGCGCGGCCCATCGATTCGGCTTGACGGCCGCCGGCAAGCGCTCCAATCGAGGCTGCGAGGCTATCGATTCCGGAATCCAGCGGTTCTTCGATGATGCCGCATTGCGCCTCGGCAATGACCCTGGCGGTTTCTCCCGTAGCCAGCGCGAAAATTGAACGCCCGCAAGCCATGTACATGAAAATTTTGGAGGAGAGCAGCCAACGGGAGAAGGGCCCGGGCTTTACGAGCGCCAGACAAAAATCGGAACTTGCGATGAGCCCTGGCATCTCACGGCGCGAGGGGGCTCGCAGAAATAGAGCGTTACTCAGGCCGCGTTGCGTAACAGCTGTTTGCAATCCCTGCGCGGCAGAGCCACCAGCTGCAAACACCACGCGAATGTCGCGATGCGACTGAAGTTTTTCGAGCAGTGCCAGCGCGTGATCGGCGCCGTGATATGCGCTTAACGTTCCAAGGTATATGCCTACGCGCAGTCCAGACTTTTTCAGGCTTTCGATGTACTCATTTTTCGCGTCGGGTGTGAACAGGTCCGTATCGACACCGTTAGGTATGACCGACGCTTTCGCTGGGGCAATCCCGCGTTCGATCAGATCCTTTTTCATGCCTTGTGACACGACTACTAGATGCCGCGCGTGCCGATAGAGAAAGCCTTCCAGAGCAAAGGCCGCTTTCTGAACACCAGGATTTCGAAGATAACCGAGAGCGATTGCCGCCTCCGGCCACAGATCGCGCGCCTCAAGCACAAAGGGAACCTGAAAACGGTTGGCAGCCAGCCAGGCCGACAAACCAATCGTCAATGGGGGAGAAGTGCAGACGATCACGTCAGGCTTGGTCAAGAACATGGCGCGCATGGCGCTCGCAAACAGAAAAGAAAAATAATTTGCAAGCCGCGGCAGCGTTTTTTTACTGTGAGACGGGAACATTGCGACTCTTATTACATCGATACCGTCGTTGTTCTCCCGCCACGTCAACTTCCACGCCTTCTTGCGATAGGCTGGATGGAGCCTTCCGTCCGGATAATTGGGCAGGCCAGTCAGGACCGAGACTTGATGCCCCTCGGCGATCAGGCGGCGGCCGAGTTCCAGAATGCGAATGCCGCCGATCTCTGTTTCGGGTGGAAAATATTGAGAAAGGAAAAGGATGCGCATTGATTGATGCCTACCAGCCGATGCCGGCATAACCGTTTCCGGAGTGTTTGACCTGGCGCAGTCCCACGAGGTCGATTATCTTTTTCCCGTGTCCGCCGATGAGAAATTGTTCGATCTGCGGATCCCCGGCGCACACAACGACGACCTCGGCTTCAGCAATGGCCTTCTGAAGATTGGGCCTGAGATGCGTAAGCAAGTGAGGGAGCGTCATATCGAGAAACTGCTTGTTGCGACCGAAGAGATATTCGGGCTGCACGATCCGATCGAAAATCGTGACTTCAAGGCCTTTGCCTATCAGGTGCTCGGCCAGGAGCACCGCCGGACTGTTACGCACATCGTCGGTCCCTTCTTTGAAACCCAAGCCGACGAGGCATACCTTGCGTTTGCCGGTTTCAAGAACCATCCGTGCAGCGCGCATCAAATGCACATCGTTGCTTTCCGTCAAGCTGTTTAGGAGCGGTGTGTTTACGTCCAGACTTTTTGCCAGATAAGTGAGTGCGCTCACGTCCTTGGGAAGACAGGAGCCGCCAAATGAAAATCCCGGCATCAGATATCGCGCCGACGTATTTAACTGCGTATCTTGAACGAAGACTTCCATGACTCGCTGACCGTCAATGGAAAGGTCTTTACAGATAGCTCCAACTTCATTTGCAAACACGACCTTTGCCGCGTGGTAGGCATTGCTGGCGTACTTCAGCATCTCTGCCTCTTCGAATTTAAGTTCAAAGATTGGCGCACGGATGCCGATTGACGACCACAAGTCGCGCAGTGGGTTCTTTTGTCCGAATCCGAATCCATTTCCGCCGATGATCACGTAGGGTGGTTCATGAAAATCGCGGACGGAGCTGCCTTCGCGGAGAAATTCCGGGTTGAAGTAGATTGAAAAACCCTTGCCCGGTGTGAGCTCTGAGCTTTCTGTCAACGCCGGCAGTGCCACGGATGCGGTGGTGCCTGGCAGCACGGTGCTGCGAACCACGACAGTATGGAACCTGCGATGTTTTTTCAGGGACTGGCCAATTTCTGCCAGAACCGATCGCAGCGCGCCGAGCTCCACGTCTCCATTTCTTCGTGGCGGCGTTCCCACGGTTATAAAGGAAATCTCCGAGCGGCTCACAGCGTCGTCCACCGATTGCGTTACGCACAGCTTTCCTTGGTGGACGCTGCTGGAAACCATTTCGCGAAGTCCGGGTTCCGCGACTGTCGGCTCGCCGCCTCTCAGCAGCTCGATCTTGTCAGGATTTACGTCCACTCCGATCACATGATGTCCGTGGGATGCAAAGCACGCCGCCGTTACGCATCCGACGTACCCCATTCCAAAAACTGCGAGATTTGCCATTGCAGAAATGCCCTCCGTTGAAGTTGAACTGTTTGTTTGTGACAAAGTGCGAGTGGTTGCGAGCGGCTGAGGGCGTACGACGCAGAACCAGCAAAACGAATATTTGTCAGGCGGCTGTTGCCTCAGGCTGAATGATCAAGGGAATCTTGCCGCCGGCGCGGACGATTGGCGCATCAACGAGGGTGGAGGTCACCGTAAAGCTTGGTCCAAGAATCTTTTGAAGATTCTTCTGGATGCCCATCAGGTCGTCGTAGGCGCTCGGCTGACTCGCCACTCCGCGGATGAGCAAGTGACCCGGCCGCTCGTGAACGAGTTGGCAAAAGCGCAGAGCGGTTGCGCCTTTTAGCGATTGATTGAGAGCACGCGGCGAGAATAAACGGCCGTCGGGACAACGAAGCGTATCGCTGTCCCTGGTAATCGTCGGACGAACGACAGGGAATTGTCGTCCGCAACTGCAGGATTGTTGGGGCTGCCAGCAGCCGCGGTCTCCGATGCGATAGCGGATCAACGGCATCGCGTCATTGATGAAGCCGGTCCAGACCAGATATCCCTCTTCGTCATCTTTCACGGGCTGATCGTTTTCATTCAGGATTTCCAGATACGCGTAGTCGGGAACCGCGTGCATCTGTCCTTTCTCGCATTGCGTAAGCAAGCCGGCATATTCCGTGTTGCCGTAGAGATCAAACGCAGTCGCGCCAAATGCCTTCTCGATGTTTTCTCTGAGGAAAGGATAAAGCGGTTCACCGTCAGTAAAGACAGCTCCCATGGGAATCGTGGTTCCGGTCCGAAGCACGAAATCGGCGAGGATACCTAAGACAGAGGGAAACCCTTCGAGCACTTTTCCTTTATTGCGGCGAAGGAAAGCGATGTAGTGAGGAGCATTCGTTTCCGACAGATGAAAGATGCTCATCAGCAGCTGGCGCTCAAGATAGTTGTTCGTCCAGAAGGGGGGCTCCTCCCGTTCGGGAGGAACGATTCGGCTGCCGAAGAGCGTGACGCGCGGAGTGCGCGCTTTCACGCCAGCCCATGCCCATTGGCGCATACGAAATGCCCAGTGCCGGCGCGCGACGCGCTCGCTGTACGCCACTTTCAAGCTCGCGCCCGTGGTGCCAGTGGTGCCGACGCGGATGCACTCGTGCGTAGGTAGCGTTCTGGAGATCAGGCGATCACTGTTCTGCCTGACGACTTCCCGCCTTAGAACCGGATACCTGCGCAAATCCTCGGGAGACTTGAAGGCAACTCGCTCATAGTCGGAATAGAACGGCACGGTTTGGCGCGCATAGTCGACAATTCGCTGAATCGAGTTCAGCTGAAATCGGGCAATCTCCTCGGTGGACCATTTTTCATGGCGGCGCAACTCTCTAAGGTAAGAGTACATTCCTGAAGCATAGCGATTCCGCGTCAAAAACCATCCGCGAGCGCTCGTGAGAAAGTTCTGCACCGAATATGGCATTCGGTCATAGGCGCGTTGCAAGGCCGGCCCTTTCGCGCGAAGTTGTGCTTCGATCATGGTTCCTCCTGGGTTTGTCGGGCGGTGTATCGCTAAGAATCGGAGAGGCTGAGTTCGTTCCGATGTCACGCCAAAACTAGAGCTGGCGAAAACTGATCAACTGAATTTCTTTGCGCCTGGCGACTTCGCGCAACGTCTTGCTCATGAGGATGCCGATTTCAACCTCGCGTTGTTCCGCGATCGAATCTGTGCCGGAAAAACCGCTTTCCAAAAATCCGGGATGGCACCACATTTCGTACGAACCGCCTGGTAGGTGTTCAAACGTATTCTGCCAAGCCGTGGGAAGCGCGGATAGCTTTCCGCCGTACAACGGGTGAAACGTCACTCCCGCGTCGGGAAGTTGGAGATCACGGAAGACCACCGATTGCAAAAATTCCAAATAGGACTTCGCGGCAAGCCGGCGGTAGAACGGGCCGATATGCGGGCCTCCCCAGCGGCCGTTTGAAGGCCAGTATTGCTTGCGAGGTGCGCGCGCGCGGCGAATTCCCTCGGAAATAATCGCATTGTGAAAAGCCCGGGCTGCCGAAGGATACATGTGGATGCGGTGGTGCGAGTCAGCGTGCGTTGGTATCAGTCCGTATGACTTCATCAACTGAATTTGCGCTCGAAACTCAGCTTCGATCTCCCGCGCCGCAATCTGCAGACGGAGCAACTTCTTGGCAAGAATACTGCACGAATAAAATTGACCTTCGCTGTTTACGAGCGTCGGAACTTGCTCCTTCGGAAGCACGGGCGCCCCTTGCGTAAGATTCAGATGAATACCGACGCCCAGGCCCGGTTCGTCCTCGGCGCGTGAGATGGCGTACTCCGTGGCCGTCTGATTGACCATGAGTGAGGTACTGGTCAGGATTCCCTTCTGATGGGTCAGAAGTATTCCATCAGTGATTCCCCGGCTCAGCCCAAAGTCATCCGCGTTGATGATCAGCCGCTTTTCCATTTGCGATCTCCCCGAAGTCAGGACGCTTCGCCTAGAACTTTCTTGTAGAATCTCAGCAACTTGTGCGATTCATATCTGTTGTTGTACTGACTGACGATGACTCTTCGAGCCGCTTGTCCCATCCGCGCCGCCTCTTCGGGATTTCTGAGCAAGCGTTCCAGTGCGTCCGCCAGAGCTTTGGCGCTGCCTGGTTTCACCAGCAATCCAAAATTCTTTCCCTTAAAGAATGGCCGGATGGGCGGCAAGTCACTGCACACTACGGGAATGCCACAAGCCCATGATTCGAAAACCTTGACGGGAATGTTGTTGCGAAATTTCGGAATCTCAAGCAGTGGACAAACGGAAACCCTGGCCTGACTAAGGGTCTCCGCCATTTTTGCGTGCTCAACCCGACCTTCCAGAACGACGTTCTTAGAGAGTCCGAGGCTTCGGATATGGCTCTGAATCTTGATGCGATCGACTGCGCTGTCCGCGTAGCCGAATAGCAACAATCTTGGGTCCAATCCACGAGATTGCAACTCGCGCAGCGCCGACAGAAGTACGAACGTGCCGGCCCGCTCCGACAGTCCCCCCCGATAGACGAGATCAAATTGTTTATTCATAGATTCAGGCGAAGGGAAAAAGTCCAGATTTGGAAGGTTATAGAAAACCATCTTGCGGCTTGCTCCTACGCGCGCAGTCGCTCGCAAAGTGCCAGAGTCTGCCGCGATAAACCCGTCGAACACGCGGGCAGCTAAGCGCTCGACAGACGCCACGGCTCTGCTCACGATCCCGCGAACGCCAGCCGGCAAATAAGCCTTCGTCAACATCATCGATGGATGGTCCTCCTGCGTGTCGTAGACCACTTTTTTCCCAGCCCACAATTTCAAGAGCAGGCCTGCGGGAATCGTCTCCGGGTTATGCAGGTGGTAGAGCTGTGCAGGATGCCGCACAGCCCGGAATGCCATCCAGACAGCCAACAGGATTCGCGTCACCCTTGTTCGTCTCCGCGGTATCGAAACGAAATTGACGGGTTGTTGCATCTGATCGAGGCCATGAGCACCGATCAGCGTCAATCTGCACCCGTGCTTCGTCAGTGGAAGCATCTCCATAATGTAGGTTCGCGAATCGAGTCGATCCTGGACGGGCGACAGATGGCAGATGGACATAACCCCAGACCGCCGACCTCCAGACTCGACGAACGCCTCAGTTCCGTCCGGCACAGAATTTGCATTCGTTGGCAGTGTTGTTGTGGACATGTGAAAAGGTTCCCATGGAGATGATATGAATTGGACGAGCTTCGGCACAGACTAACTTGGCGTCACTACCGCTTCACCCGTTCCCGCAAGGGAGTCCGTTTCCGGATGAAACGCTGCTTGCTGCGCGTCCCGCGATATAAATTCGCGAAGCACGAAGGGCAGGCTGAGCAGAAAGAAAAACAGGCGATCGTTGTTCATTTCTCCCGAAACTGAAACGTCCAGTGCTCCCAGCACAAGCAGGGAAAGCACGGTTCGTTCGAGGGCGACGTACTGGGTATGGTGTTCGCGAAGGAGATTGAACAACTCGCTAAAAGAACAAACAGCAAAAATCAGAAATGCAACTACGGCGAACACTCCGAGTTCGGCGCCGAGTTCCAGCAGCAAATTATGGGGAAAATTGTAAGTCAATGGATTCGGCGTGACATAGCGATACCCCTGAACGCCGACTCCCAAAAGCGGATGATCGAGAAACGTCTGCAGCCCAAAGCGCATGAGATCAGTTCGAGTGCCGAACGCATCGTGAGGGCGGGTGAGTGAGGCTAGATATTGCAGGGACGCCGCTGGAATATTGACAAAGGGAAGCGCCGCGATTCCGCATCCCAACATAATTCCAAAATCCACGACCAGTCGTCGGCAAAACAAAATGCTCAGACCCAGGCAAACCGCAGTCGCAACGTTTGCAAGTCGCCCGCCCGAACCAACCAGAGCGACGGCCAGCACTCCAATCAGCGGATAAAAAAGTATGCGTCGCGCGAGCGGGAGCTTCGGAAACCACAACGTCCAGATAACGATCAGGGCCAGGCCAGCGCAGAATCCGAGGGCGGTTGTTTCTCCACTCGGAGCAACCAAGCGATCTTCTCCGCCGAGCATGAAGAATGAATTGATTGACATCAGTATCGCGCCGATAACCAGCGTGGCAAGAAACCTTTCAAGCTTTACGCGTGAGTTGACCAGAATGAATGGAGAGATCGTGCCTAGCAGCGTCAAAAAAACGAAACGCAAAGTCTTGTCAAGACCGGCGGCGAGGCTCGGCGTGTAGGACAAACTCATAAACATTAGAAACAGGATTGGGACATACCACAGGAATGCTCGTGGAAGTCTTAATTCCGTCTCCGTGAACGCCAATCGAATCACCATGGCGAGAATCATCAACACAGCGACAGAGACGGTGAGGTCGACCGGGCTCGATTCGAGGCGTGCGTCACCTTTGAAAAATCCAATCACATAGAAGATTGCAACCGCGATTTCGGCATGACGCAGCAGCAAACAGCCCACGATCGCAACCAGCGCGACGGCCAGAAGCAAATAAGCGGGTTGCGTCGCCGAGAAGACCCGATAGATCTTCGGTTCAATCCGCGTCACGAAGGGGACTGCGATCGTCAAGGCAAAACTAGCTGCGACGCAAAGGATCAGAACAGCAAGCTTTACAGCCCTCCTACTCCATTTCGTAACGGTAGCCGACGAGACGTCTAACCCGTGCTGATCTCCCGCCGAGATTCGTTGAGTTGTGAACAATGCCGGCATTGGAATCGGTTAGGCACCGCTCAGGCAGTGACGAAGCGTGCGGCCTGCTCCCATCAATCGCGTGCGCCAAACCAGTAAAAGCAGGGCTCCATAGGCAAGGACTCCCAAGAGCAGTCGTGCTGCAGCAACCGCATCTGTTTTGAAAAACAGTGTTACGGCTGCCATCGCCCCGCCCGCGAGTAAACAGGGCAGCAATACTTTGCAAGAAAGTCGCAGGTTTAACCGCGAAAGAATCCACAGGTACTGCAGAATCAGTGCGGCGTCAGCGATGAAGAGTGCACATGCCACGCCCGTCGGGCCCCAGATTTTGCCCAGAAGCAACGTCAAAATGCCCAGCAGCACTAGAGCGTAAGTCTGTGCGCGTTGCCGTTCCCGGACCCGATTGATTGCGATCAAGAACCCATGGCCAAGAAAACCATCCACAACCGAGAGTAAGATGCGGTACGCAAGGATTCGTAAGACCAGCGTGCTCGACGCAAAACGCGAACCGAGCAAGGCACAAATTTGTGGCGCGAAAATCGAGATGGCGATTGACGCGGGCACGCAGAGCACCACAATGATGTCCAGCAGAGACTCGCGCAATTCGAGCAGTTCCGGGTTCCGATCGGTTTCAAACAGCCGTGTCCAGAGAGGCAGCAGGGCGCCACTCATCGCGTAGCTCCATTGCGGCACAATGTCGGACAAAACGAATGCAGCTGAAAAAATGCCCACCATACTTTCAGGCGCCACCAATCCAAAACACACGATAGATAGCCGCGTGTAACTTACTTGTGTAATGTTGTAGCAAAAGAACGGCCATGCTGACCTGATCAGACGGTGAAACGTTCCTGTTCCAGTGAAATGCAACGATGGCCACAAGTCGCGCAGCTGCCACAGTCTTACGCAGAGAACGGAAAGGCTGCGGAACATCCCCAAAATGAGGAAGGTCACCACGGACAGGTGCAGCACGATCACCAGCGCCGACAGCGTGATCAGTGCAATCGTGCCAATCACCGAACCTGAGAGGATTTGCCGCGAACGCAAATTCGCCGTGAGCATCGCCGAACACAAGATCGCTGTGCCTTCAAGGTTGTTAAGCACCAAGCCAGCGCAGATCGCGGCGGCTCGAGGATGTCCTGTAAAAAGTGCAATCAGCAAACCTGCAATTTCGAGTATGGCGAAGCCAGCCGTCGTCAAAAGCGAGAGGGAGAGAATCGGTGACCCTTCGGCAGAATTCGCCGCCACGGCGCGAGCTGTATAGCGTGTGAGGCCCAGATCGCTGACAGCGTTGACCAGGAACCCGACGGCAATGGCAGTGCTATAAAGACCAAAGCCGTTCGGTCCTAGATAGCGGATCAGGAAAAATCCGGCCAGCAAGCTGCCGATCCGCAGCGCGCCGAGATCTAGCCAGAGCCAAAATGTGTTCTTGCCGAAGATTCGGAGAATCGCCGCCCGTTCCGCGGGAAGGCCAGATTCGCCAAGACTCGGCTTCTGGGCCACCTCCGATGTAACGGCACCGATCGTGCAATCGTTGACCGAAGTTGCCATTTCGAAGCTACCGCCCCTTCGACAACAAGAAATTGCCGATGGCGAGGTGCTGCAATCCTGAAATGTCAAACACGCGAAAGCGCATCGTTGGGCGAGCACACAACCGGTTCGCCGTGCAGATTAAAGGATGTGTTCAGGATGAGGGCTTCGCCGGTCAGCTCCTCAAAACAACTGATCAACCGGTGGTACTCGGGATTCGAACTTTCATAAACCTCCTGCGGGCGGCCCGGTACCGTCGTAGGGATGAATTGCTGCAGCCATCGCTTGTCGTTTTTCCTCGCGACTGTCAAACGTCATGATCATGTAAGGTGCTGGCATCGGTTTAGGTTTCTCAAAGTAGTTCTCGCTACGCTCGGCAAGCACTGACGGAGCGAATGGCATCCAGAAATCCCGGCATTTGATCATTTCGTTGATCAATTTCACGACGCCAGGCGCGGCCGGGTTTGCCAGAATCGAACGGTTGCCCAACGCACGCGCACCGAATTCCATACGTCCTTTGAACCGTGCGACGACTTCGCCCTTTGCGAGTAGTTCCGCGGCGCTGCGCTCAATGTTTTGTTCTTCGTGGACAGTGTTCTGCGATCCAAATTGATAATTCTGAAGAGCCGTTTCAATTTCGTGGTTGCCGTATTCATTGCCGAGATAAAAGTGACCCAGGGCCGCCGGGGTTTCTGAGAACGATCGTGAATACTCCATCCACGCTGAGCCTATCGCGTTGGTTTCGTCACCGCACGAAGGGAAAACAAACAGTTCCTCAACCTCGGGTAGCTCAAGAATCTTTTGGTTAGCTTTGACGTTCATAAAAACGCCGCCACTGAGAGCAATCTTGTGGATGCCGGTTTCCGCGATACACCGTTTTACCCACTCAACTAGGAAACGTTCGACAAACAGTTGGACGCCTCCAGCGATGTGATCGAAGCGCCTCCTCTTTAGAAGCGTGGAGAGATACTCTGCGCCGAACGCGAGTGGAGGGCATCCGTTCGTTCGCGTCCAAGTCAATGGAGCCTTTTGGTCAAACGCGAAGAGCTGTTCAATTTCGTTGCTGATGGCCTGCGTTTCCTTTGCGCGCTCCGCGTATGGCGCCAGGCCCATCAGCTTATACTCGTGCTCCATCGGAACCATTCCGGACAGGTAAGTTATCTTGGCGTATAACGCACCGATCGAGTGGCTCTCGTCCACCTCCGCGATCCGTGTAAGAGTTCCCCTATAACCGATGTTGACCGTCGCGCACACGAGGTCTCCGGCGCCGTCGCAGGTGAGCACAAGGACTTTTTCTTCCATCCTGCCCCAGCCGAAATACGCGGACGCCGCATGACATGCGTGGTGGTCAATTCCTTCGGTCAAAGCTGGCCGCTTGCTGGTTGCACTCTCCGCTGTTTGCGCGATGCCCGCCCACTTCTGCCGGTTGATCCACTCGGAAATTGTCTCGTTCTTCCTCGCGGCGTTCTTGACTCGTCCAACAAGACTTGGCGCTGCATTGCCCGCCGACCTGAGAATGTCCTCTCTCCGCCAGTAGCACTCCGAAAGATTCTTGCCGCCGAGCGCAAGGCGAAAACTAGTGTCAAAGCGATGATCAGCTTGGGATTTAGCGGTGATTATCTGTATGGCGTTTTTCGGGAAGCCACCCTGGTTCTTGATTCGCGTCAGGCGCTCCTCCTGCAAGGCCATTTTCAGAACGCCATCCTCTACGAGAGCAGCGGCAGAATTATGCCCCGTGTGGACTCCGAAAACTGCCTTCAGGGGCACGGCGTCAGCGCCTTCCGTTGGTTTGCCTCCCGGAAGAAAAACTGTCTTCGGCACGGCTCGAGTCATCGTCGCCATTGAGTTTCCTTTTGGTTGTTCGCCTTGTTTTTTGCTGCTTCGATTTTCGTCAATTGAGATTGATTCGGCGGATTAGCTTCGCGAAACGGCAATTTGGGCAGTGCTGTGGTCGTCCTTGGTCACTTCTTGTAGCGCCTGCTTGAGCGCATCGCATACGGCACTGATTTGTGCAGCATCTATCGTCGAGAAGAAGGGAATCGCCAGGCACGCATCAGAAGCAATCTCCGTTTCTTTCAGTGTTCCGAATGGCGTAGCGAATCGCCCTTTCATGTAAGGCTGGCGATGAATCGCGGGGAAATACGCCTGACAACCTATGCCAGCGGAACGCAGAGATCGCAAAACGCTGTCTCGAATGTCCGATCCGTCCTTCGAAGGCAGCTGTACGACGTAAACGAACCAGCTCCTTTTGCTGCCGGGTACCCGTCTAGGTGTTATAAGCCCCCGAAGTCCCTGTAGTGCTTCGTCGTACGCCGCAGCCGCAGATCGCCTTTTCTCAAGGAGGCACTCGATGCGCTCCAATTGAGCTAATCCGAGTGCCGCATGAATATCACTGAGCCGGTAGTTAAACCCGAGGCGAGCGTGATCCAGCCACTCCGACGTGGCATTCCTTCCTTGGTTTCGCAAGCTTCGGCATGCTTCGGCGAGGGCGTCATCGTCAGTCACAATCATCCCGCCTTCGCCGGTGGTCATTTGTTTATTCGGATAGAACGCAAAGCAGGCAGCATCGCCAAGGGTGCCCGAATGGCGGCCACGATGTTCGGCTCCGAGAGCCTCGCAGGCGTCTTCGATCACGAATAATCCGTAGTCTTGTGCAATGCGTTCGATCGCATCCATATCGCATGGCATGCCAAAGACGTGAACGGGAAGGATGGCTTTTACCCGACGGCCCGTATCCTTGTTGACGCAATGCCCCGAGGAGTTGTGTTCGCAGCGTTGTGACAGAAAACGATAAATTTGTTCAGGAGAAAGATTGAAGGTGTCCGGTTCGATGTCAAGGAACACCGGTACAGCACCTTCGTACAAAATACAATTTGTGGATGCGACAAAGCTGAACGACGACGTAACCACCTCATCGTCAAGACCAATCCCCAAAGCCCGTACGCACAAGTGAAGCGCGGAAGTTCCGCTGTTAACCGCCACGGCGTGTCTGCGCCCGATAAACGAAGCGAATTGCGTTTCAAATTTTGGCACGGTCGGCCCCAGGCTGAGCATCCCTGACCGCAACACATCCGTGACATATTGAATTTCCAAATCGCCTACGTCCGGGCGGGAGAGTGGAATAGACGGGTTCAATTTGTTCTCCCTGCCGACACTGCTGCTGTCGCAACCGAGGATTCGATATCGAACTGGATCTCTTTGCGGTTCCTCGCAAACTGCGGAACCATTCGGTTCACATAATCGCGCAACCCTTCGCGGTCGTTCGCGGCAAGATACATTTCCAGTCTGCTGATTTTGTCCAGCACTTTATCTGAAAACGGATTCCGTTCTGCGATCACCAAAATTTCCTTAATGGCAGTCTGCACAGGACATTCCCAGTCCTCCCACAACTCCTCAGCGACCTTTTCACCTCGTTGCAAACCGACGAAATGTATTGAAATATCCTTGCCCGGCATTCGGCCTGCAAGCAGGCTCATGCTCTTCGCGAGTTCGTAGATGTTGATTGGCTCTCCCATCTCGAACACGAATGTTTCTCCGCCGCGGCCCAGCTCGGCCGCTCGCAGGATGAGATACACCGCTTCCGGAATCGACATGAAGTATCGCGTCGCGCGCGGGTCGGTGACCAACAGCGGACCACCCTGTTGAATCTGGTCCCAGAAGAGCCGTAAGACGCTGCCAGTGCTGCCTGCCACATTTCCAAATCGCACGTTCATGAAGCGCGTGACGCCTTGCCGCGCTAAGTCCTGCATCAGCAATTCCGTGATTCGCTTGGTGCATCCCATATAATTTCTTGGGTTCACCGCTTTGTCCGATGAAATGTTTACGAACAACGTTGCACCAGAACGTAGCGCCGCCAGCGCAAGGTTACGTATTCCCAGCACATTATTTCGAATGCCCTCGTGAGGATGCAGTTCAATCAAGCCGACGTGCTTATGGGCCGCGGCGTGGAAAATAACCTCTGGCTGTTCGTCCCGCATGAACTCATCCACAAAGTCCCGGCACGCAAGATCGATTAGCAGCGGACGCAAAATCAAATCGGGGTAATGTTCCCGCAGCTCCCGGTGAATATAGAACAAGCTGTTTTCAGATTTATCGAGAAGCAGCAGGGTAGCTGGCGATCCGGACGCGACTTGCCGCGCAAGTTCCGATCCGATGCTGCCGCCTGCTCCCGTAATCAAAACAGTCTTGCCGCCGACGATTTTCCGGATCTCTTCCGGTTCATGCACGATTTCATCCCTATTTAGCAGGTCTCTTATGTTCAACTCGCGCAGAGCTCTCTGCGACACTTGTCCGTCAATCAACTCTGCCAGAGTCGGCAAGGTGCGCACGGGCAGACTGGCTTGGCGACAGACCGCCAAAATGCGGCTCATCTGCTGCTGCGTGGCGCTGGGGACGCAGATCAAAACTTCGTTCGCGTGGCATTGACGGGCCACGCGCTCCAGGTCGTTCACGCCGCCGGCAACAGGCACTCCATAAATCGACTGACCTTGCCGCTGGGGATCGTCATCTAACAGTGCAATAGGTTTTGACAGGGTGGTGTGGTCCGACGCAAGCTCCTTTACCAGACTTGCACCTGCGTCGCCCGCTCCGATCACCACGGCACGTTTTTCTTTCCGCTGAGTGCCGAGCCACAGCGAATCATACAGTCTCGCGCCAAAGTGCAGGGCCATCCAGACGCACAGCAGCAAAGCGCTGTCCAGAACAAACACTGCGGCGGGTAATCTCATGCCGGACACCACGCGCATACAAAGGATGAGCAGAATCGTGCCCGTGAAGACTCCTTGGATCACTCGTAAGGCGTCACCGTAACTCGGATAGCGCAACGACGTTTCTTCCAGCCGCGCCCCGAAGATTCCTACCAGCCTTGCAAACACCACACACGGGAAGCCAAATGCGAGCACCGTTCTGCTCCACTCAGGGCCCCGCCCGTCTTGCAGCAAAAATACCGCCAGTACAAACGAACTAACACCCAGTGCAAGATCGAGCGCAACTACAATCCCACGATTTCGGCGGCGCACCTGATGCTTGGCAAACATTTTCATCGCATCATCCTGTAAATGAAATGGGGGATTGGATAACTTCGCTTATTTAGGATTGCGCCAATCATTCGCACTTTTGCGGCACGCAGGTTCTGCGTCGTACGCCGCGCGGCGTCCCGGTGCGTGGATTCGGATTCCACCACCAGCACCACACCGTCGGTCATCGCTCCCAGAGCCAGCGCGTCCGCATACTGGCTTGCTGGCGGTGAGTCGATCAGCACGTAGTCGAACTGGTCGCGCAACTCCGTCAATCTCAATTCCATTTCCAAGGGCGTGCAGTATCTGGACAGGTCAGACATCTCGGCACCGCTGGGCAACAACCACAAATTCGTATCGCCAAGTTGAAGCAAGAAGCTGGAAACTGCTCCGGACTGTGTCAACGCCGAGGCCAGGCCGCCTGAGTTCGCGACTCCAAAAAAGCGGTGAAGAGCAGGATGACGGAAATTTGCGTCCACAATGCAAACGCTACCCGTTACCTGTGTCGCAAGCGTTCGCGCCGCGCACACGCAATTCCATGTCGTGCCCACTGCACGCTCTACGCCGGAAAATACCGCACATCTTGCCGTGTCTGCTTCCTGAGACAGAAACACTCGTCGCACGAATTTAAGCGATTCTTCGCGCCCAACCCCTTCGATATCCAGGCGAAGGC
The DNA here is from genome assembly GCA_963743735.1 of uncultured Acidobacteriota bacterium. Lineage (GTDB taxonomy): Bacteria > Acidobacteriota > Terriglobia > Acidiferrales > UBA7541 > Acidiferrum. The sequence continues at coordinate 33,551 of CAVURF010000008.1, forward strand.
GCCTGGCCCCGGCATCGGGTGGAGATGGCTCGGCCCAGGTTTCACCCTGGCCGGCGGAAGCGGCTTCGGTCTCCGGCGTGGTTTCTTCAAACAAACTGCGGCTTTTTCCCGTTCGTTGCAGCAATTCAAAGGTTCGGCTCATGTTTATCTCGATAAAATCCTGGTATTCGCGTGAGTAATTAATGAAATTTGCGTGCAGCGAAAAAGATGGATCATTTAGCCGAGAGAGCGCGGTAAACGGAGAGACCCGCTCGTTTCGTGTGGCATCGCTGCCAGTACCGGCACGCCAAGATACGCCTCCACCTGCTCTGGGGATCTTAACGAACCGTCAATCTGCTCTTGAACGAAGACGAGCCCCGCACTCAACAAACATCCAAGAATAGCTGCGAGTATCAAGGTCAGTGAAGCTGGATTGTTCGGAAACACGGGTGCACTAGCCGCTTCTGCGATGGAGACGTTCACGATACGCATCTTGTCGAACGCATCTGAAATCCGCGCTTCTTCGCGTTTATTCAAATACAAGAGATAGCTTTGCTCCACGGTCTTGAGATCTCGCAAGAGCGATTGCTGCTGCAACTGTTTCTGGTCGCGTTCAACTGCCTCGCCACGGTACGAGGTGTCCACCTTGTTGTAGGACGTCGCGAGGGCTTTCAGCGAGGCCAACTCAGCACGCGCTTTTACCAATTCCTGGTGCAACAATTCGTATGTCGGATTCTCGTTGGTCACCTCCTCTTTCAGCGGCGCTTTCTGATGCGTCTCGATCGCGGTCTTTACCTGGCCGATCTGCTCTTCCACTTCCTTCACTTGCCGATCGTCGGGTGCGTACTTTTGCACCAGGTCGGTGTGTTGCAATTCCAGGTTCACCAGCGACGATTTCAATTGCTGCATCAAGACTGCGTTGTCGCTGTTGCGCAATTCTGTTGTGATTCGAGGTTGGGTGATCTTGAGCTGTGCCTCCAGATTCCGCACGTTCTCCTCCGCGCGTGGAATCGCCGCTTGTGTCTGGCGCAAGTTGAACTCGAACTCCGCCATGCGCGGCACCGAAGCGTCTTTTTCGCTTTGCTCTGTTACCAGCCCTTCCTTCTGGTTAAATTCGGCCAGGCGTTCTTGCGCCTGGTCCAATTTCTGTTTGTACTGTTGTGTCTCGTCGTCGAAGAATTGCGCTGTGCCAGGAGTGCGCCGCACTTCCGCGTGCTTGTCCAACAGGTAGTTTCCCAGCGTGTTCAGCACTTGCGCTGAGAGTTGCGGGTCTGAAGACGCATACGATACGTCAATCAAGTAGGATTTCTTTTCAGGCTCAATTCGCAAATCGGCCGCGAGCTTTTCGGCGGCCTTTGCTCGCCGTTCCTCTGGCGCCAGCGGCTCTTTAGAGAGTAGGCGCGATAGCAGAGACGGTTTTACGCGGTGATCCAATCCGGTGGCAACGACAACTTTGTCGAGCAGATCTTGGCTTCTCAGCAAACCGACCTCAGAATTTATGTCTTCTTCCGTTAAGCTTGGTGCGGCCTGCTGCATCACCCCGGTTTGCTGCGCTGTCAAAGGCGGGTCAACCCTTTCCCGGTGCAGCAAGAGCTTGGTCCGGGCTTCGTACTTACTGGGCAGAAGTAGTACGGCAAGAATTGCTCCTCCGATCACCGCGGCAAAGGCGTATGAAATAGTCCTGCGGCGCCGGAAAATAACCTCGACCAAGTTGCGGGGTGCCAGCCGCACCGTCGAAAGTTCGGCTCGATCTCTAAGAATCAGTTCCTGTCCGTTCATAATGTCTTCTTTCTCTGCGCTCGGCTCGGCTTTTCCGCGAAATACCGAAGCGTACCCGCTGGTTGCCCTTTTAAGGTATTGGCGTGAAGTAGCTGCCTAACGATGTTCGAGGCAAAAACTTTTCAATTTTTGCAAAATTCGATTTCGGCACAAACAACATGTCTCCGGGTTGAAGTACTGTATCTTCGTTCAGGTTCTTGCCTTTCAGAACCGTCTTCAGGTCAAGCACCTTGGTTTCCATCCATTCGTCTGAATATCTACGGAACAGCACCACCTTCGAGTTTTTTGCGCCGTCTGCAAATCCACCGGCGATCGCAACCGCCTGACTTGCCGTTGTCGTTCCACGGAGATCGTATTTGCCTGGTTTCCCGACGAATCCCCCGGCGATAAAATACGGCTTATCGAAATCTTTCAGAACGATGTTGATCACAGGGTCGTGCAGGATTTTGGAGTACTGCTTCTGCAACTCATCCGTCAGCTGCACCACTGTCAATCCTTGTGCATGCAAGTCTGCCGGCAGGCCCTTGAGCTGAACATATCCGTCCGGTTGAACCATGACTTCCTGGTTGAATTCCGGCGTGTAGCGGAAAGTCAAATCCATCACGTCGTTAGCGCCGATTCGGTACCGGGGATATCGCTGATGCAGTTCCGGCCGGTTCGCGTCACTTTGCGACGTTGCCGGAGGTTTTGCCGCGGCTGCTGCTGAACCAGGGTACGGTTGCTGGGGTTGCTGCGATGGTTGTGATTGCTGCGACTGTCCTGTCTTCCAAGCCAACGCACCACATGGCGCGATCAAGGCGAGAGTTATCGAGATCGAACATAGAATTGCTTTCATGGCACTGCCTCTGGTTTGCAACGGGCGGACGCGCCACCCGCGCGATTTCCTAGCGTTCTGCAATTTCCTCCGGAAGTTTTATCCATTGGCCCTTTTCGAGAATCTGGAAAGGATCGCGAATCTGCGGATTGGCCGCTCGAATCTTTCTCACAGTGGCCCAATCCCCCCTTCCCAGCTCCTCCATCGCAAACTGAAACAATGTTTCTTCTCTCTGTACCCGAACGGTCCCATGTTTTCGGCTCACTCGAGGCACAGCGATGCTCCCTTGTTTTTGTGGCTGAGTCCGTCCTTCGTCATTCGCCTGTTGGCCTAGTCCGTCCGCTCCTGTCCTGACCGGAACAATAAGTTGCGTGCCTGCGGGGAGTACTTGATACGCGTGTCGAATCTTCGGATTCTGGGAAAGGATCAGCTGCAGCGTCGCCTTGTCCGAGGTGCCGTAGTATTCGCTGGCGAGATCGCTCACTGTCTGTTTGTGACCGAGCCGAATGACCTTCACGCGTGCTGCTGTCTTATCCGGTTCTGCCCTTTCTGATCCCATGTCAGGATTACTTGCGCTTGCAGATGCCACCGAAGTGTCAATCGCAGAGATATCTCCCTCCATCTCCGAGTTCGCATTGATCTTCTGAATCGGCGGAGCTGACGGCGGACGAAGAGCCACAGAGAGAGCGCGCGCCACATCTAAACCAGAATTTCCGGCTCGGCCCGCAAGACTGTCCAAGATTCCATCCGCGCTCACCACGCCGACTTTTGTTAGAGCTGCGACTGTCAGAAGGGGCAGAAATATCATCAAGAAAACAATCACTCCAACGCTGGTCACGGCAGAACGCGGGGCGTTCGAATGCGGCATACCGTAGTAGCCGAAGTCCGCGGCTTGCACCGGCGCTGGTAGGGAGGGCCACGTCGCAGAAGGCCAGGTTGCAGTGGACTCGGCTGACACGCGCGCAGTTTTCTGGCGTGGTTCCGACATGTTTGGGCTCGCGGCTGCCGACGCGGACTTTACTTCCTTCTTCTTTAGCTCCAGGTCTTTCGCGACTTCGCGCACAACTTCAGAATCGATCAGCCGTTTCTGGCAAACGAAGCCCAACGATAAGGACTGAAAGCAGATGCTGTTGATATTTCTTGGGATTCCCTCGCTGAGTTTCGCGATGCTCTCAAGTGCGTTGGATGTGAACAGTTGTGGTCCCCTGAACCCTGCCGCGCGCAGCCTGTGCTCCACATACTCTTTTGTTTCCTTTAGAGTTAGTGGCTCTAATTGTGCGACGGATCCGACGCGCTGGCGTAGCTGTGTCAGTGCTGGGCTTGCTAGTTTGTCCGCCAGTGCCGGCTGGCCCGCCAAAACAATATGTATCATTTTCGCTGCTGGCGTTTCGAAGTTGGAGAGCAGCCTCACCGCCTCCAACATTTCCTCGCTCAGATTTTGCGCCTCGTCGATCACCGCCACGACCCGCCTGTTCGCTTCCATCTCCTGCACTAACATCTCGTTGAGCGCTTCGTGCAGTGACGGCAGATCGTTTGCTGCTGCGGTGATCCCCAGATCGCGTACGAGGCTGTCGAGAAATTCTCTTGAATCCTGTCCCGTCTGGAACAAAAACGCGGTTCTCGTTGAGTCTTGAAGCGACTCCAGCAGGCGGAAGAGCAACGTAGTCTTTCCCATGCCGGGTTTGGCGACCAACGCCGAAAAGCCGCGCCGTTCTTCGATCGCATAGTAAAGTGCGGCGAGGGCTTCGCGATGTCCTGCCGTGAAATGGAGAAATCGCGGATCAGGCGTTACGCCAAAAGGTTGCTCGTCAAGTCCGTAAAACCTCAGGAGCATATTGACAAATCCAGCGTGTTAGTTTGTGTCACGGTGAATGTCACACTGCTCAACTTCCACCGCTACCGATCGTCCCAGCAATTCGATCGAGAGCACTAGCCGGAAACTGTCTTTCCGTCTCTGTAGGATTCCCTCAACGCCAGAGAGTGGTCCGGATCTGACGCGAACTTTTTGTCCTTCCTTCAGGAACGGATGCGGCTCCATGAGCTGGGAACTGGCCGCCGCGAGCCGAATAGCGCTAATCTCCTTTTCCGGCACTATCGCCGCCGCGTTTCCGAAGGAAACGATCGTGCATACGCCCGGCGTGGACAGCACATCGACTCTTCGATCCAATCCACCCGCAATAAACAAGTAACCCGGGAAAAGCGGAAGAGTTACCTCTTTCCTCCGGTCTTTCCAGCGATGAACTTCCGCGTACGTCGGACAGAAAGCTTCGAACCCCTTTTCCGCCAGGACGTCTCTTACGCACTTTTCGTGCTGATGCCTGGTCTGCAGCACATGCCAGGTCACCGGCTCGGCAGCAATTTCGGTCAGTTCGCTGTTCAGGTACATAGCTTCGCCCTCTGACTTACAGTCCCGTGCTGTTCACACGAATCCTGCAGCCCTGGCTCCTCCAAAATTGTTTCTTGCCGCGTCACGCGGCAAAACATCACGCAGCTCTACTGTTTTCTTTCTACCTCGATCTCACTCTCAGCCATTTTCCTTTTTAGCAATGTCTTCGCAGACGAGATCGCAAAGCCCCATTTCCGTTCTTGCCCCGGGGGTACATCTACGCGGATCACTTCGCCCGTCATTTCCATGCGCAGCGCTGCCGCACCGACTTGCCAAGCCGGCAACTGGATCGCCACGTCAATTGAAGCGCCCACCGGGGGCAGCGCATTCGTAAGCACGAACGTACCAGCTTCGCTGATGTCGCGGCTGCGCCCTTCGCCTTCACCCATGAATAGATTTCTGGCGGACCATTGGTACTTCACTTGCGCCGCCAACGGATAGCGAAGATGACGTCGCCGCAAGGATCTCGATGTCTCTTTCGCTGACGCGATATTGGTAAGTGGCTCTGATGTAGTAACCAATTTCATATCTCCGCTGCCTGGCCGCTGGGTTGAAGCTAGGTTATTTACGGAGGCTATGCGCAGCGCCAAACGCAGACAAGAAGCAGATTGTCACTTTCGCGATGGATATCGGCACCTCATGCCGAGACGTGAACTTTCGTCCGTTCGCGGCGCGGAGGGACTCCTACGCCCACCCTAGAGACGGTTGTCTCTATGAGACTAGGAACGATAGACCCTATCGGTATGTTGGTGGCTTTGGCATGTGGAGTGCACAAAAGGTGAGGTGGATCGGAGAGGCCCACGAGCTCCAAAAAATGTTTTTGGTTCGCCGATATCAACGATTGCGATGGATACGCTGAATAATTTCAATCCATTGCATTAAAAAGGGACAAACTACCGGATGCCAGTTACCTCAGATCATGTCTATCAAAACGGTCCGTCTTTTGCACACGTTGCGGTGCGTGAAGACTTTACGTATTGCAGTGAAAAAAAGAGCGGCTAGAAAACTACAGGCAATACCCGAATCCATATTTTTTCATTTGTTGTAGACTCTTCTTGTAGTCAACGTTAGCTTCCATTCGCCCCGGTCCGCAGAGAAGTTCACTACCAGCCAAGCCCCAGCTACACCCAATCAAGGTTAGGTCATGATCGCGAGAGATAACGAGCGTGAAAGTTTGATTTCTGTTTTGGTGGCTGAGTCTTGCGCTATGAGTTGCGAACTCATGGCCACGGCTTTGGAGCGCGACGGCTCTGGATTGACCGTAGTTGCTTCTGCAACCGACACCAATGATGTTCTAAGTTCCTATCTTGCTGCCTCGCCAGACATCTGCATTGTGGGAGCAAATCTGAAAGATGGCGTCTCCTCGGGGTTCAAAGCTACTCAGGAGCTTCGAAGTCAGTCTCCGGAAGCTCGAGTGATCCTCTTGCTCGATATGGAGCAAAGCCAGACCGTGGTGAATGCGTTTCGCGTGGGTGCGGCGGGTATTTTTTCGCGCGAGGAGCCCTTTGAAGTTCTCTTCAGGTGCATTCAACGGGTTCATCAAGGTCAGCTCTGGGTTAGCAATCGGCAGGTTCAATATCTCGTCGATTCTCTCAAGGACTTTCCTTCTCCAATTACGGATGCAAGAGGCACGCAATTGCTCACGAAGCGAGAACAGGGGCTCGTTCATCTTGTTGCCGAAGGCAGGACAAACAAGGAAATTTCCCGCGAGCTAAGTCTCAGCGAGCATACGGTTCGAAATTATCTTTTCCGTATATTCAACAAGCTCGGTACCTCAAACCGACTTGAGCTTGCCCTCTACGCCATCAATCACGGGCAAACCTCGCGTGAGGCGCCGCTTGCCGATCGCGGATAGCGCAATTGCATTGAACGCGCGCTACGGGTTCGATTCAAAGCGTCAGGAGAGGCGTTTTTGAGTTCTGTGCGATTGGCCGACAGCCTTAATGAAGGAACTTGCTAAGGGGTGTGGTCACAATGGCTTGTGCCTTCTCAATTGCGTCAGGTAAAGCGAAACAAGACTCGCACAGCCCATAAATCATGATGCGAAGTTTTCCGGATTTCCACTTACGGAACCATGAGTGCCGATCGAGGCCGATGACCGCGACGGTGGCGTTGCACCGGCAAAGAATGCAAGTCGCAAAATCGCATAGATTTCCTGGACCGTCGTATGTCATTTTTGCGCCAGCATCGCTATGAGGTCTTCCGGGCCCTGACATGGTCTGACACTTTCGGTTTTCATGTGATTCCAGCTTTGGAGTCATTCTAAAATTAATAACTCAACATGAATGCCGCGCTTGTGATCAGTGCGGGTCAACGTCCCTGTGGCGGCTCTGAAGCAGGGAATTCGACTTGGCCGTCCAAATCGTCATTCAGACGACACCCAAGCGCCATCCATCTACCGGTAAATCAAGACCAGCCTGACTACGCGGGGGCGGAGCAACGGACGTGGTTTTAAGGTCTTGCGCGGAAGGCTATCGTCCGAGTGTCTCGGATTTTCTGGGTTCCTTCTTGGCGCGGGCGTCTTCGTGTTGTTGATTTACTTCATCGCGCAGGGCCCTAGCGGTTTGCACTGCGGCCTGAATGTCGGTGGGATCGGGGGGTTTACCAGATGCCATTGGTCCGAGCAGGACTGCAGCTCCGAGAAAAATCAGGTCATCTTGTTCCATGCTTTTGGTGCTCCTCGCTTGCGATGAAAAACGTGGACTGTGCCGCTGCCGGTAAGCGCCGCTCAGCAAATTTTGCAAATAGGAGCAATGGAAGCGCGCGGCAGCGTTCTACGTAGGGATAGTGACGGAAAAGCAAGTCTTAAGCAACGGTTAGCCTTTTCGATTTCGCTGCGGCTCGTGCTCTGGGCTGTTGCTGGCGGCCGCCAGGAGCGCGCTAGCGTACAGTATTTTTAGATTCCGATTTGCTTCGGTAAAGGATTATATTGGAATTTCGAGGTACTCCATGGCCGACACCTACCGAATGACGCCCCATGGCTCTGACTTCATACTCAATCACAACGCTGGCGGAACGGTCGGCGTGTACAAGACAGAGATGGAGGCGCGAAAGGAAATGAAAGACTGCCAGCGAGACGATTTGATGTTAAAGGCGGCGAGAAGCCTGGTGGAAAAAGCTGTCAACGTATTGATGCGAACACACCACATAGATCGCCGAGCGGCTCACGGTTGGATTAGAGAAGCAGCGGGTTGAATCATTTTCTTAAACAGGTCACCACGGCGGCCATGTTCAACTCGGGCTGCCTTGGATATACTGCTGTCGTTGCACTCTAAGCATCCTCGAGCTTCCTGCTTGCTGCAAGGTTCGAATCGCGCAATCTCTTGAAGACGTTTTCCTCTCGGTCTGGCGTCAGGCAACGGTGGAGGTCGCAAGCTCCGTAGAGATCGAAGGACATACTTGCCCTATAAAGGGCACGCAGCGCCAGGCTTGAAACAAGTTCATTTTCGTTTCGAAGGAGAGAATCTGCGCGGGTTGGAGCAGATCCGGGTACGAAATCACGCTGGGCGGCGATGGCGAGAGCAGGCAAGAAGGTCATGCAATTTCTGGACGGCGGGCGCTATCTGGCGGTTGTTTGCGACGGCAAAGTGCGTCTGTACCGGAAGTAGTGTGATTCGATGGCGGATAGAGAATCGAGGAAGCCAGGACTTAAGTTAAGGCTGCGCCAGCCCCGTTTCCATATGGGTGCGCCTACATTTGTTCATCATAATTTCATAGATTTATCCTCTTCTCTTGGTTAGCATTCGCATCTTCCGCATTATCTTGCGCGGACTCGGTCGTCACTCCTGAGAAAAGATCGCACTGAGGGAGAAGACATGGGCGCCTGGCGAGTCGGCCGTCGCGTTGTATTGGCACTGGTCCTGCTTCCTGCAGTGTGCGTTGCCGGGACAAAGAGCGCGGAGCCGCGTCAAAGCAGCGGCCGGAGCGACGGTGGCCAAGCACAACGGTCCACCGCCGAGGCCCACTCCATCCAAGCCACTCACCCGTCCGCAAACGAACCCAAGGCCGCCCAACCGACCTCAGCCAAATCCGAAACCGGTGAGACCACCGAATCGGCCACCACCCCGGCCGAGCCCACCACCTGGAACCTACCATTTTCGCCCAGGAGACCGACCGCAGACGCGCGCTATTATCGCCGTAACCTTGGCTACATCAATCATGGGCGCCGACCCATTTTTGTAGTTGGAGGGTACATTCCGTTCGGAGACCGAGGCTACTCCCAGCTGGTGCCGACCCGATTGCTCGGCCATCTGCCTCCCCCGCCACCGGGATATTTCGATGGTTAATGTTGTGGTGCACGATCCGATGTCGTTTGCGATCTTGGGCCCGGTCGATTTGTTGGATTAGCGCGGCAAACGTTTTTTCGCGCCCAGCCAAGCAGCAATGTGAAAATCAGGGATTTGAAAGCTTGTAGTAACGTTCTCAGTCATTTCAAAAGGAGACTCCAATGGCAGATCGATTTGAACAATTAAAACTGAAGTATCAATCCGTCTTGAATTTCATTCAATCGCAGGGCGCGCAGCTGCAAAACGTGAATATGGAAGGTGACAAGCTCCTCATTCGAGCCTCTGCGCCTTCCGCGGATTTGAAAAACCGCATATGGGATCAAATAAAGCTTGTCGACCCATCGGCTGCAGATTTGATCGCCGATATCCAGGCCCCGCAAGCGGCCGCAGCAGCGGCAAGTGCTTCGAGCGCACCTAGCCCGGCGCCACGAACTTACACCGTTCAACCGGGCGATAGCCTTTCAAAAATCAGCAAGCAATTCTATGGAGACGCGAACAAGTACATGAAAATTTTTGAAGCCAACAAGGACAAGCTGACCGACCCGAACAAGGTCAACGTCGGAACACAGTTGTTGATCCCGTAGTTTTTGCGTTCGAGTACGGTTGAAAAGCTCAGCCCGCTGGCGCATGTGTCTACGGAAAGATAATTTCGACGTAGTCGAGGGCGGTAGGATCGCCGTGGTCTGGCAAGCCTTCAATGCGAATTTCGTCTTGCGGGGCGAGCGAGACTGCGAAGGTGCGGTGGCGGGTGGAAGTGTCGCCGCCGATTTTGGCTGAAGGTAAATGGTCGTTGGCAGTCCATTCATCTACTAATTGATCGCCTGATTGATTGCGGACGCATAAGCGGAATTTTGCTTCGCCGGTGTTGAGGTCGAAATATTGGGTGTCGATTTCGTAGCGGCCTACGGCAAGGTTGGGCTTGAATGCGGCCGTGCACGGTTGCGATGATGTGCACTGGATGACTTTTCCTGCGGAGGCGTTTTCCCAGGGGATGACTTCCACCGGAATGTAGCCGGTTAATCGCATGTCTTCGGCTTCGAAGCGGCCCGGGTGATGGCCGACTCTCCCGAGCGCGTCTGGAACCCCCGAAGTTCGCAAGAACCAATTGCAAATTGCGTCGCGCCAGACGATGGCGTGGCCGGCTTGGTATTCGAGGCGTGCGAGCACCGTCGCGTAACGTTGGTCATCAATGCGGCTGCGCAACGTTTGCCATTGGCGAACGTAGTCAGCGGCGGCCTGCGCTCCTTCGTAATGCGAATCGTAGATGTGCTGGATGACTGTTTTTCCGGAGTGCAGAACGTAGGAGTAGGGGACATGATGGAAAAAGAGAAGCAGTTCGTCGGGAGTGGTGGCAAGAGATTCGTAGATTTGCGCGGCTTGCGGCCAATACTGGCCGACAAAGCCGGTGCCCGAGGACACGGTGCGATCCATGCCGATGCCGTTTGGGTCGGCGCGGTGCCATTGTCCCCAGCCATTTTCTTCTGATGATTCGATACCCGGGCCGTAATGGCTGCCGAGAATGTCGGTGAGGGTTTGCGCGCCGAGAGGCCCGGTGTAGCTTTCGTAGTTGCGCCAGGAAGTAAGCAGCAGCGAGGATATGGTTTGAACTACTTGCGGATCGCTGCCGAAAGTAAGAGTGGTCCAGTCCTCCGCGATGTTGCGGGCGCTGAGATTGGGATTCCACGCTAGTCGCGCAAAGCCGTAAAGATTGGCCATCGCGAGCGGATGCGCCAGCCAATTGTCGTCCAGTCCTACGTTGGCGACGCCTACGAAGCCGCCGATCGGACGATGAAATGTTGTACCTGCGACCGCGTTCATGACCGGTGAATGCTGGTCGTTCGTGCGGAGATCGAAATCGAGAACTTCTTTCCACATGGGAATCAAAAAGCACAAGTGGCGCTGCTGGCCGGTGTATTCCTGCGTGATTTGCAGCTCGATGGCCTGGTTGGTGTGCTCGAGGCCGCCGAAGAGAGGGGAGACGGGTTCACGAGCCTGGAAATCGATGGGGCCGTGCTTGATTTGGATGATGACGTTGTTTTCGAATTTGCCGTCGAGCGGATGGAAATAGTCGTAGGCGGCTGTGGCTCGGTCGTTTTTTGCGTCGCGCCAGTCGAGGTGATGGTTGTAGACGAAAGCGCGATAGAAGACCACACCGCCGTGAGATTGGAGCGGGCGCGCGAGAACGTTTGCGGCATCGGCTTGAGTGCGGCCGTAGAAAGAGGGGCCGAGGCGGTCTTCGGAATCAGCTTTGATGACAAAGCCGCCGAAATCGGGAATGGCGGAGTAAATCTGATCGACTTTGTTGCGCCACCATTCGGCGACACGCGGGTCGGCGGGATCGAAGGTGTCGAGGCCGCCGACGGTTTTGGGGCTGGCGAGATCGACGGAGATGGAGAGCTGAACCCCCCAGGGACGAAAAATTTGTGCGACGCGAGCGAGCTGAGGTAGGAAATCGTCGCGAAGTAGGCGCGGATCAGCATTGACGTTGTTGACGGCGCAGCCGTTTATACCGACGGAAGCGAGCAGGCGGGCGTAGTCGGCGGCGCGCCCGAGATCGGCCCGGACGGCGCCGTTTTCGAAGAAGATGGAACGGCCAGCGTAGCCGCGTTCGATGCTGCCGTCGAGGTTATCCCATTGATCGATCCAGCGGACGCGAGCATAGGGTTGCTGGAGTTGGTTGAAGGCGAGGACGGGCTGATGTTGAGCAATTTTCCTGAGCAGCGAAAATACGCCGTAGAGAACGCCGCGATCGTTTTCTGCGGTGACGATGAGATGGCGAACGCCGCGAACGCGAGTTGTTGTGAGCCAGAAAGCGTCTTCACGCAGATTGGCGGGGGGATGAAGACCGGGAATTATCGTTTTTACGGCGGTGAGCGTGCCCAGAACAATTGCTGCGTTCTGCGGAAGACTGGGCTCGACGCGCAGGGATCTTGTGAGCATACCTCGAATTCCGCGCTGCAATTCTTCTTGTGCGGAATGCAGGAGTGCGGTGTCTTCGAGGACGACCACCGATGCGGGCAATTTCTCGTAGGTGCCCGACGAATTTGCATCGACACGCGCGTAACGCAGCCAGGCTTCGGCCCCTGTTTCCGCTCGCAGCGCTGGCGTCAGCATCAGCGTAATTGAAAATGCGGCGGAATAGAGTGTGGGCGCGAAGCGATTCATGGCTCAGGCAGACTGTTGCAGCGATATTCAGCGCGTGCCGGTGAGAATATCGATGGTTAGCTGGTCGAGCCGTTCGTAGGGCAGGCGTTTTTTCATGATGGCGTCCTTGTCAAAATTATGGGCTAGGAGCGCTTCTGACGCGGCGTGGGAATAACGCGCAGTGTGCGGCAGACCGGGATGCGCTGCGGAAATTTCCTGAAGGATGGCTTGGATTTCCTGGTCAGCGTTCCAGCGAGTGGCTTTTTCCTTGAGGATCAGATAGGTGCGCATGCAGCCGCGGGCGAAATCTTTCACGCCCTGGTAGTCTTCGGTGCGGTAGGCGTGGGCGTCAAAGTGACGCGGGCCTTGGTAGGCGACATCCTCGAGAAACTTTACCAACCAAAATGCCGACTTCAGATTGCACGAGCCAAACCGCAGATCCTGGTCGAATCGTCCGGGCGCCTGATCGTTGAGGTCGATGTGGAAAAGCTTGCCGGCTTCCCAAGCTTGCGCTACGCCGTGCATGAAATTCAATCCAGCCATTTGTTCATGAGCGACTTCGGGATTGACGCCGACCATTTCCGGGTGATCGAGGCTAGGGATAAACCCGAGGTAATGGCCGGTGGTGGCCATGTAAATGTCGGCGCGGGGTTCGTTGGGCTTGGCTTCCAGCGCGAACTGGAATCCATATTTGCGGTCGAGACTGTATTCGCAGAGAAAATTTACGGCTTCGCGTAGGCGTTTGACGGCTTCATCGGCGCGGCGGCAGGCATCGGTTTCAACCCCTTCGCGGCCACCCCATAAAACGAAAATTTTTGCGCCGAGTTCGGCGCCGAGATCCATGGCGCGCATAGTCTTCTGTAAGGCGTAGACGCGTACCTCGGGATCGTTCGAAGTGAACCCGCCATCCCGAAAAACCGGATGGAAGAAAAGGGAAACGGTGGCCATTGGCACGGCCAGGCCGCCTGCTTTGCAGGCCTGCTTGAAGTCGCGCACGATGGTATCGCGCTCTGCGGGAGTGGCGTCAATGGGGACGAGGTCATTGTCGTGGAGATTCACACCCCATGCGCCGACATCCGACAACATCTGGACGATCTCGGTGGGGGAAATTGGCGGCCGGACGAAGTCGCCGAAAGGGTCCCGGCCGCGGTTGCCGACAGTCCAAAGCCCGAAGGTGAACTTGTGTTGTGGTTGCGGCTGAAACGGATCAATGGTCACAGAGTTCTCTGCTTTCCTTGCGGCGATCAACAGTGCGCACCACAAGAACAGACGCGCAAAAACTGGAAAATGGTACAAAGCGCTTGTCGGTAACGTTAACGGCCGTGTATAGTACCACGCGCTCGCACGTTTGCAAGCTGCGTGATTTTTTGTGGAGGCAGGCCATTGAGACATTCCAAGCAATTTTGCGGGTCGTTGATGGCTACGTTTATTGTGGTGTCGGCTCTGGCTGGTTCAGTCTGCCTAGTAGCGGCCGCGCAGGATGTCCCACCTTATCGCGATGCTAAGCTTCCGGTTGAGCAGCGCATTGCCGACTTGATTGAGCGCATGAGGTTGGAGGAAAAGATTGCGCAGATGGAAGGGACTTGGCAGAACCGGGGGAATCTGAAGGATGCCAATCAGATCTTCGTGGATGAAAAGGGCGCGTTTTTGCCGGAGCGAGCTGGGGCAGTACTGAAAAATGGGCTGGGGCAGATGTCGCGGCCGAGCGAACAGCATGGACCCCGCGCTATGGCCGAATTCACCAACGCGATACAGAAGTGGCTGAAGGAGAATACGCGGCTGGGGATACCGATTCTTTTTCATGAAGAGTGCTTGCATGGCCACGCCGCGCTGGGCGGGACGTCGTTTCCACAGGCGATCGCCTTGGCCTCGACATGGGATGAGGGTCTGGTGCAGGACATCTTTAGCAGCGTTGCATCGGAAGTGCGGGCGCGAGGCGCACAGCAATGTCTGGCGCCGGTGCTGGATCTGGCACGCGATCCGCGTTGGGGCCGGACCGAGGAGACGTATGGAGAAGATCCCTATCTTGTCTCTCACATAGGAGTGGCCGCGATTCATGGCTTTCAGGGGAGAGGCCCGAACATTGATAAGGCCCATGTTATGGCAACCGCGAAACATTTTGCCGCGCATGGGCAGCCGGAAGGTGGAACCAATGTTGGGCCGGGAAATTATTCCGAGCGTGTGATTCGAGAATATTTTCTGAAGCCGTTCGAAGCGGCCGTGAAAGAGGGACACGTTCAGAACGTGATGGCTTCGTACAATGAAATTGACGGGATTCCTTCCCACAGCAACAAACATCTGCTCGCTGAGATCCTTCGCCAAGAATGGGGATTTGATGGATTGGTGGTCTCGGATTATTTTGGAATTACGGAGCTGCGCACTGTGCATCACGTCATCGATTCGAATGAAGCCGCGGCGAAACTGGCTCTGGAGTCTGGTATCGATATCGAGCTGCCTTTCGCGGATGCGTACGGAAGTTTGATCGAACAGGTGAGGCAGGGAAAGGTTTCCGAAGCCAGCGTGAATCGCGCGGTGGCGCGCGTGCTGCGAACCAAGTTCATCACTGGGCTGTTTGACAATCCGTACGTGGATGCCGACTACGCGGAAAAGATTACGAATTCGCCCGAACACCAGCAGCTTGCTCTGAAGGCGGCGCACGAGGCGATTATTTT
Source organism: uncultured Acidobacteriota bacterium (assembly GCA_963743735.1). Classification (GTDB taxonomy): domain Bacteria; phylum Acidobacteriota; class Terriglobia; order Acidiferrales; family UBA7541; genus Acidiferrum. The sequence continues at coordinate 48,611 of CAVURF010000008.1, forward strand.
GCTGAGGAATCAGGGCAACCTCCTTCCGTTGGACAAATCGAAATACAAGCAGATTGCGGTGATTGGCCCTAACGCTGCCGAGGTGCATCTGGGCGGGTACAGCAACAAGCCCGGGCGCGGAGTCAGCATCCTCGATGGAATCAAGCAGAAGCTGGGACCGGACTCTCAAGTGCTTTATTCCGAGGGATGCAAAATCACCGAGACTCCGCCGGATTGGGATGCGGACAAAGTGGTGCTTGGCGACCCCACACTGAATGCGAAACGCGTTGAAGATGCCGTGAAGGTTGCCCGCAAGGCGGACATGGTGATTCTGGTACTCGGTGAAAACGAACAGACCTCTCGCGAGGCTTGGGCGAAAACGCATTTGGGGGACCGCGACAGCCTGGACCTGTTGGGAGATCAGGACAAACTCGCGAAAGAAATCCTGGCGACGGGAAAGCCGACCGTTGTTTTGCTATTACATGGCCGGCCAAACTCCATCAACTATATTGCGGAGCATGTGCCGGCGATTCTCGAGGGCTGGTACCTGGGGCAGGAGGGCGGAACTGCGGCCGCCGATGTGATCTTTGGGGATTACAACCCGGGAGGCAAACTACCCATCAGCGTGCCCCGTTCCGTTGGGCAATTGCCGGACTATTATTACCAGAAGCCGTCGGCCAAGCGCGGGTATCTCGGAAGTTCTACCGAGCCGCTCTTTCCATTTGGCTGGGGGCTGAGTTACACAACGTTTAAGTATGCGAATCTTCTTGTTGCGCCGGACGCCATTGGCTCCGAAGGACAAACAAAAGTCAGCGTAGATGTTACGAATACTGGTGCGATTCGCGGAGATGAGGTCGCACAACTTTACATCCATCAAAAAGTCAGCTTAGTTACCAGGCCGGTGAAAGAGTTGCGCGGATTCCAGCGGGTCTCTCTTAATCCTGGCGAGACGAAAACGGTTGAATTCGCGCTCGGTCCCAAGGAGCTCGCCTACTTGAACCGAGAAATGCAACGCGTGGTGGAAGCCGGGGCTTTTGAAATAATGGCCGGAGGAAACTCGGTCGATTTGATCAGCGCCGGCCTGAACGTGGTGAATCGCTAGCGGCGTATGAGTCTAGCGCGGCTTGTCCACCGGGCTACTCGAATCTTGCGAAGGCGCCACTTCACGGCCTTCTTGCGCGGTGACGATGCGATCCAGGCCGGCGCGATTCAGCGCGGTGACATCAAGCATTTGCTTAACGCCACTTGGCCAGTCAATTTCAATCGAATCGATTTTTTTTGCTGAGCCTAAGCCAAAGTGCGGACGCAGGTCGGAGCTGGATAAGTAACTGCCACCGCTAATGACGTCCATCCGTTGGCGAACTCCGCCTGCGGTTAAAAAAACTCTCGCTCCAATCGCGTCTCTTGGGCTTTTGGGACCGCCGATCAGCTTGAGCGTCAGCCAGCGATCACCGTTTTGGACGACGTTGCGCAGAAGCGTTGGCTGGGAATCGAGATTGTTCAGGACTACATCGATGTGGCCATCATTGAAAAGATCGCCGAAAGCCGCGCCGCGGGCTGCAATCACATCGGCGAGACCACTGCCAGTTGCAGGCGGGACTTCCTGGAACTTCGCTCCGTCCAGATTGCGAAATAGTTGAGGCCGTTCCGCCCAAGTCGTTCCCCAGTCTTGCAAATCCACTTGCGGATACACGTGGCCGTTGGCGATGAACAGATCGAGTAGCCCATCATTATCGAAATCGATGAAAGCACTTCCCCACGACAGGAAAGGAATCGTTGGCGTAGCTAGTCCGGCGCGAAAAGTGACATCGGTAAAACTCCCGCCGCCGTCGTTGCGATACAGAGTTTTGTAGTCGTCCGAAAATGTCGCGGTGAAGAGATCAACTTTTCCGTCTCGATTGTAGTCTCCTACGGCGATACCCATCGAGGCCTGCTCTCGGCCATCTTCGCTTAAGGCAAATCCCGATGCGTAGCTGATGTCCTCAAACGTGCCATCGTGGCGATTGCGATAGAGATAGTTCGGGACAGAATCATTGGCCACCGCCAGGTCCAGCCATCCATCATCGTCAATGTCTACAAAGACCGCTCCTAGACCGTAGTACCCGCTGGGATCAGATACACCAGCTTTGACACTGACGTCGGTAAATGTTCCATCCCCGTTGTTGTGGAACAGATGATCGGGTTCTCCCGGAAGTCCTCTCGGCCCACACATCACCGCGATCCCGCGGAACTGGCAAAAATTTTGCGGAATGGCGCCTTGGCCTGCGATGGGCGGATGGTCGAGATCAAACTTCACATACCCTGGAACGAAAAGATCCAAAAGACCGTCGTGATCGTAATCTCCCCAAGTGGGTGAAGTAGACCACCCGCCGAGCGTCACTCCTGCCTTCTCAGCAAGATCCGTGAATGTGCCGTCGTGATTATTGTGATACAGACGATTTTTGCCGTAGTTTGCGACGTAGATGTCCGGCCAGCCATCGTTGTCATAGTCGGCGATGGCCACGCCGAATCCCCAGCGCTCGTTCGCCACGCCGGCCTTGTCTGTGACATCCGTAAAAGTGCCGTCGTGATTATTGTGCAGCAGCATGGCGCGAGGCGGCGCTCCTTGACCCTTCATCGCGGCGAAGGTCGATCCATTTAGTAAGTAGATGTCCAACCAACCGTCGTTATCGTAGTCAAGGACGGCGACACCCGAGCCCATGGTCTCGAGAATAGTTTCTTTTTGCGGACTTCCCGCGCGATGGCGAAATTTGTCGAGGCCCGCTCGTTTTGTGATATCAGCGAAAACGACTGGTGCATCGTCCACGAATCCGCCAGCGGTAATTGGCCTAGACTTGGAATCCTTCACCGCAGCGTGCGCCGCGCCAGTGGCGACTCCCGAGGCCATCGGCGCCTGCTTCTTATCCTGATTTGCAGGTTGTTGGGATTGCTGGCCGTAGGCATGGGTGACACAGCACGTAATGTAGAGCCACAGACAGAAGTGCCGCCGGAGCAAATCCTTTTTCTTCATCGCGCGATGGCAACTCCCGCTGGGATTAAACTAAGATACACATGCCAATGCCCTATCAGCTATAGCAATTGATTGTGGAAAGGGCCAACGGTTCCTTTTAGCGGCGCGTGTCCTATTTGTTTGACTTAAGGCGGGAGTTTCGCAGTGACTAAAGAACGACGCGGTATTCACCTGATTGCAGAACTGGCCCACGTTTCCATCGGAACGGTGGATCGCGCGTTACATGGTCGCGCTGGAATCAACGACGCGACTCGACAGCGTATTCTGCAAATCGCGCGGCAAGTGGGTTATGCGCCAAATCTCGCCGCCCGAGCATTGTCGGTAGCCAAAGCAAACACCAAGATTGGCGTGTGCGTGCCGAGAGAAATTCATTTTTTCTACGACCAGTTGTGGAGTGGCATCCTGGAAGAAGCGCGGCAAGCGGCTCACCTCGGAATCCAGTTTGTGAACCGACCCGTGGAAGGGCTGGGAGAAGGGGATACGGACGCGTTCAAGAAGCTGGTAGCCAGCGGCGTGCAGGGGATTATTCTCACGGCGGGAAATCCCAAGGCGCTGCAGCCGTTGATCGACGACGCGGAAGGGAAGGGAATTCCGGTGGTTTGCGTTTCCACCGACGCCCCAGAAAGCCGCAGGTCGTGCGTGGTTTGTGTCGAGCCGCACTCAAATGGATGCTTGGCCGGCGAATTAATGGGCAAATTGGTTTTGCCCGGATCGAAGGTAGCTGTGGTTGCGGGTATGCTGCGAGCGGAAGATCACCGGAAAAAAACAGATGGCTTCATGGAAACATTTCCCCGTCACTGCGCGGGTGGCCAGATTATTAAGATCATCGAAGGACATGAAGTCGAAGAGGAAACTTTTCAGAAGACGTCTGAGTTACTGCGCAAAGTGCCCGACCTTGCGGGAATCTATGTCAATACCGTGAATTGTCTCCCGGTTTGCCGGGCGCTGGGCGCCACCGGGCTGGCCGGCAAAGTAAAACTGATCGCCACCGACCTCTTCGCCGAAATGTCCCCCTATCTTCAACAAGGAACCATCACTGCCTCCATCTACCAGCAGCCCCATCGCCAGGGGCAAGTAGCTGTCCGGGTGATGGTGGATCATCTGACGAACAAGGTGAAGTTCCCACTGAAGGTGCATTTCAGCCCGGGAGTGGTCATGGCTTCGAATCTGCACCTTTTCCGGGAAATGCGGCTGTCCGAAACCAGGCTGGAACTACCTGCTATAGAGGGGTAGGGCCTGGATTATCGTTATTCTAGTGCCATTCTGAAGGTCAAAAACAAAGAAGAACAAAAAATATGCTTGACAAGCATTCGTTTCGGTAATACAAAGCGGGGTAACCGTTAACGTTAACGGTCTTGGGGTGGCAAGTGGGTTCCTAACTTAAAAACAAGAAATGGGGGGTGTGTATGTGGGTTGAGTCCTCAGGTCTGCTTGGCAACTGTATGGCTACAGTGAAGAAGTACAGACTTCATTATTTGTCTCTTTTGTGTTTTCTCCTGATTGGATTGCCGTCGGCTGCATTCGGGCAAAGCGGTACCATCGTCGGAACGGTGACCGATCCTTCCGGCGCAGCAATGCCCAATGTCAGCGTCATAGTCACAAACATCGAAACCGGTTGGACCCGCACAGTTCCGACCAACGACTCCGGACAGTACGTCTTGCCGGATGTTCAAATTGGTCGCTACAACGTCAAGGCGGAAGCATCCGGATTCAAGGCCGCCGAGCAGAAAGATGTCGTGCTCACGGTAGGCGATCGCTTGCGTGTAGATTTTCCGATGAAGGTGGGCACCTCAACGGAAACCGTAACCGTCGAAGCGAACACCATCGCCGTTCAGTCGGATTCGGGGGAAGTCAGCAACCTGATTACGGACCAACAGGTGTCGCAGCTTGCGGTGAACGGGCGAAGTATCTATCAGCTTGCTCAGTTAACGCCGGGAGCATCAAGTCAAATCAATGGCTTCGTGAACACTCCTGTGGGCGGAGACTCCAACGTGCAGTTCAACGGCATGCGTCAAAACCACAACATCTATTTGCTTGATGGTGGCGAGGATGACGATCGTGGTGGCGCGGGCGGCATGAGTATCGCTCCTTCTACCGACGCCATCGCGGAGTTTCGCGCTTTGACTTCGAATTACAGTGCGGATTACGGGCTTTCTTCGGCGGCGACGATGACGATGGTTCTGAAGTCTGGAACCAGCACTCTTCATGCGTCCGCATGGGAGTTCAACCGCAACGATGCATTCGACGCGCGCGGATTCTTCAATCCTGCTCCCCACCAGGTTGCGAAGCTAAGATTGAACGTATTTGGCTTTAACGTGGGTGGCCCGGTTACACTCGGTAAACTCTACAATCCGGACAAGAAGAAGACCTTCTTCTTCTATAACATGGAATGGCGCCGGCTGATCCAGGGGAACATCACCACGGGCCAAACGGTGCCTGATCCTGCCACCTACGGTGGTGATTTCGGTGCCACCGCAATCAATGTCCCTTCGGCATCGCAAGTGTCGGCCGGAGTGCTCGCCAAGAATTGCCCCGGTGGAGTTCTGCCAGCCGGAATCGTTCAGGGGGCGCCGTTTCCTGGCAATACCATTCCGTCGTGCATGATCGATCCGAATGCCAGCTCGCTCCTGAACGCCGGTATCTTCCCGGCACCTACTTCGGGGACAACGTTCAATGCCCCGGCCACGACGCCTACAAACCTGAAAGAAGAAGTGGTCCGCATTGATCACAACTTCAGCAGCAAATTCTCAGTATTCGGCCATTTTATCGCTGAACAGGTTTCGCAGGGATATTCGATCAGTCAGTGGAGCGGAGCCAACGTTCCCACGGTCGGCGATACGTTTGGCAATCCGTCTTACAGTGCGGTCGTTCATACGGCGTACACTATTAGCCCGACCTTAATAAACGAGGTAGCCTTCAATTATAATGGCAACCGTATTAATATCGTCCCGCTTGCTGGCGCTGGCCTAACGAGCTTGTCTCTTCCCAGTGACTACGACTCGACCAATTCCAGACTGTTTTCGGGACCAAATAATCTCAACCGCATCCCCAATATCGACCTGACCGGCTCGACCGGGACGAAGTTTGAAATCTCCAGCTGGCCATGGGTCAACAAAGCTGACGATTATCAGATCCGCGATGATGTTTCTTGGACCAAGGGAGCGCACCAACTGAAAATGGGAGGAAGCTGGGCTTTGTACAAAAAGGTACAGGATCTCTTTGGGCAGACCCAGGGTGGCTTCACCTTTGACGGCACGTTCACTGGCAATGACTTCGCGGATTACCTTCTCGGTGACGCCAAGCAATATCAGGAATTGGCAGTCCAAGATAAAGGGCTCTGGAACAATGTATCGTGGGCAGCCTACATTCAGGACAACTGGCGTGTGAACCGCAGACTTACTCTAAACCTTGGTCTACGTTGGGACGGCGTGCCACATACGTATGAAGCCAACAACCGGATGGGCAACTTCTATCCTGAGCTCTACGATCCGGCCAAAGCAGCGCTGCTTAATCCGGACGGCACGATCAACCCACTTAGTCCCGGCCTCGGTACCAGTCCTAACTCGATTCTCACGGGTGTTCCACTGTACCTCAATGGTATAGGCATACCCGGTCAGAATGGCATACCGAAGGGGCTCGTGGACAATCACTGGGCGAATTTCGGACCTCGCCTCGGCTTCGCGTATGACCTCACAGGCGCGGGCAAAACTGTAATCCGTGGCGGTTTCGGAATGATGTACGAGCGCATTCAGGGCAACGACATGTACGATGCTGGACCCAACATTCCGTTCAGCTTGCAGGTGAATACTCCAGGCCCAGTCGAAATGGAGAATCCAAGGCTCTCCTTGGGCACTGGGACCGCTGGCACTCTGCCAATCAACCCGGCCAGCCTCACCGGGTTGAACAAGAGTGCGTACAAACAGCCTACGAGCTATCAGTGGAGCCTCGGCCTGCAGCGTTCTCTCAGTTCCAAAACCGTTCTATCCTTGGCCTACGTGGGCAATACCAACCGCTTCCAGAGCGACCGCACCGAATACAACCTGCCGGATCAGGCGGCTCTGATTCCCATTATTAACGGCGTCAGTGGAGCGAACTACAACACTGCGGCGGGCTTGCCCTTTCCGGGCTTCCATTCCGTCCGCCTATCAACCAACGAGGCCAATTCTCATTATCACGGGTTACAGCTTGACGTGAACTCGCAGGTCGGGCACGACCTGTTCTTGCGCGCCTTCTATACGTACTCGAAGACAATTGATCCAGGCACCGGGAGCACTTCCGGCAGCAGCGGTGGAACCGGCGGCCAAGATTTGCAAAACGTCTCGAACCCCTACTTGGGCTGGAGGTATGATGTCGGCCCGAGCGGTTTTGATCGCACCCACAACGCCGCCGTCAATTTCATCTACGACATCCCGGTGTTCCGCCACAGCGCGAGCCGCTTGCTCAAGTCGACCATTGGCGGCTGGCAAGTTTCGGGCATTATCACCATGGAATCCGGCTTGCCGCTTAACATCCAACTGGGCGGTGCTCAGGGCAGCAACGCGTTGCCCAACGCAACCAACCGTCCGGATCTCGTTGGCAAGATCTCGTACCCTCAAACCGTGCTAGCTGGAAACCAAAAGATCCAGTACATCAATCCTTCAGCCTTTGCACTCCCTGCAGTCGGTGCCTTCGGCGACCTCGGTCACAACGCCGCGCGTGGCCCTGGCCGAGACAACTGGAACCTGTCGCTCTTCAAGAGCTTCGTTTTCAGTGAAGAGCGAGGCAGCCGATTGGAGTTGCGTTGGGAAACATTCAACGTCTGGAATCACACCCAGTTTAACCAGACTGGGAATACGATAAATTTCAAAAACGGCGTGCCAGATCCGACGACCAACTTCGGCCAGTTCACCTCAGCCTTCGACCCGAGAGTCATGCAACTCGGAGCGAAGCTGTACTTCTAGACCCCTCTGGAGGTACGCAGTCGACCCCGCTCGCATACACCCCTGCGAGCGGGGTCTTTTCTTATTGGGCGTAATTGTCATCGACGTAGCTTAGATGGTTCGCCCTAGGTGAGATATCCTTGTGCTTAGACATATGAAGGTCTGGTTTCATCTGAGACTTCCCACAGTAATCCTGCTGCTGTCAGTTTGCGCGGCCGCGCAGAGTCCCACTTCTTCCGAAGCACAGGCACTTGAGCGCAACGGAAAGCTTTCCGAAGCAGCCACGGTCTGGCGTAGCGTTACGCGGCAGCAGCCTCGAAACGCTGCGGCCTGGGCGAGTCTTGGCCTGGTGCTGTCCAAGTTGCAGCAATACCCGGAAGCGGATATCGCCTATAGAAAAGCGATCGCCCTTAATCCTAAATTGCCGGCAGTGCAGCTGAACCTGGGACTGGCAGAATTCAAGCAAGGGAAATTAGAGGCGGCCATCGAACCGCTTCTCGCGGCGTTGGCCGCCGACCCGCAGAATATGCAAGCGCGTACACTTTTGGGTCTAAGCTATTACGGGATTGGACGGTTTAAGGAAGCTGACGAACAGCTTGCTGCGGCCATAAAGTCCGATCCGGGGAACGCGCAGCTCCACGGGGTGTTGGCGCAGAGCTGCTTATCCGCAAGAAATTATCCGTGTGCGCTCGATGAGTTTACATGGATTTCGCGGCAGCATCCGGATTCGGCGGCCGCTCACATGCTCACTGGAGAAGCGCTGGACGGATTGGGCAGGACTCCCGAGGCTATCACGGAGTTTGAGATTGCTGCCAAAGCAGATCCGCGCGCGGCCAACGTGCAGTTCGGTCTGGGCTATGTCTACTGGAAAATGCGGCAGTACGACCAGGCAGCCCGCGCGTTCGAAACGGAGTTAGCAAGCGATCCAGCGAATGCCCAAGCTTTGGCGTATCTTGGCGATGTTGAAATGAAGAGAAGCGAGCAGGAAAAGGCGCTCGGCTTGCTGCAAAAATCGCTCAGGGTCAGGGATGATCTGCAGATTGCACATCTCGACGTCGGCGTGATTTTCACTGAACAGAAGCGCTATGAGGAGGCACTGGCGGCATTGCGGCGTGCGCAGACGCTCGACCCAGCACAGCCAGAAGTGCATTACCGGCTCGGACGTTTGTACCAGGCGATGGGTAATGTGGACGCGGCCAAAGAGGAATTCGCTAAAGTACAACAGTTGCATCAGAAAGAAGAAGAGAGCGTCGCGGACAGGATGTCCGGGCAGAAACCTTCATCGCGGCCCTAGATTTTGCCATAGGAGAGTCGCGTCGCTTGTATGGAGGTCATGGCTGCGGGAGGAGAAGCAAAGCAAGCGTAGTGCTTCTTGCATGTATGGTCAATCAATCGCGAATTGTGCGCACTTCTCTGTTCTTGGTTATCTTGGCATTTGTTTGCGCGCGACGCCTGCTAGGTCAGGATCGCGCCAGCGATGAAGCCACCTTTCGCGGCAATCGTGCTGAAATTGCGATAACCGTTCACGACCGCTCAGGCGAAATAATTACAGTGCCAGGAATGGTGAAGCTCTACCATCTCGGTGCACTCGTCGGCCAATCTACAACCTCCAAGGGACGCGCATTCTTTATTTTGAATGCCTTGGGTGACTATACGATTACGGTGGATGCTGGCGGATATAAAAGCGTGCAAAAGGATGTATCCCTGACCATGGCGATTAGGGATGAAGAGGAGATTTATCTTTCGCGCGACACTCCTGCAAATGAGTCCACAGGCGCGCCCGGCAAACCCCTATTGGCTCCAAAAGCGAAAGAAGCGCTCGACAAAGGACTTCGGGCTCTAAATGATAACAAATTGGAGCAAGCGCAGAAATTTCTGGATGAAGCAATGAAACTTGCTCCTGGTCATCCAGATGTTTTATACGCAGAAGGAGTGATTTATTTGAAGCGACGCGAGTGGGTGAAGGCACAAGACGTCCTGGAAAAGGCGACGCAACTCGATCCGGAGAGCGCGCACACCTTTACAGCGCTAGGGATGGCGTTTATAGACCAAGGTAAGTACGATCAGGCCATTCCGCCGCTGGAACGGTCGCTGAAACTAAATCCAGCGAGTTCAGAGACTCATTGGACCTTGGCGAAAGCCTATTATGGCCACGAACAATATGACGCGGCGTTGAAGGAATCGCAGGAAGCGCTGTCTGAATCGCATGGCTCGGCTCCGGAAATTGAGTTGCTCGTGGCGCAAACGCTCACCGCGGTTGGCAGGTATGAGGATGCCGCGCAGGCTCTTCGCGACTATCTGAAAAACCATCCTAAGGATGCGGGGGCAGCTACGGCTCGGAAGTGGTTGGACCGGCTGGCGGCGGACGGAAAGATACGTCGCAACTGAGGCTGCAGATATTTCGGCAGCGGCTAGAGTGCGGATAACGAACAAATAGATCTTTCAGGGACCAACTTGCAAACTTCAACCTGTATCCTGAGCAATATTTCACAATCAGGACTGGCGGCAAACGCATGCGCCTAATGAGATATGCCGGATGGCGCTGCCTGGTCGTTGCGATTTGGATGATCCTTGGCTCGTTTTGCGCCATGGGACAGGCATCTCCAGCGGCAATAAATCCTGCGCTGCCTGTTCATCTTACTTCCGACGAGGGTCACCGGATGACGATGGATTTACTCCATATCACGGAGCTAAGACGCGGGCCGGAGGGTGATTCACCCCTTACGCGACTTCCCGATCCACTGATCGCAAAAATCGGAAAACATGTCGAATCCGCCGAGGCGTGGTGGTCGCAGCGCCGCCCGGAAATCGTCGAGGATTTCGACCGCGAAATTTACCGCCGCGTTCCCAAGCTTACGCCGGCCGTTCAGCTGACGTTGAGTGTGCCGGCCAACGCGAACGGCCCCGTGCCGGTGATGATGGAGTTTGGGTGGAATGCGGAAGTTTTGGCTGCGATGAGAAAGCACTTTACGGACGCGCCATGGGAGGCTTTTGCGGGCAGTGGCGCGTCCTGGCAGCAACAGGTTGTTGCGAACGGCTGGGGCTACGCGGTCCTGATTCCAAACGGCGTGCAAGCCAACAATGGCGAGGGCCTGACTCAGGGCATCATCGGCCTTGTTAACAAAGGCCAGCCGCACAAGCTCGATGATTGGGGGGCACTGCGTGCGTGGGCCTGGGGTGCAAGCAGGGCATTGGATTATTTTGAAACCGATAAATCCGTTGATGCCAACCAAGTTGGGATTGAAGGTCTTTCGCGCTACGGAAAAGCAGCTTTGGTCGCCATGGCTTATGAGCCGTGTTTCGCCATTGGTTTTATCGGCTCTTCGGGTGAGGGAGGTGCCAAGACTCTGCGCCGCAAATTTGGCGAACAGGTGGAAAACGTGGCTTCCACAACCGAATACCACTGGATGGCAGGAAACTTCCTGAAGTACGCGGGCCCACCGACGCCAGATGATTTGCCAGTGGACGCGCATGAGCCCATCGCGCTGTGCGCGCCACGGCCAGTGTTCATAAGCAGTGGTTCACAGCAAGTCGAAGGCGGTTGGGCGGATGCGAAAGCGATGTTCCTGGCAGCGGTGGGTACTGGCCCCGGTTACAAACTGTTGGAAGGAAAGGATGTTGGTGCGACGGAATTTCCGCAGAGGGAAACCGCGTTGATAGACGGTGACCTTGCGTTTCGCCAGCGTTCTGGAGGACATACCACCGGACTCAATTGGCCGACTTTTTTGGCGTTTGCCAGTCGATACATCACGGGCCCGAAAGGCGCGGTACAGAGTAAATCCACCGGCACGAATCCCCGGGCCCAGCTAGAGGTTGCGCTCACATTTGATGATCTGCCGGCGCACGGGCCGCTGCCTGCCGGAATGACTCGCGTGGACGTCATCAACAGCATAATTCGCGCGCTGCAGGCCGCGCATTCGCCTCCGGTGTACGGATTCGTTAACGCCAAACGATTGGAAGACGGCGCGGACGCGCAGCGGGTTCTGCAACTGTGGAACAGCGCAGGCTTTCCACTTGCTAATCATTCTTTTTCGCACATGGACCTGGACAGCAACTCGGTCGACGCCTTTGCGCGGGACGTTCTGGCCGATGAGGCTGCCCTGCAAGAATTTGCAGCTGAGCACGACTGGCACTGGCTGCGGTTTCCATTTCTTCGTGAAGGAGAAACGGCAGAAAAGCATCAAGCGATTTCTGCATTTCTGAACCAGCACGAATACAAAGTGGCAGAAGTCACGCTCAGTTTTGCCGACTACGCATACAACGAGCCGTATGTAAGATGCCTTGCGAAGAACGATCTACAAGCGATTGATGGGCTGAAGAAAACCTACCTGGATGCGGCTGCGGATTCGCTCACTTTCGGGGTGAGAACTTCGCACCAGTTGTTTCAGCGCGATATCAAGCACGTGATGCTGTTGCACGTGGGTGCGTTTCAGACGGTAATGCTCTCGCAACTTTTGCAGCTGCTGCAGGAGCGAGGGTTCAAACTGATCACGCTGCAAGAAGCGGAAAGCGATCCAGTTTACAGTCAGCAGCACAGCTTGCGGCGATGGGACGGAACATTCTTGGAACAAGTAATTGCGTCTAGACGGCAACAGGGAATCGAAGAACCAGAGGACATGACAGCGAAGCTGAATGCAGTCTGCCGTTGATTTACTCCTTTCGGACGCTCGCCTCTCGTCCGTTGAGGGTAACCAATGAATTTTACGGATTTGGACCAGGAATTTATTCTGGCGGGTGGCGCAAGCTGAAGCAGTCCTGAGAAGACGGATGGTTAAAGTCTTCTCAATTGTTCAATTGAGTCCCGCGCCGCAACCTCAACCATCCGACTAACAATTTATGGCAGAGTGGCTTGCTTAATGCATCTGTCAAAAATGACAGGTACCAGTGGGTCGCCTCGCGCTGACGCACACTTTCAAGCCGATTGGGCGCGCCACTCCCGGACGGGCTTTGCCAGCGGGAGACTGGCACAAATTTCGGTGCCGACATCTGGCGCTGAAGAAATTGTGAATTCTCCACCTACGGTCCGCAGACGTTCCCGCATTCCTACCAACCCGATTCCGTCCGGACTCGTCCTGAGATCGAATCCCCTTCCATTGTCAGATATCACCAACGTCACGCGCGTCTCCGAATATTGAAGCGCAACGGTTACCTTCCTCGCCGCGCTGTGCCGGAACACGTTGTTCAACGCTTCTTGCGCAACTCGATACAGGGCCAGCGCTTCATCTTCCGCAATCAAGTTGGTCGCTTTTTCACAATTCAGTTGTACCAGCACTCCCTGTTTCCCGTTCATCCGAGTGCAAAGCTCGCGCAACGCTGCCTCAAGCCCTAAGTGTTTAAGTTTTGAGCTATGCAAGGCGTGCGACAGAAGATGCAGGTCGGTTCCCAAGTCGTTGGTGGATGCTTGTAGCTGTTCGATGCGTTCGCGGAGTTGGTCTTCAGTATCGAGCTGTTGCCGCACCATATCCAATTCAATCGCCAGTAGCGCCACTCGTTGTCCAATATCGTCGTGCAATTCGCGACTGATTCGCTTCCGTTCCTCTTCTTGCGCGTCCATCAGCCGTTTTGCGAGCTGTTCGAGTTGAAATTGCGCGCGTTTCACCCCCGATACGTCAACCGTTACGCCCAGAATTCTCGGCATGCTTTCCCCGGCCTTGCGCAGTAATTCTCCTTTTCCCAGCATCCATCGGATCGTGCCATCTCTGGCGATCATTCTGAATTCCGCCGAAAACACGCCACCTGTCTGCAAGATGGTCTCGGCATAGCCCCGCAGCCTATCCCGGTCGTCGGCAACCACATGCGAAAGCACATTGCTGAACAGGTCTGTAACCGGCACCGGGTCCTGCCCAGTCCGCAACTTATTCCTGTCCAACCAGGAGATGGTGCCGGTAAGCGGGTCATACTCCCACGCGGTCGTTCGTGAAGATTCGAGCGCGAGTGTTAACATCCGGGTCACCCGCTCCAACTGTTCCCTTGCCAAGTTCGTCGGCGTTACATCCTCGATCATGCTCAACAAATAGGGGCCATCGTCGGCTTTCGCTCCTGCGAGTGAGAGCGTAATTCGTGCCCAGATCACCGATCCGTCGGTCCGCAGAAACCTTCTTTCGGTCTGTGTTGTTTGCCGGACTCCGCTACTCACTTCCTGCATTTGCAGCCAGGTTTGCGGCACATCCCCCGGGTAAGCCACACTCAGGATATTTTTCAGTCTCAGTTCGTCTCGACTGTAGCCAAGCAGTCTGGCCAAAGTCTCATTGGACATCAGCATTTGTCCGCCCGAATTCAACAGCGCGATTCCGATTGGCGAATCCTCAAACAGGTGTTGGAATTTCAATTCGCTTGCCCGCCCGGCATCCGAAGCCGCTTTCTTCGCATACGCGCCTGCGAAGACGGACGCGACTACCGACATTTGCGCGATCACTTCCTCGTCCCAGTCCATCTCCTTTGTGAACGACGTCAAGGCCAATGCGTTGCTTCCATCGGCGGCTCCGCTCGAAGGAATCACCGCCAGTGACTTGACTCCGCAAGCCTGCAATACTTTGCGATCGACCGCGGCCTCCGGCGGCAAATCCCCAAGGCGCCGCAAGCGTACCGGCGCGCCGCCCAGAATCGCTTCAGCAATCCAAGGAGTCTGGCTCAATGAGAATTCAGTGGTCGATACTAGCTCTTCTCCGATTTCTGAGGTCTGCATGCGCGCACACGGTATTCCGTCCTTACTTCGCTGGAACCAGGAAACGTGATCCACGTTTAACATTTCGCGGATTGCGCCAAGTTCGCTCTGTAGCCCTTGCTCCAGCTCTTCGCTCTTCATGCTCACGATTCTTCCGGAAGCTCTGGAAATTGCACGCTGCACCGAATGCATCCTCTTTAGCGCCGTCTCCGCCTTCTGTCTTCTCGGCATCTCCAGCCATAGCCATACCAGCAAAAATGCTTCCAGCGACAAAATGATCGTCAGCGCATCGCTTAGCGGAATTGACGTGCGTGTCCCGAGAAACCAGTGATTCGAGGAGGGACCGAAAAACAGCAACGGGTAGAACGCAAAAAACAACACGGCTGCGGTGGTAACGTACAGTGCAAACCAGTCAAACCGGGCGACCCACACGAATGGGCGCGATCGCAATGCGACTCTTTGACCGACGGGTCGAGACATTCGCCACCTTCATCCGGTAGTTCGAATCGGCGGCAGCCCTGGGCAAGTTGGCTGCATTTTGTTGCTGTCTTCTTGAGGACGAAGTCTACCCCCTGAGCCTTCGCAAATTCAATCGGTATGTACTCAGTTCGCCGCCGTACCCAGTCCTGCCGCTATCGCCCCTCCCGCCGTGCGGTCTAGCTAATAAGTCTCTCTCTGATGGCAAATCGCAACAGGTCAGAGTTGGTCTTTAGTTCAAATTCTTCCATGATCTTATATTTGTGAAACGCCACCGTCCGCGCCGTCACTTGCAGGACGTCAGCCGCCTCTTTCATCGTGCGGCCTTCGGCAAGCAGTTGAAGCACTTCCCGCTGGCGTGGCGTCAGTGCCTGGTTTTTCTGTGAATCCGCATCCCGCACTATTTTATCCAGCAGGTTTTGCGTCATGTGCGAAGCAACGAAGGTCTTACCTTTTAGAACCTGTTGAATGGCCTTCACCAGCTCCGCGCTGGCGGATTTTTTTAGAAGGAATCCTGACGCCCATCCGCGCAAGAGATCCGCGGCAATCTCCGCGTCCTCGTTCATGGTCAACACGATCAGTTTTGCCTGCGGCAGCAGTTTCGTTAATCGCGCTCCTGCTTCGAATCCGCTCAGCACCGGCATGCTCAGGTCGAGCAAAATTACGTCTGGTTTCAGCTGTACCGCTTTTTCCAGCAACTCGCGTCCATCGGATGCGATGCCGACAACGTGAAATTGCGGTTCCAGCAATCGGCTGAATGCCTCAGCGACTAGAGTGTGATCATCGGCCAGAAGGATTCGCGGCTTTCCCATCCCGTGCCCCACGCTGTTTCTGTCGTTGTTCGACTGCCAACTTGTTAAGATGTTTTCTGTTCGAGATTATATGTAACACAGCGACTAGACGCCAGCGTTAGCCGTAAGAACTGTGAGAACTAACAGCGTCGCCTTCGTGCCAGTGGCAGTGGTTGTACCGATTTTCTCGCTGGAGACGTCCTATTCCCGGGCGCCCGGGTGGTGTGTGCGGAGAGGCTACGGGATCTCCTCCGCAGTGAAAATCTGCCGTAACTATAGGATTACAATGCATTTGCGGGGGAATCGTATACCGTTCAGTCGCTGGGCTGTCGCGTTGTCGCTATTTCTCAGTGCTGGCCAGATGGCCAGCGCTCGGCAGGCCGCTCCAGGCGTGGTGCGAGTAGTCGGCACGGTTCAGGCTATCTCCGGCAAATCTCTTACTGTCATTTCCGACAACGGCTCGCCATCGAGCGTTGTGGTCGAAGATGCCACTAAACTGCTGCAAATCGAACCAGGCAAAACGAACCTCAATGAAGCGACGCCTTTTTCCTTTACGGAACTTCAGCCCGGCGATCGCGTTCTGGTGCGTGGCATTCTCGCGGACGACGGAAAAACCATCCGCGCCGCTTCCCTGATCGCTGTAAAAAAGGCCGCGCTTGCCGAAAAGCAGTCCAAGGATCGCTCCGAATGGCAACGCGGAGTGGGTGGACTGGTCAAGTCGGTCGATCCATCGGCCTCAACGATTTCCATTAGCACCAACGCCGTGGCCACGAAAAAAGAGGTTATCGTCCATTTCACCAAGGACACTCTTTTTCGCCGCTACGCTTCCGATTCGACGCGCTTTGATGCCGCAAGAGCCGCCCCAGTTACAGAAATTCGGCCCAGCGATCAACTGCGCGCCAAGGGTACGCGCAGCGATGGCGGCGCCGACTTCTATGCCTCTGAAATTGTGTCCGGCACCTTTCGCAACATCGCCGGCATGGTGACCAGCAGCGACGCCGCGAACCACACTTTGGTCGTGCAGGACCTGGCTTCGAAGACCTCCGTCACATTGAGAATTACCCCCGAATCTCAAATGCGCAAGCTGCCGCCGCAGTTCGCGGAATCGCTCGCAGCGCGCCTGAAGAATCAGTCCGCAGGCGCCGGGCAGTCTCCGCCGCAGACGACAGCGCAAACCAGCGCGCCCCAACAACCCACTCCGTCTTCTCAACCGGGAAGAGCGAACGGTGCTTCGGAGTCGCCGCGCGGTGCGGGCAGCGATTTTCAACAAATGATTGCCCGCATGCCCGCTGCAACTCTCTCCGACTTTCAAAAGGGCGAAGCTGTGATGGTGGTTACGACGCAAGGCAACGGTGCCGATCCGCTGACCGTCATTACCCTTCTCGGAGGCGTCGAACCAATTCTCCGCTCCTCGACGAAAGGCACTCAGGACATGATCCTTTCCCCGTGGAGCCTGGGCGGCGGGGAGCCTTCCGCCAATTGAAAATTCCGGCTTGTGAATTCACTGAGGAGATCGAATGGATTTGAAGTTCAGGCTCAGCCCGATCAAATTTGTGTTTTTGTTCGCGTCTCTGTTGATCTTCCTCGGCGGCGTCTTCGCACAAGTGCCGGTCGGCAGCCTGCGCGGCCAAGTCACCGATCCTTCGGGGGCCGCCGTGTTTGGGGCAACCGTTGTCGTTCTTCCGGCTGAAGGCGCTTCCAGTACCACCACAACGAATCGCGATGGAATTTTTGAAGTCAAGCCTCTGGCTCCCGGAAAATACACGCTGCAGGTTTTCGCTCAGGGCTTTGCGCAGTTTTCCGTGCAGGACGTCGCAATCGCTGCTGGCCCAGCGGTTGTTCAGAATGTCCATCTCGCGATCGAAGAGCAAAGGGAGAAAATCGTGGTCTCGGATTCCACCACACAACTCGACACCAGCGGCGGCAGCAACGCCAATTCGCTCACTTTGAATGGCAAGGATCTCGAAGCTTTATCGGACGATCCTGACGAATTGCAGGACGAACTGACGGCTCTTGCAGGCCCGTCGGCGGGACCGAACGGTGGCCAAATTTACATCGATGGGTTTACTGCCGGACAGCTTCCGCCGAAATCTTCTATCCGCGAAATTCGCATCAACCAAAATCCCTTTTCGGCCGAGTACGACAAACTGGGTTACGGCCGAATTGAAATTCTCACCAAGCCCGGTACCGACAAGTTTCACGGCCAATTGCTGATCAACGGCAATGATTCCGCGTTTAACTCCAGAAATCCGTTCGCAGGAGCCGCCGCCCAGCCCGGCTACCATTCCGTTCTTTATAGCGGAAATATCGGCGGCCCGATCAACAAGAAAGCTTCTTTCTTCTTCAATCTGGACCGCCGCAATCTGGACGAAATTTCCGTCGTCAATACTCCTGCGCTCGACGCAAACCTTAACCCCATTCAGTTCGCTCAAGCCGTTCCCAATCCGCGTACTCGCACCAACTTGACCCCACGTGTGGATTATCAGCTCTCTTCCAGCAATACACTCACCGCTCGCTATCAATATTTCCGCGAAAATGAAATCAACAACGGTGTCAGTCAGTTCAGTCTTCCCACGCAGGGATTCAACGAACTGAATGCCGAACACACGCTGCAAATCAGCGACACCAAGACGCTTAACGAACGCACCATCAATGAAACTCGCTTTCAGTACGTTCGCTCCAGCAGCACTGAAACGGTCCTCAATACGACTCCAACAGTGAACGTCAGTGGCGCTTTCACGGGTGGCGGAAATAACCAGGGAAATCTTCTGCAAACCACCAACGGATACGAAATTCAGAACTACACCTCTATTGCCGCCAACAAGCATTTCGTCAAGTTTGGAGTCCGCACGCGCATTGATAGCGATTCCGCTGACAAGTTGACCGGATTCAATGGGGCATTCACTTTTGACTCGCTCACGAATTATCAAATCACCCAGCAGGACCTGCAGGCTGGATTCACTGCCGCGCAGATTCGCGCTGATTGCCGGGGAGTCTCAAATACCGGTGCTCCGATTTGCGGCGGCGCCAGCAGGTTCACGGTCACTACGGGGAATTCTTTGGTGCGGAATAACTATGCCGACCTCGGCTTCTACGCGCAGGACGAATGGCGACTGCGGCCAAACATCACCGTGAATTACGGTCTTCGCTATGAATGGCAGAACCAACTGAATGACAAAGGTGGCTTGGCGCCGCGCCTTGGCATCGCCTGGGGGCTAGGCAAGAACAAGCGAGGCTCACCCAAGGCTATCTTGCGCGCCGGTTTCGGAATCTTCTATGATCGCTTCAAGCAACAATATCTGGAGCAGGCGCAACTGCTGAATGGAATCACGCAGCAGAGCTTTGTCGTCACCAATCCGGATTTCTATCCGAACCTTCCGACGCAGGTGGAGCTCGCCGCGGCGCAATCTTCTCCCACCGTTTATCATGTGGATCCCAACCTAAAAAATCCTTACACCATTCAGTCTGGTGTTACTCTCGAAAAGCAGCTTGGAAAAATCGCTAATATTGCTTTTACTTACCTTAACTCGCGCGGTGTGCACGCTCTGCTTCTGCGCAATGTCAATGCGCCATTGCCGCCGGGTTTTGATCTGGCGGATCGCCCTCTCGGTGGCGACACGAACATTTATCAATACGAATCCGGCGGCGACTTCAAGCAAAATCAATTCATCATTAACGGCACGGTACGCGCCGGCGCCCGGCTTTCGCTTTTCGGCTACTACACTCTGAATTATGCGAATAGTGATGTCACCGGCGTGGCGGGAGGTTTTTCGAATCAGGCGGTGATCGGCTTTCCGTCCAATCAGTTCGATCTGGCTCTCGATTACGGCCGCGCCATTTTCGATATACGCCAGCGTCTCTTTTTTGGGGGTTCGGTCTCGCTTCCGTACCGGTTCCGCGTCAGTCCGTTTCTAGTTGCGAGTTCCGGCGTTCCTTTCAACATCACCTCCGGCGTTGACTCCAACAATGATTCGCTTTTTACCGATCGCCCGACGTTTGCACAATTTCAGACGGCACTGGCGAATGCACTTGCTAACGGCACCATTCCTGGCAACGTCAGTTTTCATTGTCAAACCACTGCCGGAGCGCCGGAGATTCCCATTAACTGCGGATTGGGTCCATCTCGTTTCTCGTTGAACGTACGACTTAGCAAGACTTTTGGATTCGGGAAAAAAGCCGGCGGCGCCGCCAACAATGCTGGTGGGCCAATGTCTGGCGGCACATTCGGCCGCGGGCCAGGCGGCCCGGGAGGTGGCGGCAGAGGCAATCGAGGAGGCGGAGGAACGTTTGGCGGCAGCGATTCTTCCGGGCAACGCTACAGTTTGACCCTGGGCATTTCCGCGCGCAATATTTTTAACAATGTAAACGAAGGAACGCCCGTCGGCGTGATTAGCTCGCCGATTTTTGGCCAGGCCAATTCTCTTGCCGGTGGCCCATTTGGCAGTCAGGCCTCCAACCGTCGTGTGGACCTGCAGGTCGCTTTTAGCTTCTAAAGTTGGCCATCCCCGCGTCAGTCCAAATCTTTTTCTTTTGTCCTCCGTGCGGATTTTGTTTCTGGCGAAGTTGCAAAAACATTGTGTTGTGGCGGGGGCATGGGCTTTGCGCCCATGCGATCCTGCCACAAGGTTTGATTTAACACAGCGGTGTCCACCGCATCCGCGTGGCTGAAGTCCATGTTCTCGCCGGTTTCCCAATCCTTCTCGTTCATTCGATAGATCAAGCCATTTTCGCGATTGCGATAATCTGCTGAAAATGGTGGTTGCGTTCCGTCTCCGGCAAAAAGCGGAGCGATCACCGCCGCGCGTGCGTCGTTAGAGTTCATCGGTGGCACGCCAAGCAGAGCCTCGATGGTCCGCACTACGTTGATAGTCGTATAAAAATTGTGGTCAACAAAGGCGGTTCCAGTTTCGCTGGTCTTCGCCGTCGGGGAGTATTTGCTGATGACCAGCGCAAGGCTGCGATGCGCGTCAACGTGGTCCGGGCCATTCTGCGCATCGTCCTCCACAATCAAAAACGCCGTGTCGTCCCAATAGGGACTGTGCGAAATAGCCTCTACTGCGCGGCCAACTCCCAGGTCATTGTCCGCGACGGATGCCGACGGCGTGGGTTTGCCCTTGGCTAGCCCCGCAGTGTGATCGTCGGGTAGCCGCAATAGAATAAATTGCGGCATTTCGTCTTTACCGGCTTTCCGTGACTCTACAAACTTGTTGAACTCATTTAGAAATTCATCGACACGAAGTTGATCCGGATACGACACCTCAAAATCGGGAAACAGCGGATCGAAATGCCCGCGCAATTCTGATTCTGCCGCAATGTTTTTTGCCAAAACAGGGATTTCCCACGAGTAAGGACTGGGACTGCCGTGGGGATCGCCAACATTTTTCTCTAATCGTTGGCCTTTCTTAATAACCGACCGCACGCACTGCACGCCTGCAACGTTCGGTGGGCCCGATGGTGGCGGAAGGGTTTTTGGCTTCTCATTGCACCACCGCGAAACAATATATTCGCCGTAGTGCCGGTAAGTAATTCCGTGTGTGGCGAAATTTTTCCAGAGGTAGCCACCGGTTGGCTCGCCGGCGTCAGGAAGTCCGTCCTCCACTGAAATTCCTTCCAGAAATTCGCCCTCCGAATCGTAGGTATGTTCGCCACCGCGATAAGCGATAGGAATCGTCTTCGCAATGTAGTCGGAAACGGAGGCGGACGTGGACCACACATGGCCGTCACCGGAGACATCGCCGCTGTCGTAGAAATTATCCAGAACTCCAAACTGTTTCGCGAGGGCATGCTGGTTCGGTGTGATTTCTGCTCCGTACATGGTGATGGATGGGTCGCCGTCACCTACGCCCAGGTCTCCAAAGACCTGATCAAATGTTCGGTTTTCCTTAATGATGTAGATCACGTGGCGAATCTTGTTTTCGCCGGAAGCGAACGGAACACGGTCCGTGTTGCCGCGGCTTGCGTTTCGATTCGCAGTTTCTTTCGTGTAAGCCGGCAAATTTGCCGGGATATCTGCCAGGGGCAGGCGCGCCAATGAGCCGCGAATTAATCCGAGAAGGTACGGGTATTCGGGACGTCCATCCTGCCCGGTGCCGCTGGATCTGTTGTTCGGACCTGCGCCGCGTCCTTTGGCGCTCGCAATCAACAGGTCTGTTGAGGTTGCGGCAACCACGGTCGGGTACCACTCAGTGGGAATGAAACCCGAAGCTTGGTGTCTGACAAGATCGAACACCGAGACAGAATCGGAAATCGCATTCGCTGAAAAAAGAGTTTTTTCATCAGGGGAAAGTGCCATCGATTGCGGGTCGCTGCCGCCGCACGCCTGACCCTCAGGCTTGGTGGAAAGGGTGTAGAGGGGTCTGCCGTCGTGCGGATCGAGAGCGACGATTTGATCGCGGTTGGTGAGCGCCACAAACAAAATCGAGTTATCGTGGTTCAGCAAAAGAGCAGTCGGATGTGAACCGCCAGCGAGAGGCGTTCCCGGCTTGCCGAGTTCGATCTTGCGCAACACTTTTCCGCGTTCGAGATCGATTTCCGCCACCGCGGATGCATTCCACAAAGATACGAAGCCCCGTTTGCCGTCCTTTGTGATTACCGTCGTGTAGGGCAGGGTAGCTGGTATGCGTTTGAATGTCGAAAGATCGAATCTGTGAACAACCCTTCCATCGAAGGCATTTAAGAGCACCGCCTCGTCCGAGTTGTTACACGCAACTAGAATCCGTTCTTCGCCGCCGACGTTCGCGACACTCAATCCCGCTGGATAGGTAACATCCTTGAATTGTTGGCGGCGTACCTTGCCCGGCGGCAGGGAAGCGCGCGGTGGAATCTTGATAAATCGCTCCGGCGCGACTTTCCCATCCGCGAAGTTGTACACTGCGATGCCACTGCCGGTGCTGCCGTCCTCTTTCCCCAGTGGATCCGTGTAGGACGCCATCGAGGCGTACAAATGTTTTCCATCGAGCGAAAAAGCGAGTCCCAGAAAATAGGTTTGCCGGGCCTTATGACCAAGACGATTGTCTGGGAAATCTATAAGCGCGCCCGTTTCTAGATTCAAAACGGAAAGCGACTGTTTCCCGCCGTCGGAGTAATCTCCGAATCCGCTGTGCAGAAACACGGCGAAGCGACCGTCGGTGGAAACCGCCGCAGCGGAGGCGAGGTTGTTGGTCTCACGCGGGTTGCCTGGCACTTGCTCCAGCATCCGACCATTCGGCAGTTGCACCGGGAAAGGGTTCTGGCCCGCAAGGCGAACCGAGACGACGAGAGCAAACGCGGAAATAAGGGACAACGAACTGAGCCAAGGGTTTTTCAACATAGAAAGAGTCTACAACGCCCCCCAAAATAAATGATGACAGTGCAATGACGAACAGCAGAATCCTGATTGTTGTACGATGCCTGACGAGCGAGAGAGGAATCTGCAAATGCGAAAAAGGAAAAAGCGCCTCGACCGAGGGAAGGAGGCGCGCCGACTGGCGAGGAATGTGGCTGCGAAGCCCAGCTCGACACGGGTGATCGAGGACAAGCGGAAGAAGGCGGAGAAACACAAAGCGAAATGGGCCGAAACGGCGGAATAGCGGATATTGCAAAGCGAATCGCATTTCAGCTCGAAACGGGTGAGGTCCGGACCGGACCTAGTTTTTGGATCCTCAGCCGGGTTTATATGCCGGAATGGCCTCGTCGGCCCGAAAAACCGGCGAGCGCGCAATGTTTCTGCGGTCTGCAAGCGCATCAGCGATCGCTTCAAGTTCCGCTTTGCCGAAGCCTGCGCTCGAAACCTGTACCTTGCCGTCCGGATTGATCAGAAGAAATGTGGGCACGCTAGTCAGGCCATAGGCGTTCGAAACTGGATATCCTGCTTCATCTATCAGCGCGGGAAACGTGACGCCAAACTCATGTGCGAAATCTCGCGAAGCACTGACGTTGTCTTGCGAAACGGCGACGAAACTGACGTCGCCTCCACCATATTGCTGGAAGATCCGTTCGAGAAAAGGGAACGTGAATTTGCAGACCGGGCAGGACACTTTGAAGAACGCCAGTACGACGGGGCCGCGTTGTAAAGCTGAACTGAGATTAAATTCCTTGCCGTCAATCGATTTCAACGAAAAACCGGGTGCAACGTTGCCAAGAACGATTTGTGACATTCCCTCTTCTGCTCCGAGCCAGCGGCGAAGCCGGCGATAGATGGACATGACGAAAGCTTATCTTACGTGCATACGCAGCTTCAAATTGGATGCTGCGAAATCCGAAATGTTATTCCGAGACGTCCGCCTGCCGCGAAGCTTGCTTCCGTTGGGCGTTAGTGGATGTGACGGGTTTTGCGCTGCATGAAATCCATGAGCAGGTATTGCCCGAGGTTCTGTGGCGTGGTGAAGTAGGCTTTGCCACGGCACATCTGCGTAATTTTTTGCACAAAATTGACCAGCGAATAGTCGGTAGCAAGCATGAAGGTGTTGATCATGATGTTCGCCCGCTTGCATTTGTTCACTTCCTCGAGCGTTTCACTGACCACAAACGGATCGAGCCCGAAAGCGTTTTTGTAAATGCGGCCATCCTCAAGAGTCAGTGCCGACGGCTTGCCATCGGTGATCATGATGATTTGCCGCATGTCCTTGCGCTGGCGAAGCAGAATGCGTTGCGCCATGCGCAGCCCTTCGCGTGTGTTGGTATAGAACGGCCCGACCTGCACTCGCGCCAGTTCATTCAGCGGAACTTCCTCGGCGCTGTCGTGGAAAAGGACCAGATGGAGCGTGTCACCGGGAAATTGAGTTCGAATCAAGTGCGATAGCGCCATGGCCACGCGTTTTGCGGGCGTGAAACGATCCTCTCCGTACAAAATCATGCTGTGCGAACAATCGAGCATCACGACCGTCGCGCACGATGACTGGTATTCGCACTGATGCACCATCAAATCTTTGTAACCAATCTCGATAGGGACTTTCGCGCCGTCACGCCGCACCGCGTTGAACAGCGTCTCACTGACGTCCAGATTCAGCGTGTCTCCAAATTCATAGGCGCGTGAAGCGCCGCTGGTCTCGACGCCGGTCGCCATGTCGCGCGTATCGTGGCGGCCGAAGCTGCTGCGCCCGAGTGAACCGAGAAGGTCGCGCAAGGTTTTGAATCCCAGAAAGTCGATCGTTTTATCTGTAATTTCAAACCGTGCTTCCGTTTTGCGTTCCTGCGGGTCGCCCACCGCCCCGCGTGCGGACATTTGATTGGGCGGTGTAATCTGCGGCTGCTGCTGCGGATTAATGAAGCCCTCATTCGACAATCGTTCGACCAGTTTGTCGAGCAGGTCCCGAATTTCCTGATTGTTCGAAGCGTCAGAGCGGTTAAGGAGCTTTCGTAACTCCTCGCTGAGCTTGTCGTCAGAAAGCAGCTCGCCTTCCTGCAACGCGCGCAGAATCGCTTCGCGCAAAGCTTCCATCGATCGCTCCGGATCAAACTCCGAGATTCCGTAATATTGCGACTCGAAGCCGCTGCGCAGAAAAAAATCGCCAAGCCGCTTGACCAGTTCTTCAAGATCGACGCTGTCCGCCGGTTCGCCTGTGTATTTCGTGAACTTCGTGAATTTCATGTTTGTTGCGACTCTATCTTACGCTTTTGTTGAACCATACGATGAGATCCTTCGCTGCGCTCAGATGACAAAAGGAACGACAATTAGTCCAGTCAGTTATAGCTGCGCCTCGGCGGACGATTTGGATTCTCGCGCTGCTCCGTCTGCTTGGGCTTTTCTCCAAAAAAGCCGCGTTCCTCGCTGCGTCCGATGCGGCGATGCGCCCACAATCCTTCAAGAATCATTTCTGCGGCGGCCGCTGCGTGCGCATGGTCCTTCTTGTCCTTCACACCGAGCCGGCCCACGTGGTCGATCAGATCCTTGATGTCTGCCAGCTGTTTATACCGGTCGGACGTTGAAGCCAGCTCGGCAAATTTCAGTTCACCGCCCAGTTCGAACCACTGCACCACCGGCTGAAAATTAACGTCAGCAAATCGTCGCGAAAATACGCGGCCAATCGCCGTTCGAATCAGCTCGCGCGCAATCGTATCAGCGCCCTTCAGTTCGCCTTCGTATTCCAGTTCCAGCTTGCCAGTGACCGAAGGCAGCGCGGAATAAATATCCGCAACTCGCGCGACAGAACTCTTTTCACCGGTGCGCGCCGCGCGTTGCTCCGCATTGCTCACAACACTTTCCAGTACCGAGATCGGCAGCCGCTGGCTGACACCGGACCGCTTGTCCACCCGCTTGTCATCGCGCGCCTGAAAAGCAATCTCTTCCACCAGTTCGCGCAAATAGTCGGGAACTTCCACACGATAACCGGAATCCCGCCCGGTCCACGCCTCCTGCCTGGTGATCGAAATGCCTTCTTCGATCGTGGAAGGATAGTGGGTGCGAATTTCCGCGCCGATGCGGTCTTTCAGCGGAGTAATAATTTTTCCACGCGCGGTGTAGTCTTCTGGATTCGCGGAAAATACCAGCAGCACATCCAGCGGCAGCCGCAGGGGATAGCCTTTAATCTGAATATCACCTTCTTGCATAATATTGAACAGACCAACTTGGATTTTCCCCGCCAAATCCGGCAGTTCGTTGATGGCAAAGATGCCGCGATTAGCGCGCGGCAATAATCCATAGTGAATCGTCAGCTCGTCGGAAAGATCGCGCCCACCGCGAGCAGCGCGAATCGGATCCACGTCCCCGATAATGTCCGCCATAGTCACATCGGGAGTCGCCAACTTTTCCACGTAGCGAAGATCGCGCGGCATCCATGCAATCGGCGTGTTGTCGCCTTCCGCCGCGATACGGTCGCGGCACGCGCGGCAAATCGGCCGCAGCGGGTCGTCGTTAATCTCGCAGCCGGCCACCACCGGAATCTCCGCGTCCAGAAGATTCGCCAGCCCGCGCAGAATGCGGCTTTTGGCCTGTCCGCGTAAACCCAACAAAATAAAGTTGTGCCGTGATAGCAGCGCATTCACGATTTGCGGAATCACCGTATCTTCATAGCCATGCACCCCGGGAAAGATCGTTTCGTCGTGTTCGATCGCCCGCAATAAATTAGCGCGAATTTCGTCTTTCACCGAACGCGACGCGAAAGGCGCGTCAAGATCCGGAATTCTGCGCAACTCCCCCAATGTTGCAGGCCTCGCCCGCCCTCCGGCAGAGTGCACCGATGCAGAAACAGTCATGTAGCCCCCAAACACCGCTGTGAACGCGGCGAATTCTCAGTTAGATGCAGTTGCTCCGAAATCGGTAGGCTCAGTTCAATGGGTGGCCGTTGCCTGTGGTTTGCGCGCGCAGAGTGTCTTCCTTCTGTAGATGCGGCGCCCACTCGCGGAGGTACGCGACGAGGCGCTCCTGCCTCTCGGCCTCCGAGCGCAATTCCAGAACGCGCTGCTTCCAAAGCAGATCCATGGGAAGCCTGGCTGCGATTCGGTAAGACATCTCCGTTTCCGCCGATCCATCGAGGTCCCGCGGGTAATCATCAAAAATCAACGTATGGCACGTTTCGTAAAGTTCAACCAACTCGCTAGAGATCCGCGGATTCGCGGGTACCGGTCGGTCTTCCAGGAAATCAACGGCGCCGCGTAGCAGCGGTTCGTCGGAAAAAAGTTCGACAATTCGAAACGGCTCGCGCCCCACAGTCAAAATGTCGCAGCGTCCGTCCTCGTAGCGGTTCGTCACTTCAAGAATCTCCGCCGTGCACCCGGTTCCGGCCATCCCGTTGGGTAGCGCCAGCAGCACACCGAATGGCGACTTCGCTTCCAGGCAATCGCGCACCATTTGCCGGTAGCGAGGCTCAAAAATGTGCAGGGGCATATCGGCGCCGGGTAGAAGAACGACGTTTAGGGGGAACAGCGGTAGCCGAACCGGTAACATGATGACTTCCAGCCAAGAGCATAACAGAGCCACAGGCGGAGGCAAATCCGCATGTGCGAGAGACGGATTAGAGTTCGCCGAGCAACGCTTCCATCTCAGATAGCGCGTGGCCGTTCCCGGCCTTCGACGCCGCGGAAATTCCTTGCTGCAAAATTTCACGCGCATCCTCGGGCCGCGAGTCCTTCACCAACATTTGCGCGAACATCAGATAAGCAGGAACGTAGTCAGCATTCCGCCGAAGAAGCTCTCGAAAATTATTCTCTGCTGCGCTCGTATTGCCTGTGTTTAAGCATTCCATCGCCAGGCCGTAGCGTGAAAACGCATCATCCGGCTTTTGCGCAACGAACGCTTCCAGCAACTCTCGCCGCGTTTTCTTTTGGTCGGTCATGGTTCGCAGGTAGTATAGCGGCTGGGCACAGAACACCAAAATCGCAACCCAGTCGAGGACAGCATGCCGAACCGCAGCAAAGATTCGCCAGCCAGCGATCGCGCACTAAAACCGAAACGCGTCAGCGCGTCGCGCTCCGAAATGGCGGAAGTCGTTCTGCCTGCCATTACCAACCCTCTCGGCAAATTGCTCGGCGGGCACGTCATGCACTTGGTGGATATCGCTGCGGCCATGGCGGCCAGCCGTCATTCGAACAGCTATGTGGTCACAGCTTCCGTGGACTACATCGATTTCCGTAATCCGATCAACATCGGCGAATTCGTCATTCTTAAATCTCAAGTGAATCGCGTCTTCCACACTTCAATGGAAGTTGGCGTGAAAGTCTTCTCGGAGAATGCGCTAACGGGCGAACGCAAACACACCACCACCGCATACGTAACTTTTGTCGCGATCGATGCCGTCACGAAGCACCCAAAAGCCGTTGCGCCTCTAATCTTGAAGACAGCCGAAGAGAAACGCCGTTGGCGCGAAGCGGGCGGGCGCCGCAAAACACGCCTTGCCCTACGCTATAAGAAACGCCGCGAAAAAGATTAGATTTTGTAGCGGCCGCCGTCTGTGGCGGGCGCCTTTGAACTTTGGTCTACTGCACTGCAACCGCACCCACCCAAATCGGGGAAGTCGTCGGCTGCGGACTCCCGCCCTCCGGCTCCTCCGTAATCGCCAGGGCTTTCGTCCTGCCTGGCGAATCCGGCGGACTCGCAACCAGCAAATCAAACTTTCCATCTGGACCATGGCGCAACGTCAACGACGGAACCGGCTTCGCCCCACTCGCCTTCGGAATCAACCACAATTGCAGCGTGCGATTGCCCGGTGGCACTGGTAACCTTTCCCCGGAGACCACAAGACCAAATTCCGGATTCCATGTCGCCTGCAACGCGGGCAAGTCGTTATTCCCCGCAGGCATTGCAATCTTCAATGATTTTGCATCGGTCAAAACTAGAGCTTCGCGCCGCGCCAGCGCGAACTCTCGTGCTGATTCTTGCTGGAGCTGGATCTGTTTCTCGAGCGCATTCCGCGTTTGCTGAATGGTAGTCTTCGTTACCTGGGCTTCGTACGCGTTGTAAAACGCGAACAGCAGCGCCGCACCAACCGTGCCCCACATCCAGAAGGGAACCGTCGGTCTTGTCGGATTGGGAACTCGTGGCATTGTGGCCGCCGTACCAACGTCTGCATCAATCGCCCACGCAGCATTGCTCCTCCGCAACGGACAATTTTCTAACCGATTCGAATCTCCTCCGCAACCGCCAGCGCGTGCTCAATGCATGCTCCGACCGACGGACCTTGCCAATAGTTGCCAGTCAGCCACAGTCCGGGAACCTTAGCGGCGGCTTCGCGGATCGTCTGCAGTCGCTGAGTGTGACCGATGTTATATTGCGGAATAGCCGATCCGTAATTCGTTACCCGCTCGATCACAGGGTTGCCCGAGATTCGAAGTAAGCCTCCTACCTCACGCCGAACAATTTCCGCGCTTTCTGCTTCAGATAGCCTTTCGCGGTTGGACTTACCTGCGCCGCCGACGAAACTGCTCATTAGTATATGCTCCGCCGGGGTTCGTCCGGCGAAAAGGGAGGAGTTCCACACTGTACCCAGAGTTCGCATTTTCTCGCTGCTCGGAATCAGGAAGCCGAATCCGCGCAAAGGTGTTCCCACTTGACCTTTATGGTAGCCGTGCGACACCACCGCGACAGGCGCATATTCGATATCAGAGGACGGAAATGTGGCCAGCGGTGCGATGAGTCGAAGCAAACCGGCATTGATCCCTGCGGGCGTTGCCAGCACCAGTTTTTCCGAGCGAATTTCCTCCGAGCCGCTGTTGCTTACGATCTCCGAAACGAAACAATCGCCATCGCGCCGGATTGCTTGCTCGACCTTAGCGTTGTAGCGGATCGCAATTCCCAGAAAATCGGTGAGAGCCTGCGTCAGCGTGGCGTTGCCCTTTTGAAACGAGTAAAGACCCGGTCTGCGAGCTTGCCGAGTTACCGTTTTGTTCTTCGCCAGTCGGATGCTGCCGCGAATAACACTTCCACTGACTTTCTCGGCTTCATAGATTTTGGGGAACGCAGCGCGCAGGCTCAGCTTTTCCGGATCGCCGGCATAAATGCCGGAAACGAACGGGCCCACTAAGCGGTCCAACAATTCCGGCGTGAATCTCGCCCGGACGAAAGTGGCCACGGATTCGTCCGTATCTGGAGGCACCGACGTACGGAAAACATCAGCCAGAATCGAAAACTTGGTTTTCCAACTGAGAAGGGAAGAGGCAAGAAACGCGCCAGGCGACCATGGAACAGGAACCAGCTTGCCGTCAATCACAACGTAGCGCGGCGCGCCGTGAGGAGCTTCAACGAGTTGATTTAATATGCCCAATTCTTCGCAAAGGTTGAACAGCGGTTCAGTACCCGAAAAGCTCTGCGGGCCCAGCTCGAAGAGGAATCCGTTTACTTCCTCGGTTTCGATATATCCGCCGGGTCGTGTTGACGCCTCCAGCACCAAGACGTTCTGCCCGGACTTTTTCAGGGCGTAGGCGCACGTCAATCCGGAAATTCCTGCGCCTATGATTACTGTGAGCGGAGCGGCGGCCACGGTTCAGAGCGTTTTCGAGAAAAGTGGCTTGGCGTTCAGTTGCTGCTGCTCGAGATAAGGATCGAAAAGCATCGCCAGATTACGGATGAATATCCGGCCGAGCCAAGTAGCGCGAATTTCGTCGCGATCGATTGTCAGTAAGCCGTCCTCGCGTGGAAGTTCCAGCCATTGCAACTCTGCCGCAAAATGCTCATCGAAATCGATTGCAAACGCCTCGCCGATTTCGCGCTTGGGAATAACTGTGTGGCAGAGCAGTCGGCTGATCACTTCGCGCCGCAGTCGGTCTTCAGCGGAAAGATGATACCCACGCATGGTCGCGATCCCGCGTTCACCCACCGCCTTCTCCCACGCCGCGAGTTCGCGAAAATTTTGTGCGTATGCATCGCGAAATCCGCTGATCGCTGTAACGCCCATACCGTAAAGATCGGCGCCCGCCTTCGTCGTATATCCCTGGAAATTTCGATGCAGTGTGCGTTTCGCCTGAGCGGTCGCTAGCTCATCTCCCGGCTTCGCGAAATGGTCCATCCCGATGTAGAGATATCCCGCTTCGACAAATTTGAGCAATCCGGTGCGAAAAATCTCAAACTTCTGCATGCGTTCCGGTAAGTGGGTGGCAAACGATCCCTGCTGCTTCTTCAGCCATGGCACGTGCGCGTAGCTGAACAACGCGATGCGGTCCGGGGCAAGCCCGATGATTTGCTCCACGGTATGCGCAAAGGTTTCGGCAGTCTGGTAGGGAAGTCCGTAAATCAAGTCCACGTTGATACTGTCAAAGCCGAGCCCACGCGCGGCCTGAATCAGCTCACGGGTCATTTCATATGGCTGAATTCGATTTATCGCACGCTGCACCGGTTCATGAAAATCCTGGATGCCCATGCTTAAGCGGTTGAAGCCCAGGCGCCGCAGCGTTTCCAGATGCTCCCGCGATGTCACGCGCGGATCGACTTCAATTCCAATTTCCGCGTCCGCTGAAAATGTAAATCGCTCTCTTGTGTAGCCAAACAAATCTTCTAGCTGTGCGGGCGTCGAATACGTCGGCGTTCCGCCGCCCCAGTGAAACTGCACGACCTCGCGCTCGGCTGAAACCGCTTCTCCGATTCGCGCAATTTCTTTTTTCAAAACATCGAAGTAGGGAATCGAAACGCGTTTATCTTTTTGAATGATGACGTTGCACGCACAGAATAGACACAAGCTTTCGCAGAACGGCAAGTGCATATACAGCGAAACGGGTGTCTTCGCCGCATCCGCTTCCGCATGCACCGCTTCCAGATCCGTCGGACCAAACGCGTCATTCCACACCGGCGCCGTCGGATAGCTCGTATAGCGCGGTCCCGGCCGGTTATAGCGCGCCAGAAATTCTTCGCTCACGCGAAGTTCTTCTCGCATCTGTTCGTGCGTAGGTTGCGGAATCATCTCTCGATAAAACTCCCGCAGCTATTTCGCGGCGGCCTTTTCCGTAAACGAAAATTGTTGCCCGGTCTCAATAAACGTCCGCGCATTCTCAACTGGAGTTCCCGGCAAAATTCCATGTCCCAAATTCAAAATGTGTCCTACTCCGCCAAGCTGTCCCAGGATTTCCTTCGTTGTCCTTCGAATGTGTTCTTGCGGCGCAAACAAAACCGCCGGATCCAGATTCCCCTGCAGCGCGATCTTCGGTCCGACCTTTGCCCGCAACTCCGCCAAATTCACCCGCCAGTCACAACTCAACACGTCTGCGCCAGATTCCGCCACAGCCGGCAACAAATGATGCGAAGCCTTCGTGTAGTAAATCACCGGCACCGTTCCACGCACGGCCGAAATCACTTCCTGCGCCGCGGGCAAGGCGAACGCCCGATATTCGGGCAGCGCCAGCTCACCGCACCAAGTATCAAATATCTGTACCGCCGCCGCGCCCGCCGCAATTTGCGCTTTCAAATAACCAATTGTCGCCTGCGCGATCCGGCTCAACAATTCCCGAAATGTTTCCGAGTCCTCATACAAAAACTCTTTCACCTTCGCGAAGCCTTCCTTGGTCTTGCCTTCCACCATATAGCAAGCCAGCGTCCATGGCGCCGCTGCGAATCCCAGCACCGGCACATCCGGCCCCGCCGCTCGAACGATCCGCCGGATCGCCTCCATCAAAAATCCCGTTTCCGTTTCCGGATCGAACTGCCGCAACGTCCGCACCGCGTCCATCGAACGAACCGGCTCCGGCAAATTCGGCCCTGCGTCGCCAAGCTCCAGCGACAGCCCCATCGCCTCCGCCGGAATCAAAATATCTGAAAACACAATAATCGCGTCTACGCCCAGCCGGCGAAACGGCTGCATCGACACTTCAACCGCCAGCTCAGGCGTCTTGCAAACTTCCAAAAACGCGTGCTTCGCCCGCAACTCGCGATATTCCGGCAAATAACGCCCCGCCTGCCTCATCATCCAAACTGGTATGCGTGGCAATGCCTCGCCCCTGCACGCGCGCCGGAACAATTCTTTGCGATTCACCGAAACAGAGGTTGTGGACATAGGTTGTTCACCGTTGAGGATAACAAATTGCGCTCCTCCTTGCGCGTGACCGGCTCACAGTGCCGCTGGCCGCAGCCTACGCTATACT
This sequence comes from uncultured Acidobacteriota bacterium, assembly GCA_963743735.1. Taxonomy (GTDB): domain Bacteria; phylum Acidobacteriota; class Terriglobia; order Acidiferrales; family UBA7541; genus Acidiferrum. The sequence goes on from CAVURF010000008.1 coordinate 81,929, forward strand.
GGGAATAGGGATTCCGGATTTCACGCTCACTGTCAACAGTAAGAGCTATCCATCCGGCCAACCAATGAACCATCTCTTTTTCTTACTTACACTTGCGGCATACGTTGGCAGCTTGGCCGCCTACATTGGGTACCTCGTCGCTGGCCTCGATTGGTCCGGCCGTTTAGGCTCGCTACTCTTGGTGGGCGGTCTTGTGGCCCATTATTTTGCGCTGCTTGAGCGCGCTCGGGGTCTCCACACCGTCCCCTACCACGATCTTTCCGGCTCGATGTCGCTCTTCGGCTGGCTGCTCGCGCTCACCTACGTCAGCCTCGAACTTTTCCATCGCCAGCGCTCGGTCGGCGCGTTCGTGCTGCCATTCGTTCTGGCATTTTTTCTCTTCGCGCACCTATCGCCCCCAGACCGCCTTGCCGCCTCGCCCGCCACCGGCGTCATCTTCGCGTTTCACGTGACTCTCAGCATCCTGGCCTACGCCGCGTTCGGCCTCTCTTGCGTACTCAGCCTCATCTACCTCGGAGAACAACGCCTACTGCACGAACATCGCGTAGGCGATGTCGTCTGGCGCCTCCCGTCTCTAGACCTGCTCGATCGCATGAGCCAGAGCAGCGTCCTCGTCGGCCTCATTTCCATCGCCATCGGCACCGCCCTCGGCTTCGTCTGGGTCGATCGCCTCACCGGCAATGTATGGCGCTACGATCCCAAATACGTCGTCACGCTGCTCGTTCTCGCTGCTTACGTTTTCTATTTGGGGCTCGCCCGCAATCCCAGCTGGCGCGGAGCTCGTGCCTCGCAGCTTTGCATTTTTAACTTCGCCATCGTGATTTTCAGTTTCACCGTAGTGAACCTGTTTTTCTCGCACGCGCATCGGTATTTCTAGGAATCGTTGGGAGCTCGCAATCGGCGCCATGGAAATTGTGCTCGTTGGATTGAATCACCGCTCAGCGCCCGTCGAGGTGCGCGAGAGGGTGTCTTTCACCAACGATCAGGCCCGCCAGGCCGCTGAGGAACTTCGCGCGCGCGGCATTCTTCACGAAACGCTCGTCCTCTCCACCTGCAATCGCAGCGAAGTCTACGGCGTCCCGCCAGAAACCACGCGCGAGTCCGCCGCCGCTCTTTCCAACTATCTTTCCAGCTTCCATTCTGTCCAGCTCGAACTCTTAAGCCCTTCGCTCTATCACCATTACGACCGCTACGCCGTTCGCCACCTTTTCCGCGTCGCCTCCGGCCTCGATTCCATGATGCTCGGCGAAGCAGAAATCCTCGGCCAAGTCCGGGAAGCCTATCGCATCGCCTACGAACAAGGCGCCACCGGCCCCGTTCTCAACCGCCTTTTTCAAGGCGCACTCGAAGTCGGCAAACGCGTCCGCTCAGAAACCGAACTCGGCACACGCCCGATGTCTGTTGCCTCTGCCGGTGTGAAGCTCGCTGAACGCATTTTTGGCAAATTGCAGGAGCGCGCGGCGTTGGTTCTCGGTGCCGGCATGATCAGCGAACAAGTTATTTCGCAATTGCGCGACCGCAACATCGCTCGTCTATTCGTCATGAACCGTTCGCTCGAACGTGCCGACAATCTTTCGCGCCAGTTCGCCGGCAAAGTCATCGCCTGGGACGATTGGGAATCCGCGCTCACTCTTCCCGACGTCATCGTCTCCAGCGTTTCCGCCGAAGAGCCTGTACTCATGCGCGCCCACCTCGAAAAAGCCATGGCGGCCCGCGGCAATCGCCCACTCTTTGTCATGGATCTCGGCCTGCCCCGTAACATCGATCCAGCAGCCGCCAGTCTCTACAATTTTTATCTGTATAACATCGACGATCTCACCCAGATCGTTCAGCAGAATCGGAGTGCCCGCGAGGGCGAAGTCCCACGCGCCGAACTCATCGTGGACGAGCACGTTTCGAAGTTTCTCAACTGGCAGGCTAGCGTCGAGCTCATCAGCGTCGTGGAAACTCTTCGTCACAGACTGAAAGCTGATCGTGCTGAATTTGTTCGTGAACGCGCTGAACGCATTCCCAGCCTGACGCCGGAACAGCGCGAACAGGTCGAAACTTTGATAGACGACCTGCTCGAAAAAATGCTTCTCGACCCAGCTCGCCGCCTGCAAGGCGAAAAGGATCTTCGCCGCAAAATTCAGCAGGTCGAAGCCATCCGCGAACTTTTTTTGCCGGATCGGGAGCGCTAGCGGTGAAGCCCATCCGCATCGGTAGCCGCGGCAGCACGCTCGCCAGATGGCAAGCCGAATTCGTACGTAAAAAAATTCTCGAAGCCACCGGAGTAGACGCCGAAATCGTCATCATCAAAACCACCGGTGACAAATTGCAAACCGCATCCTTCGCTCAAATCGGCGGTAAAGGCGTCTTCATCAAGGAACTCGAGGAAGCTCTCCTCAACGAAGAAATCGATCTTGCCGTTCACAGCGTAAAAGATATTCCCACCGAAGTTCCGTCGCGCCTCTGCTTCCCGGTAATTTGCCGCCGTGAGGACACCCGCGACTGCCTCGTCGCCGCAAAAAACGAAACGCTCACCACCCTTCGTCGAGGCGCGCGCATCGGCACTAGTAGCCTTCGCCGCCGGTCGCAAATTCTTCACGCACGTCCCGATCTTGATGTGCGCGAACTGCGAGGCAACGTAGACACGCGCCTCCGCAAAGTCGCAAGCGGCGAATACGACGCCATACTCCTCGCCAAAGCCGGACTCGATCGTCTCGGCTGGAGCAATCGCATCAGCGAAGTTCTCTCGCCAGAAGTGTGCATGCCGGCCGTAGGTCAAGGCGCTCTTGGCGTTCAGGCGCGGCTTAAGGACAACCAAATCGCCGACGCACTCGCACCGCTCGACGATTTCGAAACTCGCCAGTCCATCGTCGCCGAACGCTCTTTACTCGCCGCTCTCGAAGGTGGTTGCCAGGTTCCTCTCGGCGCCTGGGCACGCTTCGAACGCGGCGAACTCGCGATAGACGCCGTAGTCTGCTCGCCTGACGGTTCACAACACGTTCGCCAACGTGCTACCGCTCCGCCCGATCAAGCTCGTGAGCTCGGCCAACGCGTCGCGCAAATGCTCATCGATTCCGGTGCACGCGGAATTCTCGAAGAGGTTTACCGCCAGCGTGGCTGACCATCCTCCATCGCCGCTCGCGGGCAAGCGCGTGGTCATCACCCGCGCGGAATCCCAATCCGCCACGCTTGCCGCAGCTCTCAGAGCCCACGATTCGGAGGTCGTTTCGCTTCCGCTGATTCAAATTCTTCCGCCTCTGGATTACGCTCCACTCGATTCAGCCCTCGCCAACCTCTCCAATTTCGACTGGCTGATTTTCACTAGCCAGAACGCCGTCACCGCCGTTTCCGATCGTCTCACCGTTCTCGGTCTCGGACGCCTTGCCGTCACCACTCCTGGTCAGGAGTCCGTCATTCCGAACGCAGTGAGGGATCTATCTTGGTCTGAGAGCCGCCGCGCCACTCCCGAATCCCTTCGCATCGCCGCCGTTGCCAGGGCCACCGCCGAGGCGGCACGCTGCGCCGGTTTCAACGTCACCCACGTCGGCCAGGGTGGAACCGCCGCGACCCTCGTCCACGAGCTCGCGTCCGAATTGCGCGGGAAACGCGTGCTTCTTCCGCGAAGCGATCGCGCCGCCGGCGAGTTGGTTCCGCGCCTCCAGAGATTCGGTGCCGAACTCACCGAAGTCATCGCATATCGCACTTCCGACACTACGGAAGTTGACGCAACCGGCAGGGAAGCAGTCGCCGCGTGCAGCGCCATTCTTTTTTTCAGCCCCTCCGCTGTCCATTCGTTCGCCGCCTTGCAAAGATCCGCCGCTCTAAATTCGCTGGCAGACAGCGTCGTCGTTGGCGCGATTGGTCCGGTTACCGCGGTTGCCTTGCGCAACGCAGGATTTCGCTGCGATTTTCAAGCTTCCGAGCCGAGCGTCGAGGAAATCGTCACCACATTAACCGTGCACTTCGAAAAGATCGCAGTGCAATCTGCTTCCGGAGTGAACTCCTGATGAGCTTTCCCGCCCACCGACCGCGCCGCCTGCGAAAAACCGAACTGCTTCGCGGCCTGGTGCGCGAAACGCGCCTCTCCTCCGCAAACTTCATTTATCCGATGTTCGTCTTTCCCGGCACCAACGTCCGCCAGGAGGTCACCTCCATGCCCGGGGTCTTCCAGCAATCCGCCGATAAAATTGTCGAGGATTGCCGCGAAGTCGAAAGCCTCGGCATTCCTGGTGTAATTCTTTTTGGAATGCCGGAAACAAAAGATCCGCGCGGCGCAAGTTCACTGCAAAAGGACGGCGTAGTGCAGCGCGCCATAGAAGCCATCCGCAAAGCGAAATTAAATCTCATCGTCATCGCCGACGTTTGCCTCTGCGAATACACCGATCATGGCCACTGCGGCGTCATCGAAAATGGCGAAGTCGCCAACGACGCCACTCTCGAAATTCTCGCCGAGCAATCTTTATCTCACGCTCGCGCTGGTGTCGACATCGTCGCTCCGTCCGACATGATGGACGGACGCGTTGCTGCCATCCGCAAAAAACTCGACGCAAACAGTTTTCAGGAGTTGCCGATTCTCTCCTACGCCGCAAAATATTGTTCCGCCTTCTACGGTCCCTTCCGCGAAGCTGCCGATTCCGCACCGCAATTCGGTGATCGCCGGAGCTATCAGATGGATCCCGCCAACGCTCGCGAAGCGCTGAAAGAAGTCGCGCTTGACCTCGAAGAAGGCGCCGACATGGTCATGATCAAGCCCGCGATGCCCTATCTCGACATCATCACCCGAGTTCGCCAGGAATTCTCCGTTCCCCTCGCCGCCTACAACGTCAGCGGCGAATATTCCATGGTGAAAGCCGCCGCACAAAATGGCTGGCTCGACGAAAAACGCGTAACCCTCGAAATCCTCACTGGCATCCAGCGTGCCGGTGCCGACATCATTTTGACGTATCATGCAAAAGACGCCGCCCGCTGGCTCAGAGCCTGAGCGCGGCAGTTCTTCAGGGCACAGCCTTCAGCCTGTGTGTAGTGTAAGCATCGCCGCAGAATGGAACAGTTCACTAAGAGCGTTTGAACAAATTTCAGGATAAAACATGAGCGTCACCCAACCATCTCCGCACCGCAACAATCGCCGCTCTCGCGAAATCTTCGCTGAGGCCGAAAAAGTTCTCGTCGGCGGCGTCAACTCTCCCGTCCGCGCCTTCCGTTCCGTCGGCGGCGAACCTCTAATCATCGAACGCGGCCAGGGCCAATATCTTTACGACGCAGACGGCAACCGACTCCTCGATTTCGTCTGCTCCTGGGGAGCCATGCTTCTCGGCCACGCCCATCCTGCCGTATCCGCCGCCATTGCCGATCAAGCGCAAAAAGGCACCAGCTACGGCGTAACCACCGAACTGGAAGTCCAACTCGCGCAACGCATCCGCCGCGTCATTCCGTTCATGGAAAAAATCCGCTTCGTTTCCAGCGGTACCGAAGCCACCATGAGCGCTCTTCGCCTCGCGCGCGGCTTCACCGGCCGCGACCTGGTCATAAAATTCGAAGGCTGCTACCACGGGCATGCCGATAGCTTTCTCTCGCAGGCTGGCTCTGGCCTCGCTACTCTCGGAATCGCGGAATGTCCCGGCGTTCCACAAGCTCTCGCACAACTTACACTGAATGTTCCCTACAACGATCTCGCAGCAGTGGAAAAAGTTTTCGCCGAGCAGAGAGACAAAATCGCCGCCGTCATCGTCGAGCCAATCGCCGCCAACATGGGCGTCGTTCTTCCGCAACCAGGCTTCCTGCAAGGGCTGTGCGAACTCACGCGCACAAACGGCGCTCTCCTGATCGTCGACGAAGTCATCACCGGTTTCCGCTTGCGCAACGGTTCCGTGCAAAACCTTTTTGGAATCGAAGCGGATCTCACCGCCCTGGGAAAAATTATCGGCGGCGGCTTGCCTGTAGCCGCCTACGGCGGCAGGGCCACCATCATGGACCGCGTAGCTCCGCTCGGTCCCGTCTATCAAGCCGGCACCCTGGCCGGAAATCCCCTAGCTATGCGCGCAGGCATCGCCACGCTCGATCAACTCTCCATTCCCGGTCTCTATGAATGTATCGAAAAACTCGCCGTAACGCTGGTCAGCTCGATCCGCGACATGCTCTGCGCGGAAAAAATCGCCGGCCATGTCAACACCATCGGCTCTTTAGCCACGCTCTTCTTCACGCAAGAACCCGTCAACAACTATTCCGACGCCAAAAAATCAGACACCAAACGTTACACGCAATATTTCCGCAACATGCTCGAACGCGGCGTCTTCCTCGCTCCTTCGCAGTTCGAAGCATCCTTCGTCTCCATTGCCCATGCCGAATCCGACATCGAATTCGCTATAAAAGCAGCACAGGAAAGCCTGCATCAGATCGCCACATCTTGAGGAGAAAAGCACACCATGGCCGAACTGGAAGTCCACACGCATCACGGCGAACCCGGCGAAAATCCGCTGGTTATTCCGGTTTCAATGACCATGTCCATCCTCGCCGTGCTTGTTGCCGTCGCCACACTTTTCGGCCATCGCGCGCACACCGAAGAATTGCTTTTGCAAGCCCAGGCCACCGATCAATGGGCTTATTACCAGGCAAAAAATATTCGCCTACACGAAATGCAAGGCATGGTTGATTTGCTCGGCGTGATCAACACTCAAGACAAGGAAAAAACCGAGTTGCTCCACGAAAAATACCAGAAGGAAGTCGAGCGTTACAGCAACGACAAGGACAGCATCAGCGAAAAAGCCAAGGAAGAAGAACACGAACGCGACCTGCTGCGCGCAAAAGCCGACCGTTTCGACGCTGGAGAAGGCATCCTGGAAATCGCTCTGGTCATCTGCTCTCTTACTCTCCTCACCGACAAAAAGTTCTTCTGGTATAGTGCAATGCTCATAGGCGCCGTAGGCATCGCAGCCTCCCTGAGCGGTTTCCTCCACCACTAAGCGGTAGTTCTAACCGAACCGGCGACTCTCTTGCCCGCGATTCTCTTCATGTAGCGGCGGGTTTATCCCGCGTCTTTCTTTTATCTTTCTTTTTCCGGTGTGGAGTGCGGCAGCCCGGCTGCGGCTTTCGTGCCCTCGACGAATGGATTCTCGAGTATTGCTGTACTTGTTCGCTGAACTCAAGGGTTTGTCATCCTGAAGCCATCGGCAAGAATCGCTGAAGGATCTCAGCGCAAAAATAGTCACCCACTTAGCAGCTATGGTCCCAGTCCCGCCTTACAGAAAACATCCACCTTAAGACTTCAACGGCGGCTCCCCACGCAGTTTAGTAACCTCCGTCATCAATTGGTCCATCCGTTTCAATAGCGCCTGATGCCGCGTCTCGTCCGATCCCGGCTTCTTGCCAATAAACGTAATCGTTCCGCCCGATTCCAGGATGCACTGCTGCACGTCGCTTAGTGAGTCGAACCCCTGCTTACGAGCCGCGGCTTCCAGTTGCGCCACCGTAATCAATTCTTTCTTGAGGTTGTGGGTTTTGATTTTTCCGTCCTCGATCAGCACGTCCGCGCGTCCTTCGATGAATTGGTCCAATCCGCGATGCTTATAGAGAAACCGCACCACCAGATAATTGATCACCAGTAGCGAGGTCGCTCCGATAATTCCACCCGTCACACTGTTGTCTTCCCCGATGATCGCATTCTGCACGGTATTGGACAGCGTCAGCAGCACCACCAAATCAAATGGATTCAGTTGCACCAGTTCGCGCTTCCCGGAAAGTCGTAAACCAACAATCAGGAATACGTACACGAATACCGGCCGCAGGATCTTTTCCAGGATCGGCAACCCTACAACGAACATGTCTTTCCACATTTCGTGCATGAAACTCGTTCCTCCTCTAAACGTGACGCCGACAATCTCTGATCCCTATCTAAACCACGCCGTCGCGAAATGAGGTTAGCATGCGTTCCCTAACGTACAAACCAAAGTACTGTCCGGACGGACAGTCATAATTTCGCAACAAGTTGCTTTTCCGCAGTAGGCCTGCATCGCTAAATCGTTTATTCTAAAGCTCGTTCAACCTCTGTTGTGGCTGTCAGTGCAAGGCTCGCTTCGGCCAGTTCGGTTCAGGCACGCTCGTTTTAACGTATCTGCATGCTGTCTCCGGGGCCAGATCGCAGCGGATGCTCCCGGTGACTTTCTCGATGTCTTAGGACTATGCCAAACAGTCTGATGCCCGAGCGCCTTTCTGACGTTTCTCACGAGCAAGCGAAGGCCCTCCTCTCGGTATCCCGGGAATTGCTGGCCATTGTCTCCGAGCAAGGTAATTTTCTGTTTGTGAATGAGAGTTTTGCCCGCGTACTCGGCTATTCCTTTGATGACTTGATCGGTAAGCCGCTCACCTGGCTGTATCCGTCATCTGAAGTTCACTCCATGATCGAGAAGTTCGCAGCTATCGTGGCACAGGATGGCGCTACTGCGAATTGCCGGTGCAGCCTGCGCTCCAAATCGGGCCAGTGGCGCTGGTTTGACGTCGTTGCCGTCAACCGCCTTCACGACCCTAATGTCCAGGGGATCCTACTGAGCTATCAGGACATTACTGAATTTCAGCGTATGGAAGCTCAGCGCATGGTGCTCTCCAACGTCGTGCACGCCCTGAACGAAACTTCCAATCTCGACGACCTGCTGCACCAGATTCACGGTGCGCTCAAAAAAGTAGTGTACGCGGAAAATTTTTTCGTCGCTCTCCACGATCCGCAAACGGAAATGTTTCATTTTCCTTTTTTTGTGGATCAATTCGACCCGCCGCCTCCTCCTCAGAAAGTCGCGCGCACTTGTATGGCGTACATTTTTCGCTCCGGAAAATCTTGCCTGATCCCGCAATTGGAATTCGATCGCCTGGCCGCCGAAGGCGAAGTGGAATTGGTCGGCTCGGCTTCGCCGGCTTGGCTGGGCGTTCCGCTCAAAACTCCCAACGCCACCATCGGCGTCCTCGTCGTTCAGCATTATCAGGATGAAAGCGCTTACGATCAGCGCGATCTGGAATTTCTCGATTCCGCCGGCGCTCACATCGCTCTCGCCATCGAACGCGTCCGCGCGGAAGAATCCGTTCGCAAGAGCGAATCGATGTTTCGTTTGCTTTTTTCCCACACTCCGCTTCCCATGTGGGTTTTCGATACGGAAACCTTGCAATTCCTTCAGGTCAACGAAGCCACTAGCAAAACCTACGGCTTCTCTGAAGAGGAATTTCGCGGCATGTCCGTTCGCGATATTCGGCCCGACGGCGATGCTCCGTCATTTGCTGCGCACGTCCAGGAGTGGAAGCAGGATGGCCGTCACCATGGCCACTGGCAGCACCAGAGAAAAGACGGCAAGTGTTTTGAGGTGGATGTCGTCTCCCACAAACTCGAATACGCCGGCCGCAGCGTGCGTCTCGTGGTCGCACAGGACGTCAGCGAACGCCTGCTCCTCGAAGGGCAACTTCGCCAGGCGCAAAAAATGGAAGCCATCGGCCGTCTGGCCGGCGGTGTCGCGCACGACTTCAATAATTTGCTGATGGTCATCAAAGGCCACACTGAATTGCTTTTGAACGTTCTGCCGATCGACCGATCACGTTACGCGCAAAATCGAACAGATTGACCGTTCCGCGGATCGCGCCGCTGCCTTGACTCGCCAGCTTCTGGCGTTCAGCAGAATGCAAGTCCTGCAGCCGCGCGCCATGAATTTGAATTCGGTCGTCGCAGGAAATGGCCAATCTCGATTCCGCGCCTGATTGGCGAAGACATCGAATTGATTGTCCGCAGTTCAGCCGACTTGGGCACCATTCGCGCTGACGCCAGCCAGATGGAGCAGATCATCATGAATCTGGCGGTCAACTCGCGCGATGCCATGCCCAAGGGCGGACGCTTCACCATCGAAACTTCCAACGTCGAACTGGACAATCTCTATCGCGCGGCGCATCCCGTGGTGCAGCCCGGGCAAATACGTTTTGCTCGCGGTGTCCGACACCGGAACCGGCATGGATGCGGAAACCCAGGCGCACATTTTTGAGCCGTTCTTCACCACCAAAGAACAAGGCAAGGGCACTGGTTTAGGTCTGGCTACTGTTTATGGTGTGGTAAAACAGAGCGGCGGATTTATCTGGGTGTACAGCGAACTGGGCAGAGGCACCACTTTCAAAATTTATCTTCCCCGCGTGGACGAGCCCGCGGCTTCCGTTCCCGTCGATTCACATTCCCAGCAGCACTGGCTCGCGGCACGGAAACCGTGCTGCTGGCCGAAGACGAGCAAGACGTGCGCGAAGTGGCGCGCGAATTTCTCGAGTCCGCTGGCTACACGGTGCTGGAAGCGGCGGGCGGCGAAGCCGCTCTGGAAATTCCGCCTCACACATTCCGGAGCCATCGATTTGCTGATCACCGACATGGTGATGCCCGGAATCAGCGGCCAGGAACTCGCTCGCAAAATGCGCGCTCTGCGTGACGGCATTCGCGTGATTTACATGTCCGGCTACAGCGAACACGCCGCAGGCGAAGCCGCCAAGTGCGATTCCGCGGCAGCGGTGTCCTGACCAAGCCATTCAGCCGAACGGTTCTTCTTCGCACCGTTCGCGACATTTTGCCGATTCCCACCATAACCGCGATTGTCGCCGCCGACTGCGAAGAGAGATGCTCGCTCCGCAGACTCCGCTCGGAATGACGACGGCACGGGTTTTTCCGCATACGCGTTTTTCAATCGCCTTCATCAAAAACAAACAGACCATACCGTCATTCCGACCGCAGCGAGGAATCTCTCTTGGTTGTTCGCGTCACGCTAGCTCACTTTCGGATGTTTGCGATGCCAGTCGGTGTGCTGCTGAAAAATTCGCGCGGCGCGGATTACGGCGGCGTCGTTGCCGGTCTTGCGACAAACTGCAAACCGACGGGCAGTTTCTCGCTCCGTGAATCCGCAGGGAACGGAAAGCGCAGGCAGCCCACAAAGATTTCCGATGCCGCCCAGCGGATCGGGAAAAATCAGATCGGTTTCCAGGTTGGTTTCGAGCGGCGTTGCGCCGATGGGCTGCGACGCAGCCGACCAAAACATCGAAAGTCTCGAACAGATCGGTCATCTTCTGCTGCAGAATTTCGCGAATCTGCAACGCTCGAACATAGTCCGCGCCGCCCAGTTGTTCGTTGACGTAGCCGTTGATTTGACCGAGCGGATCGGTGAGTTGCGCGACTTTTCCGGAGCGAATCAGTTCGCGAAATGCGGAAGCGCCTTCGACGCCGATGATGACGCCGGCAGCGTCTTCCCACGGACCTTCCGGAAGCATTGCATTTTTTGTGCCGGAAAATGATTTACGCACGACGCTTTCGGCAGCGTGAATCGGTTTTTGCACGTGCGAATCGAGTTGTTTCCACGCATTCGTCAGCCAGCCGACGCGCAACGGCTTTGCGGAAAGCTCCAGCGAAGGCGAATACGTAAACGCGGCTTTGTCGATTCCCAGCGTTCCGCGGTCCTTGAAGTCGTGCCCGGCAATGGCGCAAAAACGTGCGCGCAGTCTTCGGCGGAGCGCGCCAGCGGTCCGATTTTGTCCATGGAGTAGGCCAGCGCCATCGCGCCGTAACGGCTGACGCGACCGTAAGTCGGGCGAAGTCCGCTCACACCGCAAAATGCCGACGGACAAACGATCGAGCCCCAGGTTTCCGTGCCAATCGCAAAGCCGGCGAGTCCGGCCGCGACAATCGCTCCCGATCCGGAAGACGATCCGCAGGTCCAGCAGGATGTGTTCCAGGGGTTTTTCGCCGCGCCCTGCAATGATGCAGACGCGAAACGATAGTTCATTCCGCCAGCCAGTTCGATCATCGCCGCTTTGCCGATCAGGATTGCGCCAACGCGGCGAAGATGTTCGATCACGGTGGCGTCGTAATCGAAAACTTGCTTTTCGTATGGCTTTGCGCCCCAGGTGGTAGGCACGCCTTTCACGGAGAGCAAATCCTTTGCGGCGTAGGGAATGCCGTGCAGCGGCCCGCGATAGTGTCCGCGCTTGATTTCTTTTTCGGCGGCTGTCGGCTTCGGCCAGCGCAATTTCCGGCGTGAGTCGTGCGTAGGCATTCAGCTTGGGCCCGAGTTTTTCGGAGCGGTCGAGATAGGCTTTGGTGAGATCCACGGGCGAAAGCGTCTTTGGACTGAATGCGCTTGGCGAGTTCGCTGGCGGGAAGGTAGAGGATTTCGTCGCTGAGCATGGTTCGTCGCTCCTCAGGGCTTCCGCTGCGGACGGCTTGTTGCGGCTGAAGCGCCAGACTTTCGGCGAAGGCACCGAGGACTTTGTCGCGGTGCGAAGGCGGGCAGAAGGCTTCTTGTCGCGATCAACCAGCGGCTTCAGATAGAGAGCCGGCAAGTCACCATTGGAAATGGGGTAAGCGCGAATGCGATCCAGCGGCGGCTGCGCAAAACGCAAAGGCGCCTGAGATCCGATTTTCTGCGCTTCGGAAAAGCGGTCAGGGTACTGGTTGAGAATGGCCTGGAAGCGGAAGTCGGCTTCGGCCTGGCTCTGCGGAGAGAGTTTAGGCGCGCCAGCCGGATTCTGCGGGGAATTTTGCGCCGCAGTTTGCATCGATGGTGCTTCCGATGCCGCACCGGACGGAACAAGTTCGTGTAGGGGAAATACCGCGGCGGTTGCGGCACCGAGCGCGGCCCGTCGCGCAAATTCGCGGCGAGAGAACGGCTTGTTAGTTGAAGGCATGGTCGTCACCGGTTAGAGCGAAGTTCAGGGCCACACGGAGGCTACAGAATCCAGCCCGAGGGGTCAACTTGGACTTGGGATAGGGGATAGGAGCGAGCAAAAGTGCCCTTTTTTACTTTACCGGTTGGCGCGTTAATCGCCCACTTGCCCTTCGCCACTATTGACGCAGTCGCGCTCTTTAAGGCATCCTCCAACTCGTTCTGCAACTACGACTGCATTCTTCCTGACGATGGAATACCAAATCAGATGAATACTCGCCGTACGATGTCGCGCACGTTGGTCACGCTGGGTTGCGTTGTGCTGCTTGTGGCTGCCGCCATGCATTGCCTCGCGTATCAAAAGTTCACCGCCCCGGCCGTGCATGCATCGAATCTGCCGATTGCGCTGCAATCTGTTTTCGAGGTTGCCTTTCTCTCGATGGCGTGGAGTTGGATCGTCCTTGCACTCATTGTGCTGGTCGTCACGTTGGGGGAAGTACGTTTGGGCAAGCCTATCGCCCTGATCTGCGGCTTCGCTGTGTTGGTTCAGGCTGTATTCACTATTCCAATGGTGGGGTTCTTCATCGGAAACGAAATGATCGGTGCCGCATCCTTGCTAATCATTATCGGCTGCTTTTTGTTTCAAGGTTCGCGGGTCGAGACCTGATAGCCACGGTCTCCACACGGGCGTGTAGCGCAAAGCGGGTTGCCGCCCGGGTCGGGTAACCGGTAACTTGGACTGCCTCTCGGCCACTTTACCGGTTAATCGGGACTTGTCGGCCTCGAACCGGATTGGCCGTTTCTTTCTTCCCATGAGATCGACGTGCGTTTATTTGCTGCTCAACGAGGTTCCTTGAGCAATTCGGTCCGATACTTCGGCGCCAGCTCGATCACTTTTCTTATGAATGATGCTTGCTGCACCTCGTCGAGTTTGGGTGGTGCCGCAGTACGCGTCGCAACTGTTGTCCCTACCGCTTTAAAGAATTCTTCTTGCCCGGCTGGTGAACAGATACATAGCATCCTCACCGGCTTCGAGGCGGTGTTATGAAATTGATGAGGAGCGTTGGCCGGAATGTGAATTGTATCGCCAGCGCTCGCAGTTCGCGTCTCTCCTCGAAAAGTGGCCTCCAGTTCGCCATCGAGCAAAATAAAAGTCTCCTCGAAATCATGGCGATGAGGCGGCGGGCCGCCGCCCGGCGGAACGTGCATGTCGATGAGGCAGAACTGACCTGCAGTATCAGTTCCCGATAGCAGGATCGTGTATGTGTCGCCGACAAGTCCGACATGTGCGGCCTCGTTGTTGTCGGCGTTTTGGATAAGTAGATTCCGTCGCAGGTCGTCGGCTGGAATCGCGGAAGGCGGCTGCGCTCCAGTATTTGATCTCGTTGCCATTCTTCCCTACTCCTCATTTGAAATTGAGCGCTGCACGCGACTTTGCCGGTTGCCCCGTGGGGGACTCCGGCCGTCGCATGGAAAGTAACACCTTTCCGGTAAGCGCGTTTGAACGTAGCCGCTGGCGCGGCGGACGCTTCGCGTGCTATGCTCCTCACGTCATGCCGCAAGATAGTGCTTTTAACTGCGATTTTCCCTTTTCTCTGATTTTCCTAAGTCGAGCAAAATCAATAGACTGCAAACCAAAAAAGATTCAATTCCCATAGCCGTTATATCGGGTGCAGCCACTAGCCCGCATCCGCCGCAACCGCCAGCACCCCATTTAATCTGGTCGATCTTGATGTGCCGCCGTTGCATCGGCAAGGAAGCGAACAGGCGGTTCTTTTCGGCCACATATCCTTCGAGCGTTTTGCGGTCTTTAGCGGGCAGGTCATCGGCATAAAACAGACCCTCTTCGTGCAGCTCGTTATTCACAAAAAATCGATAACTTCCGAATGTCAAGCGCTGGGCTGTATGCGAGCAAGGTACGCGTGAAGCGGGCAGACGGGAGCGAAGTGGGTGTGATGCATGCTTGCGGGCACGACGTGCACATGGCGGTGTTGGTCGGTACTGCGCGTGTGTTGTCACAAACGAAAGACCAGTGGAGCGGCACGTTGATCCTGATTGGGCAGCCCGCGGAGGAAGCGATTGGCGGCGCGAGCGCAATGCTTCACGCAGGGCTCTATGCGAAGTTTCCAAAGCCGCACTACGTCCTGGCATTGCATGACACGAACGCCGTGCCAACAGGCAAGGTTGCGTGGCATGCAGGAACGCTGTTGGCCGGAGCCGATTCCGTCGATATAACGGTGCGCGGGTATGGTGGACGCGGGGCAGCGCCACAAGCTGGCACGGATCCAATTGTGATCGCATCGGAAATTGTTGTGGCGCTGCAGACAGTGGTGAGCCGGGAAATGGATCCGCAGATTCCGACGGTAGTGACTGTTGGGACATTCCACGCGGGTACGAAGAACAACATTATTCCAGATGAAGCGAAACTGCAGTTGACTGTGCGGACGATGAATCCGCAGCACCGGGAGAAGGTACTGGCGTCGATTGCAAGGATTGCGAATGGGATTGCGGCGGCTGCGGGAGTTCCCGCGGAGCGCGCGCCAATCATTGAAGTATCGCCGGATCGTGTGCCTGCGACCATCAATGATCCAGAACTGACGTGGCGGGTGGCGGCGTCGCTCGAACGGACATTGGGGAAAGAGAACGTGCTGTCGGGAGACCCAATCATGGCCAGTGAGGATTTCAGTCTGTATGCGCTGGAAGATCCGAGGCCGCCGATCAGCATGTTTTGGCTGGGCGCGGTCGACGCGCAGAAATTGAAAGACGCAAAGGAGAAAGGGACACGGCTGCCGGGTCCACATTCGGGCGAGTTTGCGCCGGTGCCGGAGCCTACGATTCGAACTGGGGTAAAAGCGATGAGCGGGGCGGTGCAGGATTTGATGAAGAAGTGAGCGAGTAAGACGGGGCAACCGATAGAGAGCGCGGCTGCGTGCTTGCGAGATTGGAAGTTGAGACCCTTCATCCATCCTTGTTGGAAGGATTCAGGATGACAAGCACAGAAAGAACGGCGGTAAACCCGCCGATACGTAAAGACTTGAAACCGCAGAGACAATGATTTGGGGGCATTTGCCATTGCGCAAGTACATTCTGCTCTGTGCGTTGCTGGGAACAGTGATGTTGGCCGGGTTGACGATGCGCCATCAGTCTGCGTCACGGGTGGCCAACCAAGCACCGCGTCTGACGATCGACAAACAGCAGATCACTTTCGCCATGCACACGTTCGACGCTGCTGCACCTCCGGCGGATATGCCGCCGCTGGCGGCCTGGGAAGAAGCCGAGTGCGATTCCAATTTCGTGTCCGACGCCAACGTGAAAGGGCGGACAGAAATCGCCGATGGGACGCACGGGGTGGTCACCGTGACCGAGGTGAAAGTGACGCTGCAGTTTACGATCGACATTTGGGTGCCGGAGGGCGCGACGGAGCACGTAATCGAACATGAGCAAGGCCATCGGCAAATCGCGGAGCATTACTATGAGACCGCCGACAAGGTGGCCGAGGAAATTGCCGCGGCGTACTTGGGCAAACAGGCGTCCGTTGTCGGCGCGGACCTAAATATGGAGATTAACAAGTTGCTGCAGCAAATTGGCGCTGAGATTACCGCCGAATACAACAAGAGGCTGAATCCCAGTCTTGCACAAAGCAGCTATGACGATGCTACCGATCACGGCCGAAATAGCGTGAGTGCCCAACAGGCGGTCGCAGAGGTACTCAAGGACGTTCAGTAGCCAAGGCATGCAAGGACAACTTGTTCTCCAGGATCGGCGAACTTGTAAACGAAGAGTGAGGTTGTTCCGGACTTGATGAGGAGCTAATGTCCGGCGTTACCAGCCGCGCCAACCGACTACTCGCTTCGGTTTGTTCCGACGACTACGATTTCGCTTAATTAGCTCCGGAACCAAGTAACACGCTGTCGCACCGTCGAGGGGACGAAGAGAAACCTGATTGAAGGCTGCGACAAGCAAACTGTAATACCCCAAGATCCCGATTGCCACGTTCAGTACATCGAAGCGGGTAAAGCCAAAGATGCTCGCGAAGGTCACGAGTGGCAAGGCTACGGCGGCTTGAGCTGCTACTCCTCCCCACAAAGCGCAGATTGGGATAAGGATGAAGGATGCTAGGTTGGGGAAGCCAGCGATCTGCAATAGCGACCAGTCGTGGCCAAGTCATCCGATCTTCTGGCTGCGTCGCCGTAGCGCGCGTAGCCAGCGCCGGATCACCTGTAACCGAAAACTTCGAAGACTGGCCAGATTCCCGGGACTGCATGATAGTTGAAGTAGCCCTGTACTACAGACCTCAACCATTTCCTCGCACCCTTGTCGCTGAGCGGCAATCATGTGTCCGCACTCATGAATAAGGATGCACTGAAATATGCACTCCATGCGGCAGTCGTCTCGACCTGCCGTTCGATAGCGCCTAATAGCATAAGCGTCCCGATCACCAGCGCAGACCAGCGTGCGTAGACGCGGACCCCGTTTATCGCCGTGATCTCTGTCAGTCTTTTGAGTTTCAAAGGGAAAGATTTCCCCTCTGAATTCTGTGCGAATTACTTTACTTCTGATTAGTCGATAGAGGTCAGGGATTTTACGTGTAGTTCGAGCGCTTGATTGTACTGGCGCTCGATCTGTAATTCGGTCTGCAGCTTTTTGATCAAGAGTTCGAGGCGCGAGATTTCGGTTTTGAGCTTTTGGATGTCGGTGGCGCTCGCTGGTGGGCGGTTGGGCGTAGCGACATTGAAATTGTGCGTCGGTGTCTGAGGAGTGACTGCTGCTGCGGATTGCGTGGCGCAGGCGGAGTGTGCGGCACAACTTGAGGCTGTGACGTGAAAGCTTCGCTGAGTGCGCGGGGCCATGCGGATTCTGCTCGCGATTCCGGCTGCGCGGCGAGAGGAACGGGTATTGGCGTCGAAGCGGGTGGCGCGCAAACAAGCTGGTGAGTGAAGCCGAAGAAGGGGCGCGCGGCACGGGCACCGATGGTGCCGGCGGGCTGCTCGGATTTTGGTTCCAGAGAAAATCTTTGACGCGCGCGATCAGATCCTGCGGTTGAAATGGCTTGCGAATCAGTTCATCCGCGCCGACAGAGACTGCTTTGTCCGCAACATTTTTATTGACCACACCCGACATCAAGAATAACCGGAGTTTTGCTGAACTGCGGATGCTGCTTGATCTGGCTGCAGACGGAATAGCCGTCCTGATCGGGCATGATGACATCTGTGATGACGGCGTCAGGTGGAGTCTGTTCGAACTGCGCAATGGCGGAAGCGGCGTCGCCCGCGGTGATCACGGTGATGTTTTCGCGGCGAAAAGCAATCTTGATGACTTCGCGCATGGTGGCGCTATCGTCAATGAAATAGACAGTTGGACGCGTTTCGCCGGTGAAGTCGCCTCGACCGGCGCGGGCGGGAATGGCATGGCCTCGTTCATAACACCTCCTCGGGATCCGTCGCCGAGCTTTCGGAAGCGGTTCCGGCTTGAGGACGCCGACGCGGATTCAGCATGCACTGGCGTCTCGGAGCTTGGTTAAAGTTGTAGGGTTCCGCGGAGTTGTCCAGTGATGCCGCGATATCTGGATTGTCGGCTAGCTCGCGCTGCAGCGGAGTAGTCATTCGAGTGACTGATCGCGAAGCGGTCCAAGCGCGTGGCTGATTGCGGAAGAGTCGTCGTGATGTGCGACGGTTGCAGATGTCGGCTTGCTTGCGCCGCGAATTGCTCCTCGCCACGGGCCACGGCGGGTCATCGACGGTTTGCAGTGCGGCGGAAACTCATTTGAGTGAGTGATCGCGGAGACGGTCTGCGTTGCTGGTCCGGGCAAGAAAGATCTTGTTCGCACGGATTTGCGGGATCGATCGGTTGCTTCTGCGTGCGAGTTGCAGAGACTCGTTCGAAGCGGAAGGCGCAGGCATCGCGCTGTTTCGTTCTGGCGAGATTACGGCTTCGTCGAGTGCCTCGGGAGTGAACCCCGACGCAGTCAGCGCTCTCCGAGTTGCGCGACGATTCGTCCACCTCGCGCATGGCGTCGAGCATCAAGTCGGTTGCGGAGCGCAGCACGGTGCGTTGCGTCGAAGCCGAACCGTAAACAAATTTGTACACTCCGGAATTGTTTTGAAAGCAATTCTTCAGGATGTGGATGACGGCTTCGTCACCGAACAGCGGATCCACATTCGGCGTGGGTGATTGTCCCGGCATCGAAGAAGAGCAATGCATCGGTGTCGCCGGAGTTGATGTGCAATGCGCCAGTCTGGTGCGCGTGGCCGAGCATTTGCATGACGCCGGGAAGATCGTGATGAGTAAGACTGCCGCTGAGACTGGTGTCCGACTGCGCGAAGCATTTGCGTGGGCTGAAAGCCTTCGGCTTTGCTGACGATGATATTTTTCACGTGGGTGGCAATTACCGCGGGCGGACGAGTGCGATCGATGTAGTCGTCGCAACCAGCCTGGAATGCTTCCATCAGTGCGCGCTGGCTGCCGTCGCCGAGCGCGATGATCGGCATTGCGGAATTTTTGGCGTCGGCACGAATCATGCGCGCGATGTCGAGCGCGCCCATTTCGCGCATTTTGGTGGAGCAGACGATCGCCGATGGCGCGTCATATTCGAGAGTAGTGAGGGCGAAGGCGGGCTGGGTGCTGCAGTTGACTTCAAAACCTTCGCGCTTCAAGGCATCACTGAGACGTTTGGAAAAATAAACGTTGGTGTCGATCAAGAGAATCTTGGCGGACGTGCCGGGGACCATTAGGAACGCGCCTCCGCAAAGTCATGCAGCGGCGCCGGTAGAAATGTTTCTGCTGGGCCGGGAGTCAGCGCGGAAAGCCGCAGAACTTCAATCACTTCTCCGCCGTGTGAGAGCCAACCGTCGACGTGCGGCGAATCGTTCGAACTGGCGGGCATCATGTCCACGTTGATGAGTTCACATTCGCCGCTGACGGGAATTGCTATCCAGTCAAGCTGGCGTTCGTACTTTCGCGTGGCGATCAGAGTGAAACGGCGTGTAGAAAGTTTGCTCCCGGTAAGTTGTTCGGCGATGTCGCAGATGGCGATCATGCGGCCGCGACGAAGAATGACGCCTTCGAGCGCCGGCGATTTGTGCGGAAAACGAAAGATGCGGCTGGGCGCGACGAGTTCAGCAACTTGCGAAGCCGGCATGGCGAAGCGGCGCTCTCCCAGACGCAGAAGCACGAAGGATTGCAGCGTGGTCTCGGGAGCGGTGGTCATTGCGGTTGCGCTCCGACAGTGGATGAAGCGGACGAAGATGCCGAACGAGCGTCTGCCATGGCTTGCGCCGATTCGAGGACCGTTAACTCTTCGAGCGAAAGAAAACCTTCAGGCTGTACGACAGGAACCACGGCCTGATCGAGCGCGGTCAAGTCCGCGATACCAATTACGCTCCTCGCCCTGAAAAGCCTGCGAAAGCGCCTGCAGGCGGGTCATCGTGGTCATTTTCTCGATGCCGTCAACGAGCAGTGCCGTGCGCGTACGGCGCAGAAAAAATACCAGCGCTGACGGCTGCGGCTGCAAACCGAAATGAATTGCGCCGTTGACAATGTATAGAGTGCGATCGCCGCGGCGAATGCTATGGCGAACTTTTTTCAGGTGGCTCTCGGGAAAATCGCGGGCCATGCCGGCGATGTTGTCCACGCTGCGAACTTCTTGTACCGAAGCCGACGAGATTGCAAAAGTCTGCCCGCTGATGCGAAACAGAATAATCTGTTCGGTGCGAGCCTGGTGGGAATTGGCGCTGGAGGGAAGATTCATCAGCGCACCCCCACAGGAGTGGCGCGAGTGAGGGCGATGACGCGCTTTTCGATTGCGGAGTAGATGTCGTCGAGTGCGCAGAACCTGATCGACGGCTTGTAGCTTAATGGCTTCTGCGGGCATTCCGAAAATAACTGACGTCACTTCGTCCTGGGCAATCACATGGCCGCCGGCTCGTTTGATGGCCTTTGCACCCTGTGCGCCATCGGCGCCCATCCCGGTAAGCACAACACCAATCGCCAACGCGCCGCCGTACGCTGCGACGGATTCCATGGTTACATCAATGTTGGGCAAATAGCCGTTGATGCGTCCGGTCACGGAATCGAGTTGAATGCGGCCCAGCGGATTTACGCGCAGATGTTGTGCACCAGGACAAATGTAGAGACGACCGGGCTCGATGCTGTCGCCCGATTCGGCTTCCTTCACTCGAATTTCGGTAAACTCCGCAAGTTGCGCGGCGAATTGTGTGGTGAAGGCTGCCGGCATGTGCTGCACCAGGATGACCGCCGCCGGAAATTCTCTGGTGAAACCTGGCGCCAGACGCATTACCGTCGCGGGTCCGCCAGTGGAAGCTGCCAGAACTACGACTGGGAAACGCTGGTCCGCTGTGACAGATGAAGAGGGGCGACTAACGGTTGGCGCAGGACGGGCCGCGGGCGCGGCGCCATTTTGTGGAGTCGCCAGCGCTGCCGCAAGGCGTGAGGCGGTTCGAACCACGCGAACCTTCGCAGCCATCTTCACTTTGCGCAGAAGATCTTCGCGGATGCTGTGCATGTCGAGATCGATGGCGCTGTTGGGTTTGGCAATAAATTCAATCGCGCCGAGTTCCAGCGCCTTGAGCGTGCTGGCGGCGCCATCTTTCGATTCGGAACTTACGACGACGATCGGCCGCGGATTGGTGGTCATGATTTGCGCAGTGGCTTGCAGACCGTCCATGTGTGGCATGTTGATGTCCATGGTGATGACATCGGGCTTCAGCGATTCCGCGAGCGCGATGGCTTCGCGGCCGTCTTTGGCATGACCGACGATTTGCAACTGCGGATCGGAAACCAAAATCGTTTCCAGAACTTTGCGCATGAACGCAGAGTCGTCAACGATCAGAACGCGAACCTTGTTGGGAAGAGGGTTGGCCATGGAGGTTACTTCGCAATCGGCTGCGGCGCCTCCGTACCAATCAATTTTTCGACGGCGTCGGTAAGCTGATCTTCCTGCACTGGCTTGGTCAAGAACGCTACCGCACCTTCCTTCATGGCGCGCTCGCGATGCTTTGCCCCGGCGCGAGAAGTGACCACCATTACTGGGATGCGGCGCGTGGAAGGACTCTGCCGCAACTGCACCATGAGTTCGTAGCCGGTCATGCGCGGCATTTCCAGGTCGGTTATGACCAGGTGGCAGCCGTGTTGCGCGATCAGTTCCGCAGCTTCCAACCCGTCCGAAGCGAGGATCACGCGATAGCCGGTTTTCTCCAGCATGCGGCCCACAAATTTGCGCACGCTGATGGAATCGTCAGCGACAACGACCACGCGTTCGTGCTGCACACGGTCAATGGCGTCGGTGGGAATACTGCCCTTGGCAACCGCAGCAGAGCCAGGAGCAAAAATACGAGCAGCGCTCGCGGAAGCTTGAATTGATTTACGCTGGCTGGGCTCGCTGGCGATCATGCGGTTCAAATCAAGCAGAAGAATCAGGCTGCCGTCAGGAGCGATGGTGGTGCCGGGAAAAAGTTTTACCCGGCGCAAGATATTCGCCGAGATTCTTGATTACGATTTCGTCTTTGCCGAGGACCTCTTCCACTACCAGGCCGACCTGGCGATTGTCGGCGTTAGCGACGACCATGCGGAAATAGCCGTTGATCGGTTCGAGCGGCGGCAGACCGAGATAGGAATCCAGGCGAATGACTTCGGTCACCACGTCGCGGACTTTGGTCAGCAGTTTGCCGCCGACATCTTCGATTTCATCGGCGCGCAAGCGGCGAATTTCTTCGACTACCGCCAGAGGCAGCGCAAAGTGTGCGTCGCCGCAGCGCACAAACAGCGCCGGCGAAATAATCAGCGTCAGAGGCACCTTGAGAATGAACTTCGTGCCCGAGCCCGCCGTGCTCTGAATTTCGATTTCACCGTTGAGCGAATTCAGAGTTGGCGCGAACCACGTCCAGACCGACGCCGCGCCCGCCAGTTCGGTCTTCATCGGCGCCGTCGAAAAGCCCGGGTGGAAGAGCATTTCGCGCAGTTCGCGTTCGGTAGGGCGCTGGCGGTCTCATTCGAAACCAGGCCACGATCCACCGCACTTTGCCGCACGCGATCGTAGTCGATGCCGTGCCCGTCGTCTTCGACTTCGATATAGATGTGATTGCCGCGATGATATGCGCGCAGCGTGACGTGCCCGACTTCCGCTTTGCCGGCTTCGCGGCGTTTTCCAGGAGTTTCGATACCATGCGCAACCGAATTCCTGACCAGGTGCACCAGCGGATCAGAAATCTGCTGAATGATGTTGTTGTCGAGTTCGGTTTCGCTGCCGGAAAGATCCAGCTCCACCTGCTTTGCCGGTGGAGTTCGCGGCATCGCGAACAGCACGCGACAATCGCGAATACAACGTGCCGATCGGCACCATGCGCGCGGCGGTGATTTCATCCTGCAGATGGTGCGCAAGTTTCGTGAACTCGTCGATGTCGCCTTCGACTCGTCCGATGAAGCCGCCCATTTGCGACAGCACTTCGTTGACGTCAGCGGAAATTTCCGTCATGGAGCGCGAAAGAATGTTGACGTCGTCGTAGCGGTCCATTTCCAGTTCGCTGAAATCGTTCCAGAAAGAGGTGTCGCCGGCCGCGGCGTTGTTGATCATTTGCGGCGTCGGCGTAGTGGACGGCGAAAGCGGCCCACGCGTGGAATTGATGCGGTTGAACTCGTATTTTTCCTGAAACTCGACGACTTTTCCCTGCAGGCGTTCCTTCGAAAAGCCCAGCGTATCGCGCAACCGCTCAAGTTCCGTCACGCGGCCGAGCATGCGAGTACGGTTGATCACCAACTCGCCGACCGTGTTCATCATGCGATCGAGGCGCGACAAGGAAATTCGAACAGACTTGGCGGCCGCCGCTGAAACTTTGTTGGTTTTTGCCGTAACAGCAGTTGTTGCTGGCGTGGCTTGCGAGGTACTCGATTCTGGAGTTGCCGCTGCTTCGTCCGACGCCGCGACTTCTTCTTCGTCCATCGGCGCAACTTCGGCGATTCGATTGAGCAGGGAATCGACCCCGGTGCGCATTTCCGCTCCGTCAGCCCACTGCTTGTGCAGGGTCTTTTTCAAAACGTCCACGGATTCGAGGCACAAATCGATGACTTGCGGCAGCGGTTCCAGTTCGCCTTCGCGTAACCGGCCGATCAGGTCTTCGACGCGATGGGCGATGCCACCAAGCCGCTTCAGTCCAACCTGCGCTGCGGAACCTTTCACGGTGTGGATAGCGCGGAAAAGTTTGTTGATTTCCTCGGGGCTGTGATTCGCTTCGAGCGAAAGCAGGCAATCGCTAACGATTTGCAAATGCTCTTCCGCTTCGGGCTGGAAGAATTCCAGAATTTCCGCAGGCACTTCATCGTCTTCGGGCAGGGCATCGAAGTAGGAGCCGGTGGCCGCGGCGACATCGCGAAACTCCTCGGGCGGTTCGAATTCCTGTTGCGTAGGCTGCGCATAGCTGATCGGCGTCGGCTCTGGGGGAAACGCAAAACGGTAACGTTCCTTAAACGCGGCAATGTCGTCGAGAACTTCCTGCCCAGTGTCGCTGATTTCCAGCAAATCGGTTTCCAGCAGCGAGATTCCGTCGGAAAGAAATTCCGTCAGCGGTCCGTGCAGATCTTCGCCAAGTGAAGCGTTGGTGGCGTACTGAAAAACGTGCGCCAGCTTTCCGGCAATCTCAGAAAAACGCGGGAAACCATAGCTGGCCGAAGTGCCGCTCAAGGTGTGAGCTGAAATATAGAGCCGTTCGAGGTCTTCGTGACGCGGAGCGATTTCCTGCAGCACGCCGATGTATTCCCGCAAATATTGCAGGTGCTCGGAGGCTTCCTGGAGGAAAACTTCGACGCCTTCGCGGTCGAGAGGGCTCACGCACGTCCCTCCGTTACGAGTTCAGCTTTCTGAACCTCTTCCGCGGTCGGCTTACGATACAAAATGCAATCGTTCAACACGATGGCCTGAAACTTTACCGGCATTTTGGAAATGGATTCCGAGTGGCCCAGGAAAAGGTAACCGCCCGGTTCGAGCACGGAATAAAAGTGTTGCACCAGTTCGCGACGGCGCTCATCCGAAAAATAAATCAGGACGTTCATGCAGAAAATCACGTCCATTTTTCCGACGTACACGCTGTTGGTGAGGTTCATCTGAACGAAATTGACCATTTTGCGCAGACGCGGTCGAACCTGCTGGCCGCCATCGACCGGCTGAAAGTGAGCGGTGAGCTGTTTTTCGCTAACGCTGCCAATGCTGCGGCCGGAATAGATCCCGCGTTCGGCGATGGCCAACGCATGACGGCCAATATCAGTAGCAAGAATCTCGACGTTCCACGCGTCAGAAAATGAAATCGCGTCGGAGACAGCAACGGCAACGGAATACGGTTCTTCTCCCGTCGAACACCCTGCGCTCCAAATGCGCAGCGAACGCGGATTCTTCCAGAACTTTCTGATGTGCAATTCGGGAAGAATACGCTTTTCAAAAGCTTCAAATACGCTGGGATAGCGAAAGAAAGAAGTTTCCTGGGTGAGCAGCGATTCCAGCAATTCCTGAAAATCGAAAGTAGTTTTCTTGATCGCACGAAGCAGGTCGGTACCGCGAGCATGGCCTTTTTTACCCATGTGCTCGCGCACACGAGTGGAGAAGAACCGCTCGCGCGATTCGTCGAACCGAATGCTTGTTCGTTCCTCGATCAGCATGCGGATTTCACTCAATTCGTGTTCGGTCAAGCTCACTGGGCCGCCCTGGCGTTCGCTCATCGTTCTCGATTCGATGCACTATCTGTTGCGAGTACAAAGGACTGCTGATTAACGATGGGCGCCCACCGGCACAGGCTGCCGATCGGATTCCTCGGCTTGCTCTTTGGCCTGTTTCGACGCCGCGCGGAATTGCGACAGCGCTTCGTTGAGCTGATCGGAAAGTTTGACCAGCTGGCTGACGGTGGCCACGGTTCCGCGTGTTCCTTGCGAAGTCTGCCGTGTAATGTTGGAAATGATTTGCATAGCGTGCGCAACGCCTTCTGTTCCGCGCACTTGCTGTTTGGACGCGAGGGAAATTTCCTGGACCAGCTCCGCGGACTGGCGAACCACGCTGGAAATTGCATCGAGCGCGCGACCCGCCTGATCGGCGAGCGTTGCGCCGGATTCCACTTCCTTGGTGCCTTCTTCCATGACGACGACTGCTTCGTTCGTCTCGGCCTGAATGGCCTTGATGAGCGCCGCGATGTCTTTTGTTGCGCTGCGGGAATGTTCGGCGAGCTTGCGCACTTCGTCGGCGACCACCGCGAAACCGCGGCCAGCTTCACCGGCGCGCGCCGCTTCGATGGCCGCGTTCAATGCCAGCAAGTTGGTCTGTTCGGTGATGTCGTTAATTACGTTGATGATTTCCGAAATTTCCAGTGAACGATCGCCGAGCGATTTAATCTTCTTGGCGGTGGCTTGCACGGAAGCGCGGATGCGCTGCATGCCGTCGAGTGTGTCGCGCACGGCGCGATTGCCCTGTTCTGCGGCGTCGAGCGCGCGGCGCGCAGCTTCGGCGCTGGCTTCGGCGTTGTTGGAAACCTGTTTCATGGAGACCGTCAGTTCTTCGACGGCGCTCGAGGTGTTGGTGATTTCCTGATCCTGTTGCGTCGCGCCGGCCTGCATTTCGTCGGCGGCGACCAGAATGTTGTTGGAACAGGCGGTAACTTCCATGGCGGCTTTGCGAACGCGTTCCAGCACCTTGGTAAAATTGTCGAGCATGTAATTGATGGAATCGGTGACGTTGCCAAGCGCATCGTTGGTCACCTTGCCGCGCAACGCGAGTTCGCCACGCGCCACCTGATTGATGACCGCGAGAAGTTCGGTAATGCTGCGCTGCAGATTCTCGCTGGCCTCCTGATTGGTGTTGGCCTTAGCGACTTTAGCTACGGCGCGATTGAGGTTTTCCGAAATGTAGCCGAGCTCGTTGTCGGATTGCAGATCCGCGCGAGCACGCGCGTCGCCAGCGGCCAGCCGCTCGGAGAATTCCGCGAGCTGTTGCACCGGCGTGACGACCGAGCTGCCCAGGCGCCAGGCGAGAAATCCGCCGAGTGCCAGCGACAGCAGCACAGCCAGAATTACGCCGCCGCTTGCGCCGCTCGGCAGCGATGCGAAGTCCAGAATGGACTTGTCACCGGCCTCGCGACCGGCATGAAACGCCAGGCCGATGACAACGAAGAGCGCCAGCCCATTGACGAAGACCAGCGTCCAGACGGTTGAACTCAATCGCGATTTCATACTTCCTCCCAAACTGTTTCCTGCAGCGCGGCCGGCTACGCCGGCATCACGCCGCAAATCTCAACACAACTCTTAAATCGAGGGCCCAGGATAAACTTCCAGCAGCCGGGACAAATCCAAAACCAGCGCCAGACCGATCGTCGTGGCGCAGCATGCCGATGCAGTGCGGCACATTTTCCGGCGCTTGGCGCAGCAAATCTTCCGAAGTCACCGAATACGTGCCAACCACTTCGTCCGAAGCGATTCCGACGCGCAAGTCTTCGTGGCTGCCTTCTACGCGCATCGAAGCGACGACCACATGCTTCGGCAGCAGACCCGGGCGGCGTCCTTCGGTCATCGCGATATCAATCAACGGAACAATGGCGCCGCGCAAATTGAAAATTCCCATCAGGTAGCTGGGGCCAAGCGGAAGCTCGCGTCACGATCGGCCACTCCAGAACTTCTTCCACATCCAGCACCGGCAGGCAAAAACGTTCGCGGCCGCTGCGAAACACGCAGTATTGCGATTCCGCTGGACGCTCTTCGAGCGGCCCGATGGCCTCCAGCATTTCTGCGGTGTCGGCATCGGGAGGAAGCGGTGCGAGTTGGAATTCGTCGTTCATCATAAAATCTCAGGCAAAGCGGCGGACGGCACGCAAAAGCTCCTCGCGCGTAAAAGGTTTTGTGACGTATGCATCGGCGCCCTGTTGTTCGCCCCAATATTTGTCGCTGGCGGTGTCTTTCGAAGTCACCAGAATCACCGGAATGGATTGAAACTCCGCGCTGCCTTTCAGTTCGCGGCAGACTTGAAATCCGTTGCGCTCCGGCATCACCACGTCCAGCAAAATCACGCTCGGGTGCAGCGTGGCGATGGTCTCTTCGACACGCAGCGGATCGTTCAGTCCAAAGGACTGGTAACCCTCGTGGTCCAGCAGCCCTTGCATGAGCTTCACCTGCGCGGGTGAGTCGTCGACGATGAGCACTTTTTTCAGCACCACAGAATTCTCCGGACTTCTCCACGACAGAGAAATGCACGTCGGCGGCCACGCTGGCGGGAGTTGAGAGGAATGTTTCGAGTGGCGAGCAATCGCCGTAGATTCAATCACTTACCGTGATATAGAAAGAGCGTTAGCTTCGCGTCGAAAGGCTTTCCGGCAGCTCTTCCGTCTCAGCCTGAGATGCATTCTCAGCCTCGCGCATCTCGCTCGCCAGCGATGAGAATCGCTGCATGATTTCGTTGATGCGCAAAGCCATGTTGTGCATGGTTTTGATCTGGTGCAGCGACTGCGCGCTGAGCTGACCCGGTTCCAGCAGCAGCAATTCCGCATTGCCAAGAATCGAAGTCAGCGCATTGTTCACGCTGTGCTTCATCTCCGCCATGTAGCGGCCAAGGATCGCTTCGCGTTCGCTTTGCGCCGCGCGGGACATCGCTTGCTTCGCCTGCCGCCCAGCACGCACACGCCGAAGCGATTCGCCTGCCACCAGCACCAGCGTTTGTGTCCAGTCTTCGCGCAACGGCACATGCAGCAGGCGCGGATAGCGTGAACGCAATTGCTGCATTTCGCGAGAACTCCGCTGGTCCGCAAAGAATGATCGCGACACCCGGATGGAGCGTGCTCAAAATTTTGGCAAGTCTTGCTTCGCCGACCGGACCCAGCACCACCAGATCAAACGCTTCGGCATCCTGCGCTTTCCACAGGCTGCTGTTCAGGATCGTAATGGACGGCGCCTGGCGTTCGGCTTGCCAGCAGGAGCTGAGCAGGCGGCCAAACTCACTGTCGTCCGTCAGGATCAAAACGTTGGCGTTTTTCAAGAGTCCCGGCTCCCAGGGTTACGGCGCAGCGAGTGCTGTGCAATTACAATTTTTCGGCTTCATCAATCGCGGAGTTCAAACGCTTGGCGCTGATGCCCATATTGACCGCGGCTTCGGTGTCTTTGGCTTGTTTCGCCGCATCCACCCGCTCCAGCAGGCGTGTGACTTCCACACGGGCCACGGCCAGCGCGCGGTCGAGAGAGGTGGCGTTGCCGGTTTCGCGCGTGGATTCGGTTGCAGCGGAGACCAGCGCGCGCGCCACCACAGCGCGGCGAAGATCTTCGGCCGATGGCCCGTCCTCGCTGACAAAAGCGCTGACCTCCCAGGAAGAAAGCAGAACACGGGCCGTGCCCAGGCGAATGGTGGTCATGGAACGTCCCGGCGAAGGTGGCGTCGCGATCAGCTGTTCCCAAATCTGTTCCATGCAGGTTTCGAAATCAAGGTTGGCGGGAATGTCAGCTTTCGGCAAGAGCTTCGGGGATTCCGCTTTCGTTAATTTTACAGGAGAGGAGGACTTTGTCGCGGTCAGGGCCGTGACATTCAAGGCTTGCGATAAAGTCTGCCGCGAAGCAATTTTTTCCAGGCCGTGCTCCACGTCCGAACGCAGTCCCAGCAGTTTTTCAAAGGCCTGGCTGACGGTTCGTTCCGTGTATTCCTTCTGAAATGGCTGCTTCCAATCTTCCGCCGCTTGTTTTACGCGAGAAATGGATTCATTTGCCGGAGAGACCGGCATGCTGACAATCGAGGAAGCGGATGCCCCCGGATTCCAGTTGCGCCAGTCCAGCGCGAATGGCGATTAGGTCGGCGTGCATCAGCTCGATCAGCGTTCTGCGCAAAAGGAAATTGAAACGGATGAACGCGATCAGCGCGGAGGGGTCGTAAAACATTCCCCCGGCCGACTCTTTTACGCGGCGGCCTTGTTCGATGAAATTGGTTTTGAGGATTTCGCGGACGCTGCGAAAGGCTCGCAGCGCTTCGATCATTTTTTCCAGCGGTTCGCACCAGGCCAGCGGCGTGGTATCGATCTCTCCGAGCACCGGCTGCATGACCTGCGCCGTGTCCGCAAGGTCGATCTGCTTGTGATAGATCTTCGCTGGCGCGCTAAGCGCGAAATATTGCACCAGCAGGAAATCGATTTTGTCGCGGTCGACAATGCTCTTTGTGGGTTTGCGCAGATGCCGCAGGATCAGCGCGCGCAATCCGCTTTCGCTGGCGTTCAGTGTGGTCGTCTGCAACAGCTGGCGAAGCTGGTGGACCATGACGCGCAGGTCCATGGAATTCACCCAGGTAAGAACGCTGTTGACGAGATCTGGGTCGGCTTTGTCGGGAAGCGCGCGGCGATCCTGTCCGAACGGAATTTCGAATTCCAAATGTTTGGCGAGCGCCAGATAGATGGGGAACACCGCGCGCAATTCTTCCCATTGTTCCTGGCGCACTGCATCGCCCTTGGCGAGGCCCGGAATCTTCAAAGTTGTCAGCGAATTGTTCACGGCCTTTTCACCCAGAGCCTCTGCTCACTCGTGAATTGCACTGCCACTGCCTTGCGCCCGTCGTGGTATTGCACCGCCACTACCGTGGCGTCGCACTCTGCGTTTTCCTCGACCTGCGACAGCCGTACCCGGTCGTCAAACTCCAACGGCAACGTCGGAACTGAAAATGGCCCTTTCCGAACTTGCGAATTCCACCACTACGGACTCGCGAACTTGCTTTGCGCCGCTTCGCAGCGGCGTCAGAACCGCGCGAATCTGAACACGGTTCGCGTCGGGAAAAAACCGCGCCAGCTGTTCCGTGCAACCCGAAGTCGCCCTTTCCGTATGCACCAATGTCGTTGTTGCTGGCGTCTTCACTTCACTGCCCACGCTTCCTGTACCAGCGGTTCGCCGTTTAGTGCGTACACACCCGCGGTCGCACCGCACACACGGGGCAGAGAGGAGTCATGCAAGAGAGCCGCCAAAGAGGAGCAAAATGCTGCGGGTGTGAAGCAATTCAAAACAAAAGGCTTAAGGTTTTCCGTTAGTACTTTCTCGACTCAAGCGTCTCAGGCTGACACGTCTGCGTCTCAGTTTTTCGGTCCTAGAAAGTCTTAGCGCAAAGCCTGCTGGATCTATGTCTGAGAAGCTACCGGCGAGCTCTCTCCATTGGCTCGAATCGCGATGTTATATCGCTTGAGCTTGCGGTAAAGAGTCGCACGGCTGATACCGAGCATTCTCCCCGCCAGCGCTTTGTCTCCGTTGGCCTGCTCGAAGACCTTCAGAATTGTCATGCGCTCCATTTCGGCCAGCGCTGTAGTAGACAACGAGGAGCCATCCGAAAATGTGGTCTGCGGTGCGCCGCCACTTTCGGAACGTATCGCCGGCGGCAGATCATTCACATCGATAACTTGCCGGTCGCCAAGTGTAATCGCTCGGGCGATGCAATTCTCCAGTTCGCGGACGTTGCCCGGCCATTCGTATTGCAACAGGCTCTTCATGGCGGCTGGCGTGACGTGTAAATTCGTTCCCGGCGCATAGCGATTCAGAAAATGATGCACCAGCACGGGGATATCAGATCGGCGTTCGCGCAGAGAAGGTAAATGGACAGTCACCACGTTCAGGCGGAAATAAAGGTCCTTACGAAATGTTCCTTCGCGGTAAGCTGTTTCGAGATCGCGATTGGTTGCGGCGATCACGCGAACATCCACGCTATGGCTTTCATTGCTGCCCACCGGACGGACTTCGCGTTCTTGCAGTACCCGCAGCAGCTTGGCCTGCATTTCCAACGGCAATTCGCCGATTTCGTCCAGAAAAATCGTTCCACCGTTGGCCGCTTGAAAAAGTCCCGCTTTGGATTTCATCGCGCCGGTGAACGCGCCTTTTTCGTAGCCAAACATTTCGCTTTCCATGAGCGTAGGCACCAGTGAACCGCAATCCACGGCCACGAACGGCGTCTGCGCCATCGCGCCACGGAAATGGATCGCTCGCGCAACCAGTTCCTTGCCGGTGCCGCTTTCGCCGGAAACCAGCACCGGTGTACGGGTGTCCTTTAATCGCGAAATCATTCGCAACACGTCCTGAATATTCGCCGATGCACCGATGATACCGTCAAGATTGTCTTCGGTGTTGACGCGCTCGCGCAGAAACTCATTTTCCGTGACCAGGCGAACTTTCTCCGCCATGCGCTGCAGCAGCAGCCGCATTTTCTCCACGCGAAACGGCTTTTCGATGTAGTCGTAGGCTCCAAGCTTCATTGCATCCACGGCGGATTCGATCGATCCGTGTCCGGTCATGATCGCAATTTCCACGCGCGGAAACAGCGCCTTGGCCTGGCGCAATAATTCCACGCCCGACTGCGTGGGGAGTTTCAAATCCGTCAGGATCAAATCCGGCGCTTCCTGTTCGATTCGCGAGACTGCAGTCTCAGCGCTTTCCGCTTCGCTGCACGCGTAGCCCAGCGAATTTCCGATGGTCATGCACAATTTGCGGATGCTTTGCTCATCGTCCACCACCAGCAGCCTGACTTTTATCGAGTCGCTCATGGTTTTCCGAAGGTACTTTCCACGATAGAAATAAGCTGCTCAACCCGAAAAGGTTTTTCGATGCAGGGGATTCCGCTGTTCGCCAGCAGCGCCTGCGTCTTGCTGTTGGCAGTGTCGCCACTCATCAAAATCATGCGTTGCTGCAATTCCGGGCGGTGCACGCGAATCCATTCGTGAACTTCTGCACCGTTGACGCTGCCGGGCATTCGAATGTCGGAAATAACTCCGGCAAAACTTCCTTGTGCAAGACGCTCGATTCCTTCCACGCCTGACGCTGCCGGGACGACGCTATAGCCGTGCCGTTCCAGCGCAGCGCGAACAAACGCGGTGACCGACGGTTCATCCTCAATCAGCAAAATCTTGTTTGCGGCCGCAGCCGTGGCCGTGGCGTTTGTCGTTGCGTTCGTCATCGTCCCGCCTGTTTGGCGCTGGCGCCAATGTTCACGTTGGGCGCCTCCACCGCTACCGGAATCCGAATTGAAAAGGTGCTGCCCAGGCCGTCCGGGTTATTCCAGCACTGAATTTCGCCGCCGTGAGCGCGCACGATGCCATAGCAAATGCTCAATCCGAGCCCCGTGCCTTTGCCGGTTGGCTTGGTCGTATAGAACGGATCGAAGATTCGATCCACATCGATGATCCCAGTCCCGTTGTCCGCCAGACTGATCTCTATCGACTGCCCCGCGGCTGCTGTTTTCAAATAAATTCTGCCCGCACGGCCCGATTCTTCAATTGCATCGTAGGCGTTATTCAGAATATTCAAAAACACTTGTTGCAATTGCTGCGCGTCGCCCATCACTGCGGAGAGATTGTCGTCGTACTCTTCAATCACTTCGACCCCGTGGCTCTGCAGGTCGTAGCTGCGCAGTTTGGTGGTCTGTTTCAATATCGCTCCGACATTCACTAATTCTCGTTTCACGGCACGCTGCCGTGCAAAACTCAGCAGATCCTGCACGATGTCCTTGGTTCTCTGGGTTTCATGCAAAATAATCTGCAAATCCTCGCGAGCGTTTGCGGGAACCTCCGGATTCTCCAACAACAAGTCCGTGAACCCTAAAATTGCTGCCAACGGATTGTTCACTTCATGCGCCACGCCGGAGACCAGCCGCCCTAGCGTCGCCATGCGCTCCGAATGAGCCAGCTTCGCCTGCAGCAACGCTGCGTCCGTGATGTCTGTCATCACTACCACCACGCTGTTCACGGTATTTTGTTCGTCGCGCATCGGACTCAAGCTGATGGAAAAATGCCCGGGCGTTCCATCGCTACGGCGCGCGCGCAGCTCCAGATTTTCCACCTGTTGCCCGTGCGCGGTAGTATCCAACGCCGCTTCGAATTCTTTCCGCTGCCCGGCGTCCACCAGGTCCACCAGCCGTCGCCCGATCATTTCTTCTTGTTTGTAGCCGGTTTCGTAACAACGCCGGTTCGCGTAGCTGATTAGCCCCGCCGTATCCAGCACCAGAATCATGCTTTGGGTCGCGTTCAAGATTTTCTGATTGAAGTCGCGTTCGCGTTGCAGTTGTGTTTGAAAAGTCCGTTGCTCGGTCACATCCAACATCAACCCGCGAAATTGTTTTATTTTTCCCTGAGTGTCGCGTACCGCGGTTATGTTTTGCAGGGTGTGCAGTATGGTGCCGTCTTTGCGCCGCAGCGATTCCACATGGTTGCGCAGGACCCCGGTCTTCCGAATCGCCGCCAGCAAACGTCCGCGCGCGCCCGGCTCCGGATACAAGTAGGAGCCCACATCGTCGCGCAATAATTCCTCGCGCGATGCGTAGCCCAGCATGCGCACCATGGCATCATTTACATCGAGAAATCTTCCATCTGGTGTGGCGAAGAAAAGTCCTTCTTGAATGCTGTCGTACAGTTCGCGGTACCGTCGTTCCGCTTCGCGCCGGTCCGTAATGTCTTTCAAAACGTGAATGGTGCGTTCGTCATCTTCGGATGCACCGCTGGCGCGCGAAGTAGAGACCAGGTAAATCTTCTCCGCCGACGAAATAACGTGCTCTTCCTTGCTCAACCCGGTGTACAAACAAAATGGACACGGAAGTGTGCCTTCGCCTTCTGCCAGAGTCCTTAAACTGCTGACTGCCTCGCCGACCAGCGCAACCGGTGGCAGCCCTAAGTGATTTGCAAGTGAACGGTTGGTGCGTACGATCTTCCACGCGCGATCGTGCACCACGATAAAGTCGCTGATGGCATCAATATCTTGTACCCATTGCCGTTTCGATCGTTCTAACTGCGAAAAGCGGCGGAAGTTTTCCAGTGACAGCGCGGCGTGGCTGGCCAGCGCATACAAAAGTTTTTTTTCTTGCGCCGCGATTTCACGCCGCGCTCCATAAATGCAGATTGCGCCTAGCGGTTCGCTGTCGCTGGCATGAACCGGCACCACTAACAATTCTCTTTCGGTAGTACCGTCGGCTGACCCGACAGAGAGCACGTAAATCTCTTTTTTTCGTCTGGCGTTCTTAAAGAGCGCCAGAATTTCATCTTTTTCCGGTCCCAGCGCTTTGCTGTCTGTCCCGCCCTGCAGTTCCGCCTCTTGTCCGCTGACTACCACCACCCCGCACCATTCCGCGGATACCATCGCTGCTACGCGTTGCGAAAAGAGTTTCAAAAATTCCGGCAAGTCTCGGGCATGCGCTGCCACAGTTGCCAGCTCCATCAGCTCGTTGGCACGCCGCGAGCCTGGGCGAACGCGCGCGGTGCTGCCGGCGGTCCGCGCTGTTTTTCTGTTCGAGGTTGATTTTTGCCGTCTCATGCCAGTGCAGATGGAGCGGTCCGTCTCAGAATGAATGATTGCACGCTCTTCCACGCTAATCGGCAATCTCAATCTGAGTCAATCACCGAACCGTTTGGTAGTGTTCATCACGGCACGCTCCCTGTACCAACGGACAGGTTGGAAATCTCAGCGTGAGACCACCATCGTCTGGAATCATGGCGTTTGAGACAAATGTGCTTACCTGCAGAATTTTATTTTCTGCGAAAACAAATGGTAAGTACTTCTTCTTGAGTAGCTTCGAGAAGATTCGCGCTCCAGCTTCGTATCCCTAAATCCGCTCCCACGCTGGCATCAGACGTGCCTTTCTCATCGCGGGGTCGTTCCGTCCCCACTGGGGAGGATTTTTGCAATGAGATTTCGTTGGGGTCGGATCGCTGCATCATTCATAACTGTTGCAATTCTCGCGTCCGTCACTTTTTCGCAAACCGCAGGCACGGATGAGGGCAAGCGCAAGGTCAAATCCAAGGCCTCGCCCGCCTACCCGGAACTTGCTCGGCGCATGAGCGTATCGGGCAAGGTGAAGATCGAAGTCATCATCACGCCAGACGGACATGTGCGCAGCACCCGTGTTCTCGGAGGCCACCCCCTGCTGGTGCAGGCTTGCCAGGATTCACTGAAGGAGTGGAAGTTCTTTCCGGCTGCGGAAGAAACAACCCAAATCGTCGAATGTGATTTTCACGGCACCAATTAGCCGCGCTGGGTGCACATCGTCTTTGCTTATTCGAACTGTTTTGAGTGGGGAAGCGGAGGAATTTTGCGATGAGTATCGGTAAGAAACTTTATGCGGGATTCGGCCTGGTATTGGCGATTCTCGTGGGCTTGTTCCTCGTGAATACCTTCGCGGCGTTGCGTGGGCGTGCCTCTCGCGCGGATTCGGCGGCCTCGCTGAAAGGCGTGCAGACCATCGAGACCGTTCGGCTGCAAATCATGCTCAATCGCCTGAACCTTGATAATTTTCTATTAAGCGGCGATCCCCGCGACGAGGAAAAAGTCAACAAGGGCATTACCGATCTGAACGATGCGCTCAAGCAGGGCCAGGCTCAGCTTTCCGCGGACAACCTTCGCACCGCGCTGATCCAGGTTGAGAGCACTGAAGCCAGCTGGGCCGACAATTTCGCCAAACCCTTGCTCGCAAAACGCCACCAGGTCGATTCCGGAGATTCTACTGTTTCCGACTTGCAAATTTTCTACCTGCAAAAGGATCCCACCTCGTGGCTGACCAAGTCTTCAGCGGTTCTCGATCAGACCGCAGCCGAGATCACCAAGAATTTTGACGAAACGACCAAATCGGCCGAGAAAGCAAGTACCTGGAGCGCCGTCCTCAGCACCGCGGGCACGCTTCTGGCGATTTTGCTTGGCGTCCTGGTTGCCTATTACACCGCCAAGTCCATCGTTCTTCCCCTAACCCATCTCATCACCGTCGCACGCGAAATCGGTGACTCCGGCGACCTCAATCAGAACATTGATATTCACCGCAACGATGAGATTGGTGCGCTCGCCACTACCTTCAACAATCTTGTCGCTTACCTCAAGGAAATGGCCAGCGTTTCCATGGCTGTTGCCGAAGGCGACTTGAGCGTCGAAGTGGTTCCGCGTTCCAAGCGCGACACTCTCGGCAACGCTTTCCGCCGCATGTCTCACGGCTTGCAGGAAATTGTGCGTACCACCCGCGACTCCGCCGGGCAGGTCTCCGCCGGTTCGAACCAGGTTGCCGGCGCCGCCGACGAATCTGCCAAGGTCAGCGTGCAGGCGTCCTCCGCCATTGAAGAAGTCACAAGCACCATGCACGAAATGAGCATCAACGTGCAGAACGTGGTGAAGAATACTCAGGTACAAGCTTCCAGCGTTGCCGAGACATCCGCTTCCATCGAACAGATGGTCACTTCCATTCAACGCGTGGCGGACACCGCGAAAATTCTTCTCGACATCGCCAACCGTTCGCGCGAAGAAGTCGTCGTTGGCATCCAGACCATGGAAAAGACCACCGACGGTCTGAATCGCACCAACAAAGCCATTCAGTCCTCGGCGGAGATCATCAACGTCCTCGGCCATCGCGCCGACGATATCGGCCGCATCATCGAAGTCATCGACGATCTTGCGGAGCAAACCAATCTACTCGCGCTTAACGCCGCCATTGAAGCTGCGCGCGCCGGCGAACACGGACTCGGTTTTGCCGTGGTTGCCGACGAAGTTCGCAAACTAGCCGAAAAATCCACGCAATCCACCAAGGAAATTGCCGAATTGATCTCCAGCATTCAGCGGGAAGCGCGCCAGGCCGTGGAAAACATGGATCGCAGTACTCGTATCGTTGAAGAAGGCCTCAGCCTCGGCAATGATCTCGGCACCGCTCTGCACAAAATTTCCAGCGTGGTCACCGAAGTTTACAAATTTTCACAGGAAATCGGCGCTGCCACCAACGAACAGTCTGTCGGCTCCGCGCAAATCGCCAAGGCCACTAACCGCCTAACCGAAATCACTCAGGAAATTAATTCCGCCGTCGAAGAACAGGCCAGCGGCGCGCAAGCTGTGGTGCGCGCGATGGAAAAGATGCGCGAACTTGTTCAACAGTCGGCTTCCAGCTCTACCGAACTTTCTGCTGCAGCCGAGCAGATGCTCAAACTTTCTCGCAACTTGCTCGACAGCATGGACCGCTTCGTTCTCGATCGTGCCGTGCAACCCAAGAAGCGCGATTTTTCCTCCAATCGGCGCCAGCCAGACCAGCAGGATGAGCGGGAATTCGAATATTCGGGAATGGCGCGTTCCTAAATGCCTGGAGATCGCGTGATCGAAAAGGACCTTCAGGTCGTTGGCTTTCGCATCGGTGATGAAACGTTCGGGGTGCGCATTGGCTCCGTCCGTGAAATCGTGCGCGTGCCGGAAATCACCGCGGTTCCTAACGCTCCGGATACCATCGAAGGTGTCATCAATCTTCGCGGCAAGATTATTCCAGTGATGGACCTGCGCAAGCGCTTTGGCCAGGCCGACGTTCAACGCGACAAAAAAAACCGCATTCTTGTGGTTGAACTGGACAGTAAACTGGTCGGGCTAATTGTTAACTCCGCTTCGGAAGTCCTCAAGATTCCACCTTCCGAAATTGAATCGCCGGGCACAGTTTTTGCCGACAATGATTCCAGCTACGTCACCGGAGTAGGCAAGCTCAAAGGCCGCCTCATCATCCTGTTGGATATTTCCAAGCTGCTGCATCGTCCGGAATACAAGAAACTCGAGGAGGCCGCGGAAACTGTCGCCTCCGTGAGATAGCTGCCATCTCCGGCCCGGTGCCGCCACGCGCATTCGAATGGGAACGATTACCGCACAGATTAATTTGACCGAAGCGGAACTGAAGCTTCTGCAGACTCTGGTCTATCAGGAATGTGGCATGTTTTTTGACGAGCGTCGCTCGCACTTCCTGAAGGATCGCCTGCAACGCCGCCTCAAAGCTGTTCAGCTGGATTCGTTCTATAGCTACTACCGGCTGTTGACCAGCCGTGAAGGACGCGCAGAACTCGCGCTACTGCTTGAGAATCTCACCGTCAACGAAACCAGTTTTTTCCGCAATAAACCGCAACTCGACCTCTTGCAGAAAACCGTTCTGGAAGAATTGCTTCGCAAAAAACAGGAACGCCGCGATTGGACGCTGCGCGTGTGGAGCGCAGGGTGCTCCTCCGGGCAGGAAGCTTACTCTGTCGCCATTCTGATCTGCGACGCGCTGGCCTACTACTACCTGCGCAATCCGCTTCCATTTGACATGCCATCTCCCAAGCCGCTGATTCCGCCTCCATGGAAGCTGGAAATTCTTGCATCGGACATCAGCTACGCTAGCCTACGCGCGGGTGGCGAAGGGCAGTACACCGAAACGCAGATGGAGCCGGTTGACTACACCTGCCGGCTGCGCTACTTCGAAAAGAAGGCCGACAAATACAGCGTAAAACCGCAATTAAAAGAACTTGTACAGTTCGACTTTCACAATTTGAAAACTGAATTCCTGCCACGCCGCAACGATATGATTCTCTGCCGCAACGTTATGATTTATTTTGATGAAGCCGAGCAGAAGCGTCTGATCGACAAGTTTTACAACTGCTTGAATCCCGGCGGCTATCTTTTTGTCGGTCACGCGGAAAGTCTTTTTGGGTTGACGAAAAAATTCCGCATGGTGCACGAAAATAACGGCACCGCGTATCAGCGGCTCGAGGTGACTGCTTGAGTTTTGTCCCCGAGGATCGCAACGCCGAGCTGCGCGCTCTCTTCTTTGAGACCGCGAATGAGCTCCTGCAGTCTCTCAACGAGGCTGGCTTGGAACTCGAAGCTCGTCCAGCGGATGAAGAAATCATTCGCAGCGTTCGCCGCGTGGTGCACACGCTCAAGGGCGATTCCGCGGCGTGTGGTTTCACCAGGCTCAGCGAAGTAGCCCACGAGCTCGAAGACGTTTTGACGCCGCAAATGGGGAAGCTGCACGGCGCAAAATTCGCCGAACTCGTTCTGGTCGCTGCCGACACCTTTGAAGCTGTGCTCTCCGCTTATCAACGAAACGCGGAACCGCCCAGCGGCGACCACCTTCGCGGCTTGATTCGCCAGATGCAGTACACGCGTCAGGAACCGCTGCCGGACGCGTCTTCCACAACAGTCGCCTCTGCCGCGCCGGCACATTTCGATTGGAGCGAATACGAGCAGCTGATGATTTCGGAAGCCATTCATCGCGGCGAAACCGTTTTCGACATCGCGCTGCGCGTCGATCAGTCCAGCGGCATGCGTGCCGCTGCCTTTCAATTGATTCGCAATGTGCTGCATGGATGCGGCACCGTGATTGCTCTCCGTCCCGAGGACAATGTTGCGGCCGCGAATGTGGAAGTGATCGAAGCGGCGCTGGCGACGAAACAATCTCTAGCGCAGATCGAACAGCGCTGCCGCATTCCTTCGATTGTCGCGCAGGTCTCGGTGCAAGCAGCGACGCATGCCGACTCCGCGGAACACGAACTGCTGGGCGATCTGTTGGAGGCGCAAGCCGCGCAAGTTCACGACGCGGTTTCTGAGACCGCCGAGAATGCCGCTGCCAGCAAGGCCGGCGCGCTCGGTTCTGCTGTCGCGGCAGTTGCAGAAAGCACTCTTCGCGTTGACGCTGCCCGCATCGACTCCGTGATGAACCTGGTCGGCGAACTGATCATTGGAAAATCAATGCTCAACCGCGCGTTGTCGGAGTTCGATCAGAAACATTCGCGCGATCCCATCCGGGCAAAACTGGTCGACGCGCTTTCCTTCCAGGCCCGCGTACTCGACGAACTGCACAAGTCAGTGCTCAAGATTCGAATGGTTCCGGTCGAACAGCTCTTCCGCCGTTTTCCGCGCGTGGTGCGCGACGTTGCCAAGCACTGCGGAAAGGATGTGGCCCTCGAACTCGCCGGCGAAAACACCGATCTCGACAAAGGCATTCTCGATGCTCTTGCCGAGCCTATGAGCCACATTGTCCGCAACGCCGTCGATCACGGCATCGAATCCAGCGAAGAACGCATCGCCGCAGGCAAAGGCGCGCGTGGCACGATTTTTCTCAACGCATTTCACCAAGGCACTCAGGTAGTCATCGAAGTGCGCGACGACGGGCACGGCCTGGATCTCGAGCGCATTCGCAAGCAAGCCATTCAAAAAGGCCTCATCAAAGCGGAAGAAGCCGCCAGGTTGCTTGATTCCGAAGTTACCAATCTTATTTTCGAGCCCGGTTTCAGCACTGCTTCCGAAGTTACCGAAGTTTCCGGGCGCGGCGTCGGCATGGACGTGGTTCGAACAGTTCTCGATCGCCTGAAGGGCACCGTCAACGTGATCAGCGTTCCCGGAAAAGGCACTACCATCCAGCTTCGCGTGCCCCTTACGCTGGCCAGCATTCAAACTTTGCTCTTCCGCGTTGGCGGCCGTTTGTTCGCTGTGCCGATTTCTTCGGTGGTGGAAATTACCCGCTGTGCGGGCCAGGAAATTCATCGCGTGGATCAGCGCGAAGTTTTGCAGCTGCGAAATCAAGTGCTCTCACTGGTCCGCTTGAATGATTTGAAAGGCATTCACCCAGTTGAGCCTGCCAAGGCCGGAAAGAAGAATTTCGTGATCGTCATCGGCGCCGCGGAAAAGCGTTTCGGTTTACTGGTGGATCAGTTGGTGGGAGAAGAAGAACTGGTCATCAAGGCTCTCCCGGCCGATATCGTAGCCAGCGATCTGGTGAGCGGCGCATCTATTCTCGGCGACGGCACCGTCGTTTTGATTCTCAATGTTCCGGCAGTTCTCTCGCGCCTCTCTCGCGCAATTCCTCTGGGAGCGATTGCATGAGCGAACGCGTTCGAGTTCTCGTGGTGGATGATTCCGCACTCATGCGGAAG
The DNA here is from genome assembly GCA_963743735.1 of uncultured Acidobacteriota bacterium. Classification (GTDB taxonomy): domain Bacteria; phylum Acidobacteriota; class Terriglobia; order Acidiferrales; family UBA7541; genus Acidiferrum. The sequence goes on from CAVURF010000008.1 coordinate 123,228, forward strand.
CTTATCCCCAGCATCTTGGAGCGCGACCCGGCGATCGAAGTCGTGGGCACCGCCATGGACGGCGCGTTCGCCCTCAAGAAAATTGAAGAGCTACGCCCCGACGTGGTTACGCTGGATCTGGAAATGCCGCGCATGGATGGCATGGAAACTCTGCGAATGATCATGCGCAGCGCTCCGCTTCCCGTGGTGATGGTCAGCACGCATTCGAAGGAAGGCGCATACGCCACTTTCAAAGCCCTGGCGCTGGGCGCGATCGATTTCGTCGCCAAGCCGAAAACAGCGTCTTCCGGCCATCTGGATACCATCGCCGACGAGTTGATCGAAAAAATTAAGGTCGCCAAACGAGCCACCGGCAGACGCGTTCCGCGTCCGGCGATCTCGGAAGCGCTGCAACCAGTAAAGAAGAATGCCCGTGTCGCTCTGCCTCCGCATCGCATTATCGCTATCGGCGTTTCGACCGGCGGACCGAACGCCCTGCAGTTTGTGCTTTCGCAAATTCCCGCGGAGTTTTCTGGCACTTTGCTGATCGTCCAGCACATGCCGGAGGGTTTTACGGAAATGTTCGCGCGGCGTTTGGACGAATGCTGCGCACTGGAAGTGCAGGAAGCCAGATCCGGCGATCTGTTGCTCGCGGGGCGCGCGCTGATCTGCCCCGGCAACCGCCATATGATGGCGCGCCACATGCCACGCGGAGACATGGTGGTGCTCAGCGATTCCGCTCCCGTCAATGGTCACCGTCCGTCCGTGGATGTGCTGTTTCATTCTGTTTCGCAGGAATTTGGACCGATGTCGGTCGGCGTTCTGATGACCGGCATGGGTGAAGACGGTGCCGAGGGACTTGGCGCAATCAAAAGCGCCGGTGGCGTAACGCTTGCGCAGAGTGAAGACACCTGCGTGGTACCGGGAATGCCGCGCGCGGCCATCGTCAAGGGCTACGTGAATCGCATTGTTCCTCTGGATGCGATCGGCCAGGTTTTGACTACACATTTTGGCGGTGAACGCGCAACGCAAAACACCGCGCGCCAGGAAAAGTTCGATCGTTCCGAGAAGAACCGGGACGACAAATCCGGCAAGAACGAAAAAATTGAAACGATGCCTGCATCCACAAACCGTTCTTGAACGGGGACCAGGAATCAGGGTTCGGGGTTTGCATTTGCAAATCGCGGCTCACAAGGAGAAGGTCATGGCACAGTTCGCAGCGTTGCTCAGAAAAGATAACCAGTCGGTCCGCTATCTCGTGGTGGACGACTCGGTCTTCGCGCGTAAGAACATCATTAAGATGGTGCAGCTCTTCGGTGGCGAAATAGCCGGCGAGGCTGGCGACGGCCTGACCGCCATCGCCGAGTACAGCCGCACCAAGCCGGACGTCGTGCTCATGGACATCACCATGCCGCAGATGGAGGGTATTGAAGCGGTCGAGCGCATCGTTCGCCAGCATCCTGAAGCGAGAATCGTGATGGTGTCTTCGGTCGGCTACCAGGAAAATATTCTCGCCGCGCTGCAAAAGGGCGCGAAACATTTTGTGCAGAAGCCGGTGAAGCCAGAAGTGCTTTACGAAATTCTTCGTTACGTCTTGAGCGACGATCCCGCGCTCGCCGGGGCTCCTGTCGCTCTCGTCGGGGAGCACCGCTCATGAGAATGGATTTAATCCAGCCGTTCATTAGTGCTGCCGATGCGGTTTTTGCGGAATCGCTGCAGGGCCCGACGACCATCGGCGACCTGATGATGGAAGAGGAGGCCTATCACCGCAAAGGTGTGGCGGCTTTGATCGTCATCAAGGGTGACATCGAAGGGCGTATCATTCTGGATCTGGCGCCGGAAGTGGCGTTGAAAGTAGCCGCGATTCTTACCGGGGCGGAAGTGGTGGACAACGAGCAGACGGTTCGCGAAACGGTTTGCGAGCTGGCCAACATGGTCATCGGAAATTCCGTTACGCTGTTGAACGACCAGGGCTACCGGTTCAAAGTATTTCCGCCGGAAATTCACATGAACGACCAGGGCCTGGCAGGTTCGCACGACACCGAAGCGATGGTGCTGGCGATCGAAACCAGCTGCGGCAACATTTTTCTGAACATCGCCATGCATCATCTCGCGCGCCGTCGTCGCGAGCGCGATGCCGTGCCGGTCTCTGAATAGCGATTCAAGCCGCTTACAGTTCAAATGTAGCTCTTTTGGTTGGCTGACCCGACGCAGAAGTCCGCTCCGTATCCCCTCTTTCACTGAACCTATTTGAAGGGCAACTGCCGCTGCGCAGCGGTGATATTCTCCTTCATCAGACCAAGAACGGAGACCACCGTGGTCCTTACACAGCGAATTGTTATGTGTTTGGCGTGCAACGCCGTGTTGCTCGGAATTTGTCCAACGACAATTAGCGCGCAATCGGCTGCGGCACAAAGCTCCGCAGTAAAGACAAAAATCATTTTGGACACGGATATTGGCGATGACATTGACGATGCGTTCGCGCTGGCACTGGCCATACGCAGCCCGGAATTGGAGATGGTTGGAATTACGACGGCTTGGGGAGACACCACACTGCGAGCACGGCTGGTGCAGAGATTCTTGAAGGAGAATGGCGTGACGGAAATTCCGATTGCGGTTGGTATCGACACCAAGAGTAACGCAAACTTTTCGCAAGCTCGGTGGGCGCAGGACGGAGACGAATTTCACAAACGCATGGATGCAGTGGATTTCTTGCTGGAGCAGGCGCGGAAAGCTCCGGGAGAGGTCACGCTGGTGGCGATTGGTCCGCTGACGAATGTGGGAGCGGCAATTGATCGCGATGCCGCGACGTTCAAGAAATTCAAGCGAGTGGTGCTGATGGGCGGATCGATCCGGAAAGGTTACGGCGATCTGGGGTATGCGCTGGATCACGGGCCGCAACCGGAGTACAACATTTATAGCGATGTGGCTGCGGCGCAGAAATTGTTTGCCAGTGGCGTGCCGATTTTCATGATGCCGCTGGATTCGACGCAGTTGATGTTCGATGAAGTAAAACGGAACATTCTTTTTAGCGCGGGGACGGCGATGACGAATTCGCTGGCGGGGCTGTACTACCAGTGGGTGGAACGGAACCGCACGCCGACGGCGACGTTGTTTGACGTGATGGCAGTGGCGTATGTGGCGCAGCCCGAATTGTGCCCGGTGACGGAGTTTCATATCACGGTGGATGCACAGGGATTTACGCGGCCTGGCGCGGGGGCGTCGAATGCTTCGGCGTGTCTGGCATCGGACTCGGAGAAGTTTTTTCATTTTGTGTTGCCGAGGTTGACGGTGCCGGCGCGGGTGATGGTTGGGGTGCGAATGGCGATGCGGTGAGTTGAGAGGGTGCAACAGAAGTCAAAGACGAAGAGAGATTCCTTCCGACCAGGTCGGAACCTTCGGTCGCTTGGCTCCCCGCGACGAGCGGACCAGGCGGAATGAGTGATCACAATCAGGCGCTTCGGATCAATCCGGCTAATGCCGACGTGTCGTGCAAATATGATTCTGCTGGTGCTCCTCGTCGTTTCGATTGCGCTGGCCATGCAATTCGGTGTGAAGCGGCCTCGAAGAATTGATGTAATCGGTATCGGTCCGCGCTCGGAAACCTAGCCATCCATTTCATTCTCGCGAACTGCTTCGCTTCAATTCGCCGCACTGCCCAATCCCCCGACGAGCCCGCAACCCGCACCCCCAATCCAATAGAAACCCAGCAGTAGCTACCCCATACGGACTTTCCTCCAGGGCGCGGCTTGCCAGACGGAGAAAATTGTGGAGCGCATTTAATAACAAAAGCGGCGTCTAGCTTGCCCGCGGCCGGCAAGCCGCCGCACTCCAAACGCCGGTCTCAAGACCGGCTGCTACAACTGCCACAAATCTCAGGAAGTCCGAAAAGTAGGAGGCGTCAAAGATTTTGCTGGCTTTCATTCTACCGGTTGGCTGGAAAGAGTCATAGCGAAGGCGTTGGCAAGAAGCGCAGGTACACTTCAGCCGCGAGCAGGTTGAGGATCAGCCTGGTGGGGATTACTTGTTACGGAAATATTTAAGCTCGGTATATAACTCCCGAAATGCTACTGATTTCGTACTCAGCGAAAGGGGGAGGTTGTGTAGAATATTTTCGGAGACCATTTTTGGAGACCAATGCCATGGGTGACGAGAGCGCAAAGCGAGCAGCGCAGGAGTATCTGGCGGGGAAACTTTCGGCCGAGGGACAGAGACACGAAGATAAGCTAAATCGCGAAGCTGCGGAGAAGCTGGGCCCGGCGGTGTGGAAGACCGTGGCGGACACGGTGATTGCGCAGTGCCACGATTGGAATGGGATCGCGAATGAACAGACTTTTACGTGCAGGGAAACGATGCTTGGGGACCTGCGGATATTGTGCGCGGGACGCTCGCAACAAATGGTGGTGCATTTCGATTCGCGAAAGTTGTTGGTGATTATCAAGAATTCGGCGCGATTGGAACATGAGAAAGACGTGGTGCTGTTTGTTGAGGGTTATGCGACTGAGAGTGGGCGAGATGCGCGTTTGATGCGGAATGGGGACCCGGTGAACCTGAGTCTGTTGATTACCGGAGAGCTGCGCGTTCTGGCAGGGCTTAGCCGTCGAGCGAATTGATAACGAAAGAAGGGCACGGCATGCCGTGCCCCTGCGGGAAAAAAGCAAGAAGCGTTCGGGAAGCGCGTTGTGTTTATCCGAGAAGGGTGTTGTGTGAATTTCCGAATCTCTCTTGACAGGTTGAACGCATGCTCCTAAGAAGGAGACTCCGGCTGGAGAGGGATTTCTCCCCACAGTGTCCAGCCCCTGTTCGTCCCGCCCCAGCAAATTCAAATGAGGAGATTGGTATGGCAAATTTAGTTCCGCGTGACACTTTTTTTCATGACATGGTCGATTTCCGGAGGAATTTCGATCAGGTTTTTAATCGGTTCTTGCAGTGGCCTTCGGCGCAGGTGGAACGCACGTTTGCGAATGAGTTTTCGCCCGCAGTCGAGTCGTTCATCGACAAGAACAATAAGAAGTTTCATTGCGAAGTGCTGCTGCCAGGAGTCGATCCCAAGGATGTAGATATCCAGGTGCAGGGCAATACCCTGACGATTACCGGCGAACGGACAAACACGAGAGAAACCAGAGAAGCTGATTTCCTGCAGAGGGAGATCACCTATGGTTCGTTTACACGGAGTCTGGTGCTGCCGGAGGGCGTGGATAAAGAGCGGCTGTCGGCTGAATACCGGAATGGCATGCTGGAAATCACGGCACCGATAGCAACGGCTTCGTTGCCCAAGAAAGTGGAGATCAAGTCGCTACCCTCGTCGCGCGCGGCTTCGGCGTGATTCGGTATTTCACGGTAGAAGGCCCGGGCCCAGCCCTGGGCTCGCGTGATGAGGCAATTGCTTGACGCCGACATCGGAGAGAGAGTCCTCGCTGCGCCTGCCTGCCACGGCGGGCAAGCAGCAGGCAGGCTCGGAATGACGAAGTTGAGCGAATGGCGAGGCGGCAGAATTGAAAGCCGTATGCTGCGCTCTAGCATCGTCTAGCGCATTCGCTGGGGGGAGTTAGCGGGCGTACTTGCGGATGTTGAGAGAAATGGGGATGCCGACGCAGAAGATGTGGATGATGACGCCGATGAACATCATCTTTATGGAGAAGGGATATTTGGTGGCGGCGGAGAGCGGCACGACGACGCGATTCATGAAGAAGTACACGGCGATGCCGTAGAGGACGCCTGAGAGTACAGCGTGATTGAGCAAGAAGGGCATTGCGCGGCTGGCGAGGAAGAAAACGGTAGCGGCTGCGAAGGCGATAACGAAGTGCAATGCGAACCCGAGAAGCGCGGTGGGTATGCCGCCGGAAAAAGTGCGCGGGCCGAGGATGCCGCCGGCGATGCCTTGTAGTAGGCGGAGTGGTTTCAATCCCATCACACCATAGACGACTAGAGCGGCGGAGATGTCCATTACGCCACAGGTGAGTCCTGCGGCAGAAATTGCTTTTGCGGGATTAACGGTTGGCATTGGTCGGTTCCATATGTGGAGTTGTATCAATTTTTAGATGGATGGGGAACGGGGATGTCAAGTAGTGGCTATTCGGGGGGCTTGAGGTAGGCGGCGCCGTGGCGGAAGAGGCCTGCGGAGGGGATGGGTTCGGAGAAGACGATACGGATGGGGACGAAGATGGCGCCGGCCCCGGGAGTGAATGGGACGGCTACTTCGACGCGAGTGCCTTGGGGATATTCGTTGCGGCTGCGGAAGGCGATGCCGCCTTTGGAAAGATCTTCGCAGACGGCGACTTCTTCCTGAAAGCCGCGGCGGCGGATGCAGGCGAGAACGCGGGCTTTGACGCGGGTGCGATTGCGGCGAGGGACTACGCGGTCCTGTTCGCCGGCGCGCGCGGTGGATGAGTTGGCAGAGGCGAGTTCGGACTGCGCTTCGATCCAGACGGACGGCGCTTCACAGACTTTGCAGATGCGCGCAATGCATTTGCGCGATTCGAAGGATTTTAATTCGAGTTCGTTGAGATAGACGACTTCGCGGCGTTGGCAGAAGCCGCATTCCATCAGAAGACGAGCGAGAGCTTCTTCGTCGGGTTTGTGAGGAGAAGGGAATTCGATCTCCCAGAAATCGGAACGTGGTTCGAGAAGGTGGACGGCGTAGAGGAAGCCTTCGGGTTCGCGATCGATTTCCGCGACGATGCGGGCGCGTGCGGTTCGGATGTTGTCGCCGTCGAGCGGGCGCTTGAGAGAAATTTCCTGGCCAGGGAAAAACTTTTCCTTAATGCGTAGAACGCCGCCGTTACGGCTGACGAGGAGAGACTCAGCGACGAGGCGGTGAACGATGCCGGAGGTATCCATCCATGATGCTTCCAGAGGGATACGGAACGAGACGCGATCGCTCTGACGAAGGGCTTCTGTGCGCGTGGTGGTCATGAGAGAGGGGAAAGCACCGCCTGAAAGCCAGTTTAACAAGGGCAGGTTAGCTGCTTTTGCCGCGAAATGGCGCGATTGTCGTAGGTAGTAATACCGGGCAGGAATCTTCGCGGTATCGGCTGTACGGAAGGGCGGGTGTTATCTTTTTCGCAAAATTATTTTATAGGTGAGACCGAAAAGGCGGTTTCTCCTACACACTAGGAGGACGAAGCAGCCAAGACAAGTCTAGAAGCGGACGGACCTCGACCGCCGTGAAGAATGTTATCTCTATGGACGAACACCTGAAAAAGGCAGAGTCGCGCTCGCTGCTTGTGCGCGACCGGCGATATGCGATACGCCACCCGTTTGCGGCAGACGCTGAATTCATCGACTTGGAAGCAGGAAATACGGGCAGCGGGGTAACGTCTGACCTTTCGATGGGCGGCTGCTTTGTGTGTACCAGCAAGCCGTTGCTGTTGAGCAGCCGCTTAAAACTGAAGTTGACGCGGAAAGATCAAGTAGTTGAAGCGCTGGCAGTAGTGCGCATTGTGAAGCCGCGCATTGGGATGGGCATCGAATTTCTGGACGTGGACGAAAAGCACCACGCTACGTTGGAACGCTGGCTGGTGGAATTGAAGCGCGAGCGCTGAAGGAAGATTGCAAAGGCGCACGGACTGATTAATTCAATCGACGGTAGTCGAGACCAAACAGACGAAAAGTCATGGCGGGGCCGAAGTTGAGATTCTTCCGCGATCCTTAACGGATCGCTTCAGAATGACAACGTATCTTTCGCTTTTGAAAAGCGGCGAAGCTTTCACGATACAAGACGCAAGAGGCTGGGCGAACTGCAAAGAGCGCGACGATTTGTTCATCGTGATGCGAGGGCTGCGATCACTGTTTGGTGTCGAGGGGATGATGGCTTTTTTCGAAAAATTCGTTTTGTAGTCTGAGGCTGGCGTTATCGGATTTGACGGCGCGAATGGCTTCTTCGATGGTGTCGATCCAGGATTTTATGTCGGCTTCGCCCAGTTCCTTGCTGGCGATGGAACCGTCACCGGAATAGTGGTCCGGAAAGCGCGCGTACCACCAGATGCCGGTGTAAACGGTTTCTGGAAGTGGGTCATGCTTTTGGTCAGCACCAGATTCCTGGGTGACGCGATCCATGTGTACGAGATCGGGATGGGTGACCATGGTGTTGGAGGTTTCGGATTGGCCGGCGTGCATGTCTAGCGGATCTTTTTTTGCGGCGTTTTTGGGATGAGAGTTTTGCCCCCACTGAACGTAGACGACGTAGTCGTGAGGTTTGTCTAGCTGGGTTTGCGCGAAATACGGGAGAAGGCTTTCGTTGCCACCGTGGCCGTTGACGATGAGAACCTTCTTGCAGCCGTTGCGGGCCATTTCGTCGGTGGTTTCCTGCAATAAATTCAACTGAATTTGGCGGCTGTAAGCGATAGTGCCGGGTTCGTGCTTGGCTTCGAAAATTTGTCCGAAATAATATTCAGGGAAGACAACAGCGAATTCTTTTTCGGCGGCGTGTAATGAAGCGTAGCGGACGTTGAGCAGATCAGTGCCAAGAGGAAGATGCGGGCCGTGCTTTTCCAGAATGCCGATGGGCAGGATGCAGGTGCCTTTGGAGAGATCAATGGCGTGACGGAAGTCGTCGGCGGTGAGTTCTTCCCAGCGGACGGAAAGTTTTTGTTGAGCGCGGAGTGAGGCGGTCGAGGAGATGCCGATGAGAAGGAGTAGAAAAATGCGGCGCATGGAAATGCTCCTTGTGCGCCGGTTAAACCGGCGAGGTGTAGTGAATGCAAAAGTCATACGACTGTGAACTAGCGACCCAGATCGGCCCCGAGTCATGCGGAGCCGCTCGCAAGAGCGGCGTCGAAGCGTTGACAGGGGAACGTGCGGGCCGGGTATTCAGCCGCGTAAGTTCCTTCCTCCGGGACGCCGACGCTGTAAGGAGAAGCGGAAGGCCCCATCTGGAACGCCGATATCGCGAGATGTTGCAGAGTCCCGCGCGGTCAGAGACCCCGTGCACGTACGCAGACACCTCGCTCGGGAACCGGGAGATCCCAGGTTTGCCCAAGGCCGCAGCTGCCCTGGGTTGCATCCCGAGAAAACGCGACTGCTGGAGTTTGGTCCGTATGCGATCGACCAACGGCAGAGGCGTGGAGAAGGAAAACCGGAGACGTTCAACTTTCTCGGCTTTACGCATATCTGTGTAAAGAAGAGGAGTAATGGACGGTTCACGGTGTTGCGGCAGACGATACGCAAAAGGATGCAAGCGAAGCTGAATGAGGTGAAAGCCGAACTTCAGCGACGGATGCACGAACCCATCCCCGAAGTAGGCAAGTGGTTGCAAGCGGTGGTGCGTGGACACATCCGATATTACGGGGTGCCCATGAACCAACCGGCGTTGTGGCTCTTTCGGTTCCAAGTGGGGCGGCTTTGGCATCGCGCGCTTTCGCGGCGCAGCCACAAAGGCCGCGTCCTTTGGGATCGCATGCGGCGCCTCATCACTCGCTGGCTGCCTCCGCCTACCATCTGTCATCCCTATCCCCTGCGCCGCATGGGCGTCGTCACCTAAGGCAAGAGCCGGATGCGGGAATCCCGCTTGTCCGGATCCGTGGAGGGGGTTGTGTGCAAACATGATTCCTACTCCGACTGCGAAAAATCGGTGTTGCGCATTGTACTGCGAAAACAGCGGGATTGAATTGTTTTTATGCTGGATGGGAAGTGCTTGCGGCGCGGTATCTTTTGGAGCAGGTTGCGGCTACGGAGAAGACTGTCAGAAAGATCAGGACCGCGTCGATGGGATGACGATATCGGAGGGAAGGGTGAGTGACGTAATAAACGAATGGAAAGAGTACGGGAAAAACCGCGAGTGGAAAGGTGAATGGGGTTTTGGAGCGAGCGAGTAAGAGTGCGCCGAGGGCGGCACCGAGCGTGAGAATCACGTTGCTTAGGATGACGATTCGAACAAGAAGCGAGTTCGCGTGAAGAAAGTCGGCGAAGGGATGTTCAGTGCCGATCCAGGTGGCAATGATTCTTCTACCCGTCAGGTGGAGGAAGAGCGCGGGTCTATGGCGGATGAAAGTGTTGGCGCGGGCCCACTTTTCGGCGAGGTAGGCGTTTTCACCAAGTTGCGCGTAGTGGCGGGTTTCTTCAAAGCGAGTGATGCGTTGGATGCCGTTGAGGGCATGGGGATCAAAGATGTCGTTGTTGCCAATCCAAAGTTCGAAGGGAAGGCTGGACCGGACGGGGATTATACGGTGGAAGGCTGTGTAGTTGCGAATGGTCCACGGAAGGCAGCACAGGACAATCAGCAAGAGCGTGCGGAAGGGAATGCGCCAGGAGAGTTGAACTACGTCTCGCGCTCGAAGCGCGACCCAAAACAGCAGAAACGGTAGCGCAATGCCGAGGGACGGATTGGTGAGAACGGCGATAGCCCAGAGCAGTGCGTAGATAATCCAGAGTGAGCGTTTTGCAGATTCGGAAATGCGCAGTGTCATCCAAAGAAGGGTGGTGGCGAGAAGGACGGAGAGAGAAGTGTCCCAGATCCATTCGAAGGGCATCATGATTCCGGCGGGGAGCGCGACCCAGAGCCATGCGGTGATGGTAGCGACGGTGCGGCCAGCGACTTTTTGTGCGAGATGGAAAAGCGGGAAGGTGGCTGCGGCTGAGGAGAGCGCGTTTAACAGAACGGCGGCGAAGAAACTGGAGAGGGTGAAAGGTCCGAAGACGCGGAAGATTAGCGAGAGGAGAAAAGGATAGACGGGAGGAATCCAGGCGGTGGGGCCGGTGTTTTGCCGGAAGAGATTGCTGAAACCTTTTCGTTGCGAGAGGGCGAAGGCGATGTTGCCGGTTTCTTGTTCGAAGGGGACGGTGGCGAGAATTTGGTGGGGGATCTTGCGTTGTTGGTTGTATGCGAAGGCGAGGCGGGTGCCGAGAGCAGCGGCGGCGATTAGCCAGACGGAGGTTAGCAGGAGAAGAACGCGAGTTTGGAGGGTCATGGTTAAGTGAGAGGCGGTTTCATTTTCGCGCAAGGTGCAGGGAGAAGGAAATAGAGAACGGTCCGAGGTGTGTGGCGCAGAGCGTGTGGCGTTCGGTCATACATCGAGATTCTTCGCCTACCCTTATCGGATAAGCTCAGAATGACAACCGTTTTTTAGTGCGTGGATGGATATTGCTTGGATTGTTTGGTGCGGGAGTTGAAGATGACGAAGCTGCCGTCGGAGGTCGCGGTGAGCTTGAGATAATTTGCGGCGTCGGGGCCGGATGGGTTGGCGATGAATTGTGGAGCGGTGTTGTGGGCGGGGCCGGCTTCTTCTGAGAAATGGAGCTGCCAGAGCGTTCTGAGATTCGGCGAGGACTTGATGATGTCCAATGCTGAGGGGCTGCCGCCTTTGGTTGCGCCATTGTCCACGATTGCGATACGTGGTGCGATGGCGTGAACCAGGACGGCGCTGCCACTTTGATTGAAGCCGTGGTGCGAGGCGATGTAGATGTCGATGTGTCCGATTTTGTTTAGCGGGCACATTAGTTGATGTTCTTTGTCCGCAGTTAGGTCACCGAGATCGAGAATTCTCAGTTTGCCGAAAATAATGAGAGTGCCGAGGGAGCGGGGATTCTCGGTATTGTCGCCGGGCGGCTTAGGAGAGTTTGCGCACGCCGGATTCGGCTGGCCTGCGCCGGAAAGAGCCTTTTCCCGCAACGCGCCGTCGGAAGAAATAACTTCAACGCGAATTCCCTTAACGGGTAGAACGTCGCCGGGCTTTGCGGTGATGTGCTGGAATTTTCCTGAGTCGAGGAGAGTTTTGTAGGCGAGCCAGCGTTTTTGCGTGATGTCATCGGTGGCTTCGCGGTTTTCGCCGTGGTCGACGAAGGTGCCGATGGGAATGCTGGCGGCGAGCTGCGGAGCACCGCCGACGTGATCGTCGTGATAGTGGGTGATGAGGGCGAAGTCAATTTTGTTGATGCCGGCGTCGTGAGCGGCAGCGACGATGCGATCGGCGTCGCGGTTGTTGTTGCCGGGCCAGCCGGTGTCGATGAGGAGGGATTGTCCCTCGGGGGTGATGAATAAGGTGGCTTGGCCGCCTTCAACGTCGATGAAATAAATTTGCAGGGATTTTGTGGAGTCGGCGGGAGTAAGCGAGAATAGGAGCGAGACGGAAAGCGTGCACAATAGGGTGAGCACCAAAGCGCGAGCTGACATAACTGCTACTAGCTCGTCGGTATTGCCTGAAACATTCGCAACAGTCATGCGATTTCCTCGGTCGGCTTGAGCAGCAAGCTAATCGTCAAACGTCGCCCTCCGGAACATTGCCCTTACCAAGAGCGCGCAATCCTCCGGTGGAAATTCCGCCATCAACGAGAATGGTCTGGCCAGTGATGTAGCGGCTGGATTCCGAGGCGAGAAAAACGATGGGTCCGTCGAGATCGTGAGGTTCCCCGGGGCGCTTGATTGGGATTCGTTCACAGAGATACTGGACCCACTCCTGGTCCTCGTAAAGAGCCTTATTTTGCTCTGTGCGGAACCAACCAGGCGCGAGGCAATTCACAGTGATGCCGTGTTTGCCCCAATCGTCGGCGAGGCTCAAGGTGAGTTGGCGAATGCCGCCGCGGCTGGCGCCGTAGGGACCGAGTCCTGCGTAACCTGCGACGCTAGTGACGGAGCCGATGTTGATGATGCGGCCGTACTTGGTCTTAATCATTCGGCGGGCAACCGCCTGCGCCATGAAAAAACTTCCACGCAGGTTAGTGTCGAGAATTATATTCCAATCCTCCCAAGTGACTTCTAACGCAGGCTTGCGGATATTGAAGCCAGCATTGTTGACGAGAATATCGAGATGGCCGAAAGCGGATTCGGCTGCAGAAACCATGGCTTCGATGCTGTGCTGATAGCGGACGTCGAGCTCGAGCGCAACAGTACGGCGGCCGAGGGCTCGGATTTCGGCGTCGAAGGCAGCCAGACTGGCGCGATTGCGGCTGGCGAGGACGATATCCGCGCCTGCCTTGGCGAGAGCCCGAGCAAAATCCTGTCCGAGCCCACGGCTGGTGCCGGTGACGATTGCGGTTTTGCCAGTGAGATCGAAGAGCGAATTGTTGGCATTGCCGCCGGTGAGCGTGTTTGAAATCGCAGTTGTGGTCATGACGAGGCTGCGCGCTTAGAGACGCTCAAGTCATTGTGCACCCTCTTGGATATTCAGCGACGCGATTATTTGCGGCGGGCTTTGGACCGGGACATGATTTTCCAGGTATTGGTCCAGGTGCTGGCGGATATCGTGGAGAGGCTGGCGATCTTTCTGCAGGCGGCTGATTCGCGATCATCTGGGAATGGAGACATCCCGATCCAGTAGTGGGAATAAGACTGCTGGCGGACCGGAACTTTGCGCTGGCGAATATTTTCTATTTTATTTTTGGATTTACGTTGTATGGATCGACAGTGCTGATTCCGCAGATGCTGCAGCGACTGTATGGATATACCGCGACGGATGCGGGGCGGGTGCTGGGGCCGGGAGCATTTGTGATCGTGATGCTGGCACCAGTGGTGGTGAGGATTTTGCCGAAAGTGGGAGTGAAACGGCTAGTGGGATTCGGATTTCTTGTATTCGCGTGGCGATGTGGCAGTACGCGAGTAGGGTTAAGCAACATTCCGCAAAAGTGAAGCATGTCCGCACAGCGGATGTGCTCAAGCCAGGGCCGAATTGGGTCAACTTGCCTAACATTTTGGGAGGCATCCGGAGTCCATTTACGTGTCTCTTTTTAAAACATGCGGCAGCTTGCCGAGACGCGGAGGTAGCTCAAATCAGGAAATTGTTCTGTATGCTCCAGCTTGCCAACGTTGTAGTGCTGCGAAACGAATGAACCGGATCTGACACTACCAAGTGATTGTCGCGAGCGGCGCCCGAAGCAAACTTCAACTCCGCCGGCCCAAGCCCTAACTGTGTGCTCTCTTCGGAGGGCCAGGGGAGAGTGAGCCGGAAGTCACACCGACATCCAACAGCGCCGGTCTTCCAGGAGGAAGCATGCCTGAGCTCAATGGCGTGATTGATTTGTCGCACCACAACCAGAATGTAGATTTCCATCAGATTCGTGCACAAGGCGGAATCCTCGGGACCATTCACAAGGCCACGCAAGGTCTGCAATTTAAGGATCCAGACTACCTGAGCAATAGAAGCAAGGCGCTCTCGGAGGGTCTTCTCTGGGGAGCCTACCACTTCGGAACGGGAAGTGATGGCGTACAACAAGCGGATTTTTTCTTGAACCTTGTCGACCCCGATGATCTGACGCTGCTGGTTCTGGATTTTGAAGCCAACCCGCAAGGGCCCAGCATGGCTCTGGAGGAAGCACGGGCATTTGTAACTCATGTAAACGCCGTGACCGGCCGTTGGCCGGGCTTGTACTCGGGCCATTACATCAAACAGTTGCTCGGAACAAACCGGGATCCGGTCCTAGCCAATTGCTGGCTCTGGCTTTCACAGTATGGTCCGACGCCCGTGGTTCCTGCGAATTGGGCAACATGGACGATGTGGCAATACACTGATGGAGCGCAGGGACCACAGCCACATGATGTACCGGGTGCGGGCCGCTGCGACAGAGACAAGTTTGCCGGCGACGAAGCAGGATTGCGAAACTTTTGGGGAGCAACTGCACTGGAGCAAATCTGAAGGAGCATTGACATTCACGCCGCAGTAATAATTCCAAGGCGAGTAGTCGTCGGTCCGGTAACAAACCTGATTTAGTCGTTAATTCAATGATATTCTTCACTGCTGCTTAGCCGTGCACGGAAACGTGCAAGTCTGTGCCCTTGGCCGACAAACTGACGGGAACGTACGCGACCGGGATGGATACATAAAATCTGGAGGCAGCGCGGATTATCGCGGGCAATGTTCCCGCAGAATCCCTTGATCGTTCTGCCGACCCGGGGGGCTCCCAAAATCGCTGAAATCAGCACTCGGCTGTCCAGGCCCGGGGAATTATTTATCCAAGGACATGAAAGGATTCGCGGCGTTTTGGCCCGAAGCGAAAAACGGCAAAATGCGCATCGAGGGACGCGACCCGGTCAATGCCTAGACGCCGCATTACGGCGAAGCTGGTGCGATCCACTATAGAAAAATCCTGGTCCCGCCAGGAAACGCCAATATCCCAAGCAATCTCCAGGTCCGCCAACGTAACTGTCTCGATTGCTGCTACCCCGCTCCGCAGTCCTTCCCAAAATCGCTCGGCAGCTTTGCGGTCGAGCTTGTGGTGAAGCAAAGTCCATGTTTCGATCAAAACGTGATCCGAGGTCACCAGTGTTTCACCGGATTTGAGAATCGCTTTTGATCGAGCGTTGCTGCGGTCAGAAGAGTCCGCGGCAGCATACCAGATGGAAGTATCGACAAATAGGCTCATGTCGCGAGAGTTATCGGCGCCGTCGCAGTTTCCTGCGCGTAAATTGGAAAGCTTCGGCGATCATGGAATCCTTTCGGCTTGCAACATCTGAGCCGCCCGAGCTTCCGAGATCGAAAATACGGTCTACGTGGCCTGCTGTCTGAGGACGAGCAAGATCCCGTGCGACCAGACGGCGAAAATACTCTGCGAGAGACACCCCGAGATCGTTGGCGCGTTGGCGCGCACGGCGCTGCATCTCAGTTTCAAGTGTGATCTGGGTCTTAGCCATCATTATGGCTCCATCTTACCACACAACACCTTTCTGCAGACATCGGATTTCAATCGCCGATCTCGAGTCCCACATCCGAAGCGCTGCGAGCTTCTGTTCTAGGGCGAGATCAGGGATCGAATCCGCGAAGATTCTCTCTAAAGTTGCTCTTTGTAGGAGGCTTACGAAATTTGCGCGAACAGCTTGACTGGCTCCTTGTCGCGAGAGAAGGATGGTTTTGCGTCGTTTTGGAAAATATGGAAAATGGCCGCACTGTTCGTGCGGTCGCTTAGTTGTGTATAATCAACGAACTAGAGAAAAGAGCGGGCGTCGTACAATGGCAGTATAGAAGCTTCCCAAGCTTCGGACGTGGGTTCGATTCCCATCGCCCGCTCCATGATTCTGCAAAATTCCTGTTGATTCGGCTGCCCTTACTCACCAGTCATCCCCTAATTTGCGCCCATTTTGCGCGCAATATTACAGCACAAGGAATTGAGAGGAACCACATCACCAAAAATGAAGCAGACGTTCAGTGCTCGCCCTGCTCGAAGAGTCCGCAACAGGATCTGAGCATTACGCTTGCAAAGTCAGCGACCACGCTATCTCGAACTGGCAGAGTTACGCGTCGGGGTGGCGGCCAGTTCAAAGAGTTGATGACGAAGATCAATGCTCTCGTCGCAAACCGCACGGCGGCGGCCCGGCAAACGAGGTTCAATCCGCAGGGTGTCGAGAAGAACGACTTGGCCGCTGTCAGTCGAGAGACATGCTGACTCCTTCCGGCGTGCCTCTCCTTACAGCGAATTGAGACAAGAAGAAAAGCAGAAAAGCAGAAAAGCAGAAAAGCAGATCGAGTCGTGTTAACCCCACAAGGGAGGGTTACGAAATGCCACAGGAAAACTCGGGGCCAGAAGTGAAGTCACACCAACAAATGATTCAGGCTCTTGAACTTAGAGCGGCGGGCGCCAGCTTCAGGCAGATCGGAGAGGCGTTATCCGTTTCAAAGCCTCGCGCGTTCCGAATTGTCCGCAAGGCGCTTGACGAATTGGTAGAACACTGCACAGACACCGCGGAGCGCGTGCGGCAATTGGAACTGCATCGCCTTGACCGTTACCGACTGGCTCTCGATTCCCGCAAGTCCGATCCGCGCACTGTTGATACGCTGATCCGAATCAGCGAGCGCGTGGCGAAGCTGCACGGCCTGGACGCGCCACAACGAATTGAGGCCAGCGGGATGAACGGTGGGCCGATTCAAACTCAGGAGCAACAACCTGACTTCGGCAAATTCTCCCAGGACGAGTTGCTAATCTTTGCGGCACTGCACGCTAAGGCGGCTGGCGATCCGGATTGGGACAAAGGATTTCGCTACTTTGGAAGCCCCGAGTACGAGCGACAATGGCCTGGAAAGCCGACTCGGTTGGTCACTGCGTTCGTGAAGGCAATGCCGTTCGGAGAGGAGCGGTCCACGTTGACACAGGGCGCTGACGCGAATGCCCGGTGACGGAAGGCTGGTGTTCCCGGTCTTGTCGGTCACACTTACTCTCACCGGGAGCCAAGGCGCGAAATAATATTTTGTATGCGGCACAGCCTCTACCGGTACTTCACTGAGCGGAAGTGGGCAGACGAGTTCCTTGACGGCAAAATGCGCTTTCGATCCCCGGCCTACTTTCGCGACTATGAAAACGAAAGCGAAGCTGAAGCGGTGAGGAAGGACGACAAGGAGGGCAATCTAGTTTTTGGTCTATGCAGCGCGCGTGCCCCGGGCGTTTCGTCAGGAAGATGGGCTGCACGCGATCGCGGAAGAAGGCATAGTCCAAGGTGGAAGCCCGAAGAAGGGCTAGAAGGTTCCTGGGCAGGTTTATGCTGCCAGGGCCAGAATCAACAATATCATCAAGAAACGGGGTTGCAGAAAGCAAAGAACGAAGTTCTGGGCAGATGATCGACAACTCTTCCCTTACCGGATTATGGAAGGATTGCCCGTCATCCGCCCAGAATCCGAGACCAGCCGGTCCGGGTCGTGGGCGTTACCGCTGTTTACATCAGGAGCGCATTATTAATGCCGCGATAGCGCAATGCTGGCGACATAGCAGGCCAAAGAAATGCTGATACCTGTGAGAGGCGCACTGAAAAAATAGACCTTGCAGAGCACAACAAGACCACTAAGCATTGCCAGCCCGACAACGAGCAGCAACGGTGACTTAAAGAGGAGTTGGCCATGGGCCAATGCGAGAAAACCGAAAACCAAGCCGAACAAAATAAGTCCCATGCTGTGGCTGGCATTGAAGCCCACCCAACACCGCCACATTGTTGTTTCTTTCGTAATGACAGGTGCAATCTGGCTCATGCTGACTTGCAGTGCGGGATCACGGGGCGTGAGGTTTGGCCCCCAGAACGTATAGACGAGGTGGACGACTCCGAGCGTAAAGACAATGCTGGCACTAAGAACCATGAGAATTTTTGCGGCCAAGATGCCCTCCCTATTTTGTGGGCGCATTGCTGATCCCTTTCAGCATTGCAACGATTTCTCTACTTGCTCTAGATTCTATGCCGCATCATTCTTTGACGAAAGCCGAAGGCGGAGCGCCTAGGCCGCAGTGGAGAGAGTGGCCAGCGCCGGGGTTTTGGGCGAGTCTCGTCCCGACGGCATCCTGGCGAACACCGCCGCCTCCGCCGTTTGCATTACTTCCGACTTGCCCGTTTGGACCTAGCCGCCCGATTTCGCGACGACCTTTTCCCGGAACCGGACAATCGTGGAATACGCTCCAGTACTCGGCAAACCACTAAGTCCAGCAAGCATAGGCAGTTAAGTGAGACGAACTTGGGAAGAATATGTGCTCATACCTCACCCCAATTAGGGGATGTGACCATGCAAACGCTTTGGCAAGACCTACGCTACGCGGTTCGCATGCTGAAGAGGAATCCCGGATTCGCGGGCGTCGCGGTGCTGACGCTGGCCGTAGCCATCGGCGCAAACGCCGTAGTCTTTAGCGTGATGCATGGGCTGATCTTCCGCGCACTGAATGTGCCCCAGCCGGAAAGCCTCTTCACACTCGAACACGGAAGCGACAAGGACCCAAGTGAGTCGTATCCCGATTATCTCGATCTGCGCGATCGCAACCGCAGCTTTGATAGCCTCATCGCGTACAACATCTCCCAGGTAGCTCTGGACACGGGCAAGAATCCGTCCCGCGCCTGGGTTTACGAAGTAAGCGCCAACTACTTCGATGCGTTAGGCATTCAGCCGTATCTTGGCCGTCTTATTCACCCCTCCGATGAGCACGCTCCAGACATCGTGCTTACCTACGCGTATTTTCACAGCCATTTCCAGGATGACCGCAGCGTGGTGGGCCGCGTTCTTCACCTCAACAGGCATCCTTTTACCGTCATCGGTGTAACGCCGCCCGGGTTCCGCGGGACTGTATTGATCTTCTCGCCCGATTTCTTTGTGCCTATCGTTAACCAGGAACAGGACGACGCGGCGAATCTCTTGAACGCGCGAGGAAACCGTTGGATTGGCGAGGTTCTTGGACACCTGAAGGCGGGAGTGACTCCGGCGCAGGCCCTTGCCGACCTGAACGCGATTGGCTCCGCTCTCGAAAAGAGCTATCCCAAAGAGGACGCTCAGATGAGCTTTAGCTTGGAGCGTTCAGGTCTCCCTGGTGGCAGCTTTGGCAGTGCTGTACAGGCATTCATTGCGGGATTGACGCTGCTCGCGGGATTGATTCTCTTGGCTGCCTGCGCCAATCTGGGCAGCCTGTTTGCTGCGCGCGCCGCGGACCGCTCACGGGAAGTCGCTCTGCGGCTCGCGCTAGGCGCAGGTCGCACACGCATTCTGCGGCAGCTATTCACCGAAGCCCTGCTGATTTCACTGATGGGAGGCGCCGCCGGACTTTGGGGCAGCGTAGGGCTGTCTGCGCTGGTTGGCCGTGTGGGAGCCGTTTCCGCAATACCCAGTAAGTATGCCGGTGAATGCGGACGCAACCGTTTATGGAGTCGCATTGCTCTTGAGTTTAGTCAGTGGGCTCCTGTTTGGCGCCGTTCCGGTCAAGCAGGTGCTTCGCACCGATCCCTATCAGGTTATCAAGTCGGGAGCAACCGGCTCGGTGGGGCGCCGCCTTACCACCCGCGATATTTTGCTTGGCTCGCAGATCGCAATTTGCGCAGTGCTGGTCACTTCTTCGGTGGTCGCTGTGCGTGGACTGGTTCGCTCGCTGCATAGCAATTTCGGCTTTGAGCCGCGCGACACCATGCTCGTTGATATAGATTTGAACATGGCAGGTTATAAACCCGATAGCGTTCCCGCAATGCAAAAGCACATGCTCGACGCCATGGCCTCGATTTCTGGCGTAACGTCCGTTGGCCTGGTCAACCTCCCGCAATTACAACCGGCCTGCTGCAGCGAGGCGAATGTCTTTACTGACAAGACGGCGGATTTCAGGCCAACGAATGCCGCAGCTCGCGTCATAGCCTTCAGCATCTCTCCCGAATATCTCCATGTGGCGGGTACACCCTTGTTGGCAGGCAGAGACTTGACATGGCATGACGACAAGAATGCGCCGCGTGTTGCCATGGTGAACCGTCTATTTGCTGGCAGGATGTTCGGCTCCGCCACAAACGCGCTCGGCGGATACTACAAACTGGACGATGGAACCCGCATCCAAGTAGTGGGTATCGTCGAAGACGGAAAATATAGTCCGAACATCACCGAAGATCCTCGGCTCGCGATGTTCCTGCCTATACTCCAATCACCCTCCATCGAGACGTGGCTGGTCGTGCGCTCCAGCGCCAATCCACGCCTACTGTCGGCGGCCATAAGAACCAAATTGCAAGACATCGACTCCGCCCTGCCTATCTTCATCCAAACCTGGACCGAAGCAATGGATGGAGCTCTGTTTCCCTCGCGTATCGCCGCGCTGTCGCTGGGTGTGCTTGGCGTGATGAGCGCGATGTTGTCTGTAACTGGCATTTTTGGATTGGCAGCGTATTCCGTTAGCAAGCGCCTGCGCGAGTTGGGAATTCGTATGGCTCTCGGCGCGCAACGAAAGGAAGTGTTGCAGGCAGCACTGGGACGCGCATTCAAGTTGCTCGCTTTTGGTTCCGCGGCAGGATTGCTCCTGGGAATCCTGGCCGGCCGCGTGCTGGCCCTCATCGTGTACCAAGCAACTCCCCGCGACCCGCTCGTATTGGCTGGCACGGTTCTAGCCATGTCCTTGTTTGGACTAATTGCCACATGGATTCCAGCCCGGCGCGCGCTGTCGATCAATCCTGCGATCCTACTGCGCGAGGAGTGAACTGCCGCCGCACAGGCTGCAATGGGTTCGACTCGTCAGTGTTCAGGGCGGTTGGCAAGCCGGAAGCAGTGTGGAGAAATCTGCAGCAACCACTTCCGAATGAGCCAGTTTAATCATTATTGGTGGGAGGGGATTCCCGGCAAGAAATCCGTGATTGCCCTTTATGAAATTCAACTAGCCCTTTTCTGATACAGTTTTCATCGGGATTCGACAGGAAGCCTGCGTGTATCGCCATGACGAGCGTGTGACGCGATTGGTCGCAGCGCGCGTCTTTTGGGTTCCATAGAAGAGAATCCCAGTGAGAAGGCCACACGACTCATTCGGTCTTCTGTTGAGCGCCTTGTTCTTCTATCATGCGCTGAGCATGCGCCTCACTTATTTTGCAAGCTCGGGAAGAATTTGGAACAAAATGCCGTGGGAAGCACGGTTGCAATTCTTGCAAGCCGTCTTTTTCACGTTTTCCGGCGTCGGATTCTTACTCGACTTGGCCAATCCGAGGCCCGGCCGGATCGCACACATCGTTTTCTTGGTTTTCATGGGTGGCGCGATCGGTGTTGCCTACGGCTTTTGCTTCATGCGGGTGCCTAAGCTTCTACCGGTCCTGGTAGCTGTGCATGTGGTCCTGGCTCTCGTACTTACCCCTCATCTGGGATCGCTCGCCGTGGACTGGGCCCAGGTCGCTAGCACCGCAGCTGGGGTTGATGTAATCGGGTGCCTCTTTGCCATCTTACTCGGGTATGTTTTCTTCGTTCGATTCGTCAGAAAGCAAGGTCTGCGCTATTTTCGTGTCCAGACGGAAATTGAGCTTGCCGAACAGATACACCGCAGCCTGGTACCTCCGATCGCGTGGCATACCTCACAGTACGAATTCTATGGGGTGTCAGCTCCCAGCGGGGAAATGGGTGGCGACCTGGTTGATCTGGTGCAAGACGGCAACAAATGGATTGGTTATCTGGCAGATGTTTGCGGCCACGGCGTGCCGTCCGGCGTATTGATGGCCATGGTCAAGAGCGCCGCGCGCATGAGACTCGCAACTTCATCCGAACCACAGGTGCTCCTCGAAGATTTGAACCGCGTCATCTCCGAATTGATTGCGGCGGAGATGTTTGTGACGCTGGCCTTCGTGTCGCTTGGGAAGTCGAATGATCTCCATTTCGCGACTGCAGGTCACCTGCCCATTCTCCATTTCCGCAGCGCCACTGGATCGGTCTGCGAACTTTCCACTCCCAATCCACCCATTGGAATCTTCAAAGAGCAGAAGTTCGCGAGTTCTCACGTGGAATTCTCAAGCGGTGATATCGCGGTTCTCTTGACGGACGGGCTGACCGAAGCCGCAAATGAGAACGAGGAAGAGTACGGGCTCGAAAGAGTCAAACAACAGGTGACGAAGCATTCCGAAGAGTCGCTGAAGGTTCTCTGCGAAATGCTGCTCGCGGAGGCGAGGAAGTTCGGAAAACAAATGGATGATCAGAGTGTGTTATTGGTGAGGCGCCTTTGAGCATCCCAATTTGCTTTTCCGTGGATATGATCCGTTTCCGTCGATGACCATGTTTTGAACCAAATCACGCAGTTTTGGACGCAGTTGGACGCGAATCCCACACTGGAGATTTCAGTTGGACGCGCTTCCGCGCGCCACTGAGTGCGACTTGAAACTACACGCCAGACAGAAATACGACTACAGAGACCTTGAGAGAGGCGAAGCGCAACTCATACGGGTTGGACATGCACTTTGGCGAGATCGTCGCAAATTGGGCGACACGGTGTCCGAAAGAGAGGGCATTAACGCAGCCCTTGAGAGCGTGTGGCGGGCCAAAGGGAATACCGGGCAGACCTGGCCAAGAAGAGAGCTTCGCGATTCTCGGAGTTTCGGAAAGTTCTGCCGCAGCTCTTCGATTTATCTCAGACGGTTCATTCTACTTAGGTAGCCCGCGCGGCCAGCCGAGAATGGCATTTTTTCGGATGTGCCTAGGCCTGGCTTGCACCACGCGTGCATATCGCTTCAGCCTTGCATTAGCGGCCTGAGGATTTGCTTCCTCTCTAGTCGCTTGACTGCCTGGCTCTCAGGCCGGGCCGGTATGGTGCGATACCGAAGCTGACCGCCTGAGCTCGCCAACGAAAGGCAGCCGGCGCTCATGCGCGGCTCTCCGGCCGCATCCGACAGCGAACTGGTTTCGATTAACGCGAATCGCAGCGGCAATGGTACAAAAAGCAGTCCAGCGGCCACGACTCTTCGCGGAGCGGCTGCCGGAAATGGAAGCGATGGAAGAAGGATTCGTCCTTTATCCTCTCCTAGGACAAATCGAGTCCTAGGACAAATCGGGGCGTCGCAAGAGGCCAAGCCCCTGATTCGACGGGACGCGACCATTGCAGACGCCAGAATGTGCAGGCTGCCATAGGTTTGCTGTTGGCGTGCGTTTTGGAAAAACAAAAAGCTCGTGCGCCCGGTTGTGGCGGGCGCGCCAAGGCTCCGAAGAGCGGGGCGTATTTTTCTGAGGCTTAGCGACATCGATCGCTACTGCTCATATAGATTCCGATTCCCGGAGCCGGGTTAATTTACGGCGTTGGATCGGGAAACGAGCCCCCGAAGATGTCACTGTTGCCAAAAGTCGCGGGGCAGTCTTGCTCTGGTGCTGGCTGGGCCACCGAGCCACCTGACTGTACCGAAGCCCGCCAGCTGTCAACTGCGGGACAATCGGCCGCGTTTCGCACGTCATTCCAAACCGCCGCGCCATACGTTCTCGTCGCCACCGCGTACACATAATCTCCGAGGAATTCCAAAACCAGGTTGTTCTGGCTGGAGCCACGCGGGTCTCCGGACGCACCGCGATGCAACTCGTCCCAGCCGCTGGGCGCTCCAGTGCCAGAGATGTCCGCGTGCTTGACGATGCCGACCAAGGTGCGCGAACTGGTAGTGTCGTTGCGTAACGGCACAGTGAACGCGTTGTACACGAGGTATCCATCCGTCCCGTGCGGTGAAATAGCGATGGCCGAATAGTACCCGCGGTCACCGGTCGATTCAGTCGCCGCAGGAGCTGACCAGGTGTTTCCGCCATCGGTCGAGTAACTGACAAAGACGTGTTCGTTGTTGACGCCATCGCGTCCGTCGACCCAAGTGCGGAGAATCTCGTTGGTCGCATCACCGCCGGTCGGTGCTCCGTTGGCGATATCAATACTCGGAGCGGAAGAGAGGTCATCGCGTGCACCGCCCACTCCGTCCATAACGCACCGGAAGCCGGTACCGTCGAACTGGACCAGGAAACAGGTGTCAACGGCGAGGCCGATGTTCGTAGGATGGGTCCAGGTGTGCCCACCGTCAAAGGACTTGACCAAAATGTGCGAGCCCTGCCCGGGCATACCGACGGCGAACTGGTTAGCAACAACATAGACCACACCGTTGCTGTCGGTGCGCACCGTGCACCCGGAGCGCCCGGCTCCCTGGATCATGTTGAATGCCGTCGTGCTGGCCGGAGTCACCTGCTTCTGAGTCCAAGTATCGCCGCCGTCCGTCGAGGTGGCCACTACCAGGGGATTTGGTAACGCGCGTCCGCCACTGAGGCTGCGGAAAGAGGCCAGGCAAATATAAACGTTTCCAAAGAAAGGGCTGCTCTCTGCGTTGTCGGCCCAGATCTGTTCCTTGTCGCTGAAGGTGGTGGACGACTGCTTCGTGACAATCACCGGATCCAACCAGGCGTTTGCATTCCCAGCCGCGGCGACCTGCACATCATCAGTGCGGGATACAGCGATCGCCTCGAAGCCTTTGAATGTCTCGTCGCGCTTGGAGCTCGAAAAGTTGGATACCAGATTTGCGTAATACAGGCGCGAACCATTGGCCCAGGAAAAAGTCCCGGTGGAGCCAGGCCTGGGGCCAAATGCCAGCGCCGGATCGCCATCGGAGACGAGGCCGTTTTCAAAGTACTTCGGCAACGTACCAATGGGCCCAAGCTGCGGAGTGCAGGCGGGATCCGCCGAGCCGACTACGCCTAGACATCCGCGCGCGGACCAACCGGTGTAGGTCGGCTGGGTCCAGGTGGTACCGCTGTCAAAAGAGAAGTAAACGCCGGAACCGCCAACGCCCGGCGTGAATGGGCAGCTCGTGTCGCTGCCAGCATTGCACGCCTCCATATCGATGTTGTCATTCGCCCCTGCCGCCAAAATGTTGGGGTGATTGGCATCAACGGCAAGCGCGGGCTCGTTCTGTTTGTTTTGCGAGAATGGCGTCGTTGGGCTGCCGACGCTGACCAGTACATCTTGAGCGAACATGCTAATTGGGACTAGTAATACAACAACAACGCCCATCAGCGCCAGCACTGGCTTGACGAGCCATATGGGGATAGAAGAGGGAGCACCTCGTGTCATACAGAACTCCTAGAGTGATCTCGGGAGAGCTGCCGCTCGTGGTGGCCTGCGACTGGAAATGCGCCCCGAAGCGGACGCGTCCCGGCGATGGCAGCAGTATACGCTCCAAAAATTCGAATGGGGATGTTTCAGGCGCGAAAAGCGAGAGCGTCGACTGAATGAAATCAGTGAAGAACTTCTCGAGTCGGATGGACGAGGAATGGATGCTTGCTTGCGAGAGATCGAGGACTTTGCCTCTCGATTACGAAGCCCCAAATGAATATGCCGAAAAGGGAGAGCGAGCCAAGAAGAGTCTGAAGTAGGATATGCGGCACCGTGTCACCTATTTGTTACATTCTGCGGGAGTTATTTCTATCCTTTAAGTAATTTAAATGCCGAATGATGCTCGGTTAGTGACTTATACCGGGAGCTTACTACGCAATGGGATGCGCGGTCGCGCAGGGTCCAGCGCCGCGGTGAGCAAATGGCGAATCGCGTTTCGCTGGCCGGACGTCTGTCGCTTGCTGACATCGCTCGCTATTTCGGGATATCCAAGAACACCGAATGGCGGATTATTCGCCGCACTAAGTGCAGGCAGGTGCTTTGCTTGGGTCCTCCGGCGCAGGGTGGCCCTCTGCGGGCGACGGCGACCGCTCCAGATGACCAGCGACCGGAGTTTTTTGACGGACTTGGTTTTTGTTTTTTGCCTTCGGTGCCGGTCGCGCATTTTGTGGCAGCTCGGCGTCGGCACGCCGCAAAGTGGGGCGGTCAGCGCCGAACCCAATCGCGTTCTCTCTCTGAAGGTTTCGACCAAGTAAACCTAGGCATGCCGTTCGCGTACAATGAGTGTATGAGGATTTTGTTGTTCAGCGGCAAAGGCGGTGTAGGCAAAACGAGCCTCGCGGCGGCAACCGGCATGAGACTTGCCGACCTGGGCTACCGCACCCTGGTCATGAGCATTGATGCCGCTCACAGCCTGGCAGATTCGTTCGATCTGGATGTCGAGCTATTTCAGGTCCAGACCTCGGATCCGTTTCCGATTCAGGACCGCCTATCCATCTTCGAACTGAACATTCAGAAAGAGGTCAAGCGCCACTGGCAGCAGATCTCCTCCTATGTCATTTCGGTATTGCGTACGACGGGAATCAGCGACGTTGAAGCGGAAGAATTGGCCATTCTGCCGGGCATGGAAGAGCTCAGCGCCATGATGTACATCAACCAATATCGCCGCGAAAACCGCTACGACGTCATCGTACTCGATGCAGCGCCCACAGCCGAATCCATGCGTTTCATTAGCATGCCCACGACACTAGACTGGTACATGAAACATATCTTTCCGTTCCAGCGTAACTTGCTTAAAGCGGTGCGTCCGATTGCCAATCGCGTCGCGCCGTTCGAACTGCCTACCGACAGTTATTTCGCGAATATCCGTGATCTCTTCGAGAAACTAGAAGGCGTTGACGAAATCATGGAGGATCCGCACACCACCTCCGTACGGCTGGTCACCAATCCAGAGAAGATGGTCCTTCGCGAGACGCAGCGTGCGTTTGTGTATTTTTCGCTACATGGATTAACGGTGGACACGGTCATCGTCAACCGCGTCCTGCCGCCAGAGATTCGGGATGCGTGGTTCAACGAGTGGCACAGTTCCCAGAACAATGTATCGCGCGAGATTGAGGAGTATTTTGCGCCCGTGACGGTGAGGCGCGTGCCTCTGTTCGCGCACGAGGTATTGGGCAAACAGCGGCTGCAGGATCTCGCTAAAGTGCTGTATGCTGAGGGGGAAGACCCGTCCGCCGTCACTCAGACCGAGAAACCTTACGTGTTCGGGAAACGGGACGGCAAGTACGAGGTGCGGCTCGGTTTACCGTTCGCGACCAAGGGCGATATCGGGCTGTTCAAGAAGGGCGACGAACTGGTCGTGGAGGTTGGCACGCTGCGACGCCATATCGGCCTGCCCCGCTCGATGGCCACGCTGGTACCCGCCCGAGCGCGGCTCGAAAATCGGATTCTCACTATCGAAATGAAGGAGGCACAATGAGCGAACAAGAAGCAACTCAGCAGAATGCGACTCAACCTCTTATTCAAGAGCGCTGCCTGTGCCGCGAACTTGTGAACCATTTCCGGGAAGCCTTCGATGTGTCTCCCAAGGTGCGGGAACACTTCACCAATTCCCGGATCGAATTCCTGAAGGGGATTCGCGCCGTCATCGACAGCCGCATCGAGCACCTGTCCAACACGGGCCAGCGCGGCACCAAGATTGCGGTCGAGTAATCCGAGCGATAAATCTGGAAATCGTCTGCTCGCACGGGGCCGAAGACACCTCCAAATCGAGCGCTGCGCTTACAAAAACGCAATCCTAGCAATCCTAAGGGACCCGCGTTCGCCTGCCGTCATTTCCTCCAAGCGGACTTCTGGATAACTTCCTGCTTGCGTCAGCCGGGTGGAATGGTAACGGGCCCTGCGAAGGTCTGATTTGATTGTCCTCACGCCCCCTTGACGTGCAGTCTGGCCATGAAACACGGGAACTCCGCAACGACAGCATGCATACCCGGAATCATGACCTTCTCTATTTTCATGGTCTTTCAAGGGCTGACTGCTAAGCCCGGCGCCGCGCAGACTCGAGTTTCCCTCCAGCCTTTCGCTCAGCACATGTGCCAAGTAGAGACCTCACTCGCGTATCTTGGCCAGCCGCTGGCCCAGAGCGATCACGAGGCGATCAACCAGGCCATTGCTGGGCCCGATGAGGCTGCCGCGGTTGCGCGTCTGGAGCAGATCCTCGACAGGTACACCCTTATGATCGGAGACATCAATCCCGAGAGCCGGGTCAAGGTGCTGCCCGGCGCGGCGAAGGCTGAACTGGTTGAGGCGGGAACGCGCATCTTTCTGGTGAAAGTTATGAACAAGGCGGGAGTGACAGCACAGCTGGTGGCGGAAAGCCCGAATGCTCTTCCGATTTTTGTGCAGTCGGATCTGAGCCCGGAGCCGCCGAAGGTAATTGTGGCTGCCGACTCGAGGGATAGATGGATGGACCTGGAGCTTTATGACAAGGCTCCCATGTCGCCGAGGCTCTCCGGTCTGCCACTGGAATACCGGATCCTGACAATCTATAGCCGGGATCGAGGGCAGCGCTCCGCGGCGATTGGATTCGACGTCGGGCAGGGCACGCAGGACATTGGCTTCCGCAATGAGATGACGGTGCTATTCAACGCGCTGCCGGCACAGACGCTGCGGCTGGGAGTTCGCGACGAGAACGGCGCGCCGACCGTTGCGGCATTCACGATTCGTGACAGTCTAGGCCGTCTCTATCCAAATCCCGCGAAGCGCCTGGCGCCGGACCTGTTTTTTTCAACCACAGGTTTATCGTGAAAACGGCGCCACGGTTCTCGTGCCAGCTGGTTCATACACCGTGACCGCCTCGATGGGACCTGAATATCAGCCCCAAACGAAGAAGATCGAGGTTACGGCGACGGGCTCAAATGAAGTTTCATTCGCGATGCAGCGCTGGATCGATCCGCCAAGATACCACTGGTATTCCGGCGACCATCATGTCCATGCAGCGGGCTGCTCACACTACCAGAATCCGACGGAAGGCGTGCGACCGGAGGATATGGTGCGCCAAATCTAAGGGGAGAAATTGAACGTCGGTGCAGTGCTGACGTGGGGACCGTGTTACTACCACCAGAAACAGTTTTTCAGCGGCAAGGATCATCCTCTCTCCAAGCCAAACGAGCTGATGCACTACGACCTGGAAGTCTCCGGATTTCCTTCAAGCCACGCTGGACACTTGGTATTGCTGGGACTGACCGATCAGAATTACCCACACTGAAGGAGGTCCGGATAGTAGAAGTTGCTTGAACTTTGATGTTAGGAAGGTTTACTGTGCCGAACATCGAGAGCCGCTGCAATCAACTAAAACTCGGACATCCTCACCCTGGGAAGCGGGCACTTTCTCCGGTAAAGCACTAACGTTAATCGGGACTTAGCCGAGTTTTCGGTAGGCCAGGGAGTTGACTTTTGCTTTGCTTATTGCCATCCTGAATTCCTAACCCACCCTAGCTCACGGTCAAGTTCTGCTTTTACCTGTGCACGGTCCCAGTGGAGGTCAAGTATGAGTAATAGCACTGGCTATTGCGTTTCTTCAATACGGCTGGTTTCCAAAGCCGCGTTATTCCGCTCAGAACGAGCGGATTAGCTATGGCAAAGAGCGGTTTTGCAGTTAGTTTCAGTCGTAATCCGATCTTTCGCGACATCACATTTGCGTGCTTGGTTGGGTTCGGGTCCTACCTCACTGCCGTATTTGGCGGAGCACTCGTACTACGTCCCCAAATGGTATGGCCGCTCTGGCCGGGTTGTGCGTTTTTGGTCGCAATTCTGCTCTTAGTGCCGCGGCGAATCTGGCTGGCCCTTTTAGTGTCAGGACTGGCCGGTTTTGTTATTTACGATCTGCAAGAAGGGCTGGCAATTCGCTCAATTGCTGTGCTGATTGCGGCGGATGCAATCGAAATTCTTGTCGCCGCGTTTGGCGTTAGGTACGCGTTAGGCCAAAGACCCCGTCTGAACACTCTGGCGTCGCTTGCGAAATATGTGTTCTTCGCGGTAATCCTCGCCCCGAGTCTCGCCGCCTGCGTGGGGGCGGCGGCCTTCGCTGGCAATTACATTTCATCGTGGAAGATGCACTTTTTTACCGAGGCGTTGGCGCTACTCAGCTTAACGCCGGCCATACTGAGTTGGGCGGACGCTGTACAGGCGAACAAATCACTCAGCTACTATCTGGAACTAGGCGCGTCAGTCGCTGCGCTGAATGTCGTCGGGTACATCACTTTTCTTTCTTCGGGCTGCCAGCAACGATCTAAGAGTACTTTATTTGCCGGTTCCAGCTCCTTTTGTGGGCGGCTTTGCGCTTCGGCATCCTGGGGGTCAGCACATCGCTAAATATCGTCGCCTTTTTCTCCATCTGGGGCGCCATTCATCAGCGTGGCCCCTTCGCCGGGGTGGCGACTCCGCTCGATGATGTTCGGACATTACAGCTTTTCTTTCTGACCGCGTCATCTTCTTTTATGGTTCTTGCAGCAGTGGTGGAGGAGCATCAGCAGAGTCTGCGGGAATCGCGCGAGAGTGAGCGACGATTTGGCTTGGTTGCCAACACAGCTCCGGTGATGATCTGGATGTCTGGTCCTGACAAGCTGTGCAACTACGTCAATCAGCCCTGGTTGGATTTCACAGGTCGTTCACTTGAAGCCGAGCTGGGCAACGGCTGGTTGGAAAGCGTGCATCCCGAAGACTTGAAGGATTGCCGGGATATCTATACAAGCTCATTTGATCTTCGCGAATCATTCAGAATGGAGTATCGGGTGAGGCGGCACGATGGAGAATACCGCTGGGTGCTCGACATAGGCGTGCCCAGGCTGAATCTGGACGGTTCTTTTGCCGGCTACATCGGATCTTGCCTAGACATAACGGATAACAAGCTCGCGGAGAACGCTCTGGCCGATGTGGGACGCAGGTTGATTGAAGCCCAGGAAGAGGAGCGCACTTGGATCGCGAGGGAGCTCCACGACGACATCAATCAGCAAATAGCGTTGTTGTCTGTGCAACTGGCACAATGGGCCGAACATCCGCCCAGCTCCGGGGTTGAAGTCACCAATCACATTGGTGTTGTCTGTCAGAGCCTCTCTGATTTATCGACCGACATTCAGGCTCTATCGCACCGTCTGCATTCCTCAAAACTCGACTACCTGGGCCTTGCGGCGGCAGCGGGCGGTTTCTGCAGAGAGATTGTCCGTGCAACAGAAGGTAGAGATTAACTTCAGCCATGAAGGGATACCACGCAACCTACCCAAAGAAGTCTCCTTGTGTATATTCCGAGTTTTACAGGAATCTCTGCAGAATGCAGTGAAGCACAGCGGTGTCCGGCAGTTCAGAGTCGAACTGCGCGCAACATCGGCACAGATACAACTGACCGTGAATGATCTGGGGGTTGGCTTTGACCCGCAAGACGCCATCAATCGTTGCGGCATCGGGCTCATCAGCATGCGGGAGAGACTACATTGGTGGACGGCGAGTTTTCCATCCAGTCGGAGCCCGGCCATGGCACCACGATAAACGCTTGTGTGCCTCTTACCACAGAGAAATCGGAGAAGAGGTATGGAGTCGATTCAAGCGAGGGCGCAAGCAGTAGCTGTGGTATTTCGAAGAATTCATCAAAGTTTACGAAGAGAGATGCCCGAATTGGCGGATAGTGGAAGAACTCAAGCGAACTGTCAAGGAACTCACCCAGATTTCTGCAATAAACAGAATTTCGGAACCTGGACAAACCGGTTAGAATTTGACCCCATACTCAATCAATTGCTGCTAGACCTGCTCCTGTGGAATCGATAACGTCGCGAGCGCTGCAAAGAAATGGTCAAGCCTGCATGTCGCGGAGGATCGATTGAGTCTGTTCTTGGTCGGTGAGGAGAGCAGGGCACAAAAGCCTTCTCTTCTTCTGTGCCCTGCCTTGTTTGATTGGTTCGAAGTGAGAGTAACATGAGTGTCTGTTCAAAAGTGCGCGTGAATCGATAAGGTAAACCACATTCCAAGCGCCAAAGAAACAGGCCAACCGCGAGTGCCCTCGTGCTAGCATCGTGTCCCCTGTCTCTGCACTCCAATCGTGGATGTCGCGATGTCCAGCCCAATCGGGTTCCGTGAATTCAGTGAAGATGAACACCGCAAATTTATCCGAACTCTTTCAGATCAGGAATTGATTAAGGCAGGAAAACGGCTGCGAATTCTGTGCGGAAATGTCGTTCTTACGACTACGTTCGATAGACAGCTAAAACTTTGCCGCGAAGAGTACCGTCGCCGACATCCGAAGTGGTTTAATCTTGCCCTCCGGACCTTTGGGGGGCGGCAGTCGCGTACCCGCAAGCTTGCCCGAATCAGACTACTCCCGCATCTGAATCCCGATGTTCGCACACGTGATGCACCCCGTCGCGCCCGAACGAACTATGTAGCCGTGAACACAACAGCCAGAAGGAGCGGGTGGAGCGGCTTCTCTTGCAGGCATGTCTCTTGGAGGCACGTTCCATTCGCCCACGGATCGGAATATCGCACGGGGGTTTCGCCTTCCGTAACTCGAACAAGGCGGCTTCAAGTGAGTGCTTAAAGCATCTACTGAAGAGATTTTCATACAATTTCCCCAAACAATGCGGCGGCTATCTACTCGCTGAATATGGCCCGTCAGACGTCGGACGGTAGTCTGTGTAAGAAAGGGTTCTTTGGATGTCGAGGCTCTTTAGGGAAAGGATGCGCGCCGTCGCCCTGATTTCGATCCGTTTCGGCACCCAGACGGCCTCACCGACACATGTCTGTTCCATCATGATGTGAGAACCGCGCTCTACGCGCGCCAAGATCAGCCCCATCGAGAACGACTGTGTTACATGGCCATCGACTTTGATCAGTCCGAAGTCTTGCTTGTTCACCCAGAGCTTGCCTTCTAGTCTGGAGAACATCTTGGCGTACTTGCCGTGCGCGTGATACCCCGGGTGAGGCGTAGCGTGAAGCACGTAGGCCGGCCTGCCGCCGACTGTTTCTTCGCCGACTAGCCGAAAGTCAAACGCCTCCAGCACATCCGCAAGGAAAGCTCTGTTTTCCTGGTCCTTGCGTATTCGCGCTGTCTGCTCGTCCGGCGTTTCATGCTTCAGCTTATCGAGATCATCATCACTTCTCTTTTGCTCCTTGGCCGATGGAGGTTGCCCGTTGTGTTCCAGGAGTTGCTCGAAGCGAGCGCCGTTGACAACCACGATTCGGGTGACGTCGACACTTTCCGATTCCACCTGCCCAAGCGAGTTCAAGCGGCGATCCTCATCGCGTTCGACATACGTGTAGTGGTCACGCGCCTGCCAACTGCGTTGCGTGGCCAAGACCGAAGGGAGCACGACCTGACGAGCGTCGGTGACGCTTGCTTGGTTCTGAGATGCATCCGGCCCGCTAGTCTGAGCCACGAGTGCGATTGAAGCCGCGATCATGAGCAGGAGCATCTGCACGCCGGATTTAGCCGCGATTACCATTTTGGACTCGAAGGGGAGGAACACGGGGGAATCGGAATCCTTACGACTCGGAAATCGAGGCTTTCCCCAAGCGTTGAGCAGATGAATCGTCGAAAATCTGGGAAATCTTCCACGATGAGAATGCGCGCAACGGGTCCCGTATTACTGTGCGAGGCTTTCATGAGTCCTTACTTGCGCCGTCGCAGTCAGACCTTCCACACAAAGAATGCACCGAGAGTTTGGCGGACGACTGTGCCGCCGTCTCCTAGGGAAAATACCAGTGTCGTCTGGGGCATCCCAGTGACGCAAAAATGGTCGCCACGTGAGAGAGCAGGTCAGGAGAGGCTGTACACTACCCCCATGATGAAGAAATTGAATGTCGTATTTTTATTGGCCACCGTTGCTCTCTTCGGGGGTGGACTCTGGTTTGTGTTGCGTCCCGGTCGCCACTTCGACCCTTCGCTGTGGGGTAATCCGGCAACGTCCGCATCCGCTGTACTCGGAGCAACTTGGTTCAAACGGGCAGCACCTCGGAAATTTCCCTCAGGCCCTTACCAATCTGGCGCTTAATCAGCGCGGCGACCTATCTCGATAGGATGCTGTCAGGCACAGATGATGCGGTTTGGCGGTAGTTGCAGCCAAAAGCACGGCTTTGGTGTTCGCTTTCCAGCATGCGCTGACGGCCTTTGAGTACTCGGAGTATTTGCAAGTTATGTCTTTTTCTTAGACGCCGACTGATTCCGGCGAGCTTTCTGGTCGAGATACGAAATCATCGGATGAGCCGCTGCCGGAACCGTCACCTCACGTTTGAAGATAATGTCCTCTGCCGGAATCTTCTTGTGATAGACACGCTCGTTTGCCTCGCCATCCGGGCGTACTGTCGAACCCTCCAAGGATATTCCGGCGAAGAGACCACGAGAACGGGAGTACGTCAGGATTTCTGCGCGTAAGGTCACATCAGTTGCTGCTTGAGCATCACGACCCTTGGGTCCGGCCGCCACAGCAGCATCAGCACCAAGCTTGACCTTGCTACTCAGAATGGAATGCGCACCGCGATCATTCATCACCAGAAAAATGAAGTCCGTCGCGTCGCCGCCTATTTGGAGGCCCACGCCTCCTGCTTCCAACGCCATCATGGAAGGAGCGCTCCACGGGCCGGTGAAGTTCTTGCCAGTGCGGCAGGTCATTGCTCCGCGACCGTAACTGCCGCCGACTATAAAGGCCGCCTTTAGAACGGAAGGGTATACAATCACACACTCAGCTTTATCGAGTAGGTCCCGAGGAATGTTCTCGGGAACGTCGAGTACTTCCTTAAGGACAGTGCCGCAGTTATTCAGACGCTGCTCCTCTTTCTCATCATCTGCCGCTGTCAGCGGCAAGCTACACAAAATAAACGTCATTAAGAATGATAGGCATCGTTTCATGGCAACCTCCTCAACCACGAGACACATGGCTCCGACTATTCCTTAAGCATCTTCACCTTCATCACGAGAATCTGGCCCTGGTCCGCGTACACATGAGCGCTCAGTTCGACGTGGTGCCCCACGTGGTCCTTTAGAGTCTAGGATGACGACATTCTCGCATTTAACGCGGGACGGCTATACAGTGTTCACTGGTTCCATCAGTGGTATCGCATGGTAAACGAAAGGCGTAGCATGAAAGGGTAAGCTATACAGGCGCGCATAAATAAAGGGACATACTGGTTACAAAAAAGATTGCAAATAGGGCCGGATGAGTTCCGGATAGCTTTGCATCTCACCGAATACGCGACTCAGACGTGCCGGTCAATTCCTTCTCGTCCGGAAAGTATCGATTGTGAGTTCCTGTTTGGCGCGTGTATCTCCACAATCGCTCCGTTGGATTCAACTCCGGTGAGTAGGGACGGCAGTTGATGAACTTCCAGCCAGTGACGATTGGCGTCGAACCAAGCCCATACGTCGCCGTCTTTGTGGTACGTCGCGTTATCCTGAATGAGCACGGCTCCCTGCCGTCGATAGCTGCGAGCCAGTTGTTCCAGGAAACGCGAAGTACGTGGAAGCGTTGAAGACGGTGTCTTGCCGGTAATGGAATCGAGCCTTCCACAATTCAATGGCCCCAAAAATCTTCACGCTCTTGCGCTGTCCGGTCACGGGAACTTCCGGGGGACAACCAATCCGGCTCCAGGTGGCGTGCAGGGTAGAATCTTGGCGAAAGCTGGCTTCGTCGGTGAAGATCAACGCCCAGTTTTGCCGCTGCGTTTTTTTTAAGGCTGGGATAGGTGTACCGCTGCCAGCGATCTTGCTGGTCAGCGTTGGCTCGGGCCAGCACGCGACGTGGGCGCTGTACGGAGAAGCCCAAACGATGGAGCAACTTGCGCACATGGCCCGGATGATAATGAATGCCGAATTCCTCCTCGATGACCCAGGCGATCATGGGAGAGGTCCAGATGCCCGTATCCAGGCCGTAGGCTACCGGGCCGCTTTCGAGAATGTCGTCGAGTTGTTTCCGCTGCGCCGACGTCAGCTCCAATGGCCGGCCCGAGCGATGCCCTTCGAGCAGTCCTTCCACGCCGAAAGTTTGGTAGCGTGCTAACCACTCCGAGACCCTCGAACGTGGAGATCCGAGTAGATGGGCCAGCTCACCGCTGGTACGTCCCTCCGAGTTCAGCACCACTGCCTGCAATCGCTTGGCAACTCGGTAGGCTCCGTCTCGTTCTGCTTGCTTGCGCAAGCGGATTAACCGCTTATACGTCTTCGGATGTAAGTACAGGATTCGCGGAACCATGGCACCTCCTTCAAGGAGTATGCCAGATGTACTTATCTTATGTCCTGTTAATTATGCGCGGCTGTATAATTCCAGGGTTGGCGTGCAACCAGCCGACGGGCTATCTCAGTCGCCTGACCCACCGCTTCGCGTCAGCGAGCACGGCGCGACAGTCGAACGAAAAAATACGGATCGCGTCCCATCCAATTCATCCCAGGGCGACATCGCCGCGAGCGCGGACACCTTAGCTAAGTGCTCTCGCTCGGAATTACGGTGACGTATTTGGAAGGGTGTCAGGCTGCGGAAGCTAACCGTATGTTTTCGATCTTCGCCAAAAGAGTTGTCAGGTCTTTGCGAGTGAAAGTCCACTGAAAGGGCGAGGCAGTTTCCTCGTATCGCCGCTCGAAGGCTAACAGCCGCTGTTCGAGCTCATTGAGGGATTTGAAGTCGTTGGGCGTGAGAACTTTCCTCTGAACAATAGAGAAGTAAATCTCAATCTGATTGAGCCAACTTGCATGGATAGGGGTGTGCACGAGGAGCACATTGGGCCATTGAGAGCGAAGACGGTCGACCGCCTTTTGGCCGCGATGGGCGGAGCAGTTGTCCATGATCCAGAAAACGCGCCGTGCTGACTGGTAGGGCTCTCGGCTCATGACTTCCCCAATTAGGCGATCGACCGGAGCAATGCCAGTTTTCTTTTTCGCAGCGGCCGAACACCTTGGCACGATGCACATCCCACGCAGCCAGATAGGTCCATGCGCCTTCACGGAAGTATTCGTGTTCGACTCTGGTGGAACGACCTGGTGCGGGAGATAGCGTCGGCTGCTTGCGGCGACGGGCTTGAATACTGCTTTTTTCGTCTGCCGAGATGACGAACTCACGCGCACTTAGAGCGCGTCCCTGCCAAACGCGATCATACAGATCGAGGATGCGTCCAGCCTTGGCCGCGAAATCTGGATCGCGTGGGAAGATCCAACTGCGATGTCGCCAAGGGCGGAGCGCATCGGCACTGAGCCAGCGCCACAAGGTCGCTCCGCTAATCTCAGCTACCAACCCTTGTGTGATCACTT
Organism: uncultured Acidobacteriota bacterium; assembly: GCA_963743735.1. Lineage (GTDB taxonomy): Bacteria > Acidobacteriota > Terriglobia > Acidiferrales > UBA7541 > Acidiferrum. The sequence goes on from CAVURF010000008.1 coordinate 160,210, forward strand.
CGCGCCGAATCTCGGAAAGAGAAAGTCGCGAGAGCGGTAGCTGCAAGCGATGCGGGAGTTCACAGGCGAGCGCCTTAACTTGGACGACGACGCTGGGGGGAAAAGAGGGCGGGACGCCCGCCCCGAGGTTGCGACTCCAGGCCAGGAAGCCGCGCGAGGGCGAATCGCTTGCGCCACTTGCTGACAATCTGGCGCGGCGTATCCAGGCGAGCAGCAATGATGTCGTTGGAGAGGCCTTGCGCCGCGAGCAATACGATCTTCGCTCGGACCACATCGCAATACGGTGACGTATATTGACGTGCCTGAACTTCCAGCACAACACGCTCTTCCCTGGAGAGGACTATCGAGAATGGGCTTTTCCTTGGCATAAGAGAGCAATCCTCCGCATGCTAAGCCTAGCAGAATTTGATGGCCTAAGACATTCATTATACGTCATCGTATTTATGAAATGGAGCACTAAGCTAGCTCTTCGTAGCTTTCTTCGCCTGCGCTCTGAATCTTGCCCACCGCGCCCTTGTTGCCTTTGAGATCTTCGCCCTAGCAGCAGCGGACATTACTCGCTTTTTGACCTCAGTGACTTCTCGGCGCGCCTTGGTACCGAGTGCTTTTGCTGCGGCTCGGACACCGTTCAGTTTACCCTGTAGCTTGGCCAACTCTTTTTCTAGCGTCCGTTCTTCACGCTTGATTGCCGCTAGTAGGTCCATGAATCCTTCGCATTTGGAATCTATAACAGTGCGGAGGCGCGATGCTAGATCTGCCCCGGAAGAGAAGTAACTCGGAGTAGACCTTGTAAACTGTTTTCCCACCGTTTCCTCCCCGAACGGAGAGACCATGAATAAATCAGAATTGCTTCTGCGGTTACAGGCTGAAATCCGCCAGACAGAAATACGACTACAGAGACCCTGAGAGAGGCGAAGCGCAACTCATACAGGTTGGGCATGCACTTTGGCGAGATCGTCGAAAACTGGGCGACACGGTGTCCGAAAGAGAGGGCATTAACGCAGCCCTTGAGAGCGTTTGGCAGGCCAAGAGAGAATACTGAGCCGAATTGGCCAAGAAAATGGGCGAAGCGTCGTTCAAACTCGGAAGGCAGTCGGCAGTTGCAGAAGTGCATGGTTTTTACCGGGATGATTTGCGTCGCAGCTGCTGCTTCGGCTTCTTCAAGGATGCGTTGTTTACATTCAGCGGTGTACGTCCGCCGCTTTGGTTTGGCAACTACTTCTGGATCCGGCCGCGCGCGAGTGACCGAATCGGCGCCCGCTTTGGCTGGCGCTGCACTGCGCTGCGGCTCGCTTCGCTCGCCTTCGCTCCGTTCCGCGCCAGCCAAACCCCCAGGAGAAAGAACAACACCAAGAGAATTCATATCTGCCTTTTTCTTTCTCGCCCTGCTCATTAATTAAGAGTACTACCGGTGTCTCAGGGATGTTGGCACGGAGGGCGAGCTGCTTCGCGATCGGCGGCCTGGAGCGTCCCTGCCTAAGCCCTCGCAAAAGCTGATACCATTTTAATTCCTGTGACAAACACTACTGAAGCACGGATTGTTTCGCTGACAACTAATCTTAACCGCCAGCTCGAGCAGGCCCTTGAACTTCGCAAACTTGCTTATAAGGTCACAGTGACGGAAGGTTTGCGTGATTTGACGATGGCACAGCGCATTGCTCTTACTATGTTCTATCGCAGCCGCCAAACGCATGAAGCAATTGAGATTCTCCGCTGATTCAAGGACAGCTGCGACGTCCCTTCCGGACACGTTTTAGGTGGCTGCGATTACGCTCTCCCGAATTACGTCTGCATTGAAACCTCAGACTCTAGCGCGGCGTTCCGTGATGAAAGCATGGTCGGCAAAATTAAAGTGCTCGGGGGTTCCCCCGTTGTGCGCAAGGGTCGCAAATAGTCGCGGTACTGGCGTTTCCGATCGGGCATCAAGTGAAAGTCAATCGGTAAACACAAGCGTCTACTACGCCTGCCGGGGCACTCCCGAGATTGAGTCATAGCGTCTGTCGGTACTAATCCGACGGACGAATCGATAGTTTCCGCCTTGCCTGTCATTCGCCCGCAATTGGCAGTAAGCTCCAAGTGGAGCTTCCAACTCCCCACAACGGGACTTCCGGCCCGCTCTGAATCTCGCTGGAGGCTGACCCTTTGCGGCGGCCCAGAAGGAACATGGTTCGATCAACGTGCAGGAGGACAAAACGGTTGTAGAATCTTTGCCATTTTCGAAATCAAAACAAAATCTCGGGTAGAATCGTCCTCGCGCACCGAGTTTCGCTAGCTCGTCACGGACTCTTCGCGCCTCTTAGAAGGTCGCCAGACCGGAGCCTGACTATGCCTTCCACTCGAAAAACTCGACACTCACCACAAAGCACTCACGCTCAATCTCGATCCGTCCAACTTCGGTTCCTTCGCCGAGATCGGCGCCGGACAGGAAGTCGCCCGCTGGTTCCTCGTCGTAGGAGGCGCCTCCGGCACGGTGGCCAAAACCATTTCCGCCTACGACAAGGAAGTCAGCGACGATCTCTACGGCTCCGGTTCGCGCTACGTCTCCAAACAACGCCTCGAAGCCATGCTGGACAACGAATGGACTCAGCTCCTCGCGCAGCTAAGCAAAACCCGCGGGTCGAACACGCGCTTCTTTTCTTTTGTCGATACCATCTCCGCGCGCAACTTCGCCGGTACCAACGAACCCCATGGCTGGGTCGGTCTCCGTTTTCAGTTGCAGCCTGGCGGCCCTCCCAACGACATCCTGTTGCACATCAACATGCTCGATCCTGCCAATATCCTCGAGCAGGAAGCCATCGGTACTCTCGGCGTCAATCTCATCTACGCTGCGTTCTACGAATTGCAAACCAAGGAATCTTTTCTGGAAGGCGTGACACAGGACGTCGTCAAGGACCGCATCGAAATCGACTACATCGATCTTCGCGGGCCCGCATTCGAGACTTGGGATCTGTCGCGCCCTCCCGGCCTACCTGGTGTCTACGGGATTCGCTGAAGCCGTATTTTTCCCCTCCAAAGGTCCCGCAGTTCCCCCTACCGAGGCTCTCTACAAGAAAGCTGTCGCGCTTGCGCCCGGATACTTTGGCCACGTCGATCCCGATCACGCGCAAGTTCACGCGCGACTGTTGGCTTCGGGTGTTCAGCAGCTTCGGAATGAGCTGGACGAAACACACGAGTCGCCTGCTGGCTTTTTTTGCCTTACAGCTAGCTTCACTCACGCCCAACGAACCGCCTCCGCAGATCCCTGACTTGATGCGCCGCATCGACGCCCTTCTCGCCACAGGCAACGACGTGCTCCTCTTTCGCCAACGCGAGCTCTACCACATGACCGCGCTCGTAAACCGCTATACCAAGGCGCCTGTGCGCTTCGTCTCGGGTCTTTCCCTGGTCATTCGAGCGTTTGAAGACTTCTACGGCAATCTCGAAGGCAGTAGTCTCGAGGCCCTCGGGCGCCTCTTCGCCCAGAACGTCCGCATTTACGCTTATCCGATGACCGCCACGGATCTGCGGGAATGGCTAAACAGCTTTTCCACGACCGGCTGGGAATGGAGTGAAACGAATGGATGGGTTTCCGCCGCCCAACTGCGGCGTGCGCCCCCCTCGGACACTTGTACGACTATCTTCTCGCCAGCAACTTTCTCGTCCCCATGCCAGTGCCCGCCGCCCCGAGCGCCGACGCTTGACCGCCACGTGTGAAAGACCCGCTCTTGGATAAGTGCCGCGAAGTCGGCTAGTGTTTACAGATGACTTTAGGTAGGAGGATTTCCCGCGTATCGGACCAAACGGCTGGTTAAGCTTTCGCACAGGTGACGACTCTATCTATGCGTCGATTTGACCTTCATTTATTGAATTCTTGAAGGACCCGGGCCGAACCCTTCGAGCGTTCCGGCATATGAGTAGTTGCCAAGCGTCAAGCGCGATTCCCAAATCGAGACGCCAATGTGGTCCCGCGTGAGTCGCTTAGGCAAGTGCCGTAGCGTTCGGGCCTCCACCCTAAAGCGAACTGCCCAGGGCAATCCCTCGTCCGGGAGAGCGAGCACTCTTTTGTCGCATCGAATATAGAACACAGAGCCATCGAAACCGAACACGATGCCTGCGTCATCCGATAAAGAGACTAGATACTCGCCCAATGTTTTTAGTGCCAATCGAAGCCAATCCCGCTGAACTATACACCGTGGACGTGCGTCGAATTCCGCTATAGCCTTCACCCACGGCAGGAGCTTTTGGTTCTTTCGCCCTTCCTCTATCCAGTCAACATGCCGAGTCGGCTTATACGTACCATGGTCAGCGGGGAAAGCCTGAAAAATGCACGGCGTACTCGGCGGCATCCACTCAACGTTTTCATGGATTTTTCATTTGGCTAGAAAGCCCATTAGGGTATGGGCGGACAATGGCTCCCCTTCGGGCGAGGCTTTTGTCTTGCTTGTTGAACTTGAGGCCCCCGGACCTTTGGGGGTCGGCAGTCGCGTACCCGCAAGCTTGCCCGGATCAGACTACTCCCGCATCTGAATCCCGATGTTCGCACACGTGATGCACCCCGTCGCGCCCGAACGAACTATGTAGCCGTGAACACAACAGCCAGAAGGAGCGGGTGGAGCGGCTTCTCTTGCAGGCATGTCTCTTGGAGGCACGTTCCATTCGCCCACGGATCGGAATATCGCACGGGGGTTTCGCCTTCCGTAAACTCGAACAAGGCGGCTTCAAGTGAGTGCTTAAAACATCTACTGAAGAGATTTTCATAGAATTTCCCACAAACAATGCGGCGGCTATCTACTCGCTGAATATGGCCCGTCAGACGTCGGACGGTAGTCTGTGTAAGAAAGGGTTCTTTGGATGTCGAGGCTCTTTAGGAAAAGGATGCGCGCCGTCGCCCTGATTTCGATCCGTTTCGGCACCCAGACGGCCTCACCGACACATGTCTGTTCCATGGTGATGTGAGAACCGCGCTCTACACGCGCCAAGATCAGCCCCATCGAGAACGACTGTGTTACATGGCCATCGACTTTGATCCAGCCGAAGTCTTGCTTGTCCACCCAGAGCTTGCCTTCTACTCTGGAGAACATCTTGGCGTACTTGCCGTGCGCGTGATACCCCGGGTGAGGCGTAGCGTGAAGCACGTAGGCCGACCTGCCGCCGACTGTTTCTTCGCCGACTAGCCGAAAGTCAAACGCCTCCAGCACATCCGCAAGGAAAGCTCTGTTTTCCTGGTCCTTGCGTATTCGCGCTGTCTGCTCGTCCGGCGTTTCATGCTTCAGCTTATCGAGATCATCATCACTTCTCTTTTGCTCCTTGGCCGATGGAGGTTGCCCGTTGTGTTCCAGGAGTTGCTCGAAGCGAGCGCCGTTGACAACCACGATTCGGGTGACGTCGACACTTTCCGATTCCACCTGCCCAAGCGAGTTCAAGCGGCGATCCTCATCGCGTTCGACATACGTGTAGTGGTCACGCGCCTGCCAACTGCGTTGCGTGGCCAAGACCGAAGGGAGCACGACCTGACGAGCGTCGGTGACGCTTGCTTGGTTCTGAGATGCATCCGGCCCGCTAGTCTGAGCCACGAGTGCGATTGAAGCCGCGATCATGAGCAGGAGCATCTGCACGCCGGATTTAGCCGCGATTACCATTTTGGACTCGAAGGGGAGGAACACGGGGGAATCGGAATCCTTACGACTCGGAAATCGAGGCTTTCCCCAAGTGTTGAGCAGATAAATCGTCGAAAATCTGGGAAATCTTCCACGATGAGAATGCGCGCAACGGGTCCCGTATTACTGTGCGAGGCTTTCATGAGTCCTTACTTGCGCCGTCGCAGTCAGACCTTCACACAAAAGAATGCACCGAGAGTTTGGCGGACGACTGTGCCGCCGTCTCCTAGGAAAAATACCAGTGTCGTCTGGGGCATCCCAGTGACGCAAAAATGGTCGCCACGTGAGAGAGCAGGTCAGGAGAGGCTACCGGTAAGTCTTAGCGCTGTATCGGACGCACGAGTGGGCAGGATGCCCACATGAGCACGGTGGGATTGCGCGCGTTCGATACAGCGACTTGAAGGAAGCCGTTCGGTTTGCGGCGGACGCGGGTGTTATGCAAATTCAATTGAGGAAGAGTAGGTTTGGCGGCGTCCGGGGGAGACGCAGAAAAGCACAGCACCCAACCGGAAGAGAAGAAGAGTTGCTGACAGCTCAAATGTGGTGCGGTAAGGATGACCTTGGGGAGCGGGGAAAGGGATTGGTTGGACAAGAAGACACAAAGAGAGGTAGCGAGCGGAAGCACGCGAAAGTTTCGTGATGTAGATCGTGATGTCATGCAGCAACGGCATCCGGAGGCGGGGGAGAACGGAGTTGGATTTCAGCTGCCGTAAACCTTTCGATGACCACCATTGGACCACCGCATTTGGGGACAAGTCCAAAGATCGCTGGGACTGGCGGTGGAGATCTCTTGCTTGGCTGTGGTGTGGCACCGAGCAGTTGAAAACAAAGTGGCAAAGCGGTGGCACGTTTGCGGTTGGCGAGGAAGCCGAAGTTTCGAATGCGCACGAAACCTTCGGGGAGCAGATGCAACAGGAAGCGGCGCAAGAATTCATCGACAGATAGAGGCAGCGGTTTCTGTTCGTTGTGGTGGGCGGAATCGCGCCAACGAAAGGTGACCACCCCGTCCGCAAACGAGATTAGGCGATGGTTGGAGATGGCCACGCGATGGGTGTAACGGCCAAGATAACGAAGCACATGCTCTGGACCTCCAAACGGTCGTTTCGAGTAAACCACCCAATCCTTTCGGAACAGTAGCCTCCGCCAGGCAGCAAAGGTTTTCGGTTGAGCGAGAAGCTTTAAGTTTCCATGGAAGCTGAGCCTACCGTCCTGGAAAGCGCGTTGCAGTGCGGCGACGAACTTGCCGCGAAAGACGCGACCGAGCACCTTGACGGGAAGAAAGAAGTCGTAGCGTAGCTTGATCCAACGCGTCCGATCGGCAGATAGTCCACCAGCCGGAACGACGCAATGTACATGCGGGTGAAGTTCTAGTTTTTGACTCCAGGTATGCAGCACGCTGAAGAATCCGATTTCTGCGCCGAGATGCTTTGGATCACGCGCAACCTCGAGAAGCGTTTCCGCACTGGTGCGAAACAGGAGATCGTAGACGACCTTTTTGTTCTGCAGTGCCAGTGGCGCTAACTCACGAGGAAGGGTGAAGACCACGTGCACGTACGGGGTCGGAAGAAGTTCTCGGCGACGTTTTTCCAGCCAACGTTCGCGAGCACCCGCCTGACATTTCGGGCAATGCCGATTTCTGCATGAGTTGACATGCTTCCAGGTGATCCACTGACGGCCGCTCAGCCTGGAGTGATCCCTAGCAGGCGCGCGAGTCCCATTTCTGTAGGCGGTATCTTCGCGCCCAGCACGGCATCAGCGACCATTTCACCCATCACCGGTCCATGTTTGAAACCGTGGCCCGAAGCCACCGGCGGCGGGGTACAATGATACCGCGCCCCTAGGGCGCGGCTTGCCGCAGCCCCAGAATGGAACTTGCGAAAAGTAACGCATTCACGCCATGGGCGTCTAACTAGTCTCGGATGTCCCTTAGCTTTATGCACAGAACCAGGCGTTACAAACTTCAGAGATACTGGCAGGGCGTGGTGTCGACCACAGGGCTTTTGGGCCTGACCCGCAATATACCGTTGGCCCGTAGCGTATAGAGGGAAGGGCGAGGATGAAGTTGCAGCTCCGATTTTTGTATGCACTGCCGTTGTTTGTCTTGCAGATGGCAGCGTCGGGCTGTAACCGGCCGAATCCCCAAGCTGCTGGTCCCCAAATGCCGCCTCCGCCCCTGGTGAGTGTGGCCAAGGCGCAAGCCCAAGATGTGCCCGTTTACCTCGACGAGATCGGCAAGAGCTACGCTTTCGAGTCCGTTACCGTAACCCCGCAAGTCGGCGGACGCATTACGCAAAGGCAATTCCAGGATGGCGCGGATTTGACCAAGGGGCAGTTGCTCTTTGTGATTGATCCGCGTCCGTATCAGGCCCAACTCGATTCGGCAAAGGGCGCTTTGGCCCAGGCAAAAGCGGCGCTGGAACTCGCCAAAGTGGAGTTCGGGCGCAGCTCGGAGCTATTCAACTCGAAGGTCATCGCAAAGCAGGATTACGACACCAAAAAGAGCACCGTGGAGGTCGATCGGGCACAGGTGGAATCGGCGGAAGCGGCGCTCGAAACCGCCCAGCTCAACCTGGAATATTGCTATATTCACTCGCCCATCCAGGGGCGTGCCGGCGCACGACTCGTTGACGTCGGAAACGTGGTGCAGGCGAACACAACCGGGTTGTTGCTAATCCAGCGCCTGGATCCAATTTATGCGGACTTCACGATAACCGAGCGCGATCTCCCAAATGTGCAAAAAGAGATGACGCGCGGAACGCTAAAGACCTTCGTGAGGCTGCCCTCCGATCCGGAAGAGCACGTCCGCGGCGGTAAGCTCACATTTCTCGATAACACCGTCCAGAACGGCACCGGCACGGTCTTTTTGCGCGCCACCATCTCCAACCCCGATCACCATTTCTGGCCCGGGCAATTTGTTAACGTCAGGCTGGTGCTGGCAACGCAAAAGGGAGCGGTGCTGATCCCCAACCAAGCCACGCAAATCAGCCAGAAAGGTCCGTTCGTCTACGTGGTGAAACCCGACAACACCGCAGACCTGCGGCTTGTGACCTTGGGCCAGCGGCAAGGCGATAACATCGTGGTTACCCAAGGTGTAGCCTCGGGAGAGAACGTCATCCTCGCCGGCCAGATGACCGTAGCTCCGAACAGCAAGGTGCGTGTGGATACGGGCGGCGCTACCCCCGCCGCGGGCACGCAGCCGGGTGCGCCCGCGAAGGCAAAGTAACGAGAACGAAGATCGATGAATCTCTCTGAACCATTTATTCGCCGCCCGGTGATGACCGTGGTGCTCACGGTCTCGGCCATTGTTTTTGGCGTACTCGCTTATTTTGTCTTGCCGGTCAACGATCTGCCCGCGGTCGACTATCCCGTCATTCAGGTAAACGTCGGCTATCCCGGCGCAACGCCAGAGACCATGGCGAACAACGTGGCCACTCCGCTCGAGCGTCAGTTCATGCAGATTCCCGGCCTTCAGTTGGTGACCTCGAACAGTGGACAGGGGCACTCGAGTTTCGTCCTGCAGTTCGATCTCTCCAAGAGTGTGGATGCCGCGGCAACCGACGTTCAGGCGGCCATTACGCGCGCGACGGCGCAACTTCCCGTGGATTTACCGAGCCCGCCCACCTTCACCAAAACCAATCCGAACGACCAGCCCATCATGTACGTGGGGATCACTAGCGACAGCGCCACGCAGGGCCAGCTGTTCGACTACGCCAATACGCAAGTCGGCGAGCGCATTAGCATTCTCCCTGGCGTGAGCCAGGTCGCCGTCTATGGCGCTCAGTCCGCCATTCGCATCAAGGCGGACCCTTCCGCGATGGCCGCGCGCAATTTGACCATCGATGACTTGGCCGCGGCGTTGAAGAACGGCACCAGCTATACCGGCGCCGGCCAATTTGACGGCGAACATCACACCTTTCTGCTGCAGCCCGAAGGACAGTTGAGCGAAGCCAGCCAGTACGAAAATTTAATCGTCCGCCAAGGCAACGGCGCTCCGGTCTACTTGAAAGACATCGCCACGGTAAAAAACGGATTGCAGGACGAACGCATCAGCATGCGCTTTTGGTACCGCGGACACGAGGTTCCGGCCGCCACGGTCGTCGTTGCGGTTTTCCGGCGTGCGGGATCAAACGCCGTCGAGGTGGCCAAATCCATCCGCGACCTCCTTCCCACCGTGCAAGCGCAACTCCCCAGTTCTGTTGGAATCGTTCCCATTTATGACCGTTCTCAAGGCATCGTGAACAGCGTCAAGGATGTCCAGGCGACGCTGTTCGTCGCGTTCGCCTTGGTTGTCCTGGTGATTTTCTTTTTTCTCGGCCGCGCGCGCGACACCTTGATTCCGGTTGTGGCGCTGCCGCTCTCGCTCCTGCTCACCTTCGTGGTCATGGACATCCTGGGCTACAGCCTGGACAACTTGTCCCTGATGGCCCTGACGTTGGCCATCGGATTCTTGGTCGATGACGCCATCGTCTTCTTGGAGAATACCGTTCGCCTCATGGAGAGCGGCCTGGTGGCCCTGGAGGCCTCTCTGCGATCCGCCAAGGAAATCAGCTTCACGATTCTGGCCATGACCGTTTCCCTAGCCGCTGTATTCCTTCCGCTTGTTTTTATGGGCGGCCTGGTTGGACGCATCTTTCGCGAGTTCTCGATCACCATCATCGTTTCGATTTTTGCCAGCGGCATCGTTTCGCTGACACTTACGCCGCTCATGTGCTCCGGCCTGCTCCAGGAACGCGGAGAGCGCACGAAAAAGAACTGGGTCGAGCGCGTCGTCGGCGGCACAGAAAAAAGGGTGCTCTCGGTTTACGGGCGTTCGTTGTGGTTTTTTCTCCGGTATCGCTGGATTTCCCTGGCGATTTGGGTGGTTTGCCTGCTGGGAACTGTCTACCTTTTCTATGTTGTTCCCAAGGCCTTCCTCCCCATCGGCGATAGTTCCTTCGCCCTGGGCGTGTTCGTTGCTCAGGAGGGCACGTCGCACTACGAAATGCATACCCACCAGATGCAGGTGGAGGAGGTCCTCCATACCAACCCCGCCGTGGACATGACCTTCACCATGAGCGGCAACAATGCATTTTTCCCCGCCAACCAAGGCCTGGTGCTCGCCTTTCTGAAACCTCCCGATAAGCGTCCGCCCATTCAAGCCGTGGCCGGGCAATTGATGGGGCAGTTGAACTCCAAAGTCCCCGGCCTGATCACATTTTTGAAGCCCCAGCCCGTGCTGCAGATTAGCACCGGAGCCACGGCGCAGCTGCAGGGCCAGTTTGCTTATTCGATTTCCGGGATCGATCCGAACGAGGTCTATGACAGCGCAGGAACCCTGATGCGCAAAATGTTCGAGTTCCCGGGATTCCTCTTCGTCAACTCCGACCTGTTCAACCATACCCCGAATCTGCGGGTCGACATCCTGCGCGAGCAAGCAAAGACCTACGGAGTCTCCGAGACTCGAATTCTTAATCTTCTGCACCAAGCGTACTCGCAGAACTACGTCTATCTCATCAAGAAGCCCACCGACCAATACCAGGTGATCCTGGAAGTTGCCGACGACCAGCGTTCCGAGCCTCAGGATCTGCATCTGCTGTACATCAAGAGCGACGACGGCTCGCGCATGGTTCCGCTCAACGCCCTAGCGACCTGGCATCCGATCTTGGGCCCGCAGTCCGTCAATCACATAAATCAATTCACGAGCGCCACTCTGTTCTTCAACCTGAAGCCCGGCTATTCCATCGGGCAGGCCACTGATTTCGTCGAGAAGGCTGCGAAGCAAGTCTTGCCGCCAGGAATTCGCGGCGAGTTCCGGGGCGAGGCGCTTACGTTCCGAGACACGGTATCGAGCCTCACCATCCTGATGTTCCTCGCTGTCTTTGTCATGTACGTGATTTTGGCCATTTTGTACGAGAGCTACCTACATCCGATTACCGTGCTCTCCTCGTTGCCGGTTGCGCTCGTGGGCGGGCTCTTGACCCTGTGGTTGTTTGGCGCCGAGGCTTCTTTATACGCGTTTATCGGCATGTTCATGCTCATGGGCATCGTGAAGAAAAACGGAATCATGATCGTGGACTTCGCGCAACAGCGTGTCGAGCATGGTGTCCCGGACGACCAGGCGATTCACGACGCCAGCATGGAGCGCTTTCGGCCCATCATGATGACCACCATGGCCGCGCTCATGGGCGCGCTGCCGATCGCCCTTGGCTACGGTGCGGATGGCGCTTCACGCCGGCCGCTGGGACTCGTTGTGGTCGGCGGGCTGATTGTGTCGCAGTTCATCACCCTTTTCATCACTCCGGCCATCTATCTTTACCTCGAAGAGTTCCAGGAGAAGGTCCTGGATCGCTTTGCCTTCTTCAGGGCACGACATTCACGGCCGAGTGCCGGCGCACCCGTGCCGGGACACGCAACCGCGGACTAAGGACAAGATGCCCTCGCCAAGAGATCGTACGTCAGTTCGATAGTGTTTTTTTTCAGATGATTGCATAACAATGTCGGCTCCTCGACCCGAGTTGACAATCCCCGGGATTTCACGACACGGATTTCACTCGCTGGAAAACGATACCTGCAATGAGCGGCCATGTGAAAACGAGCATCAGCACGATAAACTTTAATTTGGTCTTGCCTCGTAGCGCGGCGAATAATGAGTACGTCCCTGCTGCTTGCAGGTCGAGGGCAGCTATTCCGGCAACCATTCCATGTCTTCATGGTCGGAGAGTCTACAGATCCTCTGGTCGAAAAGATCGACCGCATGCTTTACAAATGAAATAGGATTTAGCATCGGGACTCTTATCGATGAACCGAATATCCTTCGAATGCTGGCCACAACCAGGACATGTCAATCCTGCAGTTCTCAGGGAGCGCGCCAGCTCGTCGCATCGATGATTGTGCGTCCTCATCCATTCCTCACTATCCTTCTTCATTATGGCCCGCAGCTCGCCTAGCTCCTCCTCTAGCCGCTCTGTCAATTGTTTCCTGGTCTTGGACTGTAGGGTCCTGATCATCGATGCCGCGTCAGCTCTGTTTAGGAGTGTCTTCGCTGTCTCTCCAAGTGCATTCCAAACTCGCGGCGGCTCACCCCACCAAGTGAATTGGACTTTACAGAAGCCACGCTCGATGTGGAGTTCGTAGAACGTTCCGTCCAACCCTACAATAGTTTCCGGAACAACGGGGGCAATCTGACGTTGCAAAATATCCAGAATCTCTCCCTTGAGGAAGAGGGAGTTCGCGACGTGCGAACGGTCAAAATTCAGGAACCAGGTCGCGTTTTTGCTTCAGCCCAACATGGATCCCACCGGCAGGTTAGCCACAGGACAACGCACCTTACGGAGCACTCGCTCGGATGTGGTCCCGCGCAGGGCATCGAGAAATCCGTCAGGACCATCGGTTGTCATGATGATCAGATCCGTGCGAAGCTCCGTGGCAGTTTGCAGGATGATGTCAGCCGGTTCACCGACCTTGGCCACGCTGTTCCAGGTCCAGTCGGTGTCCTTGGGGAGCTTTAGCGAGGGCATTTCGGCAGCGGGTCCGACGTGGAGCAACGTGACCATGCCAGCTGGCAACTGGAGGTTGCGGATCAGACGCGCGGCGGCTTCCACGCTCGGTTGCGGGCGGGGTTTGCTCGTGACCGGGATGAGGATGTTCCGAAGCGAGATCGAGCCGTCCTGTCGCGAGACGAAGCCCTCCACGCCGTGGGGGATGAAGAGCGTCATTTGTCCGGCCCTGCGCGCGATCGGCTCGCCCACCGATTTCCCCAACCAGCGCATGCGCCCCTCGTGCTGGCGAACCGCCAACACGATCAGATCCGTAGGATTTTCTTCCAGAAAACCAAGACAGGCTTTCACCGGATCCTTGCTCAACTTGAGAACTTTGGTCGACCTCGATGCCGAGCTGCCCAACCGCGCTCTTGGGGCTGCCTTTCGGGATGAGCCCCCATCGCTCGAGCGTGTCGCGGACGCCGGGGAAGTCCTGCCATTCAGCACTGGGACTCGCCTCGACATGGAGCATTGTAAGTTTGGCTCCAGCCACCAGTGCGATCTTCAGGGCGTGCACGAAGGCGACTTCGCTGGCCTCGGAAAAATCTGATGGATGAAAAATCGATTCAAGTTTGACTCCTTCAAACATCTTGGTCTGAGTCATAATTCACCTGCTTTTCCTGTCTTCGGTGTTCGACAATGCCCGCCGAAGTCTTTGCTTATTGCTGGGGTGGTTCGGAGCCATAGAAGGTTCAGGTGGTTTTTGGGGAGATCGCGAATGATGGCGGGATCGCGTAAGAGCATGAGCACTTTTTTCTCGCATCGAAGTGTGCAACATGGCCGATTTGTCCCAAGCGCCTTCGGTCTAACGCCGCCGACCTCCGCCCATTCGAGCACGGCCGGAAGTGCGCATCGAACTGAAGTTCTGGGTACGCTGTGCTCCTTTGCTGCGCATTTCCTGTTCGGTTTGCAGCTTTGGCTCCGGCTTGTTGACTGCTTGCCAGCCACTTCCACTGTTGCTCGACCAGTTGCCACTCTCCCTGTTGTAGCGGTACACAGTGCCGTCCTTGCCCGCATAGACGTTGTTCTTCCCCGCGGCGATACCTGCATTCGTGTTGGTGTTGTAAACGAAGCCACCGCGATTCGCGGTGCCCTGGCCACTATAAATGTTGTCGTGTCTGCCATCACCGGGATTGTGGTTTATGGAACAGGTTGGTATTACCCGCTTTCTCGACTGCTTGCGCTACCTGTTTTGCGTGGGCCAGGTCGAACGAACCGGACACCGCTAGACTTGCGTAGTCTCCTCATCGCAAAGAAATCGTACAATTTCTCCAAACCCTTTTGTTTCTTGGAAGGTCGGGCTGGTGGTCTGGGGAGTCGCGAGCTTTCGCGTTGCGCGACAAGATCTCCTCCCGCCTCACGCCCCAGTAGCGGGTTTAGTCGTATTCAGTTTGTCGTCTTTGTAGTACTTGGTACCCTGCAGGGTCAACTGTAGGGCGAGGCCATTCTTGGTGATCTGGTAGACCCATACTCCCGGGGCAACTTCAGCCGCTCCCGAGTAAGCTCCGCCCTTCTCGCCTGCTTTGGCGGCAGCGTCCGCTTGCCCTGAGCCGGACCAGCCGGAGTCCAGAAATTGCGCAACCGCCTTTTCGTTCTCGAAGACGAACACCACGACATAGTCTTTCACTCCCATGCCCACACCGGCACCGGCCGAAGCCATCTTCATGAAGGTTTCTTGCTTGGTCTTGTTGTTGACGGCCAGTCCTGAACCGCGTGCCGTGCTCAACAGCAATACGTTCACCCCCATGTTGTCGAAAACGGCGTAGCCCGCCGCTTTCTGGATAGCTGCTTGAGCAGAGGGTTCCAGCTTGTACAAATCCTGCAAGGCCTCGGCTGCCATCTTGCGGGTTTTCTCCCGCTTTTTTTCGTTGTCATCCTCCCCGCCGTATGCACCCACAGTCAACAATGCCACGGCGAGAATCGAGGCGATGATTTTGAATCTCATTTGAATGCTCCCTTCCAAGTATCAAAACAGCCAGACATTCGAGGGGCCCACTGGACGACGTAGAACCCCTGGAGTTGCTTGGATATAACGAGTCGTAGAGCGAAACGCTCCTCAGCCACCAGTACTACCAATCGACGGACACTTTAACTGTCAAAACTGCCAGACGCTCATACCGGATGTAATTGTTCGTGCCAACGAGCAGGCACTTTTACAAGAGGAGCCGTAATTGGCGTCGGCTGAGGAGTTATTGAAAGGAGCCAAGTACTTCTGACAGCTGGCCTTACATAACAACAGAACGTTGGTCGCGGTGGACGATGTCGGACCGGAGGCAGCCCCTTGTTGCTTGGTCTGGTCGGTACCTTGCGGCGTAGCTTCTTTTTTGCCGCAAGCAATCAGCAGCAACGCAACACACACAATTGCGAGCAAGAGAGCCCGGAGGGATGAATTCAGGACTGTGAACATTCTTGCCCCGGATCAGCCTAACAAACGGGCTGAGGATTGTTAGCGAAAAATCGCGATAGCATCACAACCCCGGAATCCGCTCGTCATTGGGCAGTTGGTCGGCAACCCTTACGTTACCGAGTTATGGAAAGTTTGCCCGTTATCCGACATAGAACTCTCTAATCAACCGACAACCAAACGCCCGCCCTTCGGCAATCGTACGTGCGGGTGTGAGTCGTCGCGGCGTCATTCCAAGGTGAATTAACTTCGGGTTCCCCGGCACATCTCGACAGCCCACCCCAGGCAGAGACCACTGCAATCATTGTCGGTGAAGCAAGCTTTCGGGGCACAAACGCAGCTCACTCGGCTGGCAATTGGACCCCTCCCGCAAGAATCCATCGGCGACGATGAGCTCGCGCTGAGCGTCGCCAGAATGCGTACCCGGACCATTGATCATTCCGCCAAGAAGCCAGTGGCCGTTCAGAGGAGCGATCGTGGTGAGTTGGTTATGGCGCGGACCTCCGATGTAGCCGAGGTTCTGGGCTAGCGAGCCGTCACTGTTTAACAACGCCAACAGCGGCTGCGCAGCTTCGGAGATACTCTCGCCGGCTGGGTTCTGTACGTACCCATTGGTACGCAGCGCCAGAGTTCCTCCTCTCCAGACAATCATTTTCAGCAGCTTTACAGGTCGCACGAAGGGTTGCCCGTCATCCGGGAGAATCCACCGAGTGGAGACTTCAATCACACCGATCAAGTTCCACAAGCCGACTGGGACTTGGCCGGACTTCGCGGTGACTGTTCCTTGACCGGCGACTTGGTCTGGCGTAGCTTGTGAAAGCCGCGACCGGTCATTCCCGCACTAAGAGTTCAGGCAAAACGGAGGCAGCCATGAGCACCAAGCCAGTCCCTACGAAAGACACAAGCAGCGACGCGAAGGCCGGAACGGTTGACATGAAGTTTGAGATCGTCGTCCTCCCCGTCTCTGACGTCGATCGCGCGAAGGAGTTCTACGCAAACCTCGGATGGCGGCTCGACGCCGACTACGCTCACGAGAACCACTTTCGCGTGATCCAGTTCACGCCGCCTGGCTCCGGCTGCTCGGTCATTTTCGGCAAGAACGTCACCGCGGCTGCCCCCGGCTCCTCTCAGGGCCTGTACCTGATCGTTTCCGACATCGAGGCCGTCCGCGCCGAGCTGCTCCGTCGCGGCGTCGAGGTCAGCGAAGTGTTTCACAACGAGGGCGTGTACGCCGGCACGGACGAGCCCTACCTGTTTGGGCGGGTTCGCCTCAGTGGCCCGGATGCCGAGCATCGCAGCTATCGCTCGTTCGCCTCGTTCAAGGATCCGGACGGCAACGGCTGGCTGTTCCAGGAACTCACGACGCGTCTTCCCGGTCGCATCGACTCCGCGGCGACGACTTTCGCGTCGGCGAACGATCTGGCGAGCGCAATGCGGCGTGCGGCGAAGGCCCACGGCGAGCACGAAGCCCGCACCGGCGGCCAACGCGACGAGAACTGGCCCGACTGGTACGCCTCGTACATGGTGGCGGAGCATGCCGGAAAAGAGCTGCCGCTATGAACGACTACGACGTGATCGCTCCATAACTCACGATGGTTCAATTGGTCTTACACACACTAGCTGAATCCGGCATAAAAACGGACCGTTTTGGACCCAGTTGGACCCGACCTGGTTCAATTCGACCCCAATTTCCCGAGAGGGCTCGTCGGACAGAATCTTGGTCCTGTCGTCGAGCCCTGTTCACTCGTGCGCCTGCCTTACAAGCAAGTGGAAGTCTCGAAAACAGTCAGATCGTAGCCTTACACAGCTCAATCTGCGTCCTTTGGTTTGCTGCTGTCGCAACAAAGTCACGCAGATGAGAAGTTAGTCTCGGCTGAATGGGACGAACACCTTGCGGCGGTTTGTCACCTCCGAAATGGAAAGATATGCGCAATAAACACGTATCTTTCGGACGTCGAAATGGTTAATGCCTTCTTCGTTTGACCAATACGAGACAGCATATTGGGGACATCTTCTTGGAACGACGGTCGACACACAATTTGGTTGAAGAGCGCCGAAGGAAGCTCGATCAGCAGGGTTTCGGCAGAGTGGGATCCGAAAGGGCCGCGAAGAATTCTAGGCGAAACAGCCAGTGCATTTTGACTCTTTGCGCCGTGAAAGACTTTATAACCAACGGGTCAGCGAGCGGATTGCACGGACACTTACACTTCCGCCAGAGCGCGGTGAACGAGCGAGATGGAAATCGCTCCTTCCCCGACTGCGGAAGCTACGCGTTTCACGTTGCTGGAGCGAACATCGCCGACGGCGAAGACTCCGGGAAGGCTTGTTTCGAGCATGTAGGGGGGACGTGCTCCGGACCACGCCAGCTTCCCCGTTGTGCCGTCCAAGTCGCGGCCGGTGAGGATGAACCCTTTGTTGTCTAGAGCCACACAATCCTTCAGCCATTCCGTTCGCGGCGAAGCTCCCGCCATGATGAACACGTGGCGAATCTTGTGATCCGAAGTCTCGCCGCCTACCTTGTCTCGCCAAGTGATGCGCTCAAGGTGCGTATCGCCCGCAAGACCGACGATCTCCGTTTTGTAGTGCAGCTCGATTGCAGGATTTTCTTCGATGCGCTGAATGAGATAGCGCGACATGGTGTCCGACAACTGACCGGAGCGCACCAGCATGTAGACCTTGCGCGCCGTTTGCGAGAGAAAAACGGCCGCTTGTCCCGCGGAGTTGCCGCCGCCGACAACCACCACGTCCTCTCGTTCGCAGAGCTGTGCTTCCATGAAGGTCGCACCGTAGTAAATTCCCTGACCTTTGAATTTATCGAGGTTGCTAAGCGGCGGCTCGTTGTACTGTGCGCCGGTGGCTATGACGATGGCGCGTGCCGCGAGACTGTTCCCGTTGTCCAGGACCAGCTTGAACGGCCGCCTTGCGCATTCCAAGCCCACAACGCGGTGCGCGACCATCATCCTTGCTCCGAATTTTTCGGCTTGTACAATCGCTCGTGTCGCCAGTTCCTGGCCGGAGATTCCGGTTGGGAATCCCAGATAATTTTCAATTTTGGAGCTGGATCCCGCTTGTCCTCCCGGTGCTGCGGTCTCGATCATGAGCACATCGAGACCCTCCGATCCTGCGTAGACGGCTGCAGCCAGGCCGGCCGGACCCGCTCCGACAATGATTAGGTCGCGCACTTGCGATTCATTGATGGTGGTGTTGAATCCGAGACAATCAGCGAGTTCTTGATTGGAAGGATTGCGCAGGACGGAGCGACCGCTGCAAATGACAACGGGAATCTCCGAAGGTGTTACTTCAAACCGGTCGAGAAGCTCTTGGGAAGTATTGTCCGTGTCAAGATCCACGTACCTGTAGGGATATCCATTCCTGCTCAAGAATTCGCGCAATCGCAATGTGTTGGCGGAGTGCCGGGAACCGAGCAGGATGACGTTGCCCTGGCCCTGACTGATGAGTTGCAGCCGGCGGAGAATGAAGGCCCGCATGAAAATGTCACTCAATTCGGCGTCTCTGGCCACAAGCGAACGCAATCCGTCGCCGGTCAGTTCCAGGAATTCGCCGGGTTCCGTTACGCGGCCGCGCGCGAGACAGCGGCGTCCAGAGATCATGGTCATTTCTCCGGTGAACTCGCCCGGCCCGTGTTTTGCAATCTGGTGTTC
The DNA here is from genome assembly GCA_963743735.1 of uncultured Acidobacteriota bacterium. Lineage (GTDB taxonomy): Bacteria > Acidobacteriota > Terriglobia > Acidiferrales > UBA7541 > Acidiferrum. The sequence continues at coordinate 179,429 of CAVURF010000008.1, forward strand.
GCCCGCGAGATCCGGCTGCACGATCTCCATTCTTCCGGAAAGGAGTACGTAGAAAGGAACGTTCTCATCGCCAGGTTCGAACAGTATGTCGCCTGCGGCGACGTGCCGGGACCGGCTACAGGAACGAATGCGGTCGATCTGGGAAACGGAAAGAACCGGAAAGGCTTGTGTGCGGGCATCGAGCGCGCTGGGTAGTAGCGGTGAAGACATCCTTTCTCCGAACCTTTCTCCGAACCTTCAAGATGGTTGTTTGTCGCCAGAAAACAATCCTAACGCATCAGCTCAGGCTTTCCGGGATCGTTTCCCGTTTTGTACGGCGGCTCTGAGATCTGGCGCTTGTTGCAGACATCATGACCGTCCCGATAGCAGCCAGTGAAGCTGCACTGAGCATCTGTCTCTCTGCAAATCCGACCCCATTCTGTGGATCCGTGATCTTTGTCTTTCTCCAGTGCATTGGATGCATGTCTCATCCTGAAGAATTCCGAAGAATCCGGTCCAGCGGCAAGTATTCAGACACAATGCAATCTCCTTCCCGTGGTTTTCTGATTGGGTTGTAAGGAACACCATCAAAAGGAGCTCCTCAAAATGACTTCGGTAATGAGCGTCGAAACGCCAATGTCCCACCTTGATCCATACTCTGATCGCGCATTGATCGATCCCTGGCTCCACGTACGGCGAATTGCAGGATGCTGGCCCGGCTGTCTGGCTCTCGAAGTACAAGATGTTTGCACTGACACGTTATGACAGCGAAAGCCCTTCACGATCCGTCGTCCTTTCCGTCGTCTTTCGGCGTGATGATGAACGATCACATGAACCACGTTCTTCGGGGCAATACTCTATGTAGCGATGGGGAAGATCATAGGCGCCTTCGCCGCATCATCATGAAGCCGCTCACTCCATCGGCGCTCAAGTCATTACAGGAGAGAGTAACCGTTGAAGCTGATGAGCTTGTTCAGCGTTTGGTCTCGCAAGGAAGTTTTTGTGCGACTAGAGACTTGGCGGCCTATTTACCAATATCGGTGGTGTCAAACGAAGTCGGACTTGCGGAAGAAGGACGAGAACGAATGCTTGTTTGGGCCGACAAGATGTTCGACGTTGACTGTAACTAATTGGTGGCTAGACCGTACGATACTTTCGTTGCGTGTTCCGTTAAGGCGCACTTCTAGCGCAAGAGTTCTCAAGAGGGAAGAGATTGACGCTACCGTGTACCGCGACTTCGAGGACCTGCAACAGAGCGTTGGACCTCATAGAACACTATTACAACCAATGTCGATTACACTCGGCGCTCGGATATCGTTCACCCGAATGGTTTGAAAAAGAGGCAGGAGAGTCAAGCTCGGAAGCGGTTTGTGCAGAGCCTACAATGACGTTTTGTGGCGCATAGCCGGGGCAAAACATGGATTGTGATGCACACATTTGTCTCAACGAGGGGGTCACTTAGTAGAATTTGAGTTACTAAAGGTCGCGCACGTGGCGCATCTGTGCTAATTGTGACTGGCTGTATCCGATGCAGACGAATCGTACTTTGTTGACAAGAGCGTCTGGCTGCCAAGCAGGTGGTCAGGATATCTGGTGGACTACAACGGTGCAGGGAACCGCTGTACTGTCCGCCGCACAGTTGTTTTGAATCGTTGCGCCGTGCGAGTCAGGTACGACTGCCCGCCCTAAGAAACACCCTCGCCGTTCACAGCTTATCGGACGTACGCAATGAGCGAAACAACGCAGCACTGCACACGACGGAGATTGCGGTCGCAAGCGCGAGCGCCGCTGAGATCGAGTAGCGTATGACGACTGCACCGAACGCTGCGCCGAAAAAGATTGCCAAGACTGAACCAACTCTTCTCGCCAATCTCGGGTTGTTGCCTTTCGCGAGTGAGGAGTCCGCAGCGATGCCCGTGACCGTCAATGTTAGGACGGTCGTCGTCAGATCCGGGATTGCGAGCTTCCGAACGGCGGCATTCCGCGTGCCCATGGCCAGCCCCGTGAAGGCGATCAGAACAAGCGGTTGAAAAGAATGTTCCAGCAAATCGCTTCTGTATCCGATGCTGCAAAACGACGCCGCAGAGAGAAAGACCACCTCGAGCAGGAATGCTTGTGCCGCGAACCGAATCCGTGAATCGGCGCTCGCGCGGGCCGTGATCCGTCCGCCGAGTATCGCCCCCATAACAAACGCTATGAGCGCCGTTGACGAGCGCGCCACGGACAGTCCAGACACGCGCGCCGTCGCAAACGCTAGAATCAAGATGTTCCCCGTCATGTTCGCAGTGAAGACGCTCCCGAGGGACAGAAAACTGACGGCGTCAACGAGACCAGTAACCGCCGTCATTCCGAGGAGGACATAGGGAGCGATTTTCTCCGCCGTTGGATTAGCCGCCTGTCGAGGAGTTATTCATCATGCCTGCCGTAGCATTCTTTCCGGCGTCGATCTTGTTTTCATTTCGGGGTCAGCACCTCAACGAGTGCTCCTACTGCCATAGACTCGGTGCAACTGGTTACCGTTCCCCATCGACTCCTCGCCTTCCATTCGGTACACGACGAGGACGAACTGGTAAGTACGATTCATGTTGTTTGCCCCTAAAACTTGTATCCCGTCCATAGAGCCCAGTAATTCAGGTTGCGGCCTGGCTGGCTTTCTTTCACGAACTTGCCTGCATAAAAAATTCCGTAGTCGGCTTGAAACCACAGATGGCGATTCGCCTGCCAGCGCACTTCCGTGCCCGGACGGTGCCCGACGAAACGCGCATTACTTTTTCCCGCAGGAATAATCAGAAATCCGGGCACGGAATACACTCCGTCTCGCAAACTCTCCCGCCACTGAAAGATCCAATCGACGGAGACAGTCACACCGTGCGGCAGCGTCGCTTCAACGCGAGGGTGTACGTCAATAAAGTTGATGGGGCCCGGGCCGGCCGTGGCGAGGACGCCAAAATAATTGCCCTTCGGGAACAAGCGGATTGAAGGTGCTGAGCGTGTTCGTCCTCGGATCGTCGCCGCTCGAGATGTCCGCTTTAGCGCTGAATCGCGGTTTGAGCGGAATGTTCGGAAACCGGTAACCGGTTTCCGAAGCCACTGTCCAGGCGCTTATGTTTGCGGAACCGAAGGTTCCGAATTGCCAAAGCGCTTCATAGTCGAAATCCCAGCCGGGCTTCATCTCGGCGACGGGACGAGAAAGACGCGCACCGATACTGTGCCGCACTTCGTGGCCTACACCCCGGTTGAATGTAGCTGTTTTTCGATCGAGGCCAAGGTAGTAAGCGTCCAGTGTGATGTTCTTCGTCAGAGGTCGGACGCCGTATACGCCCCAAAATCCGACTAGCGTGATTGGGTGCATTGTCAAAAAATCCCGGCTTGTCCAGGTCCGGGCGCACGGCGAAGCCGTCAATCTGCCAAGAACCGACACCGGCCTTCACCTTGAACCCGTCAAAGCTCAAGCGCACGTTGGGGCCCTCGCGAACATCGATCAGGCGCCCGGAGCCATATTCCAGCTCGTGTCTCCCGGCTCTGAACTTGATCCAGTTGCGTTCATCCCCCGTTCCGACTTCGAGAAATGCTGCTTGGAAATCGAGCTTCTTTTCGTCGATCGGTCTCGGACCACCGATGCGGTAAGAATTCAAACCGCTTTTGAACTCCACGAACGAGCGAACGTGCTTGCCGTAATGAACGTCGAAATAAAGCATGTACCGTTCGTTGAAATAGGCGTTCATGAAAGGCTGTTGGCCCCAGTTGTCGTTTCCGATCTGTTCCCAAACCTCGCGAGCTTCGCCGCCCATGGACAGGAACCAGTCATTCCGACCGGACCGCAGACGAATGTATTTGATGGGGTCCCAAAACTCCTGCCGCTCAGCCGGATCGGCGAGAAAACTCCAGTCATCGTCCTCGCGAAGCAAGTGATAGATCCGTGCCGGCGCCGGGGATTCAGCGGTGGGAACTGATTGCCCTCGCGAGAGTGGCGGACGTCGCAAGAGACACGACCATTAAGATCATCAACGTTCGCATGTATCTCTTCGTTCCAATCCCAGGTGTGGCACTGCGCTTCGCGGATCATCGTCAGAAGTCGTTTGCACTTCTTATTTCTTTATTACGGAGTGGATTTCCGCGATGTATCCTCCGGGGAACTGCACGACAGCGGATTCTCGTTCGTCGGTCTTATACGGAGGTACGAGCACGTCGACGCCGCTGGCTTTTGCCTTGGTGAGCGTGTCCGTCAGATTCGTCACCTCATATCCGGTCATTTCCCGGCCGTACGGATACGGAAGGTGACCGTCGGTAACGAGCGCGGTCAACTTCCCGAACTTCGATTCGATCCTTACTCGCCGATAGGTTTCCGCGGGCCTTCCGATTTCGACGCCCGGTGCGCGCGGTTCATCAGAGACGACACTCCCGTGGGAAAACGCGAGAAAGCTGGACACAAATGCATCCACTCGGTCCGGCGAGACATAGACCCGATTCTCCGGAATAGTTTGGAGCGGGGCATAGGATGGCGCGGTGGTGTGCCAGTACAGTTGCGTGTTCACGCCACCCGGCCATTGAATGATTGCGTCTCGGCCAATCGGATCGTTGAAGGGAGCGACTAAGACATCCGCGCCCGTGGCCTTGGCGGCGCGGATCGCCTCGTCCACATCAGTGACCAGATAGCCTGTGCGCTCCAACCCGAATGGATACGGAACCGGCGTCTTGAATCCGAATACGGATACGGTGCCTACAGGAGTCATGACCAGCTGCGACATGGTGCTGCTGGGTGTCGGAGTTACGGTGAAAACGCCCTGCTTGGTTGTTGTGCCACCGAATGTGGCAATCAGGCTCGCGACAAAACGGTCAAAGTCCTGTGGAGCAACGTAGACATGCGTCGTGTCGTACTGCGGGCCGACAGCTACGCCCGCCGTTTTGGCTATCTGGAGACTTTGGGCGAATGTGCTGAAGTATCGCGATTCGCACGCGAAGCCAATCGTCAGGAAGATAGCAACAGACGTTCCAGCAAGGATTTTTTTCAAGCGCATTCTATTTCTCCTAAGTCGCCAATTATCTCATCGCTATGAAACTGGTTCCTGTGTCTAGCCAGCTCTCAAAGAAGATCACCTGCTATGTACGTCGGTCGTATCTACTTCGTCGGTCATGGCGATGTGTTCTCGCAAAGATGGAACTTGATTCGTAACGCGTCTTGCGTGATGGAGGATTGTAAAGCTGACGGTCGTAGCGTTCACCGACAAGGCATACGGATGCGGCGCGCGAAACGTCGAGCTTCTTCGTCTGAATCCAAGTCCCGAACTGCTCGCCAAGCACCATCCCCAAGAGGCCGAGTAAAGCGACGATCGGCGGTGCCGGACTCTTTACCCGGATGAGTCCGTAGAGGACACCGACTCCGAGACCAACGATGAAAGATAAAAACAGTACCTTCATTTCGATCCCTCTAGCGACGCGTGAATCAGAACGCAAAGCAGTCGCAACCCAGCCCCCATAGGCCAAACTCACCCAGCACTTGAAGGTGTGATCGCGTCCGGCCATCTGACGGCGCCTCAACATGCGAACAGGCAGCGGGGTGAGATGCGCCAAGAGTTTGGTCCAGGGCTTTCGCATAACCTCCGTATTCTTTGACAGGAGACCAGCCTGGGCTCACTGGCAGCGGAGGCGGCGCGAGTTTTGAGAATTCTTCGCTGGCATAGACGATCTTCCCACCCACGATCGTAAGTACCGATTCGAGATGCTTGATCTCTTCCTCGGGAATCGAAAAATAATCGCCGGAGAGAACAGCCAAGTCGGCCAGCTGGCCAGGAGCGAGCGCTCCTTTTTTCCGTCTTCGGTTGAAAACCAGCTGCTCCCCATGGTGTAGAGCTTGAGCGCTTCCTCTCGATCCAATCGGTTCTCTTGCGGATAAAGACTGAGACCCCCGACGGTCTTGCCGGTGATAAGCCAGTAGAGGGAAAGGTAAGGGTTGTAGCTCGAAACGCGGGTTGCGTCGGTGCCGGCGCCGACCGGAACACCCATCTCCAGCATGCGTCGGATCGGCGGAGTGCGTTTGGCTTGCTGTGAGCCGTATCGCTCGACGAAATATTCTCCTTGAAAGGCCATGCGGTTCTGCACGGCGATGCCGCCGCCGAGCGCCTTCACGCGCTCGATGTTGCGGTCGGAGATTGTTTCGCAGTGATCGAAGAACCAATGCAGGCCGTCGAAGGGGATTTCCCGGTTCACCTCTTCATAGACATTCAGTGCCCGCTCGATGGTCTCGTTGTAGGTCGCGTGCAAGCGAAACGGCCAGCGATTCTCCACGAGATGGCGAATCACCGCTTTCAGCTCGCTTTCCATGACGGGGAGCATGTCCGGGCGCGGCACGAGAAAGTCTTCGAAGTCCGCGGCGGAGAAAACCAGCATTTCTCCCGCTCCATTGACACGATAGAAGTCGTCCCCGTCGCCGGGCTTTGTCATTTTGGTCCAGCTCTGAAAGTCAGCCAGTTCCTGCTTCGGCCTCTGCGTAAAGAGGTTGTAGGCGAGGCGAATCGACAGCTCGCCATTGCGATGCAGTTCGTTCACTACGCCATAGTCGTCGGGATAGTTCTGAAATCCGCCACCGGCGTCGATCGCGCTGGTGATGCCGAAGCGGTTGAGCTCGCGGAAGAAGAGCCGGGAAGAATTGAGTTGATCTTCGCGGGAGAGCTTTGGTCCCTTGGCGAGCGTGGAATAGAGAATGTTGGCGTTGGGCTTGGCGATGAGAAGACCCGTGGGATTTCCGTGGCGATCACGCTGAACCTCACCAGCCGGAAAATCCGGAGCGTTCTTGTCATAGCCCACCGCACGCAACGCCGCTGCGTTCAATAAGGCCCGGTCATACAAATGCATCACGAACACGGGCGTGTCTGGGGCAACTGCGTTGATCTCATCGAGCGTAGGCATCCGGCGTTCGGCAAACTGAAATTCGGTCCAGCCTCCGATCACCCGCACCCACTGAGGCGCGGGAGTTCGTGCAGCTTGTTCTTTCAGCATGCGCAATGCATCGGCCAGCGAAGGGACACCATCCCAGCGCAATTCCAAGTTGTAGTTGAGCCCGCCCCGGATCGGATGCATGTGTGAATCGTTGAGACCAGGGATGACGGTTCGTCGGCGCCCGTCAATTACGCGCGTTTGCGGGCCCCGCAGGCGCAGAATCTCTTCATCCTTGCCCACAGCGGCTATCTTTCCCGCCGTTATGGCGATCGCTTCGACAAACGAGGGCACCCCGTTCGTGGCGATCTTGGCGTTGTGCAATATGAGCTCAGCAGACACGGCAGTCTCCGTTTCAGGTTTTCCAAATGGATTGAGAAGGGCGGAGGAGGCTCCGCCCGTCGGGTTTTACTTGTGAGCTGCGACGGCAGCGGGAACCGCGTACTCGGGAAATTTCGTGGCCGGCGCACCGTGCACCATCGTGTACGCGTACTCGACGCCGATCCCGTAGGCTCCGTAGTGGTTCTTCACGATGTCCATCACCGCATCGTAGGTTCCCTTGTGGGCCCAATCGCGCTGCCATTCGAGCATGACCGGACAGTGGACGTGACCGGCTTTGCGCCGGCTTGAATGACACGCTTCATCGCGTTGTCGTGAGCAAGCTGGCTCACGTCGCCGCAGCAATCCTCCACGACGTAGATTTCGTAGCCGTCATGAATCGCCTGTACCGTCGGAAACGCAACACAGACTTCTGTCCAAAGGCCGGCAATGAGAATCTTCTTGCGTCCGCTTTTTTCGATCGCGGCGACAAAGTTTTTGTCGTCCCACGAGTTCATGGACGAACGCTCGATGGGTTCCTGTCCCGGGAATACGGCTCGCAGCTGCGGCCACATATTCCCGCTGAAGGACTTCGTCTCGACCGTTGTCAAAACCACGGGTACATCGAACACCCTTGCGGCTTTTCCGAATGCCACGGTGTTGTTGATGATTCCCTGGCGGTCGAAATTGCTTGTTCCAAACAGCATTTGGCCCTGATGGTCGATCAGCGCCACGACGCAATTGTCCGGAGTCAAGAGTCCCTTCTCACTCAGTTTTGGACGATTGCCGTTTGATGATTGTTGAGCCATACGATTTCAGATTCCCCTTTCAATTGACAGCCTCGAAACTGGCGCTATGAGGGAAAGCAACTGTGTGTCCAACGCCGAACATGCGCGTGAGAATCGGCAATCCGCCTTGTTTTCAACAAAAAGGAGACGGTAGGTTCAGAATGAGGAATTCCTCTTGCAGCTATGTCATGCCAAGGATTTGACGATAAGGTCGAGGTCGCGACTGAGTTCCGAGCTCTTGCCCGCCGTGCGGATGTAGCAAGCCCGCGCAGACCTTCGCGCTAATCTCTGGCGGTATCGCTGATCACACAGCGTTTCCGATTTCTTTCTGCAACGAACTCGTTAAGCTTTCGATTCTACGGTGCAGGGAAAGGAACGCTTCGAATCGATCTGCGGTCGCTGGTTGTGGTTCCGATCCCTCGTAAGTACTGACCGCGCGTTCCAGACGCGCAAGCGACTCTTCGAAGAGTCCTGCCTGCGATGGCCGTCCTTCGATTCGATCTGCGATGGCTTCCAGCGCTCGCGCCAGTTCGTCATCGAAGGCTCGCTGAGCCGCGCCTACGGTTTGCGGGTAACTCAAAGCCTGGAAGTCGGGCGCGGTACTTCCACAGTGCAATTTCAGCTATGAAAAGGAGCCGCAGCTGCGGTTGCCACTGTCTGAACTTACTGCGCCATGCGAGGTCTTGCAGGCGAGAAGGTCCGAATTCAAGGAGAACGCCGTCTGCGGAGGCTCGCACGCCGTCGAAATTGTTGTTGATCGCCTCACGCAGGGAGTAACTGCGTTCCGCGGCCACCTTGTAGTCCCTGGAGATCGGCTCTCGTGCAAATTGCAGCCAGCAATCGAACCGCCGAAAGGAAAGCCCTCTTCATGTCTGAGACGGCGGATGCTCCCCATAGTTGATCGAAGACGAGCCACATCATGATCAATCCGAACAAGATGCCGACGACACGATCTCTGGCTATCGAAAGCGAAGGCTCGATTGCGAATGAATTGAGATGGATGAGGCAAAAAGCAACGGCGATCTGCACGCCAAAGTATGACAAGCGCGGGCTGGAAGTCATGAACCAGGAAGCGAAGGCGGTGACAACGACAAAAAGAATGGTGAATCCCGCAATCGAATCCAGATAGGGCAGGATGAATATCTGTGAGCCCATCCCAATAAGGAAGCCACCCACCACGGCTCCAGAGATACGCAGCACCTGCTTTTGTCGAGACGAACCGACGGTAGAAAGCGCGGTGAGGAAACAGGTCGTGACCGCTGTGCTGATTCCTGGCCAATCCACGCCCGTTATAAATGATGTAGCACAAGCCGGCCGTCAAACACCCTTTCAGGGCAAATTGGATGTGCTCAACGTTGGTGAACGCATCACGAACGAAAAACGACGGCGGTGGATCGCCACTTGAGGGCTGTGGTGCAAAAACACTGAGCGATTGAGAGCCTATAAGAACTTCCTTCATGAGCTGGACCGTTTTTTCCATCTCGGCCACGAACGGAATGGCGCGTGGAACATTCCCTTGAGTCACATGGAATGCATTCAAAAGTGGAGTTCCTTCCGCCAGCAAAGCCGAACGAACGCTGCCGACGTTCTCGGCCAGAAGACGAATTTGTTCGCGATCATCACCAGACAGGTGGGTGGGACTCCTCAGATTGGCGGCGAGATCGACTAGTCTTCCGGTAAGAGCGATCACTGCTCCCATTTGTTCGGCATAATTCGGCGCATAGGCAGACCGTTGTAAGATGCGCCGCAACATGGACGTTCCGACCATGGCCAGGCGCACTACATTTGCTTGCGTTGATCGGTCGACGGGGCAGTTGTTCGCAAAACACACTAACAAGTTTTCTACGGCGGCAAGGCGGTCCGCGACGCCCGCGACGATGTCCTCGCCGGGCTTGATCCGCGAAAACAATATTTCTACCCCTACTGTAACCACGACTCCAATCGCGGATGCCAGACAGAGCCACAGCGTATCTTCGACATTCGTTTCGGCCGAGACATGGCGGTCCCAAAGAGGCACTCCGATGCAAATCATGATCGCGAACGTGGAACTGGCACCGAAGTTCGTGATGGTGCTGATCGCGTAAAATCCCAGAAAAAATGAAGCTATGACCCAGAGAAGATGCAGCGTCGGTATGCTGATGACGAACCAGGCCGAAGCCAAAAGATACGCGGCGCCGATTCCGGTTAAAGCGAGGATCGACGCAGCCGACTTGAACGTGGCCTGAGAGCTCTCGCGAGAAACGATGAGCGCGTAAATTGCTCCTTGGAACGCGTAGGGGATGCGGAATACCATGCAGATCACCATGACCAGGGTCGCGGCAATAACCATTCGTGCGACCAACGCTGTTCTACCCCGGTACGGTGACAGTTCGTCTTTAAGAAATTGTTCGAACCAAGACAGGGAAGAGGGCGTCGCAGAGACGCTTTGTGCGGCGGTAGCCATGCTCAATTTCCACGAATCGTCACAACGGCAGATTCGCCAACTCGAAAGAGTTCTGGCGTCGGATTCTCCACCCGCACGCGAACCGGGTACCTGGATGCCAGGTGTACCCAGTTGAGTGTTCGCTGAATGTCCGGCAGGCCTTTGTCCAGCTTTCCGATGACATCAGGATCAGGAGTGACTCCAAACCCTACGCTGTCCACGATGCCCGAGAATCGGACATTGGGCTTCGACAGGACGTAAACATCGGCACGCATTCCCGGCTTGATGTGTGACAATTGCCCTTCGCGAAAGTTGCCGATTGCCCACCAGGTGCGTGCATCAATCAGCGTGAAGACGTCCTGCCCCACATGGGCGTAAGCCCCTTCCGAAATCGTCAGGTTTGTGACCAGAGCGTCAAACGGCGCATACACTTGGCAGTTGTTGAGGTTGTAGCGAGCGTCCTTCACGGCTGATTCACGCGCGCCTCGCTGGTTGACCAGAGGCTCGAGTGTGGTGACCGCGTTATGCGCTTGTTCGTGTTGCGCCTTGCTCTGTTCGAGAGCCGCCTTAGACCGCTCGTATTGCGCTTGCGCGGATTGGAGGCCTGCTTGAGAAAGCCTCAATTGCGAATCCGCTTGCTTCAGTGCTTCCGACTGCGCGATTTCAGAGGTCCTTGCACGGTCCACCTGATCGACGGTGACGAATTGCTTTGCGAGAAGCGGCTCGAGACGGTGCAGATTGTTGCTCGCGTACGTCCACTCTGCTTTTGCCCGGCTCACCCCTTGCTCCGCATTGGCCACGTCCGCCCGCGCTTGTTCGACGGCCGCCGCCCAGCGTGCCACGTCGGCTTCGGAACTGGAAATATTCGCTTTGGCAACGGAGACGCCGCTCACCAGGGCATTGATTTTCCGCTGTTCGTCAGCGATTTGTCCTTCGAGGGCGGCCTGCTCCGAAAGAGCCCTCTCGAGCGCGTACTGATACGGTCGCTCATCAATTTCGTACAGCAGTTCGCCCTTCTTGACGAACTGGTTGTCTCGCACGTTCAGGCGGACAATTGGACCTTCGACTTGCGGAGCGATCCCGATAAAGTTGGCGAATACTTCGGCATCGTCGGTTCGCGGAGAATGGTTAGTGTGGTAGAGCACAGCGAGGCCCAGGACGATTGCCGCTAGTAGAATGCCGATGGTCACCCAACGGCTAAGTTGCTTTGTGGTTGTCGCGGTGGAATCGAGTTCCATGGTCTTTTCGCCTCGCTGCTGAGAATTGCAGTATGAGAAATTCAATAAGAGTCGTTAGTAAAAAAAGATGAGCCACAGCAGGAAGGTGAGGAGCGCAGCCAGGCTCGGGTAAACCAGCAACGGTAATGCTGCCTTCACCCGCAAGCGCAACAATGCCAACCGGGCGAGGGCCGTCAGCACAATCGCCACAATGAAACACACCAGCCATGCCGGGAAAAACGAACCTAGTACCTCTACGGACGGCGCCCGCGAGCAACTCGATAGTAGCGGGGCCACTAGCATGAGGGGCAGAAGTCTCACGAAGCGGGAATCTCGAAGGAGCGGTCATGGTCTGGGTTTCATTGCGTTCGATTGAATTGAGTCTCCCGCTCTGAAAGCCAAAGCGGCCAAAGTCGTAAGGACCTGCGTGCGGGCGAGGACGTCGGTCGAGCGAGCTTGCGCGAGTGTTCGTCTGCGCTGCGGTCACGTCCAGCAGATTGCGAAGCCCATAGTTATAGGATTCAAGGGCGGCATCGTAGGAACGGCCAGCGGCTTCGAGCAGCGCAGTCGCGGCTTCGCGCTGGCGCAAAGCAGTATTCAAATCGGAGTATGCCGCCCAAACTTCGTTCGCGATCTGATCGCGCGAAACGTGGATTTGAGCCTCCGCCTCATGGACATTGGCTTCGGCTTGCGCGAGCCTATTTCTTCGTGCCCTTCCATCAAACACAGTCCAGTTCAATTTAAAGGCCATGCCGCCCGCCAGGCCTGCCGTTTGTCCCCAGGGAAGCTGCTGTTGCAACCCGTATAGCGACTGCGCGGTTGGACTGGCGGTGAAATTCAGTGAGGGATAGTAGGCCGCACGCGCTTCCTTGACCCGCGCTTTCGCGGCCTGGACGTCGGCGACCCGCTGAAGGAGGTCAGGACGCTGCGCTAGTGCGCGATCCATCGCAGAGTTGACGGTGTCGTCGATGGCGCTCGGAATTGTCAGCTCCTGTAGAGGCTGAACGCGTATGGCAGTTTGTGGAATCGTTCCGAGAGCGGTTGCTAGGTTCCCGTGAGCAATTTCCTCGGCTCCCAGCACTGCCTGCAGTTCGTATTCTGCCTGTGCGGTTGCGCTACGTGCTTCGAGCAGGTCCGGGAGAGTGGCTAGGCCATGGTTCAGACGCTCTTCGGCCGCTTGCTGTACTGCCTGAGCGTTGGAAAGATTCGCCCGGGCAGCTTCTTCCTGGCCAGAGGCGCTCAGGAGTTCGTAGTAGGCCTGCTCGACTCGGTAAATCACTTCGCGGTGTGTGTCATTGAAGGCGAAGTTCGCCGCCAAGGCTTCGGCTTTCGCAGCGTTGATTCGGCCGGCCCGCGCGCCGAAGTCAAAGATCGTGTAATTCAGATTCAAGACGACCTCAAAGTCGCCGATGGTTTGACGGAAGAAGCGGTCTGCCAGGTAAGCTTGTTCGCGGTCAACGCCAGCCAGTGCCGCTGCCGCTACTGTGGGATAGAGCTCGCTGCGCGCGACACCCCACGCGGCGGCTTGCGCGCGGGCACGTTCCCAGGCAACGCGCGTCTCGGGATTGTGCGATTCGGCGAGATCGATCAACTCCGGCAATGTGTAAGTCTTGTCCGGATCAAGCTCGAACTTGGACTCAGAGAAATTTTTTGCTTCTGTCTGAATTCGCCGTTCTTCGGGTCCATGCCAAGAATGGTTGGGGGACACAGGCGCCGTTTGAGCCGGAGTAATTCTGGCGAGCAGCAAAATAAGAAACGAAATTACGCCACCGATGCGCAAGCGAGGCGAGCACTGTTTCCATAGGCAGCACATTACTTTCCGGCCTCAAATGCAGTGACCAAGTTTTTTTTGCCACATCGCTGCATGGCATGATTCGTCCTTCCACGCTTAATTCCGGGTCAACGTTATCCCCGCAACGGGTGAGTCATTTCTTCTGGGTGAACCCACAAATCAAACTGTTGCCCTGAGACGAAGCCGAGCTTCAAAGCAGCCTCACGCAGGCTGAGATCCTCGCGATAGGCGGTGAGCGAAATCTTCGCCGCCTTCTCGTATCCAATATGCGGATTGAGGGCTGTAACTAGCATCAGTGAGTTGTCGAGATGCTCCTTGATGCGCTTTTCATTCGGCTCGATCCCGATGGCACAACGGTCGCAGAATGAACGCGAGGCCTCGGCGAGGAGTTCGACTGACGTCAGAACGTTGTGCAGCATGACGGGCTTATATACGTTCAACTGAAAATTGCCCTGCGAACCAGCGAACGCCACGGCGTGGTCGTTGCCAAACACCTGGACTGCGACCATCGTCAGAGCTTCACACTGAGTCGGATTGATTTTTCCGGGCATGATGGAGGAACCCGGCTCGTTTTCAGGAATTCTGAGTTCGCCGAAGCCGGCACGCGGACCACAAGCGTACCAGCGGACATCGTTCCCGATCTTCATCAGCGCCCCCGCAAGCGTGCGAAGCGCTCCGCTCACGCCCACCATGCCGTCGTGTGCCGAGAGTGCGGCAAATTTATTGGGAGCGGAAACGAACGGCTGACCAGTCTCTTCAGCGACTCCACGACCCTCAGTCGCGATCCGACGCAAGGCTTTATCGAGTTGCGCGCCACAGTCACAACGAGCCGAACGCAAAACATCGCCCGTAAGGCATTGCGAGTGTACGCGCACGAGTACGTCCTGTCCGTTTCCTACCTCGCCGCGAACAAGAGCGACGTGAGTTTGCTTGTCGATCTGGTTCTCGAATGCGTGAAGATGGAATTCTCCGTATTCGGTTGGCAGCTTTGTGGAGGCCACGCGCTTCACCACTGACTCTGTACGCATCCGGTAGGCAATCAAGTCGGCGATGGCGACGAGTGGAATATTATGCCGCCGGGCAAAACGAGTAAGCTGAGGCACCCGAGCCATGCTGCCATCTTTGTTCATGATTTCGCAGATGACGCCGGAAGGATGGAGGCCGGCTAGTCTGGCCAAGTCGACAGCCGCCTCGGTTTGCCCGGCGCGTTCCAGCACTCCGGCACTCTTTGCGCGCAGCGGGAAGACATGGCCCGGACGGATCAGATCCGAAGGCTTCGTCGCCGGATTAATTGCTGCGAGCACGGTGGAGGCGCGATCGGCAGCCGAAATTCCCGTGGTCGTACCGTTCCTCGCCTCGATGCTGACACAAAAAGCGGTTTCAAATCGCGAGCTGTTGTGCGCAACCATCAATGGAATTTCGAGCGCATCGAGATGCTCGGGTGTCATCGCCAAGCAAATCAGTCCGCGGCCATACTGCGCCATGAAGTTAATGACTTGCGGCGTGACCTTTTCGGCGGCGACAGTCAGATCGCCCTCGTTTTCGCGGTCTTCATCGTCAACGACGATTACCATTTGCCCCGCGCGTACGGCCGCAATCGCATTCTCGATGTTTGCGAATGAGCGCGTGCGCCGTGGGGTTCTCTAACAATCTGAAGTCGTTGTCTCATAAAGAGTGCCCCCCGCCGCGGCTGATATGCCCCGTATCTTTGAAGCTAAAGCTCCAATCAACGCCGGTGCTCCTCTTTCGAGAAAGCGGAACGCCCGAATGGTGGTTGGCAAACAACTGATCGGCGGACGCAAGTACGAGCAGGATCCAGAAAATTTCGGCAACGAGTAGATGCGCCATCTGCAGCCAGACAGGAGTCAACAGGATCACGTTCATTGTGCCGAGCGCAATCTGAGCAGCCAGTGCGACGGGCCATCCATGGCGAGCGCTCTTGTTTTCGCCAGAAGGTCTGGAGCAGCCACAAAACATAGATGGAACCGATCACTGCGGCGATAGGGTGGAGGACCCTCAAGCGCAGCAGAATGTGACTGCTCGATGAGAAGTCTTGCACGATCGCGTGCCGCAGTGAGTCGGCAGGAAAGAGGGTGTCGCCAAGACTGGCCAGCGAGCCGGTCATTCCGATGACCATTACCGACACCAGGCCGAGTCCGATCGCGATCGTCTGATAGGGCCTGGGAACCACGGCAAAACGTCCGTCGCGATTAGAAAGCCACTTTGCGGTGAGTGCCAGAGCAGCAAGCAGCAAGAGGGTATTTCCAAAATGCAGGCACAAAAAGAGAGCGTGGGTTGCGGATCGGTCCAAGCCGCCAACGTGATCGAACAAGACTAGCAGGGCACCAAGGAGAGCTTCATTGAACAAGAGCACCGCTGCGGCAACAGCCGAGTAGCGAGGCCAGTCGCCCTTTGCAGTGCTACGCCAGCACCAAATCAAGAGAATGGCTACCAGCACAAGCGACAGACCGCTCGTTACTCGGTGCGTGAATTCGATTACCGTTTGGGTTTGAGGAGTCGTAGGGAGAAACTCGCCGTTGCACAGAGGCCAGTGACTGCCGCATCCTGCCCCGGATCCAGTTGCGCGCACGTAGGCGCCCCAGACGATGACGGTGAAGTTGTACGCAACGACGAACCACGCAAAGTGCGCGAGAGGGACTCGTCCCATCTTGGAAATGCTTGCCGGCGTCGCGTTTCGGTTGACGACACTAGTTCCGATCAGTTCGTGACTTGCATCAGCAGCAGCTGCAACTCTTTCCGTAATCATCTCAGTGGTCAACGCAGCCCTCAGGCCATCACGGGTGTCTCGCATCTTGCTTCCGGGCTGTCAACAAAACCGCTCGGAACTGTGATTCTAATTAGCATTAGTCTTGGCATTCCCTTCAGATTCATTTCTTGTCCAACGCGAGGAAAGCAAGCAACAACGGAAGATAGAGGATGGAAGCAAAAAGCAACCGCCGCGCAGAAACGGTAGACATTTGAAAAGCAAAGCGTGCGCTGTAGCAGAGAAAGACACCTCCAAGAACGAGAGCGCCTGCAAGATAAACAATTCCAGACTCACCTCGAATTGCAGGAACGAGGGCCACTGCGAGAAGTGCCAAGGATGGAAGTAAGGTTTGCCAGGCAACAAAGCGATTCTTGGACTTGCCTCGCAGGTAGTACGACGTAGCCGGCACGCGCATAGTCTTCGCGATACATCCAAGCGATGGCCATGAAGTGCGGAAACTGCCAGAGAAATACGATTGCAAAAAGCAGCCAAGCATTGCCGTCGAGGCGTCCGCAAGCGGCGGCCCAGCCGATCAGCGGCGGCGTGGCACCCGGAAGCGCACCAATCAACGTGCACAGAGGAGTTTTTCGTTTCAACGGCGTGTATAAGAACAGATAGCCCAGTAGAGTAAGGATCGACAGCAAGGACGCGAGAGCATTGGTTGTAACAGCCAAGTAGATGGCGCCAATAACGGAGAGTGAGATTCCGAACCACAAAGCGTGAGATGGCTCGATTCTTCGCGATACGAGCGGCCGGCGCGCGGTTCGCCGCATTTGCGCATCGAAGCGCAACTCGATCAGCTGGTTGAGGGTCGCGGCGCCACTGGCGACGAGTACGGTGCCAATAAGAGTGTGAAGGAGAGAAGTCCAGGGGAAGTGTGCAAACGAAGCAGGTGCACCCATCCAAAAGCCGGCAGCGGCTGTGACCGCAATGAGAAAATTCACTTCCGGCTTTGTTAGCGACCAATAGCCGGACAGAACGCCGGAACGAGCAAGACCGTGACGGCGCTGCACTGCAGCCACGTCAAGCGCCGCCAGAATTGGCTCCGTTGCCATTTCTAGACAACCTCCAAGCTTCGTGGAGCACTTTCCGGAACCGTACCGCCAGAAAATTGCGATTGTTGCAAATCGTGTTCATGCGAGGTCCGTGGGGCCAGGAGCCTTGAAGAGATAATCGCCGCCGGCACGAGATAGACGAGCGTGACGCAAGTCCACATCAGTGCGGCCGCACACTGCTGATCTTCAAGAACGGAAAAACCAAACAGCCGCGGAGCGGAAAAATACACCGGGTATGCGACACGGTCAGAGAAGACGAGAAATCCGGAAAGGATGTCGCACGGCAGAGTCGCCAGAAAGAGGTACAAGAGCATCGACCATCGCGGCCCAGTTGAGGCGCTTGGCCAAGGCTGAATAACAGGCCACCAGAACAAGAGTCCGGCTGCCGAAGAACATTGCTTGTTCGACCGTATGCCAGATCTCAGACCGCACGCCGAGCGTAAACAGCGCGGGTACGTGCCAGGCAATAAGAGTCAGCGCAGAAAGCGGTCCAACACAGCGCAGGGCTTGTCACCATCCGTGCAAATCGGCGCACGGGTGGTCGCCGCAACACGCGACGCGAGAGTACGTCCGCGCCAACGGTGGCATTACGATCCAGAAAACTTTTACAGGTTCACCTAAGAGGATCAAGCGCCGGAGCGACAGTCATAAGCAAAAGGTGTTTGATCATGTGGACCGTCAGCAGGCTGTGGTCGTAGGCCGCAAGCGGCGATCCCGCATGCCGTCCAGACCAAGAACAGGCCGAGAAAGATAGCTGCCAGCCCGCCAGGCCGGAATGACGTGCGGAGACTCGAGCGAAGGGAAATCCATCCGCGCAGGTACAGAGACGCCGCGAAAAGCAAAGTCGAGCGTGAGCGAAACCGGAAATTCCCAGCAGACCGTGATCGAAATGAACGTGAGGTGACATGAATCGTCTTTATCTTGGCGCATCCTGTCGTTGATCTTGTTCCTCACCCAAGACAATGTCGCGAGCGGCATCGCGCGCCGGAGCTTGTCCTCGAGGATGCAAAGTTTCGAGAAACGCGACCAAGGCAGTCGTCTCCGCCGGACTCAGATTCTTTCCGTACGCCGGCATGTTGCCGCCTCCCTGGATTACCTGGCGAATCAGTTGGTCCTGCGTCAGTCGCACGGCGACGCTGTCGAGCGCGGGCCCTCTTTGGCCACCCAAGTCTCCCAAGCGAATGGCAGTTGCGGCACTGCTTGACCTGAAAGACGAGCGCACCTTGCCGCTCAAGTGCGGTCTGCCGTGCAGAAACTGCTCCGGCACGGGGTCGCCGCTCCACGCATTCATGTGCGGGCTCCACGGCGTATATCCAGCGAGGTGGGTGAGTGTTCCCAGGATTATGGCGATCAGCAGAACCGTCAAAACAGCGATCGGCCGCCGGCGCCAACTCTTTTCCCCTTCTCCAGAAAGAAATGGCAGCAAAACAAGAAACGCGATAACGACTACGGGGCCAATGAGGAGAGCTGGCGTCTCCATGGAAGGCGGCAAGTATGACAGCAAACCGTACAGCCACAAAAAGAAGTAGTCTGGTTTCGGCACCGTCTGGATGATCGTCGGGTCCGGGCGGCCGGTTGGACCGAACGGACCAAAGTACACGAGCGCATGCGGCCACTGCCAAGAGGATGAAAGCGGCAAAGAACAGATCTTTCCAGACCGCGTAAGGAACGAACGGCGCGCCATCTCTTTTTGTTAGTTCGTGATACTCGTTGACGTAGGTTGCTCGCTTGACGAGACGTCCCGGCATCGGCCATTCGTTGATTCCCAGCTTCAGCACCATCAAGAGATGTAGACAGACGAAACCGATCAGCATTCCCGGAATCACAAAGACATGCAGCGCGAAAAATCGCGACAGCGTCGCTCCGGCAATAATCGGTCCACCGAGCATCAATTTCACGATCATTGGGCCCGGCAATGGGCACGCGGCTGGCGATCGAAGCTCCGATTCCCAAGGCCCCAGTAAGCGTCTTGATCAAAGCGCAGCACTTGCCCGCTGAAGGCCATGCCCAGCGTCATCAGCAAAAGAAAGACGCCGACGATCCAGGTGAGCTCTCGCGGAAATTTGTACGCTCCGAAGAGGAAGACCTGCACCATGTGGATGAGGACGATCGCCACCATGAAGTTCGAGCCCCATCCGTGCATTGCGCGGATGAACCAGCCCAGAGTTACGTCGTGGTTCAGCGCTTGCAGACTGCTCCACGCTTCACTGGCCGATGGAACGTAGATAAGGGCCAGCAGGATTCCGGTGACGAGTTGGAGAAGAAAGACGGTGAGCGCCGCGCTGCCAAACACGTAGAACCAGCTCGCCGTGTTGCGCGGCACCGGATGCTCCGCCGCTTCACGAATCGGAGCGGCCAGTTGCAGGCGCTGGTCAAACCATTCCCCAATTTGTCGATCAAGCCCATGGCTTTTTCTTTCCGAGCAAGGATTCGTTTCGCTGAGGCGGCAACTTGCTCTCGATGGAAACCAACTCGTTCCTGCACGCACGGCGGCTTGTTCCCAAAAGAGAGGCGGTTGGGGATCCCGGCGTGGGCAATTCGCCGGCCTGAATCGTGACCAGGCCGTTTTCCACTTTGTACGGATACTCGAACAAACCACGCTCCGGCGGACCGGACGCGCGCGAGCCGTCCCGGTAGTACGCGCCGCCGTGGCACGGGCACATGAATAGTCCGGACTGCGGAAACCAGCGGACCGGACAGCCCAGGTGCGCGCAGTTAACCGCAAAGACCTGGAACTGTTCTCCGTCAATGCGCCGGACCCAGCAAGCGGTGTCTACGGTCTTGCCGTCGGTCGGCGTCACGTAGGGATTTCGAAATGTGGCTAGACGAGTCTCGCCTTCCGGAAATTCGCTGACACGACCGAGAGGCACCCAGGACAGGTAAGCTCCTGCGCGTCCTCGCGTAACCGACGACAAGAAGAAATCCTACGATCGGTACGGCAAGAGCAGTCGCCACCAATCCATTGAAGAGAATTCCCAACTTCATGAACAGTCCACGCCGGGAAATACTATTTTCGCTTGGCATCTTCAGACTCCTGGGGCTGAGTGTTATTCGAAGCAGAGTATGGCTGGCCCGGGTTCGGAACCCGTCGCGACGCGAGCCACGCAACTACGTCGGTGATTTCCTGATCCGACATCGGCCTGCCGGGCACGTTTCCGCGCCAGTCCGGCGCTCCCAGTTCAGGGCGGCCCGCGATTACGATCGTGCGCAGACTCTGATCGCTGACGAGCGCGAGAAAGGAATCGTCTGTGATGGCGCTTGCCTTTTGTCCGCCGCGACCGGCAGGTCCGTGGCAGGATTCGCAAAAAGTTTTGTATGCGACTTCGCCACGTTGCGCGTCTCCAGTCAATTTCGGCGTATAAGAAGGAGCGCGACGCTGCGTCGAGAATTCCCCGTCGACTCCAACGCGAACGAATTTCCTTGGTGATTACATCGATCTGCGTGTCCGTCAACATTCCGCCGGCGCTTTGGGCGAAAGCCGGCATCGCGGTGCCGCGAACGCCTTGTGCGATGACTTTGCGGATGGACGCATCATCCGCGATAGCCAGATAAACGGGATTGGCAAGCGCGATCGCAGCCCCTCCCCTTCCTTCCGCACCGTGGCAGGCGGCGCAGTTTTCCGAGAAGAGAGGGCCGAACTCCAAGACTTCATTCGGTGCCAAAACTTCGGAACCCTACGTGGCTGGCCGTGCGGCGCGCCGCACCCTGCAAGGAAAATCGCAGCGAGGGTCGCAAACATACAAAGATGCTGGAATGCTTTCACGGCCGCTTTTCCTCGCTTTCTCGCAGTGGAACTGTTCCGGGAGCTTCAATTCCTGCGCGCAGGACGAACGGCAGATTCTCGTGAGTCGAGACACGCGTGCTGCCGCACGACGACGATACCCGCCACAACTCCGAAAGCGATTTGCGATGCGATAAACCAGAACCAGTTGATGTGGCTCGCAAGCAAAGGATTGAGAAGCTGCATGATCGAGTACAGCAGCCCCGACCACAACACCGGGGCAATTAGCCCTCCGAGTACGATCGGCCGCCGCGCGAACATGGGAAGCATCGCGCCATAGAGAAGCCCGACGAAAATGGATCCGATGCCGTGCAGGATCAGGGCAATCGCGAAGCTGTCCGAATGAAACGAATTCAGTTGGGCGGGGCCGAGCTTAAGCGATTGCGCGTAGACAGTAGCGGCAAGAAGATTGATGGGATACCAGATGCTTCCGGCTTTGAGCACTCCGTAGGCGCAGGCCAGCACGGCCATCGCTACTGCCTCCGGCGATGCCACCCTTGACGCCAGCCGATATCGGGTAGGTTTTCAGGGGAAGCCATACGCGCACGAGTTCGGGCGCGATGGGCACGCGCTCGACAACGCGGCGCTTTGTCGTTATGCGGTGTTCTTCGAACACGACCGGCACGGTTTCTTCATGCTCGTGAGGAAATACTTCGCGGAACCACCCGACGCAACCGGCAACACTCAGCACAAGACCGAGGACGCTGACCGAAACGCTCGTAAGAAGGCCCGCGAACATTAAGGTGAAGCCGAAAGCCAAAACAATGGGCCAGGCAGTCGATGCCGGTACTTCGATCTCAACCGGAGCGCCGAGGGCTTTGCTCTAGTTCTTCCATGGATACCAGCGTTGCCATTCGTCTTCCTCAGCGACCAAGAACATAGACAACAGTGAAAACAACGACCCACACGGCATCAACAAAATGCCAGTACAGGGAAAGTACGTCGACGCGAGCGAGACTGCTCGGGTCCAACGCGACCTGCCAGCCCGAACAACAGCACGATGCTCAGCATGATCAGTCCAGCGGTGACGTGAAAGGCGTGCAGGCCAACCAGCGAGTAGTACGTTGTTCCAAAAAGGTTCGTGGAGATGGTCAGCCCGTGCTCGTAGATCAACCGGTGCCATTCCTGGCCAGTGCCGTACAGAAAGAGGGCGCCTAGAACGATCGTGAGCAACCACAAGGTGAGAAATGCTGCCCGCCTGCCGCGTTCGAGAAACTTTCCCGCGAAGTGGATGGTCAGGCTGCTGGACAGCAGACAGATCGTGTAGAAGATGGGCGTCTCCAGCACTTCGCGTGGAGTCGGTCCGGAGAGGCTCTTCCCCACGTAATAGAGATAGGCCACAACGAAAATCGTGAAGATGGCGGACTCAGCGAATATGAGACACGCCATGCCGACCTTTCCGCGGTAGGGGAGCTTCCAATCCACAGGCGTTTCCGGGAGCGGAGTCGCAATTGTGCTCATTAGATCGATTCCTTCACTCATAGCGGCTGTCCGGATCTTCCGGGTGCTTCAAATCCCACAATGGTCTGCGGCTCGAAACGGTAGGGATCGAAGCAAAGTTGTAGGCAGGGGGCGGCGAACTCGTGGACCATTCCAGAGTCCAGGCATCCCAGGGATCGTTTCCCGCTTTGGCTCCTTTGAAGTAAGAAATGACCAAGTTCGCGACAAACACTAGCGTGGCGATTCCCTGGACGAACGCACCGATGGTCACCAGAAAGTTCAAGGTGTCCCAACCGCGGCCGGGCTCGTAGGTGTAAATGCGCCGCGGCATCCCGAGCAAGCCGGGAATGTGCATCAGGTCAAAGGTGAGGTGGAATCCGATCAGAAACAGCCAGAAATGGAGCTTGCCCAGGCTTTCGTTCAGCATTCTTCCGGTGATCTTTGGGTACCAGTAATAAAATGCGCCGAAGAGGGCGAACAAAATTCCGCCTACGATCACATAATGAAAGTGCGCGACGACAAAGTAGGAACCGCTGAGCTGCCAGTCGAAGGGCGACGACGCCAGCATGATGCCGGTGAGGCCGGCGATCAAAAACTGGAATAGAAAGCCGATGCAGAACAGCATCGGCGTCTTGAACTGGATCTTGCCTCCCCACATCGTGCCCAGCCAGTTGAAGATCTTGATTCCGGTCGGCACACCCACCGCCATCGTCGTAATCGTGAAAAAGCTGTTGGCGTAGGAGTTCATTCCGATGGTGAACATGTGGTGCGCCCAAACACTCATGCTCACAAAAGCGATGCAAACGGTGGCACCCACCATGACCGGGTATCCGAAAATCGGCTTGCGCGAAAATACCGGAATAATTTCAGAGGCAAATGCAAAGCAGGGAATGATCAGGACATAGACTTCGGGATGTCCGAATATCCAAAAGAAGTGCATCCACAAAGTGGCTGAACCTCCTGCCTGCGTATCGAAAAAATGACCGCCAAGATAGCGATCCACGAGCAACATGATTTGAGCCGCGGATAGAGGCGAAATCGCGAGCAAAACCATTCCAGACATCACCAAGTTCAGCCATGCGAGCAGCGGCATGCGGCTCAGCGTCATGCCTGGGCAGCGCATCGAAATAATCGTGGCGATGATATTGATGGCGGTGCCGATGCTGCCGAAGCCCGAAGCCAAGCAGAGCGATCGTCCAGTAATCCGAGCTGTGGCCCGGCGAAAACGCACGCGAGGCCAAAGGGGCATACGCCCACCAGCCCACGTCCGGTGCGTTGCCAGCACCGTACAGTCCGTTCCCACCGAGCAAAGCTGAAGTAAAGCAGCAGTCCGCCGAAGGCCGTCAGCCAAAAACTGAAGGCATTCAGGCGCGGAAACGCCATGTCTCGCGCGCCGATCATCAGTGGCACGAGGTAGTTGGCAAAGCCGAACAGGATGGGCATGGCCACGAAGAAAATCATGGTCGTGCCATGCATGGTGAACATGCGATTGAATACCTGCGGGGAAACAAAATCGTTGTGCGGGTGCATCAGCTGGATGCGGATGATGGTTGCTTCGATACCGCCGATGACGAGAAAGAACAGGGCGTAGAGGATGTACAGAACGCCCAGGCGCTTGTGATCGACCGTGGTCACCCACTCGTGCAGCGTTGCAACCCACGGCCGACCCGCGGCTTCTGCGGTTTGAATGGCTATGGCATCCGACGACATTGCTGATTCCACTCTCTTTCTCTACTGCAGGGTTTCGAGATAGCGCACGAGCGCATCCAGTTCGGTGTCGCTCAACTTCATTGCCGGCATGAGAGATCCGGGCTTGATCGAATCCGGGTTTTGAATCCACAGCCGAAGATTTTGCGAGTTGTTCTCCGCTGCGCCTGACGCGATCGTGCGGCGGCTCATCAGGTGGGTTAGGTCCGGACCAAAACGGCCAGTGCCGTTTGTCCCGTTGATTGCATGGCAGTTCAGGCACGCAGTTCTCTCGAAGACACGTCTTCCCGCGGCTTCTTTTGCATCCTCATTCGCCGGCTGTTGTTGTGCGCGTACCCAGAGCTTGAAGTCCTCCGGACTATCCACGTACACGCGCAATAGCATCTTCGCGTGCTGCGTACCGCAGTACTGCGCGCATTGACCAAGAAACAAGCCGGTCTCGTGAGGATCGAGCCACGTTTCGTTTACGCGATTCGGAATCAAGTCGGTCTTTCCGGCAAGCTGTGGTATCCAGAAACTGTGATCCGTGTCGGCGGAAAGCAATTTCAAGAATGTCGGTGTGGGATGAGATGGAGTCGCTCACGGGAACATGGAGTTCGTTCGCGGTGACGACGCCGAGCCCGGGATAGCGAAATTCCCACCAAAACTGGTGCCCGATTGCGGTTACCTCCACCGCCTCAGCAGGCTTGGGCGCGTCCTGGATCGCGTGAATGACTCTTGCCGTCGCGAGAAAAAGCACAACAACGATCAGAATCGGAATGATGGTCCAGGCGAGTTCAATCTGTGTGCTTCCATACACTTGCGCAGGCTCGCGCTCTGTGTCCGCCGCTCGGCTGCGGAATTTCACGACCACGTAACTCAGTAAACTGAAAACCACAAGAAAAATCAGTCCGGTGACGCCGAGGACGAAGAGAGAGAGATGACGGATCGAATCCGCTGGCGTGGAGTGCGAATCGAAAATGCTGGGAACGGAGTTGTCTTGCGGAGCTGCGGTGCACAACCCTGCGGCGAGAAGCACGCCCGCGAGGAGAAGCGCAGCACCCGTAACTCGGCTGATGATCGCTGGCCAATCCGCCTTTTGCATTGTCTCGACGATCCTCATCAAGCATCCCCACTAAGAACTTCAGGTGAACCAGCGGTTGGTGACAGCAATCGCAGTTGAAGACCAAGATCGCTTGCACACCCGAACCATGCAATGCAGTCTCCAGGCGATTGCGCTGGGAGCGCGAAACAACAAACTGCGTTGATTGAGCGTCTTACGGATGATGAAAACAAATAGTGACGAATCGCTGCGGGTGCTGTTGCGTCTCTTGATTGACGAAATTGTCGAAGATCTGTCGCGGAGCGGCACCGGATGCAGGAGCAGGTCAGTTCAAAAACCAAACCCGCCTGGGCGATGCTGCGTCGTATTGGGTTCGCCGGAAGGCATTCTCCAAGGACAACCGTGGAGTCGAGGGATGCTCTAAGGCTGAGCTGGTATGTATCCACGCATCCCAGTGCTGGCTCCTGCGAAAGCAGCAGAAATTCCTGCCGCCGAACCCTTGCCCCGAGCAAAACCCTGTGAAGAGTACAGCGCGACGGGCCACACCAGATTGGCCCCAATCGCACTGAGAACAAACGCAACGTTCATGATGTTGAAGAGCGCGAAGAAGAGTAGCGCATACGGGAAAAAACAGCGGCGGATGATGAACTCGGTATGCCTGGCGGCGTACAAAAACGGATTCGATGGCCGGCTCTCTGTGTGGGCTTGCCAGATTTTCAATAGCTGCTCGGGACGATTCGCAGCGAGGCGTTGTCGTTCCCATCCTGTGGCGAGGAAGCTCGCGATCGCTCCGAACAGCAGCATGCCGCCGTACAGCACGTACATTCTGGCTCCCGAGCTTTTCCATAGGCCTACGGTCATCCCGACAAAGGGACACAGATAGAAGAGGTAGTCGCATGCGGTTTCCAGCCAGCAACCGAACGCTGACTCTTGCAGCTTTAAGCGAGCGACTTCGCCGTCACAGCCGTCCAGAATGCTTGCCAGAGGCACAAGAAGGCGCCGACTAGAGTGTTCCAATAACCACCAAAAGCGAAGAACACAGCGGAAGCGAGACCGATTCCAAGAGTGAAGAACGTGACCATGTTGGCGGTGATGGGGAACTTGATTAGCTGTCGGCTGATCGGTATGGAGATCTGCGGTTCAGCCGCGCATAGATTCCGTCGGTGGGTTTGACGAGCCAGCGATCCAGTTTTCTTTCGGCGGAGGGAAGGTCTTCTTCCGTATCGACGCGTTGCCACAAGTCTTCCGCGACCGAAATACGAGTGAGTGACGGACGCCCGGCGAGGGGAGCGAGTAATTGCTCGCAGCGTCGCAGCCTGTGCCTCGGAATGTTTCTCGAAATCGCGAATGGTTGCGGCGATCAACGCATAAATGCCGACATCTTTACCGCCGCTCTCCAAAACCATATCGATACCATCAGCGTTCGACTCCTTGGCCTTTTGGAGCAACTCGCTCCACATTGCCAGTTGATTCAGCGAGCGCTCCGGGCGAGGAAGGCGCTTAACTTGGATCCCGGTTTCCCGTGTGAATTCCTGCAAGTCTTGCGCTAACCCAGGTAGCCGATCCGGTGTGTCGTACTCATTATCCAGAAACGTCACAGTGACGGGCTCATGAGAAGACTGCCTCGAACAACCCAGAACCACGGAGAAAAGCAAAATCCCCAAAATGGCGACAATCTACATGCACCTTGACTCCAGAGCCGAAGATCGCGGATCTTGCAGCATACCGATTCTTCCGCGTAGCCTAAGATAAAGTGTCGGCTCTTGCATAACACGGTGCTTCAGGCCCCTGCCAGTGATTTTCAGCGAGCCGACAGTTTGAATGAGACAGGAAGGTGATCCGAGGCCCTAACGTCACTGTGCACTTGGCCCTCGCTGGACTTCAGTTCGCCGGCGAGAAATATCCAGTCAATTGACCGGCCCTGATCAAGCAATCCGCGTGCCGGCCGCGTGCGGACGCTCGGCAATCCCACCGCGTCTCGGAATCCAGCCCGTTTAAGCGCAGCTCCTGCCTCGCCTTCCGACGCATTCAAATTTAGGTCGCCTGCAATCAGCATTACTCGATCGCTCGTGCGTGCGACAGCATCAGTAAGGACTTCGCCGAGTTGTGAGACGCGCAGTGCGTCACTCTCCTTGCTTTCCAGATGCAGGTTGTAAGTGGCCAGGGTCTGACCCGGGATCTCCACATCGGCAGCCAATGCGATGCGTCCTCCCAGCGTTCCTGAAACGGCTCGATCCGCGGCAGGTACCAATGCGGTTCCCAGAAGGTCGTTTGCTTTCGGAAGCGGATGAGCCTGGCGTTTTTGATCGGCCAGGGCGATAGCGTGGCCTGGCCCTGGTACGCTGGCGAACTTTTTGAGCCCTGCGTCAACTCTTCAAATTCTTTGCCGAATGCGAAGTTCAGTTGCAGCGACCTCGCGATTTCGCGCGCCACATCCAGGTGATCGTGTGCGCCGAGCGTTCAGATCCACTTCCTGCAAGAAGATCAAATCGGCTTTGTACTTCCTGAGAAACTCCAAAATTGATTGCAAACGGGTTCCGCGCTCAATATTCCAATCGACAACGCGGAAAGACTCACGCGGCCAAAGCTGCAGGCGCGGCGGAACAAAACCACCCGAAATGATCTGGTCCATCGAAGATTCATGCGGCGGCCGCATATTGCAGTTTAGGGAAGACGTGCTCGCGAGCAAACGCAAGATCCGCCGGGTCGTCGATTTCGGCCCAGGGAAGGCCCGCCGTGCTCGTCGAGCCTACCACAACTCCTTTGTCGGCCAAGTCCTGTACGGCGACGTTGAAAAATTCGTTGACCCTCCCGGCCGCAATCAAACTCCGCATAGACGCGAAGAACTGGCGCTGTACTCCCAAAGAAATTGTGGTGATCCCAATGTAGGTGCCGCTGAATTCGTTTCTCGTAATGCCTTTGCTCATCCGAACGACTCGGCCATCCTGAATAACCACTTTCATCGTTTCATCGCGCCACTCTGGATCCACGATCATCGAAATCGGAGCTGTAGTCGCAACAGCAGGTTTTAGAATCTCGGGGTCGCAAAGAACGTCTGCATTGAGGCACAAAAACGCTTCGCCCGACACCCACTCTCGCGCAACCCAGAGGGAATAGATATTGTTCGTCACTTCAAACTTTGGGTTGAAGAGGAAGCGGAATCGCCCCATGTTGCTGCCGTATCGTGCGCACACGTGGCTCAGAATCTGTTCGCTCTCGTAACCAACGACGATCCCGATCTCTCGGATGCCTGCGGCGAGGAGACCATTGATCTGGTGGTCGAGGACGGTGTCCCCTTCACACGAAATCAGACATTTCGGCCTTTCACCGTGAACCGACCGGATTCGAGTCCCACGTCCCGCTGCAAGAATTAGTGCTTTCATGAGTGTCACCTCTGCGGCCTTGGAGAGTTCGAGGTTCCGGCGCCGGCCGTCGAGCGACGAAGAAATCTGTAGCTGAGGTAAAGGGCGAGAACCCAAGTGAGGTTGCTGGCAAAAGCGACCAGGCGCAGCAGAACGGGAAGCAGTCCCAGGACGGTAAACAGCCAGGACGTAGTGAATGAAGACTCCCTTCTTCAGGAGGAATTCGACGCGCCTCACGGTTCGGGACAGCCAGTTACCTCGATCTTTTTCGAGCAGCTGATACATCTTGGCGCAGATATTCGTGCGGCTTATCGGCACGGGTCAAGCGCTTGCGTTGCCACGAGATTACGGGGACGGAGAGGACCGAGCCGATCAGGGCGAGTTCGCCGACCAAGGCTTCCTGCGGGCCACGCTGCCGGTAAAGCCCAACGGTGACTCCGACGAAGAGAAGCAGGTAACTGAAGTTATCGACCGAGCCTTCGAGCCAGGTGCCGAATGCAGAATCTGAAAATCGAACTCGCGCCAGCATACCGTCCACTTCGTCCAGCAAACCGGAGAGGAAAAACAGCAGCGCGCCGGCGAGCGAGGCCAGATAGTTTCCCTGGGCGAAACTGTAGGCGGAAACAACAGCAACCAGAAGGCCGGCAAACGTAACCATGTTGGGGCTGACCGCGGTATGCGCAAGCGCACGAACCATGGGACGGCACAGCCAACGGTTAAACCTCGAATAGATTCCATCCAGAGGTTTGCCTGAATGCGCGACCAACCATCGCTCTGCTGCGCTTACCGAACTCGGGCAGAGTGATCGCAGCTGAGCCCTCGACGAACGATGCTCGACGCGGCCTTGGCCGGTACGAAGGAGAGAACGGCGGCGCTGTCAAACGCAAGGGACGATCCCACGACTCGGCCGCGCTTCGATGGGCCCCAGGCCAGTCAAGCATGCTTGTTGGTGACCCAGTTCCAGGGAAGCCACAGGAACTCGTCTCGATGAATCCCGATATTCTCGCCAGCTCATCGGCGAAGCGGGATCGAAGTTGCGGGAGCTGCTACAAACTCGAGCTGTCCGCAACCCGCTGAGAATTTTGCTCGAGCGCAGACGCTCTCAGCACTTCGCTGGGAACAGCCTCGCGGTGGACGATAACCGCGCTGTCTCCCCCGGCGCGGATTCCAGTCGCAAGGATCCGGATCAAGAGAGGCACTCCAGACACATCTCGGAGTAACGCTTCCTCTGCTCCTCCAAAATCTTGCAACTCCTCATAGCGCGGAATGGCAATGACTATTTGCATGTTGAATAAGCCTCCGTTAGGAAATGATTTCTGCCTTTCGGTGCCATCTCCAGGCGAGCCAACCAAGTCCCACTAGGCACCACAGCAAATCGCGGGACCGCCGCGTGAGCGCAAGAATCAGTCCCACCGCGGGCGAGAGCCCAAACGCGGCGAAGGCAGCCACGGCCGCACCCTCGTCCGCGCCCATCCGCGCCGGGATCCAACCGGTCGTAACCTTTGTGACGCGAACCGCAGCTTCGATCCCAAGGACCGTAAGAATGTGAACCGGCAATTTTGCCGAGGAGATTACGAGCGCAGCTTCGAGAACCAGGAGACCCTGGCAAACCAGATCCATGCGAAACATGGATTGCAGCGTGGCAGGGTGCCGCTCACGAAAGGTCCTGATCTGTTTCTCAAGCTCAGCGCCTTTTTTGAGCCAACCCGGAGCACGTTGGCCGAATGCTTCAACGACAGATGCGAGCACCGGCCTCTGCCGGAAAAGCAACCCAGCAAGCAGAACAAACAGGATTGCGATCGCGAAAAGCGTCGCCCCGTAACCGCCCCGAGCCAAGACAATCGCCGCCGCGACACATCCCAGCGATCCCGATCAGCGTGGACGAAAACCAATAAACGCCCGAATCAACTACGGTCGCGGTCGCCGAGTTCTTCCAGTCGTTTCCCAGGAGCTTGATTTTCATCGGTTCAGAGATGGCTGGACCCAAGACCGACAGGTAACCCATCGATTGCGAGGCCATGCGAATGCCGATTAATTCGCCAAAGCTCGATTTCCACGCCCTCTTCGCGGAGCGCTATCTTCCAGGATTGCGTCTGAAGCAAGAGTCGTAGAACACTGAGGCCAGCCACAAACGGCAACACAGTCCAGACCGTCCGAAGTTCGTGCAGCATCGCACCCCAGCCGATTCTTGAGACCACAACGGCGAATAAGGCGAGTCCGGCCGCAACGAGTAAGGGTCTCAATCCATTTCACGGATGCGCTCCTCGTTGTGCGACCTCGACGGAATCTTGCGGCGCGGTTGGCTTCTTCGGTTGGTACTCGAAATACTCAATCGTCAAATCCGTTGTCCCAAAGAGCCGGGCGTCAGTGACGCTCTCGGTGGTGAGCGGAAACCAGAACGGTCCACTCTTTTGGTAGGCATGAACGAAGTGCACGCTCTTGGTCCAGAACGATGGATTCTTGGCGGGGTTTCCGTCAGCGCGCACCAGGCGCATAGTCCTCGGCATCCACCCATATCCGTCCACGAAACAGATATTTCTCGTGTCGTTTGGGGGTTACGTCGACCGCATAGACTGCGCGGTCGCCTGCTTTTTCGCTTCCAACGAATTGAAATTCGTAGTTGTCCGGGCTGAGGCGCGCCTTTACTCGCTCCTCGGGCCGTGATGTCTCTGCCTCTGACTCCAGCATTTTGTGCAAGACGTGTTTTTGGGCCGCCTTCCACCCGGTTTCGGACACGATTTCGAAGTGCTTCGTTCCGTCCTGATCTCCTCGGACGCGCACGAGCATCTCCGCGCGCTTGTGCATGTGTTCATTTACGAGGGTGTATCGACGCATGCCTTCGTACCCTTCGAGCGAGCGCTGGCGTTGTGCGTCGCGCGCAAGCATTTGAGCGACAACGTCGTTCGCAACCGGCAGTGATGTTTCCTGCGCGACCGTCGAGGACCCCGCGATAAGAGACAAAAACGAAATCGTGATCAAAGAGTTGAATCGCATGCTAAAACTCCAGAACAAATTTCCCGCGGTACTCCCGCCAGGCGTCGTTGAAAAAGCTGCCAAATTGCGCGCTGGCCAGATTGTTCTGCACATCCCGAGGGTTGAAATGATTGAAGAGGTTGAAAATCCCGATACCCGCCCGCGCCTTGAGCTTCCGATCCCCTACTGGAATCGTGAGTCGACGCGTCACCTGGAGATCGAAGGACGAAAATCTTGGATACCGGTTCGTGTTGCGTGGTCCTACATATTCGCGGAATTCATCCTGAACGGAGTAAGGAAATCCAGTGTGCAGGTCGTAGACCGGGACCAAGGTCAGTTTCCACGGTCCAGCGATACTTCCCCACAGCAGGAAACGGTTTGGTGCGTCGAACGCCAACCGACCGCGCGCATTCGGCTGGATTACGGGTTGTGCCAGTGTTCCAAAGAATTGATTGAAGTCGTTGAGGTCGCCGAAGGCCCTCGACCGCACGTAGGAAGCGTTCAGAATGTGATGCCGGATCTGATAACGGGCGGTTACTTGGAATTCCTTGTAGGAGTCGCTGCCACCGTTTGAAAGCGACAGGATCCCCGACCTTCCCTCCCAGAGCGGCGACGACAATAAAATCGTTGGTTGTGTTGCGCTGCTCGTAGGCTACCCGCAGCAGTAAGCCTTGAAAAACCTTCCGGTCCAGTTCCAGATTCCACGAAGTGCTGCGCGGATTTCGCAGCCCGCCGATGATCTGATTCCGGTAAGACGTCGAAGTTAATTCTTCTCCCGATGGGCCGAGCAGCGTCACGGTGCGATTCGGAAGTTCCTCAAAAACCGGCATCATTAGGGGCACACGGTCGTAGAAGATTCCGACTCCGCCCTTGAGAATTGTTCTTGAATCGCGGGTCAGAGAAAGCAAGAAGCCGGCTCGTGGGGACGCGTGGGTGGATCCCGTCACCGTGTCGCTGTCAAACCGCGCTCCCAAACTGACAGTCAAACGAGGAACAATCGACCATTGGTCGGCCGCATACCATGCCGTTTCGTTCTGGTCGATTGCGAACGAAGTCGGCGCCGTGAAAGTGATTCGTTCGACGGCGGTATCCGACGCGTCGGCAATCTCTGCGGATAGGAATGTCTGTCGTCCATCGTACGAGGAGTGCGCATAGTTGAGACCTACGCGGAATTGATGCGAGCCGAGAAACCGGCGCGGGGCGAACTGATAATTTTCCTGCCATTCGACGCGCGAGGTACGCCGTGCCTGGCGGCTGAAGAACCCTCCCTCGGTCGTGTCGGGAAGAAGGCGGTAGGCGTCGTCGCTCTGTGCGGTCACGTCGGCGTCGAAGGTCTTATAGCTGAATTGGGAAGTCAGAAAACTCTGCGAGCCGGTCAGGTAACGATCCTGTACGTACACTTGATAGCCGCGTTGGTGAAAATCAGGTGTCGAGGGCTGGGGCGTGAAGGTGTTGAGCCCGAAGTAGTCGAGTTTTTGAGGGTACAGCGCAAATGACACCGTCGCGGTTTGCTTCGGGCTGACGATGAAATCGACTTGGGTATAAGAGTCGAAGCTTTCGAGCTTGGTGTCGCGCTCGAGCGCGGGCAAACTGTTGACCGGTGTGCGGACGAACCGATATTCCACGGACTGCGTAAACGCGATCCGGTCCTTCACAATCGGGCCGGTGACCGTGAGCCGCGGCGTAGAGGCGCCGATGCCTCGAATGGTGCCGTCGCGATCACGCAAACGCGGCAACAGGTTTTGCACGGAAAAGTGAAATTTCCCATAGTTACTGGTCTTAGTCTCGACAGTGGAAACTGCGCCGGTCAGTTTTCCGTATTGTGGATCATAGGGATTTGAAATGACCTGAACGGAAGATACAACGTCGATCGGAACGTTGATCGCGGGAATCCCGGTGGCCGGATCGGTTACGTTCGCGCTGTTCACCAGCGCTCCGCTTTGCGTCGCCCGTGCACCCTTCAGGTTAATGCGTCCGTCGGGGCCTCGGACGACGCCTGGAATCAGAGGGAGCGCGCTCTCGAAGCGCTCGTTCGCGTTGGGCGCTTCGCGCAGTGTCTTTTCAGAAATGGTTTCAGAAGCAGCGGGGTCTTTCGTCTCAGGCGCAGTTGCAGTTACGGTGACGGAGCTCTTCACATCGCCAGGCTTCAATTGCAACTCTGCTCGAACAATCTTGCCGGCCTCGACGCTTATAGTCCGCGCGGCCTCGAGACCCGAAAGAAAAGCTTCTATTCGATAGGTTCCGGAAGCGACTGCCGCGAATGTGTAGTTGCCGTTCTCGTCGGTTTCCGTTTCAAGAACCACAGGACCGGATAGCCTGACTGTCGCGCCCGCTGCGAAGGCTGCGCCCGGAAGAAACTCCGACAAAGACAGCCCCTTCCACGCGGCCCATAGCCGCAGGAGTCTGCCCAAAGACTCCGGGCGAAGTCAGGCTGCATGCCGCGACGAAAGCGATGAAGACCCTTCGTCATCGGCAACGTCCTTTACGGCTTCGTCCAATGCATCCATTCACGCATTCGCTTCAACGAAGCATGAGTCCTTCCAATCGACGGCCAGCGAGTGCCCGCTACGGATGTTGATTCTTATCAACGGCTTGAGAAGCGTTCGCAGCAGACAGGTGTGGACCGATCGAACCGCGGCTCGGAAGGTCCACGGCAAGGCTTCGACGGTTTCGACGAGTTGTTGACAACTTGCGCTGCCGTTAGCCGTCTCTGGAGTTGTTGAAGGCACGGAGCTGCCGAAAGAGCAAAACACAATCGTTACCTACAACGTGCATCTGGAGAGTAGAGGGGATGATCAATTGCGTTGCTCTCAGCTAGAGGAAGTTTTGGAGGATAGTAAGCGACACACCTCGAATACGGCGGTTCTGCTTACGGGGACTTCAATATGGATGTATCCCCGGGGACCTGCAGCTGGCGCAATCACTCGCGCTGGAGTTTCAGGACGCATTCGCGAAGCACCACGAGCCAACGACACCTGGGTCATTTCTGGAGCACGGACGGATCATTGATTGGAGATGGGATTTTTACGCGTGGTCGTGTTCGCAGCCTCGAACCTCTTGTTCACCGTTCGGTTTCGGCTTCCGACCATTATCCGCTATCCATCAATGTGGCTCTTGTCTAGCGCCATCGAGGTCCCTCCGTCCGTTCGCCGTGCCTCGGCATCACGTCACACTTCTTTTGGACTATGGCTCCTGATCTCGGCGCTGACCGGGTGCGCGTGTTCTATTGAACGGATGTGCGACTCAAGAAAGGCAAGAGCGGCGATGAGGGCCACAATGGCGCATAACACGATCACAGAGTTAGGCGTTACAGACGTCTTCGGTGTTTTCTTAGAGGTCGAACGATCAGGCATCGATCTCTTCGCTGTATGATCGCGGGCTAGCTGCACGATTTAGCCCGAAGTCGATACTCCGAGGCCATCTTCCACCTGGTCGAATTTTCGTAGGCGCGCTCTTTGGAAATGCGTTGCAACGTTCAGAGCAAAGCGCAATCGCAAGTCGGTCGCAGTATCTCGTTGACAGGAAGGCGCGTGAGGAGAAGAGAACGTAACAGCGCTTACGGGACTAGTATCTAGGTCACGACCTCGACGTTACCGTCAAATCTCTGCCATGAAAAGCGAGCTATAGGATTCTCGCCGCAATTGCTGAGCGACCTGAGTTTCTCCTTTCCGTTGAAAACAAGACGCATAGCTGATTGCTTGGCGAAGCCCGCCTTGGACACACACTTGCTTCTGGGAGCGAGAGAGAAACGGAGATCGCCAGTGACCTACGCATCGAGATCCACGTAGTTTCGTTGGGCGCACCAATGCGGCAGCAATCAGCAAGCCCTTGCCCGTTTTCAGAACAAGAAAAAGGACCGTGCGGTCAACCTCCTGCGAGTCGCCAAGCTACGAGGCCCACAACGTCGTCGAAACTCGAGCGGAGGTCATAGGAAGGGAAGCTTTCGAAGAGATGTTTGTGGCGTCGCGCCCGAGATTCGTAGCGATAGCCCGCACCATCCTTCGCAATAGAGAAGACGCCGAAGACGCAGTCCAAAATGCCTTTCTTTCCGGGTATCTCCACTTGCGGAGTTTCGAGGGCCGATCCGCGCTCAGGACCTGGTTCACGCGCATCGTCTTGAACGCTGCTCTTGATGATCCAACGCAAACGTAAACCATCCACGATCCAGCCGCTCCCCGAGAACAGCAACTCGCGTGAAGTCAACTGGACGGAAAATATTCCAGCCTCGGAACCTGATCCGGAAATGGTTCACGCAGAACGGGAGACTCTTAAGTGGTCGACGGGATCCTCGGGAAAATGAAACCCGGTGCTTCGACAGGCGTTCACGATGACTTATTACGACGAGCTCTCGGGACCAGAAGCTTGCGCCGTGCTCGGTGTTTCAGCTGGGACGTTCAAGGCGCGGCTCTTTCGGGCAAGACGACAGGTCTTGGATCAAACGGAACGGGCTCTTGTGGCTCCCATCCATAAGACGACCTTTCGGCGTCCGAATTCTTGAAATGTAAATGACTCCAGAGTCGGCGGGGACATGAATTCATGATCACTGTGAAAGCAAGCCAAAAGATCTTCACTTATGCCGAGGTTGCGAACCTTACGGGAATTTGTGCCGAACACCTCCACAATCTGGCGAAGCGTCATCGGTTAGGCTTTTTCGCCAGCGCCGCCGAGAGCCTTGGAAATCAAGTCGAACATTGGTTTTTCACGCCATGGGACTTGATTGTTCTGACGACGCTGTTCCCGCGCTGCGCCCATTAAGGTCGCGTTCTCCCTGCTTCAGTGGAGGGAGCTTTTAGGCCCGCACCGATTTAGCTTGGTCAGTTCCACCTAAGATTCTCCCAGCTGTTCTGCGGAAAGAGATGATGACAGAGACCAAGCTCTTTGATCCAGCTGATTTCATAGACCAGCTCGTGCTCCTCGCGCGTGTGCTCTTCTTCATTCCACACAACTCGACGTTGCGTTTCCCAGTGCACATCGCCTTCTGTGGGCAAGCCCGAAATTGGGAAGATTGCTGAACTGCTGCGACTGCAGACATCGGTTCAACCTGCTCTTTTTAAGACTTCACGCGTTCATTCGAAGCTTTAACCAGAATGCCTTAATGCAATCGCAAGTCCACCACATAGCCTTCGGTACAGGGCGCAAACGAAATCGGCGTTACGACAACTGCCGTAAGGAAATACATTTGAAGGTCCTTCTAAGAATGAGGCACTGCTGCAAGGAATGATTCGAGGTGTTGTGCACGTTTCGGTGTCAATCGTGTGGCGAAAGCGCTAAACGGTTGGCAGCACTTATGGGGCTACGCAAGGCCCGAGGCCCTTGGCTCCTGCAAGTGCCTGTTCCCTCTGCATGTTGCAGTCATGGCACTTCAATTCACTTGGCAAACCGGTTGCACGACTACAGCTGCTGGCCAAGGAGTCAGCGCCACGTCGCGTCAATGGAGATCGCTAGTTCGATCTTAGAGAGGGGGCTCTTTGAAAGGCTTCGCGATCGCTGAGTTTCTACTACGCAGGGATGTCGGCTCGATGAAGAAGGAACTCATTGCCGCGAATTTGACGCTCACGGATAGCGAATCGACAAGGTTGTGGCAAGTATACGAGCAATACTCGGCGGAGTCGAGCAAGGTCAACGATACGAGAACGACCATTCTCAAAGAATATTCGCAGGAATACGACACCTTGACCGACGATCGGGCCGACAACCTCATTCGTCGCTGGCTTGAGACGGACATCGAACAAGCAAAACTGCGTCAGCAGTTCGCGGGGATCTTTCGGAAGGTCCTACCTGGAAAGAAAGCGGCGACCTTCTTGCAACTGGAACGGCGCATCAGCATGATGATGGATGTGCAGCTTACATCGGAACTTCCCCTGGCCCAGGGCCACGAATAACGCAGCGTTTGCAAATTTCTTGCTGCTGAAGGAGCAACTTTAATGTCCGCCTCGCCAGTACCGGCTGAATCTGCCGCCCCCGTGACGAAACCGCTGCCTCCCCAAAGCGACAAGCCTGCGGCCGCTTCTCGCGGTAGTGACGGATGGAAAAAGTACCTGACTCCCCTCTTCGTCATGGCGCTCGCCCTAGCGATCTTGATCACCATCACCCGTAACTGGAACGCGTGGGAGGGTGGCAAGGTCGAACAGGTCACCGATGATGCTTACGTTCGCGGTGACCTTACACCGCTGAGCACCAAGGTGCCCGGCATTGTTCGCACCGTGCACGTCTCTGACTATCAGCAGGTGCATAAGGGGGACCTGCTGGTCGAATTAGAGGACAACGATTACCAGGCGCAGGTTGCCCAGGCGAGTGCGGCAGTCGAAGCTGCAAAAGCCACCATCGAAAACAATCGCCGACAGCGTGAGCTCCAGGATGCGCGCATCGAGCGGGCCCTCGCCGGTATCGATCAAGCGAACGCTCAAATCACAGCGGCCCAGGCGGGCATAGAAGCAGTACAAGCGGACGTGGTGCGCACACAAGAAGAACGCAAACGACAAGAGGGCCTATTCGAAACACATTCAACAACGCAGCAGAAGGTTGAGCAGGTAGTCGCCGATGAGCGGCGCTTTTCGGCTATGTTGGCCAGCCGGGAAGCTGATCTGAAGGAAGCACGGGCGATGCTTCACAGTAATGAGTCGGCGGCCGAGGCTGAGCGCCGCGCCAAGGTGGTTTTGCAGTCCCAGCAGGTGCAGCTCATTGACGACCTTCATGCCAAACAGGCCGCGCTCACTGTCGCACAAGTGAACCTCGGCTATACCAAGATTTTTTCGCCGGGAGACGGCACCGTTGGTGAGCGCCAGGTTCGCCCCGGACAGCTCGTCTCTCCGGGAACGCAGGTGATTCCTTTTGTCGATGTCACAAAGTGGGTCCAGGCGAACTATCGCGAGACCCAACTAACAAACGTGAAAGTCGGTGACCCCGCTGAGCTTCGCATTGACGAATATCCCGGCCAGGTCATTCATGGCAAAGTCCTCGAGATTGCTCCCGCGAGCGGATCGCAGTTTGCGTTGCTGCCGCCGGACAACGCTACCGGAAATTACACCAAAGTCGTGCAGCGCATTCCGGTAAAGATCTGCCTGGACGATGCCAACTTGGCCAGCAAACTGCGGCCAGGTCTTTCTGTAATTGCCTCAGTCCGCACCAGACGGTAACCAACATCATGGCTGCTACTGCGATTACAACTCGTCAACTCACCCCGGCGGAGCTTGCGCGTGTTACGGCTGCGGCAATCCCCTCGGAAGTCTCGACCCGATCGCTGTTAGGGATTATCGGGGTCATCATTGGCGCTGGGCTCGTCACGCTCACCGGTCGCATGCTTACGATGGGGCTTGCAGATCTCAGGGGCCACGTCGGCATTAGTTATGACCAGGGAGCATGGCTCGACAGCGCCTATAATGCGGCCCTCATGTTTATCGGGCCCTTTAGCGTGTACCTCGGGGGTCTGCTCGGCCCACGGCGTGTCCTTCTATTTGCGGCTGGAATATTCACTGCGACCTGCGGCTTCCTGCCGCTGATACACAGTTATAGTCTGCTGGTTGCGGCATTAATTATCGCCGGGCTCACATCAGGCACCTTTTATCCGCTCACTCTGACTACTGCACTTCGCACGAGTCCCCTGCGATTCCTACCTATAACCATGGGGGTCTATGCAACTTTTATCGATGGGGCCGTCAATATTGCGCCATCACTCTATGGCTGGTACCGCGACCATCTTTCATGGCACTGGATGTTTTGGAATTCGGCCTTGATTGCGCCGGTGATGATGATCTGTATCTATTTCGGGGTTCCGGCACCGCCCGCCCGAAAGAAGGACGGGACTGTGCCCAGCTTCGTCGGGTTCCTGTACCTGAGTGCCGGATTGGCTCTGCTATTTACCGCCCTCCAGCAAGGACAGAGGCTCGATTGGTGGCGCTCCGGCGTATTCAACGGGTTGTTTTGGTCCGGCTCGTTCCTCGTAATTTGCGCGCTGGTACGGCGGCTACTCGGTCCCAACGCCCTGGTGGCGCTCCCTTATCTCTGGAAATGGAACACGATACTATTGGGCAGTCTGCTGTTCTGGTTTCGGTTTACTCTCACCGGAACCATCATCCTGATTCCACAGTCGCTCGCCATTAAGGGCTTCGAAGCCGATCAGATCGGGCCGGCTGTAATTTGGAGCGCTGTTCCCCTCTTGCTGATTGCGTTTGCCGCGGGGCTCCTGATGTTGCGCAAACTAGACCCTCGTCTCTTGCTGGCTGTCGGCTTGACCTGCACAGCGTTCTCCGTCTACTTGAACTCCCAGTACACGACTACTTGGTCGGCGGCGAACTACTATCGCACCGAGCTACTCACGGGCGTCGGACAATCGGTATCTCTCGTAGGCCTGGTGGGATGCATCATCCTGCAGGGCATCTTCACGGGGGGATTAACGAAACCTCAGTGGATCCTGACATTTTCCGCGATGTTTCATACCATCCGCCTATTTGGTGGAACCGCTGGGGCCATATACATGGGCCACTTTGTCGCCGACCGCGAGAAGCTGCACTCCAACCTTTTGGGTCTGCACGTCGCCCGGGGAAACTGGATTACAGACGGAAATCTTCATGCCATGGCCGCTGGCGTTTACGCGAAATCATCCGGCCTGGCTGCCGCGGGCGCCCGCGCTGCTGATCTGATCGCAGCCCGGCTGCGTCTTCAGGCGTACGCCTTGAGCCTCAACGACGGGTTCCTTCTGGTGGCGTGGTCTTGCGTTCTCGGGCTTCTTTTGACTGCGCTGTTGCACCAGTCGCCGCTGAACTACGGCGATCTCAGCACGATGCAGCAACCACTGGCCCTCGAGAAGGAGTCGAAATAATGAAGCGAAAAGTACTTTTTCTGCTAATAGCGACGGCGTTGTCTTGCTCTCCTACCTTGGCCGATGAAACAGGCAGTACTGCGCCGTCACGCCGCATTACACTGCGGGAAGCCGTTCAGCTGGCCCTCAAGCACAACCACAATGTCCGCATTGCGGGCTACGCGGTCGATGAGAAACAACACGCGAAAGAAGCCACGAAGGGTTCGTATTTCCCATCGATACGCAATGACAGCAGTTTTCTGCATTTGACGGATACGCAGCTGATTCAAATCAGCCCCGGCAGTCTGGGCACAGCGGGGGGAACGCCGATTCCTCCGATAAGCAGCGTCATCAACCAAGGTGGCCGCAATCTGACGACTAGCGGAACCCAGATCACCCAGCCATTAACCTCGCTCCTGAAGATCAAGCGGGCAAACGATATCGCGCAAGCTGAAGTAAAAGCCTCACGGGAGAAGGCGCAACTTACCGGAAACGACGTGGCGCTCGCTGTCCACGAGGTTTATTACAGCGTTTTGATTGCTCAAGCGCACCGCAGCGCCACTGAGGCACGCATAAGAGCTTCGCAGGACCTTGCGAGCGAGCGTATCGAGCAGGTGAAGTTTGGGAGCTCTCTCGAACAGGAATCGATCGAGAGCCGCGCGCAACTATTGCAAGCAAGGCAAGAACTCCTGACGACGGATCTTCAGTTGGCGGACCTCAAGTTGAAACTGGATGATCTGATGGGCTTGCCTCTGACAACGGTCCTGGATCTTGATCCTATCGTTACAGAGTCTCAGGAGACTTGCCCGCTCGAGGAATGCGTTACGACTGCAACTGCCTCGCATCCGGAAATTCTAGAAGCTCGTGCCGAAGTCGAGAAAGCGGAGGCCGCAGTCCGTCTGGCCAAGACAGATATTTGGGTCCCCGATGTGGAGGCTTTCGCCCGGTACAGCTACCAGAATAATGTCCCATTCCTGGCGCGCAATTTCGGCACCCTTGGTATTCATCTCGGGTATGACCTGTTCGACGGAGGGCGAAAGCGATCCGTGAAGCGTGAACGTGAATCGCAATTGGCTCAAGCGAAGGAGAACCTTGCGAAGCTGACGGACGAGGTCGAACTTGCCATCCACACTGCGCACAACAAACTCGAAAGAACGCAGCAGATGCTGAAGGTGTCGGAAGAGGTTGTGGTTCTGCGCAGCGAGTCGAACCGCGTGCTGCAGCAAGAACTCTTGCAAGGGGCCGCGCTGAAATCGCAAGCAGCAATGGCGATCGCTCAGGAATACGACGCCAAGGCGCTCTTCCTCCAGTCACAGCTGAACTATTCGCAGGCGCACGACGAGTTCATTCACGCGATGGGCCTCACACCCGAATGACACGCTTGCGTCCATGCGGTGCCGAGCATCTCAGTCATGGTCGTGGCAACACCCCGAAGCGACTGCCGGGCACTGACAATACATTTCATCTCGTACAGCGATTGCGCCTTCGCACACTTGAAGCTGCGAAGACCAGTGGGAGCCCGAGGTGCACTGCGAATTTTCGACTCAGTCCTGCGAATGGTCTGCTGGGGGCGCAATACCAAGTCGCTTCATCTTGTAAAACAGTGTGGTGCGCTTCAAGCCAAGTCTGGCAGCTGCTCCTCGCGGACCTCCGA
Source organism: uncultured Acidobacteriota bacterium (assembly GCA_963743735.1). Taxonomy (GTDB): domain Bacteria; phylum Acidobacteriota; class Terriglobia; order Acidiferrales; family UBA7541; genus Acidiferrum. The sequence goes on from CAVURF010000008.1 coordinate 221,456, forward strand.
GCTTCCAATTGGCGCGCTGGCAAGCGGCCAGAATTTCTCTACGCACCTTGTCTTCAAGGGTGGGGTTTGAAATCTCGGGTTCCGACTGCTCGTAGCTTTCGAGAGGTGCTGGTTCAAAGACGCCATCATTCGAGAGAATGACGCCGCGCGCGATGTAGTTTTGCAGCTCTCGAATGTTGCCGGGCCAGTGGTGGCGCACCAGGGCGCGCATGGTTTCCTGTGGAATCGATTCGATCGATTTGTCCATCGAAGCCGCAATCTGTTGAACGAAATATTCCACGAGCTCGGGAATATCGGCTTTCCTTTCGCGCAGGGGCGGCAGATAAATCGGGAAAACATTCAACCGGTAGTACAAATCTTCGCGGAATTCACGATCCTGAGCCATTCGCTTCAAGTCCTGGTTGGTCGCAGCAACGACGCGAACATCGACTCGCGTTGTGCGCGTGCTGCCGACTGCCTCAAACTCACGCTCCTGCAAGACGCGGAGCAGCTTGGGCTGAAGCTCTAGTGGCATGTCTCCAATTTCATCGAGGAACAGAGTTCCGCGATCCGCCAACGCGAAGCGGCCGACATGAGAGTTGACGGCGCCCGTAAAGGCTCCGCGTTCGTGCCCGAAGAGCTCGCTTTCTAGAAGGCCGGCGGGGATTGCCGCGCAATTCACCTTCACCAGACTTCGGTTCTGGCGGGGGCTGAACTCGTGAATCGCGCGAGCGATGACTTCCTTGCCGGTGCCGGTTTCGCCCGCGATCAGAACTGTCGTATTTGTGGGCGCAACCGCTTCGACTAGAGACAGGATCCCACGGAGACTCCCACGTCGGCCCACGATTGTCTCCACAAAGGGAAGTTCCTCGTGCTCGTCCTTGCGAGCGCGTAGCTCGTCACTACGATACGCAAGCGCGTTCATTGGCATGTTTCCTGCATTTTCGTTAATTTGCATCACGGAATTAGAAGCTGAGCTCATTTTTCACTCCTAGGTTTGCGCCAACGCTTCCTGCGTAAGTTGACCCGCGTGCCTGCCCGCCAAAATGATGCTTGGGTGTACAGGCCGTTTTTCCGGGTCTCGTAAGAAAGCCAAAGCTTTGTCGGCAGGGTGCCGATCAATGACCAGCACATCGCCCTCATGGACTTGTGCCGTGGCCAGCAATCTGGCAATTGGGTAGACCACGTGCCGTTCAATGGCTCGTTTCAGGTGGCGCGCTCCGTAGCGTTGGTCAGTACCTTCTTGCAGAAGAAACGCGCGCGCCTCTTCGGTGATTCGAAATAGGAACGGTCGCGTCGCTGCGTCCAACACGCGCTTCTGCACATTGCTCAACTCGATCTCCAGCACTTCGTCCAGTTCCTCGCGCTTCAGGGGATGGAACACGACGACTTTGTCCAAGCGATTCATAAACTCAGGTGAGAACTTGCGCCTGGCCGCCTCTACCGCCGTCTTCTCCACCTTTTCGTGCAATCCAGTTGTCGGCTTGTCGTTCGGCTGCACGAATCCCATTCCTCCTTGCATCAGATCCGCGATCTGTCCGCTGCCGAGGTTCGAGGTCAGAAAAATCATTGTTTGCGACAAGTCCACTCGCCGGTTGTCGCCCAGCGTTAAGCGTCGCTTTGTCCAACATCCCTAACAGCAGTTGCCATAGCGCGTCACTGGCCTTTTCAATCTCGTCGAACAGCAGAAAACTCAGTTTCAGGTGATCGCGATGACTTGCGGCCAACGCCTCTTGCGTGATGAGCGGGTGGGTTTCGCGGTGCCCCAGATATCCTGGCGGCGAACCAATCAATTTCGCAATTTCGTGGGAGTGCTGGAATTCCGCGCAGTCCACCTTGATCATTGCGCGACTGTCTCCGAACAGAATCTCGGCAGCCGCTTCGACGATGCGCGTCTTCCCAGACCCCGTCGGCCCTAAAAACAGCAGGTTTCCGATCGGCCGGGAAGGTGACTGCAACCCAGCGCAAAACATTTGGTACAAGTCGACCAGGGCCTGCACGCCCTGATCTTGCCCCACAACTTTTTCCCGCAGTGCACGCTCAAACTGGCAAGCTGTTGAACTCTGTTTTTCCGTGTCCAAGACTCCGGCGAGTCTGTGATTCGCAGGTTTCCCCCAGCATGCACTGAGTTCTCTCGTATGGGCCGATTGTGTTGCTGTGACCATAACTGCTCCTTTTACTGCAAACCCTCAAATCAAATGGGACGCGTTCATTCCCTATGTCTCCGAACTCTTGCCAGATTTTCTTTCCAGCCGTTCTCTCCGGATCCACTCTCGGATGTAAAGACCGCAGTTCTTCAGCTTGATCGAGTCGGCCTCGCACTTCTCCAGAAATTTAACGGCCTCGCCATCTACCGACCTCAGATCTGTGCAGTCCAAGACAATCCGTCTGCCTTTTGTTTCTGCCGCAATGAGTGTCTCCATCTCCGCCACGTTTTCCGCGGTTAGTTGACCGCTAACCTTAAAGACCACTTCCCCGTTTGCCTTCCTCGTGATCCTCAGCATCTGGTTCCTCGTCGCAATCACAACTTGCGTCGCTTAAATGGCAATTAAGGCGCCACTCGTAAGTAGTTGAAAAGACGACTCCGCTATTGCCGAAGCAACGCCGAGATTTCGACAATTGGCGGACAGCTGAACAAACCAACGAGGATGAGAATCGTCGACTTGGGTGGTTTCTTGGCTTAAGAGCCGAGTGATTCTCGCACTCAGGACCGATCCAATTTCCGCCTAAACGGGTTAGGCGTTCATGCAGGTTTGGCGGTCGGTAGGGGTTCGCGTAACCGATTGTTGACTTTCGGGACTGCCTCATAAACTGCGTTCGCGTAAGTCGCTGTAACTATTGCACTTATTATTGGCGATAGAAATGCAACATTGGTACGCGCCGCCCTGTGAAAGTGACGCCCGACGTATGGACATTGACCAAGCAAAATGGTTTTTGCGAGTCTTCGTGGGTGGTAACAAGCTAAACCCAGTTACCGTGAGCGAGCTATATCTGTCAGGCTACATCGGAATCGAATTGCTCTCACCCGGAAAAGAGCCACCTCCGACGGTCATAAACTCCGCCCGAGGCATTGGCGAGGACGGTCAGGAATGAGAAATTCGTGGCAACACGCGGTTCAGGCCGCAAGGAACGAAAATGACCCGAATCGAGTCGAAGGAAAGATTCGACAGGCTGAAGTTGCTATCTTCGAACGAATAGATAGATTCTCGTCGGCACAGGACGGGGAAGAGAAAGCACTTTTCGAAGCACTTAGAGAGATACGCGCTCTAGCTAACCAGTTGACACCGATTCAGTCGTAAACTTGCCACCTAATTTGCACGAATGCTCCTCTGCCGCCGATGAAGCGCCCCGAAAATGGAACCGATTCGGTCGCCAACTCTGTTCGAAATGGACAAGCTGGACAGGGCAGCCGACCTTGTAGGCATTTCGAAGTTCGAGTTACCGTATTCAGAACCAGGTCTTATAGGTCTGCAGAAAGCTTTAAGCCGTTTCAAGTTTCCGGTAAACGCTTTACATCAGGCAAGTGGAAACGAAATTTTTTGGCAAAGCGTAGCTTCTGTGAGACGGGATTCTCTGTGATGGCTTTGGATCCAGTCACGCTGGATGCAAGGCCTCTCTATCATGCCCCTCCCTGGCACCCTCTCGGCGGCTTCGGTTGCCGTTCAGGTTAGGAACACGCTGTATGTGGAGAGCTCCATGGGCGATCGACTTCAAAATCGACATCCCGGCAATAACCAAATCTCACGCAAAAGAGAAGAGATTGCGGTGACTAAGACCACGATCAATATTCTCGATCCCTCTGATCTCGCTCGCCTGATGCTTCCGAATCGGGTTGTAATGGCGCCGCTGACTCGATCCAGAACAGCCAACGATATCGCGGAAAAGATGACTGCGCTCTATTAGACACACGTGCAACGCGCAGAAAAATCTCGACCGGGTTCCAACGTTGAACTGGGGCAAAAACGACTCGGGGCAAGTCTGGCAACCGCGTGAAGCGGGCACGGCTGACCCTCAGCTCTCTTCACGCGTAGATGCAGCAGGTGTGAGCCTTGAAGGTGAGACCGGGTGACTTGTATGTCGGACATGCCGCGAATATAAAATCGAACGTAACAATCGACAGCGACCTCGCTGAAAGTCGGACGAAGTCGAGGAAGTCTTATGGTGTCTCATCTTCTGGTCTTCCCGGTTATTCTGTGATGCTCATCGGATTCCTGCTCGCTGCAATAGAATTGGGTGTAAAGTAAAATCGAAGTGCGTAAACGGCTCATTTCGCAAACTCCGCCGAGTCCTGGACTTTCTGCTCAAGATTGGTTGGACGTGGATCGATTGGCTTCAGTGGAGGTTACGTCGGAAGAAAACGGCTATCCGATCGAATCCGCGCTGCTGCGGGGCGAAAAACTGGGTTGGCGTGCAGCTAACGCCGGCGCTCAGATAATAAGGCTAATTTTCGATGAGCCGCAAAAGCTCAGGCGCATCCAGCTGGTTTTCGAGGACACGGAGAACACGCGCACGCAAGAGTTCGTCTTGCGATGGTGTGCGGATACCGAACATTCTTTTCGAGAAATCGTACGCCAACAGTGGAATTTTAGTCAGCCCGACGCAGTACGGGAGACAGAGGACTACGCTGTCGAAATCTCCCGAGTAAAAACGCTTGAATTAATTATCGTACCTGACATCAGTGGTGGTACAGCATGGGCATCGCTCAGGAATCTGCGTTTAGCTTGAGATGGAGTGGCCGGCACCAGGCAATGGGTTTCGCCACCAACTGTTGATCGAAGCTATTTTTCGTCTGGCGACGTTGCCGCGTATAGAACAACAGCCCACGGACTCAGAGACATCTGTACCTCTCCGTGCGAAACCAAAACGACAGGGGCTTGGCTTCCTACTCCACCCCACTGTGGCTCCGCCGAATCCAACTTCCTTTTCCAGCAACCTGCTGGAACCGGAAGCCCTAACTGGCTTGGTTCGCCATCAAAATGAAGTACAGCCAAGATGTGGCTTGATGCGTTCCACCTTCTGAGAAAAATTACTTTTGCATCCTCGAACTCGATAACTTCCAAAGCGCCTTTGTCGAGCCGGGATAGCGCCGGGAGATCGCGTCGCAAGCGAAGCAATTCTTGATAGAAATTCCACAGCAGGCGATGATGACCCTGTGCCCGCAACTGCCAATTCAGTATCGAGCGGAGGAACGTCCTTTCATCTTGAGGGTCGGCCATCTCTCCGCCCCACTGGAACCTTGCCAAGTACGTTCTTCTTCCGGTGCGCACCGACTCGATGAGCGCAGGGTCGCTGTGGCTGACAAAGTAAGGAAACGGTGCTGGTTCGCCATATTCCTCGCCCATGAACAATAGCGGAACATATGGGGAGAATAGGACGGTAGCCGCAACGAGCTTCAGTTGCTCAAACGACACGAGTTGTGACAGACGGTCGCCCACACTGCGGTTTCCTACTTGATCGTGATCCTGGCCAAACACGACGAAGCGATGGGCCGAAATCTGCCGCGAAGAACTGCCATGACGCTTCTGCCGATACTTCGAATATTGCCCCTCGTAGACAAACCCTTTACGAAAGGCGCGGGCCAAGTCTCTGACGGCGGAAAAGTCCTGGTAGTATCCGTTTTGCTCCCCGGTCAGCAACACGTGCAACGAGTGATGAAAATCATCGTTCCATACAGCGTCGAGTTCCAGGCCACCTAAATCGCAAGGGCTGACGACGCGCGCGTCATTGCGATTAGACTCGGCGACAAGAAAGACTTTGCGATTTAACTGATTCGCCTTCGCGTGGATCACGGTGCTCAATTCTGCCAAGAAGGGCCGCGCAGATACGTCAACGATCGCATGGATGGCGTCGAGCCGCAGTGCATCAACATGGAATTGAGCAATCCATTGCAACCCGTTTTCGACGAAGTAACGGCGAACATTGTCACTCTGAGGACCATCGAAATTGAGCGCTTGGCCCCACGGGGTCCTGTAAAAATCGGCAAAATAAGGAGCAAAATCCGCGAGATAGTTTCCCTCCGGACCCAGATGGTTGTATACGACGTCGAGCACTACGGCCATTCCCCGTTGATGGCAAGCGTTTACGAGTCTCTTCAGGGCCGCGGGGCCTCCGTACGAGTTTTGCACTGCGTAAGGGTAGACGCCGTCATAGCCCCAGTTGCGGTGACCGGGAAACTGCGCTACCGGCATTAGTTCGATTGCGGTGATTCCCAGATCTCTCAATTCATTAATTCGCGGAATGATTGCGTCGAAAGTACCCTGTGACGTAAATGTTCCGACATGAAGTTCGTAGAGGACATACTGTTCCAAGGGAATGCCGAACCAATCATTGTCGGTCCATGCAAAGTCTGTATCCACCACCTCGGAAGGACCATGCACTCCCTGAGGCTGAAATCGCGAAGCCGGATCCGGCCGCTCGTTTTGACCGTCTAAACAGTACCGATAGAGGGCACCCGGAGCGATTTCCTCCACGGCTGCGGAGAAATAGCCTCCTTCCAAAGGCTGCATGGCAACCTTAAGATCACGAGGCTGGACGATATGCACGTCAACCTTCTCTGCCTTTGGCGCCCAAAGCAGAAAGTTGGACGCGCCCTCTGGTGACCAAACCGCACCGAGAGGTTTGTCAAGCGGCGTGGTCACAGGATGCTGACCTCTTCTTCCGACAAAACTACCGCAAGAACAAGGATCATGACGCCAAGAGTTGGGAAATTCCCACCAATGGAATCGCGATCCATGCGGGGCGATTGTTCAGTTCATAGCCGAGCTCATAGACGGCCTTCTCGAGCACGTGAAGCTGCAGCAAATCGGAAAGTTCATCAGGCTTAGGAGGAATAAAGCAGGCCCCGGCGACGTTCTCGAAGTACGCGCCCAGAAACCGGTCCGCGACACACGCGTACCAGCTTTCTGCCCACATTCTCACGTCATAGTCTTTCAATTCTGTTGCGGTCATCTCGTCCAACGCGGCGAGTTGAAAAGAAAATGCGGCATAGTGAAAGGACCGCAACATCCCTGCGACGTCCTGAAGGGGACTGCGCTTGACGCGGCGTTCCGATAGTGGCCGCGCTGGCTCTCCTTCGAAGTCGATGATCACAAAATCGGACCCGGTGTACAGAACCTGGCCAAGATGATAGTCGCCGTGAATGCGAGTCCGCATCGCGTGGATTGGATGGGCGAGCGCCGCGTCATATCTCTGCAAGATCTCGTTCTGCCGAGCCGTCAAGTCCTTTGCTTGGTCACGCAGTTCGGGAGGCAAATCATTCAACTTCGCTCCGAGGAGAGCGAGATTCCGCTCCGTCAGTGTCTGAAGGGCGTCCTTGAAGGCTCGCTGAAACGGAGCCGTGTACGGTTCAGGCGCAAAGGCTGGATCGCCTGGTTCTGAAGCCAACGCCAGATGAAGTTCGGCGGTCCTCTTTCCGAGCAGATGCACTGCATCAAGGTACGGACTAATGTAATTGAGGAGAGGCGCCGGCAGGTTCTGGCCGGTAAGCAGCGACGGGTCCAGCATGTTGAGACAAGCGCCCAAGATGCCCTTCGGAGTACTTCCTTGCCTCCTTCCAGAAACTGGACAAAGCCTTCAGCGTGAACTGCCACGCGTCTCCAACGTTAGGTGCAAACGCCTGCAGGATCCCCAGAGACATCTCCCTACCATCTTTGCCCCTATAATCTAACCAGCCCGCAACCGCAGGAATGTGCGGGAAATTCTTTTTCTCGGTGAGAAACCGCCCAATTTCCAAGTCCGGATTCTCTCCTTCTTCGCCCCTTCGGAAAAACTTTAAAATTACGCGATCACCGTAGATAATCGAACTGTTGCTCTGCTCCGCCTTTATTGGCTTCGGCTGCAAAACATGCGTCGAGTCCCCGCAGAGAACGTGAAATACACTCGTAGATGCTGCGCGGATTTCACCTTCGGAGCCACGAAATACGGCTTTCTGTTCGATCGTCTCGAGAACACCGCGCAGAAACTCGTGATCGGTAAGTGCATTTCGTAGGCGCAAGTCGGTACCGCGCGCGGGGCTGTGCACCTTCAGGTCCGTCGTGGCGGTCTCCTCTGTTGGCTCCTCTGTGCAGATCAGCGGTAACACATACGTTTCTCCCGGCCCAGTCGCGTAGTCGAGACGTACCAGTAACACGAATGTCTCGAAGCGAGTATTGCCCAGGGGCACTAGATCGGTGATTTCCACGGAGCGAATCTGGCGCGCTTTTCCGCCAAACCAGCGTTGGCCGGCAAGATAACTGGCCAACAGCGGAGGCAACGTCTTTCGCAACTCGTGATAGGTCTCTTTCACCTGCTGTGCTGCGTTCACAACGTCCTCCCTCGCCTTTGCAGTAGCGCGGCGGATTCGCAAAAGAAGTCCGTTACCGCGATACTCTACAAAGGCGTCGGTTCTTCTTCCTTCTCACTTTCCTGCTTGTGTTTGTCGCCGAGGTGCCTCTCCAGGACCTGTCGAGCGAGATCTCGTCCGCCGATGCCAAAGGAGACTGCCAGCGCCAACATTACGGCGCCGAAAAATATTGAAAACGCGGTGATCACCGTTTCCTTGGCCAAACCGATCTCTTCCAGAGCCATCGTGATCGCCAGAATCCAAATCACAAAACGAACAAGTCCGCTCCACAGTCGTGGCGAGCGATAGCCCGAATTTACTGCGGAAAGTAGAGCCGCCCGGGAAAGGAAATTTGCCACGAGCACTCCCACGAAAAGAATGAGGATGGCAATGAACACTTCGGGCAGGAGTTGGAACAAACGGGAAATCTGCTCGTGCAGCACCGGGATGCCGAGGACGCTGACACCCACTAAGGTGAAGGCCGCCCATGTGACCCAAAAGAACGCTCGACTCAGAAGTTCGGAAATGGTGGGCAAAGCCGCCTTTCGCAGGACCTGCGATGCGCCGGACTCCTCGGAGATTCGATCCAGCTTTGTTAGATGAAGGATGGCCCGCAGCAAGTGCTTCAACAGCAAAGCAACCAGCCATCCGACTGCCATGATGATGAACATGACCACAAAACGCGGAAGAAATTCGGCAATCATGTGCACCATGTTTTCGTAGGCTTGCTGTAGTCCTCGAACGATCATCTCTTTCATGGCGTCACCTCATTCATTTGGCCCTCCATCTTTCGACGAGATATGGCTTCTGGCGCTCGAATTCCAGACAAAGGTTTTCGGAATGCGCCTCCATATCTTCCGGGGACGAATCGTGATGCTCTAGCAGGAAGGAATAAATTCTTCCGCGATAGAGAGGCACCAGTGCCTGAATCAAGTGATCGCGGTCGATAGCGGCGTGGTGATAGGACGCTGCAAATTCGCAGAGCGTTCTTACCCAGAGCTCGTCTTTGTAACGGAACTTCCGATCATCTTCGGTCGCAATCCGTTGCAGCTCTGCGTGAGTCTCCGGGACGAGTATCGACTTCAAGACGTCCGACAGCTCGGCGGCACCACTCAGGAACAAGTCAAAGATTCTCTTTCGATTCACACGAACTGGTTCCGAGGTGAGCTCGTGCTCTGGTCCAAAGGTCGGCGCCGACTCGGATCCAGTGCGTTCCATCCAGAACGATTGTTGAGTTTCCAGACACCAGAATAGGGTCCCCACCGTCTGGCGGACTGCTGTAACGATATCTGTTCCTGAGCTCGTGAGCGAATGCACCTTGGGGCCCAGGAACGACTGGCAGCAGCGAAAGCCGGAAGAGATTGCGCTGACAGCCATCCAAGCCTCGGGCGATGTCCGCACGGCCTCTTCGCGCCACACATCCAAGTTGAGGCAATGGCCGGCGAGCCGGCCGGAGAAGCCAAGTTCGCCGGAATTAAGTTCGCGGATCCTTCGACCGAACGCTGCGCGGCCCATCGGATATACTAGGTTTCGTGCCAGCAAACCGTCGTTCTTGTGGCGACTGTAAAGCGGTGCCACAAAATCGAAGTTCTCTCGATAGGCAGGCTGGAGCAAGCTCTTGACCCATGCGGCGGTGAAATTCGAGGTTTCCGGTGAGACTATTGCGCAGGCCTTGGCCCGCAACAAATCCGCAGCCGCCAAAATTGCACGGAATGCTGCGCCTCGCGAAGGCTGATTGGCGTAACGTGTCGTGATCCGATGCAAGGTACGAAGTGAGCTCAAGCCTCGCGAATTTGGAGTGTTGGGGGATTGGGTGTTGAGTACCACATCTGCAGTGCCATCTCTCGATCCGCCATCGACATTTACAATAACCACCCTGTCCCGTCCAAAGTTCTGCTGAAAGCTTTCCTCAATTGTTTTCACTGTCTGACTAATGCTCTTCGCATTGTTGTGAGACGGGATCCCGACGAGGAGGTCTACTTCACCAACGCTCATGAGTTGGCGAAGGAAATTGTCATCGAGGAACGTTTCTTCGGCCAATGAGATCTCCACTGTTGGTTCCCGCCCGCTCCAAACCCTCTAATCTATGGCTGCAATTTTCCACCATCATCGCGCGGGAGGTTAGATCCGACGCAAACGAAACCAAAAAAACTGGTACGGGCCGAGAGTCAGCAAGTAGTATAGGTCCCCGATTCGGGGGAAAAGGTTTCCGCCGAACATTTCGATGGGAATGCTTCCCTTGAATTGCCGCAGGTCCAACTCCACAGCCTGCGCGGACTTCGAAAGATTGTTCACGACGAGAATCTTTTCGCCTGCCAATTGCCGGACGTAAGCCAAAACTCTGTGATTCGAGGGCTTCAGAAATTCAATCGACCCCCGGCTGAGGACACGGGAGGATTTGCGCACATGAATGATGCGCCTCATCCAGGACAGGAGGGAATGTTGCGATCGCCGCTGCGATTCCACGTTGATGGCTTGATAGCCGTAGACCGGATTGGAGATCAGGGGCGAGTATAAGCGTTCCGGATCCGCTCCCGAGAATCCAGCGTTCCAGCCACCATTCCATTGCATCGGAGTGCGTACACCATTGCGGTCGCCCAGGTAAACGTTGTCCCCCATGCCGATTTCGTCTCCATAATAGATGATCGGGGTGCCCGGCATGGACATCAACATTCCGTTCAGAAGTTGAATGCGCCACCTGTCGTTATCCATCATCGGAGATAAGCGGCGCCGGATTCCGAGATTCAATCGCATGCCCTTGTCTTTTGCGTACTCGTCGTACATGTAGTCCCGCTCGATGTCCGTCACCATCTCCAGTGTCAGCTCGTCATGGTTGCGAAGAAACAGGCACCACTGGCAGCTGTCGGGAATCTGTGGGGTTTGCTCGAGTATTTCGACGATCGGCTTGCGATCCTCGAGCTGCACGGACATAAACATTCTTGGCATGAGCGGGAAATGAAATGCCATGTGAAACTCGTCGGCCTCGCCGAAGTACGAACAGACATCCGATGGCCACTGATTTGCCTCAGCTAGAAGCATCTTCCCTGGGTACTCTCGGTCGGCTCGCCTGCGCAACTCGCGGATAATGGCATGCGTTTCGGGTAAGTTCTCGCAAGATGTTCCTTCGCGTTCGACAAGATAGGGGACGGCATCCAGTCGAAACCCGTCCACACCCATCTCTAGCCAGAATTTCATAACGCCCCACATGGCTTCGAATACGGCAGGGTTATCGTAATTCAGATCGGGTTGATGGCTGAAGAATCGATGCCAGTAATAGGACTTCGAGAGCGGATCCCAAGCCCAATTGGACCTTTCGGTGTCCAGGAAAATGATTCGGACCCCTTGGTAATGGTCATCTGTCTCACGCCAGACGTACCAATCGCGCTTCGGATTTTCACGAGAGCTTCGCGATTCCTGAAACCAGGAATGCTGGTCGGAAGTGTGGTTGAGAACGAGCTCAATGATGATCCGCATCCCTCTGTCGTGAGCTGCAGCGAGGAACATCTTGAAATCTTCAAGCACTCCATAACTTGGGTGGACAGCGGTGTAGTCCGAAATGTCGTAGCCATCGTCGCGTAACGGCGAGGGGAAGAACGGCAGCAGCCAGATGGCATTGACCCCCAGCTCTTGCAGATAGTCCAACTTCTGCATAAGGCCCGGGAAATCTCCAATACCGTCGCCGTTGCTGTCGCAGAAAGTTCGTACGTGCAGTTGGTAAATGATTGCATCTTTGTACCAGAGAGTTTCCGGGGACGCTGCCACTGTTCGACTCTCCTCTCCCAGCTTCATGATCATATGAATGTTACAAGAAGTAGTCGAAATCTCGTTCAGTACGCATTCGTCGTCTCACTTTGAAGATGTGCGCTGGCAGGACCGAAGGGCTCAGTTCAACGTAGTTCCTGGCACCGTGCCAAAGGTACCGCGCATCGGTCAACAGGTCGTGTACCTGATACGGCTGATGCGAAGCAAGTTGGAAGTCGCCCAGCGGTAGTTCGACCCATCCTGACTGTTTATAACGCGGATCCAGATTCACAATTACAAGAATAATATCGGACAGATCTTCTGTGGCCTTGCTATAGGCGATCAGTTGGTCGTTGTCCAATTGGTGGAATCGCAGGCTCCAATCGCTCTGCAGAGCAGGATTCTCTCGCCGAATCTCGTTCACGCGCGAAATCAATCCTTTTAAGCTGTCGGGACTGGCAATGTCCCACGCTCGAATCTGATACTTTTCCGAATTCAAATACTCCTCGCTGCCCTGACGCAGTGCCTTGTTCTCGCACAGCTCGAAAGCAGGGCCGTAAATCCCGTAATTCGCGCTGAGAGTGGCTGCCAAAACAAGGCGCGCCATAAACGCCGGCCGGCCTCCATACTGCAGATATTCAGTGAGGATGTCGGGAGTGTTCGGCCAAACGTTCGGTCGCATAAATTCTCGCACCGGTGTCTGAGTGAGCTCCGTGAAATATTCGGTGAGCTCCCATTTGGTATTCTTCCAAGTGAAATACGTGTAGGATTGCGAGAATCCGAGCTTTGCCAACCGGTGCATCACTTTCGGACGTGTGAATGCTTCGGAAAGAAAAATCACTTCTGGATATTTCCACCGTACTTCTTTGATCAACCACTCCCAGAAATCGAACGGCTTCGTGTGCGGATTATCAACCCGGAAGATATGGACACCCTGCTCGATCCAGTAGAAGACCACTCTCTTCAGTTCGTCGCAGAGCTTCTGGGCAGCTTCGCTCTCGAAGTAAAATGGATAGATGTCCTCATATTTCTTTGGCGGATTTTCAGCGTATTGTACGGAACCATCAGGCCGCTGGAGGAACCATTCTTTGTGTTCTTTGACGTACGGATGGTCCGGCGAACATTGGAATGCTAAGTCCAGAGCGATCTCGATGCCCAGTTCTCGCGCCTTCTTGTGGAGCTCCTTGAAGTCCTCGATCGTCCCAAGATGCGGATGGATTGCCACATGTCCACCTTCATCGGCGCCAATCGCCCATGGGCTTCCAGGATCGTCGGGTGACGGCTGAGGAGTATTGTTCCTTCCTTTGCGCTGGGTGCGCCCGATCGGATGAATTGGCGGAAAATAAAGGACGTCGAATCCCATCTGAGAAGCATATCCAAGCCTGTGCATACAATCGCGGAATGTACCATGCCTGTTCAGTTCAGCTGCGCACGAACGGGGGAACATCTCATACCAGGTGCTGTAGCGTGCTTTCTCCCGATCTACTGTGACGCCGAGCAGTTTGTCGTAGGTGGTCGCGCGGCGGCGATCCGCATAACGACCCATCAATGCCACCAATTCGGCGTTCCGCGCGAGCGTTGCGACCGCCTCGCCGCCTGCCCGCGAAAGAACCGTCAGCTCCGCCGCGAATTGGTCTAATTTCTGTGAGTCGGTTCCTTTCGCTCGGTCTGCGGCGGACTGGATCAACCGTGCTCCCATAACCGCAGCTACGGAAATGTCCTGACCTGCCTCGAACTTTTTGACGGTGTCGCGACTCCAGCTTTGAAATGCATCTACCCACGCCCGGACGGTATAGAAATAAGATCCCAGGCTCTCTACATTAAACTGTCCTTGCCAACGGTCATTCACCAGCGGACGCATGACCGCCTCACGGCATGCGCTTTCCCGATCCGGCCGGTATAAAACCACAGCACTGAGGACGTCGTGCCCATCAGCGTGAATGTCCGCCTCAACCAGGACCCGCTCTCCCAGTGTTCGCTTAATAGGATATTTTCCGCCATCAATTTCCGGCTCCAGACTCTCGATAACAACGCGCCGCAAAACCAGCCGTGGCTCTTCCAGATTAGCTTTGGGGGAATTCACGATAGCGGTCTCCCTCAGGAAAGTCGCACATAGGCCGGGATTCGGGTGAACCCTTCGTGCGGGGTCCAGGCATGCCGTTTCGAATTACATTATACACAGCTGAGCGCGGCGAGTCCGACTACAGCGAGTGTCGTGTTTTGCTGCACGGAGTGAAACCCTCTAGAGAGCGAAACAGTTTTAGATTGGGCACTCTGCGGAAAGGGGCTGCAAAGTGGAGCGAGAATCGTTCGAGACGAGCGTGGTTTGGCTCCTATTTTGTTGGCGCTGCCATCCGGAGCCCGCGAGGTTTATTGGATAGGCTGTTTGCTCAGAGTACTAGATTGGGCTGAGAGATCGCCGGAAGGCGTAGTTCCACTATGAGGCCGCCCAAAGGAGAATTTCGAGCGGGACACGGTACCTCCATATAAGCGGATTGGGCGTTCAGTGATTGCGAGTCCCAAACCCACCCTATCAGTCTCACGTTCCCTGGCGTCAGCGACTCTATAGAAAGGACGAAAAATATTAGCGAGATCGCTACGGTCCGTCAGCGTCGAGTCGGCCTCGATCAGCCCGGTGAGCCGGCCTTGCTCTTGTTCGTTTCAGGCCAAGTGCTCTCCACCATGGAGAGTGCCGCTTTCGTTGTGGAGGTACCCAACAGCGACAGCCAGGCTGCGCTGACAGACGGGGAAGTCAGGCGAGCTTCGAACGTGCAGAGCCGGCAAGTTCAGCAGTCGCTAAAGATGAACGGCGTGCAGCTCAAGCGATGGAACAATCGATGGGCTTATCCCCTAACGCCACCACCAGGATCCAAACTCTTATTGCCTATCCTTACCGTGTACTGTAAATTTTTGGACCCGGTAAGACACTACGCGTGGCAAGACCAGACACGGCAACAGCACTGCTGAATTGGGACTCGTAGAACGGCGAACCATTCTTCTCGAAGTCCACGGTGAAACAGGGATCATCCGTGTCGCATTTATGCTCTTGAGCGCAAACCCACCGCACTTCCTCGTTCTCGCTTTTGCTAATGAAAAAATAAGGCGGATCAACCTTTATGTTCTCATCACTATCTAGTCCCACCTTGACGATAACCTCTCGAAAGCTGGTACCGAGTGCTGGGGTAGCCATTTTCTGTTTCCCCCTTATGAGTATTATTTGTCCCGTAGTAATTCCTGAGATGACGGATTGACCCACAAGGGGCAAAATTTGCGCAGTCTCGTGTGCGTACCTGGGAACACCCAGCCGTGTGTGCCTGCTTTAGCCAGTCGCGAGGGGCTCAGCCCCTGACGCCACCACCCGGATCCAAATCTGGTTTGCCCTTTACCCTTACTGTGTACTCGTATATTTTCGGCCCCGGCAAGACACTACGCTTAGCGAGGCCGGAGAAGGGAGCAGCACTGCTGAATTGAGACTCGTAGAACGGCGAACCGTTTTTATCGAAGTCCACGGTAAAGCAGGGTTCATCCGGGTCGCATTGATGCCCTAGATCGCAAACCCACTTCACTTCCTGGTTCTTACTTTTGCTCACGTAAAAATAGGGCACATCAACCATAATGTTCTGATTACTATCCAGCCCCACCTTGACGACAACCTCTCGACTGGTAGGTTCTTCTTGTATGTTAGCTTGTGACGCCGTAGCCATTTTCTGTTTCCTCTTTCTTAAGATTTACTGGGCCCGTATTGATTCCTGAGATAACAGATTGACCCACGAGGGGTCAAAGATTGGGTGGTTTCGTATCCGCACCTGGGAATGCTCGCCTTCCGTGCTTTCTTCGACCGGTCGATAGCGATGGGCTTATCCCCTGACGCCACCACCTGGATCCAGGGTTTTACTGCCGATCCTAACGGAGTACTTGTACTTCGTGGAGCTTGGCGGAACTACCGGAAGACCGGAACGTATACGATCGTTCTTGAAAGTTGAAGTGCTGAAGGGCGAACGGAGCGGATCAAACTCCACCGTGAAGCACGGATCGCTCGGATCGTGATGATTGTGTGGCCTCAAGCAAAACCACTGCACTTCGTCGTATTCTGACTTATGGACCCAGAAGTTGTTCGGATGTACGAAGATTTCCCCGTTCTGGTCGAGGCCAATTACTACCACAACTTGTTCCCTGGGTCCCTCTTGTGCGTTAGCTTGTGATGCGGTAGCCATTTTTTACTCCTTATGAATATCGCTTGATCCTACTAATTCCTGAAACGACGGATTGGCCCACAAGGGGTCAAAGTTTGGGTAGTCTTGTATACGCGCTCGGGAAAAACCCGCTGCGCGTGCTTTCTTTAACCAATCGATCGTCTCACTCGACTGCCCGAATTGGTTGTGAACCAGCGCCGCCTGAAAAAGCAAAGAAGGCTCGGATGGCGAAAGCTGAAGGCCGCGCTGCAGCGCATCCAACGCCGCCTTCTTCTCGCCCAGCATCGCGTGGCAAATCGCGAGAACGCCATACGATTGCGAATCATTCGGATTTACGCGGAGATCTTCCTGTGCAATGGTGATCGCGCGGCGGTATGCAAATGCAGCTTGGGTGCGTTTTCCAGGTGTCCAATAATATCCATCACCAAGGTTCCACCAGAGGAGCGATTCCTTTTCCGCAAGGCTTATCGCCTGTTCGTACGCCCGACAGGCTTCCTCAAAACGCCGCAGGAAGAAGTAAGCATTGCCGAGATTGGTGTAGCCGTAATCGGACGGTCTTATCGCGATCGACCTTTCGAGAACAGCGATGGCATCGCCATAACGGGCTTGCTCCACATAAGTGGCGCCAAGATTGGAATAGCCGCGAAAACTGTCGGGAGCAAGTGCAACCACTTGATTAAACATCTCGGCTGCTTCACGAAAGCGCGCTTGCCGATAGTAAAGAACGCCCAGCCAATTGTAGCCGGACCAGTAATGAGGACGCAGGTCGATGGCCCGGCGATACGTTTTTTCCGCGTCCTCGGGTTTGCCCAAGTGCTCGTAAGCTCCCGCCAGACCGCGAAATGCGGCGTCGTTGGTCGGTTCGTTTTCGACGGCCCGTTCGAATTCCCGGACGGCCTCCTGATAATTTCCGGTTCCCGCAGATAACGCTCCCAAACAGACGTGAGCGGAGGGCATCTTGTCGTCCAGACGGACTGCTTGTTGGCAAGCTGTCCGACTTTTATCAATCCAGGTGAGGTCTTTGCTGGTCTCGTATTTCTTCCAATAAGCGTCGCCCAGACCCGCGTGGGCCAGGGCGTAACGGGGGTCAAGAGCCAGCGCTCGTTCGAAGACTTGGATGGCACTATCAAGGTTTTCGACGCGGTCGTAATTCTGAAGATATCCTCTGCCCTGCAAATAGTAGTCGTAGGCTCCGGCTACCTGTGTCCCGTGACTTTCAAGAGCTTGTCGCTGGCGACCCTGGATCTCGAGTTCGAGCATCCGTATTGCTCCATTTACCACAGCGTCTTCGGCCGCAAAGGAATCCATCTCTACCAAGGTCAGGCTCTCAGAGCGCATTTGCCGGCGCGTCCGGGCATCCACAAGAATGTAATTGACGCGCACCTGCGACCCGGCTTTGTGCAAGCTGCCTTCGAGAACCAGGTTCGCGCCAAACTCCTTGCGCGCTTCGTCCACTGTGGTGACGTGCTTGGCGCTTATCTCCGTGGCGGGAACAACTTGTAATAAGGGATCACCGGTGAGTTGCGTGAGCTTGGCGGTTACGGTTTCAGTCAGGCCGGCTCCGAACGCCGCCGTTTGCGCATCACCGCCCACAATGGTGAGCGGCAGCACTGCGACCTGTTTCGCACTGGGCATTGGATTAGTCCCCAGCCAATTCTGTAGTCGCTGCAAGGCGGGAGCATAAACGGCCACCGCAACTAAGAGCGCCGCAACCATGAGTGCGACCCAGGAGAAGGCCCGTCGTCGTTTTGCTATTGGCAGCGGCTGATGTCTGCGAACTCGCACTCCAGATGGATCGTGCGCGATTTCCAAAGCACGCAGGTCAACCGCAAGATCGGCTGCCGTCGAGTATCTCTGAGTGGGATCCTTAGCTAACATTTTTGCAACAATGCGGTCCAGCTCCGGAGGTGAATTCGGATTCAGTTCGTGCAACGGAAGCAAATCATTGTGCAGGATGTGATTACAGGTATCGAGAAAGCTCTCTGCGCGAAAGGGATTACTTCCCGTAATGGCCTCGTAAAATACCACCCCAAGGGAAAAGATATCGGCGCGTGCATCGGACTCTTTCTCGCGAACCACTTCGGGCGCCATGTAACTCAAAGTTCCCGCAAACGCCATGCCAGCTTCGTGCACTCGAAAGTCGTAGTTTGAGGACAGCCAGGAAGGTTTTTTGCCACGCCAAAATCCAAAACCTTGACTTGACCCGCTGTAGTCAACATGATGTTTTCCGGCTTGATGTCGTGGTGGAGTACACCGGCCTTGTGTGCTGCAGCAAGGGCCTAAGGCGCACTCCGTAGCGATGGGTAGGAATTCGGGGACTGAAATCGGCTCGGCGAGGCGGCGGCGCAGTGTCTGTCCTTCGACATACTCCATGACGATGAAAAGTTCGTTGTCTTCGTCGATCACGTCATGAACTGCGGCGATGTGAGGATCACTGAGGCGAGAAGCCCATTCCGCCTCTTTCCACAGCCGCTCGCGGGAGCCTTTGTCGCCACGGAGGTGAGGTGCGATCCGTTTGAGCGCCACTTGACGCTTCAGACGAATATCACTCGCACGGTAGACTTCACCCATGCCCCCTTTTCCAAGCAGCTCCTGAATCGCAAATCTACCAACGGTTGTTCCACTCAGATCTTGAGCGGAATTCAAGGCGGGCTCGGATTGCATGCGGGGCACGGGCATTGGGAGAGAGAGCACCTAGCCCCAGTGGTCCTTCCTAGCTGCACTGGGAATCGGCTGGCTCCTGCTTGGTGCCAAGGGCGCAGGTTGGCGGGCCGGAAGTTTGCCTGTATCGTACTCCCGCTCGTATTCGAAGTAAACCATGAAGAGGTCGGGTCAGCCGGGTCAGTCCTAAGCCACCGACATACGTAGCTGACTAGTAGGACGACCAATGCAATGGGGAGCTCGAGATCAGGAAAGCTCTGCGCAGCAATTGCGGTTGAGGCAGACGCATCTCACCTTCGTCGCCGTTTCCAGCTCAGAGAGGAGATGCCGACTTTACTCTGTACGGCGCACAACCAAAAGTGTCAAATCGTCCGTTTGCTTCAAACCGTCGCCAAAGCTCATCAAGTCCTGCAAACATTCAGAGATCAGCCCGTCGGGCGTTTTTCCTGTGTGCTGCGCCGCCAACCCGCGAATTCTATGGAGACCATACTCCTGTCCCGCGCGATTCCGTGCTTCCGTCAACCCGTCGGTATACAGAAAGACCGTGTCACCGTGGGCCAGTGTCAGACGATGGACAGGGAAGCGCGCGTTACAGAACATTCCCAGAGGCACTCCCGTGGAATCCTTCGGAGCTACTCCGCCGCCGTGGATGTGAAGAAGAGGAAGATGGCCGGCGCTGACAAACTCTACCGAGCCATCGTGTGCAGCTCGTCCCACGACAAGAGTGGCGAATTGCCCGGCTAGCGTACTTTCACAGAAAATGCGGTTTGCGCCTTCCACCATCCGGTCGAGCGGAAGGCCAGCTTCGACGAGACTACGAAATGTCGCATGGAGATGACTCATGAGCATCGATGCAGCCACACCCTTGCCGGACACATCCCCGAGCATAAAGAGCAGTCCCTCGGCTGTTTCGACGAGGTCGCAGTAGTCGCCGCTCACCATGCCGGCGGGTTGATAGTGGAAGCGCACCTCCCACCCTTTTGGCGCAAGGCCAGGGTTCGGAAGGAGAGCGCGCTGAATGCTTGCGGCAAGTGACAGATCACTCTCCAAGGCGCGCTGTTCAGCGCTCGTGAGATGGTCGAGGCAGAACCGCACCAAGGGATCGGCCAGCAACCTTTCCGGCTCAACGGAGTCATGGCACGTCTCGCAAACTCCAAATGTTCCTTGATCGATACGACGCAGGGCGTCATCCACAGCTGTCAGCAGCTGCGAAAGAGCAGCATCAGCTGCGGGGGAATGCAAAGCCGCGTGAAGGCGCTCGCGGCGTTGTTCCAATCCGGTACGCAGATACGTCTGTTCGGCAGTGATCATACGATCTCCTGCCTTAGGTTGCTGCTTTGCGGCTGAACTTTCCATCCGATTTCCTCCTTTGAATTGAGGATCACGGGAAGAAGCTAAAAAGAAACAGTATCAGCTCTCCACTTTCAATTCACTCCTGGTGCATGAAATGAGCGAGCGGTCTTGCCAAAGCTGTCGGTGGCTGTTTTTGATGCCGAATACGTGCGATACGTTACAGGAATGTTGAACCTTGTATTGCAACTGCGACCAGTGAGGGCAAACGCTCTTGGAGCGCGTGCTCGGCCTCGCTCATCATCTAGTGAATGATTTCGGCCGCCCGCTGAATCTTGAAAATAACGAATGCGCCGTCGCCAGCGGCGATGCACATTTCTTCAAAAAAATCCGACCCTATCGGGAGTGCGCAATGCAGCTGAACGTTGGCATCATCGCATATTCATGAGCTTCCGAATTCGGCGTTACTTACTTTAGGGTCCAAATTGGATCCAAAAGGCGGTTTTTTTTGCGCCATTCCTTGGTCCAGAATTCTATCGCGAAGCATTCTCTTGGCTCTAAAGATTGCAGTTTTTATCGCTGGCAGCTGTTTACCAAGAGCGAACGCAATTTCGGCATAGGTCATTTGCCGATAATAGTGCAGCACCAGCAGGATCCGATAGTCTCGCGGCAAATGACGCAACTCCTTCTGCACGTTGTTCTGCTGTTCGCGACGGAGTAGGCGAGTCAGAGGCGAAAGGGTCAAGTTGTCTGGTAGAGCGTCGAACTCTAGTTCGTCAACGCGACGACGGCGCTCGGCCTTTACCTGACGTAGCTTGTCGATACAATGTCGGCCCGTGACCTTCGACAGCCAGGACCGGGATCTTATCGGGCGCTCGTCACTGTCCAGTACGGTATGCAACTTCAAGAAGACTTCGGCTGCAGCATCTTCGGCGTCTTCGCGCTGCCAGAAGAAGCGCCGGCAGACTTTCAAGACGTAACGATAATGAGAGTTGTACAGGGAGCCGAGCAACTGCGGGCCGCTCCGAAAAGCCGCATTGATAACGGCTTCGGGAACTCCCGATTTTTCGAACATTACTGAATTCATGGTCGTTGCCATGACGGCTCCTTGCGGGGTGAACCGGACACACCCCACACTTTCTCTCCAAGTCCGCGTCCTTGCGGAGCCGGGAGCGTACACTTTCCAAGTCAAGCGTTAAGAGACAAATCTCTGCCGCCGCCCACCGCGAGGCTGCGCAGCTGGAACCTACCTCCGCATAACCGTTGAAGAATTCCGATCGGCCGAATGATCACGTGTCGCTACCGCGTCCTCGCGTCGAACTACCAGTAGGGTCAGATCATCACTGAGCGGGCAACCATCGGCAAAATCAAGCACTGCGCCCAGAGCGGAAAAGAGCGTTTGACTGACGCTTCGTCCTCTGGCAGCTTGTGCCGCTGCCGAGAGCCGCGTTAGCTCGAACTCTTCGTCTCGCGAGTTCTGGCACTCCGTTACCCCATCGGAGCAGGCAATCAGCGTGTTGCCAGGGTCCAAGGTGACAATCCCCGCATGGAAAGTTCCATTGGACATGGCCCCGAGCATCGGGCCGCCTTTGTCCAGACGGACGACGTCATCGTCGCGTCCAAAAAGCAAGGGTGAAGGCAATCCTGCGTTGCAATAAACAATCTCGCCATCCCGCAGGTCGATTCGCGCGAAGAATACTGCGACCAGCGGTGGCTCGCCGTATCCTGCACAGAGTTCGCGATTGGCTTGCGCAATCGCGTCTGCTGGATTTCGATATGCCCGAGCGCAGCGGTGGATCAACGAAACGAGATGAGGCAGCCAGATTCCTGCCGATAGTCCTTTGCCAGCGATATCCCCAACCACTATGCCAAGCGCAGAATCGAGCTCCATCACTTTGAAAAAATCGCCCGAAAGATGGCGGACCGGAAATATCTCACCGGCAACCTCGAAATCGCCGGAGCTGAATTGCCGAGGAGCGCAAAGCCGGCGCTGAATCTGAGCTGCCTCAAAAATGCCTCGATAGAGCTTCGATTGCTCGCGGCGCAATACGTCCAACTCTTCTTGGAGGGCGCCGATCTTTTCCGAATCTCCGTCAATACAGGAATTCATTTGCTGCTCTGCCTGTTCACCAACGAACTGGGCCCGTGGGCCCAGTTGTTCTGGGCTAGTCCTTTGCCACATCTGACACATTTCCAACGTCCCTCCGCCAACGCAAAAATTAGCCAACAAATTTGTACCCAATGCCATGCACCGTCAGGAAATAGCGAGGCTCCTCGGGAACTGGCTCAAGCTTTTGACGAATGCGCACAATATGGGTATCCACGGTGCGCGTCGTCGGATAGTTCTCGTATCCCCAGACCTCGTCCAACAATCGATCGCGGCTCAGCGTCTGTCCTGAATGACAAAGAAAATGCTTGAGAAGTTCAAATTCTTTTCCGGACAATTCCACCTGGTTGCCGCCGCGAAAAACCTGATAGCTCCGGAGGTTGACTTCGACATCGCCGAAGGTATAGCGATCCATCTCCTTCGGTAGAGTTTGGGTGCGCCGCAATACGGCCTTGACGCGAGCGAGTAGTTCGCGGATGGAGAAAGGCTTGGTGACGTAGTCGTCGGCGCCGAGCTCGAGCCCGACGACCTTATCCACTTCCTGACCGCGGGCGGTGAGCATGATGATCGGAATAGAGGGGCGCTTGGACTTGAGTTGCTTGCACACGTCTAGTCCGCTCATGCGCGGCATCATCACGTCGAGAATCACTAGATCCGGAGAATCTTTGAGGGCCCGCTCCAGGCCGTCCACACCGTCGAGCGCTGTCGCGACTTCAAAACCTTCATACTCGAAGTTGTCACGCAGCCCAGCGACCATGTTGGGCTCATCCTCGACAATCAGGATTCTTGTTACTCCCATGGATTCTCCTTCGCGGAAGAGCGAAAACCTGGAAATAGCCGGCGGCCTGGGGCGATCATGCGAGTGCAGCTCCTGCTCGGTCGGACGGATGGATTGGTAATGCGATCGTAAACTTACTACCCTTTTCCGGGGCACTTTCCACGGAGACGTTGCCGCCATGCGCCTGCGCAATGTGGCGTACAAGCGACAGCCCCAGTCCCGATCCTTTTGTGTTGTGCACCAACGGATCGCCACAACGGTAGAATTTCTCAAAAATTTTGTCTTGTTCGGCGGCCGCGATTCCAATTCCGCGGTCTTGGACCTCCAGCTTGACGCTGCCATTCGAGCGGTACAGACTGACGCCGATGTATTTCTGGTCTTTTGAATACTTCAGGGCATTGTTCACCAGATTGAGCAAGGAGCGGGCAATGGCTTCGCGGTCCACGTTCACAGGGGGAATGTCGCCGGAGATATTCTCCTCAAACGCGAAGCCGTTCTGCTCGATCTGAAAACGATAAGATTCAAGGGTCGTTCGAACCAGTTCCGCCAGGTTCGTCTCTTTGAACTCGTATTCCTTGCGGCCAGCCTCGATTCGGGAGAAATCAAGGATGTTGTTGATGAGAGCGGTGAGGCGTTCGCTCTCTTCGCGAATAATGCGAAAGTATTCCTGGTACTTTTCCTGTGCGGTAAGACGGCCGAGCTCCAGGGTCTCCGCGTAAAGGCGGATAAGCGCAAGTGGAGTGCGAAGCTCGTGAGAAACGTTGGCGACAAAATCGGATTTCAGCCGCGCTAGCGTCATTTCCCGCGAAACGTTGCGATACGTCAGCCAGATGCCCCCGATCATCAGCAAGGAAAGTGCGGCAAGCACGATGGAGTTGTACCTCAGGAACCTCGAGCTTATGTCCGCGACCGTGGTGCCGTGGTACTTGATAGCCAGAGCTAAATCCTGAAAAACCCACTGAAAGTTGCGTTCCGCCTCCGGCTTGCCGCCATCCCAATTTGCCGAAGCTACCCAGGGCGTGGAGTCCTTTGCCGCGCGAATCATCATGGCCGGAGGATTAGCCTCCTGTCGCAGGACGTTGTCTTTGCTGTTCAACACATCGGCCATCAGCGCCGGGAAAAAGTTGTTACGTAGATACTCGTCGTCAAACGACACGTAGCCAAGCTGCACGCGATCCTTTGGCACGTCGGGTGGAATGAAGTAACCCAGGTTCCAATAGATGTGCTGATTATCAGTGAGCATCCAGCCGCCATCGAACAACACCGGCTCGTCTTCCTTCTGCCATCGCCAGCCGAACCTTCGCGGCCGTGTGGGGAGCTTCCAGCGGTATCCACGAGGCTGCCATCTTGATCGCCTCCTGGGACCTTTCGCAAAAATTCGGATCGGAGTTACGTCCCGGTTGCGTGCGGCTCACGAACAGATTGCTCTTCTTGTCGTAGAAGAGCGCGTACGAAAATTCAGGATGTTGCGTCAGGATCCGATCGAGCTTGGCCTCAATTTCAGCACGGCTCTGGTCGGCGTTGGGAAACTGGCCGCGAATGGGTATGACCATGTCGTAGGCCTTGTGCCAGCTTTTCTTTTCGGCGATCTGCAAGACGTGAGAAAAGTCGCGTTGAAAGGCCGCTTCGACCTGACCCGAGCGCTGGATATGCTTCAGGTTCCAGATGCTGAAACCCATCAATGCCGCCGCCGGAAGCACGATGGCCAACTCCAGCGTTAGCAGCGTTCGCGTGCGGTCCGTCAATCGCCATTTCCTTGAGATGTTTGGCTTTGTCACACCGGCGCTCCGTCAAGAAGAACTCATCCGCGAATATGCAATATAAAGACCCGCGAATGACCATGTGTCAAGTCAAAGCAAACGATTGTAAAAAGTTGTGAAAAAAAGGGAGCGGAACCTAATTCCTTGCGGGAGATGCGGTTACGGATGAAATCTGAATCGCGCCTGGAGCGATGGGCTTTGTCCAGAATGATTCGCCATGAGATAGCCTTTACTCACAATGCGTTGCGAGGGCGGTTTGGGCCATGAAATGTAGGTCAAACGTGGGGCACTAGGTTTCCAGCAGATTGACACTGTCCAAGAAATTGACGGCCGACCGTCGCCAGCTGAGGATTGAGTCCCCTCTATTTTCTCCCGTATTTTGTTTGGTACCAGCATCTTGCATGAATACCCCCTTCTCTTCGCAGAACGGTACAAGGCGTGCTTTCGCCCAGTGCGGCAGTTGGAATCTAAATCCTGCCAGAGGCGATTCAGCATGAAACCAATCACTCCAGAAGAAAGATAAGCTCGGATTTGTCGGGATCGGCTATATGGGTCGGCCGATCGCGCGGAGGTTGCTTGAATCCGGCTTCAAGTTGACAGCGTACGACCGGAACCACGCCAAAGCAGAGGAACTAGTTCCGTATGGTGGTAAAGTTGCGCAAAGCGCTTCGGAACTTTCCTCCAGTTGTGAACGTCGTATTGTCCTGCTTACCAAGTGATCAGGCTGTTTTGGACGTTTATAAAGGACCTGACGGCGTGTTCGCCAATGCACATTGCGGCTCGCTGGTCATCGACTGAGCACGGTGTATCCAGAGACCTCGCAGGAACTCTCAAAACTGGGTTCAGAGCATGGAGTTGAGGTTCTCGACGTGACGATGTCGGGGAGCACACCAGTCGCCGAAAAGGGATTCTCTAACCCTGTTCGGGGGCGGAGATAAGGAACGCTTCGACGGCGCCGAGTCGATCTTTCGTACTATCGCGGAAAATATTTCTACCTCGGGCCGAGCGGGTCTGGAGCGACGATGAAGCTGGTGGTGAACACACTTTTGGGAATCGGAATGCAGGCGATCGCCGAGGCCGTTGCACTCGGTGAGAAAGCCGGGCTCGATCGCCATCGTTTGCTCGACGTTCTTTCGCAGACGGCGGTGGTCGCTCCGGCACATCTTGGAAAACTACAGCGGGCGACGACAGGCGACTATAGCCCACAGTTTCCGCTACGGCTTATGAACAAGGATTTCGGTTTGATTTTGTATCTTGCGGCTACTGTAGGGGCACGAATGCCTGCGACGGAAGCCGCATTTGAGATCAATGCAAGGCAATCCGAGCAAGGACAGGAGCAAGACTTCTCAGCAGTAATTCTGCAAATGGAAAAGCAAGCACATCTGGGGATGGAAAAGTCGACTTAGCTTCGCGAAGTTTATCTCCCTGATGCGTTCGAGCTGAGGAACGAAAATGATTCAACTGAAAGTGAATGGAGCGGAACAGTCGTTCAGCGGAGAACCGGAAATGCCGCTGCTCTGGTATCTGCGCGACGTTTTGGGGCTGACCGGATCGAAATTTGGCTGCGGCGTTGGACTTTGCGGCGCATGCACGGTCCATGTGAACGGACAAGCGACGCGATCCTGCGTAACACTCACGCGCGATGCGGCCGGAAAAGAAGTCACGACGATCGAAGGTCTTGAGAAAAATGGATTGCATCCAGTTCAGAAGGCCTGGATGCAGATCAACGTGCCGCAATGTGGCTACTGCCAGGTCGGACAGATCATGCAGGCAGCGGCTTTGTTGGGCACCAAAAAGAAGCCGACCGATCACGAAATCGATGATGCGATGTCCGGCAACATTTGCCGTTGCGGAACTTACCAGCGCATTCGCGCGGCGATCAAAGCGGCGGCGGAGGAAATGGCATGAGCGCGATTGTAAACGTCAGCCGCCGCAGATTTTTAGCCGGGGGAGTCGTTGCGACTGGAGCACTTGTGCTCGGCGTCCATTATTACCCCAAGCTCTCGTTCGGCGACAAACTTCCACAGGACACCAAACGCAGATCACGCCACATTACATCCCAGCGTGTATCTCGGTATAGATCCAGACGGCACGGTGTGGATCGTCGCCAGTCGCTCGGAGATGGGCACGACGAGCCGCACGACGTTACCTCTGGTCGTCGCGGATGAATTGGACGCGGATTGGAAGCGCGTAAGGATCGAGCAGGCCATCGGCGACAAGCGATATGGTGACCAAAATACGGATGGATCGCACTCGATCCGTTCGTTCTACGACGCAATGCGCGAAGCGGGAGCAACGGCGCGATTCATGCTGATTCAGGCTGCGGCTCATGAGTGGGGAGTTCCAGCGGCAGAGTGCGAAACGGATTTACACGCTGTCGTCCACCGCTCGACGAATCGCAGAGCGGGTTACGGCGAACTCGCGAGCGCAGCGGCAAAATTACCCGTCCCCAAAAGAGAAGATCTGAAGTTCAAGCCGAAGAGCGCCTGGCGATATATCGGAAAAGGGGAAGTAAGCTACGACCTCGAAGGATTGGTGACCGGGAAAGCTATTTATGGGATGGATTCCCGGGCGAACGGCATGGTGTACGCCTCGGTGGAGCGCCCGCCGGTTCTCGGCGGCAAAGTGAAATCGTACGACGACAAGGAAGCCTTGAAGATCGCAGGCGTGCGTCAGATTGTTCCGATTGATCCATTCCAAGGTGCGCCAGCGTTTCAGCCGCTCGGTGGTATCGCGGTAATTGCGGACAACACTTGGGCTGCATTTCAAGGCCGCAAGAAGCTGAATATCTCCTGGGAGAACGGAGCAAACGAAGCCTACAACTCGGACCAATACAAGAACGAGTTGCGAGAAACCTCGCACAATCCGTGCAAGGTGGTGCGCAACATCGGCGATGCTGATGCGGTTTTCGCCAAGGGCGCAGAAAAGTTGCACGAGGCGGACTACTACGTTCCTCTTTTGGCGCACGCCTCGATGGAGCCGCTGGTGGCGCTTGCGGAATTTAAAGACGGCAAAGCCACACTGTGGGCTCCCACGCAAAACCCCCAGGCTGCGCAGGACATCGTCTCGAAAGCGTTGGGAATCCCGAAGGAAGACGTGATTTGCCATGTGACTCTGCTCGGTGGAGGATTTGGCCGCAAGTCAAAGCCCGACTACGTAGCTGAGGCTGCGGTGTTGTCCAAAAAAACCGGCCGTCCAGTGAAAGTGGTTTGGACGCGAGAGGATGACATCAAGTTCGACTACTACAACGCCGTCGCTTCCATGTATATGAAGGCGGCTCTGGGCGCGAACGGTAAGCCAACTGCTTGGCTGCAACGGTCAGTCTTCCCACCGATTCCATCCATATTCGATGTAAATACGGTTTATGGCGATCCAGGCCATCTGCAGCAGGGATGGACGGACATTCCTTACGATTTGCCAAATCTTCGCGTCGAGAATGGCCCGGCAAAGGCCCACGTTCGTATCGGTTGGTTACGTTCGGTCGCGAACATCTATCACGCGTTTGCCGTTCAATGCTTTACGGATGAACTTGCGCATGCGGCCGGGCGCGATCCGCTCGATTACTTACTGGATCTCATTGGGAACCCGCGCAGGATCGATTTCACGGGCGTGCAGTATCCGAATTACGGAGCTTCGATGGACGCTTATCCGTGGGAAACCGGTCGTCTGCGTCGCGTTACGGAGATGGTCGCAGAAAAATCTGGCTGGGGAAAGCACAAGCACGGAAAGGGAACAGGCGTTGGGATTGCTGCGCACCGCAGTTTCTTGACGTACGTTGCTACAGTCGTTGAAGTCGAGGTTAATGATCAAGGTGAAGTCCGGATCCCACGCGTTGATACGGTTCTGGACGCGGGCCTGGTGGTAAATCCGGAAGCTACCCGTGCTCAGTTCGAGGGCGCAGCAGTGTTCGGAGCAAGCGTCGTGCGAAGCGGCGAGATCACCGCCACGAACGGCGCAATCAATCAATCGAATTTTCAGGACTATCCGGTAGCGCGAATTGCCGAGGCGCCCTACCAAACGAATGTATACATCGTAGAGAGCGATGCGCCTCCGGCGGGCGTCGGCGAGCCAGGCGTGCCGCCATTTGTGGCGGCGCTCTGCAATGCCATTTTCGCCGCAACCGGCAAGCGAGTGAGGGACCTGCCGATCTCAAAACTCGGCCTGAGTTGATGCCGGTTGGGCGCATGGCGAAGAACGCATAAGGACACGATTGAAGATTTCAAGAAAGGGAAAAATTATGCTGCGCGACAAGATGCGACACTTCGTAGTTTACGCCTCTACCATTCTGGTGGCGCTGGTTGGCGCGCAAGTGTTCCTCCTGGTTCCGATTGTGCGGGCCAATCCGGGTCCTGACAGCGCGGCCGCTAGTGCAACGTTCAGGACCAAGTGCGCCATGTGCCACGGTCAAGATGGAGCCGGTTCTGCGGTTGGGAAGAGTATGAACGTTCCGGATCTTCGATCGCCGGTAGTCCAGAAAATGCCCGATGCGGAACTCGCTCAAGTCATTTCCAATGGCAAGGGCGGAATGCCTGCCTTCAAGGGTTCGCTCAGCGAGGATGAGATTCACGCCCTGGTGACGTACATTCGTTCGCTGCATCAAAGGAAGTAATTCGAACTCCAGATGCTGCTTTCCGGCAGGTGGCAATGTGGAGCGATTCTTTCAACATCGAGAGTAAGTTATGAATGACCAGAAGAATCAACCCAGGCAAGAAAAAGTAGTTGATCCGCATCTCACAGTGAGTTCGCCAAATGACGGCCCTGAGAACTCCCGCATTTCCCGGCGTGGATTCCTCGAGTTCGCAGCTACGTCCATTTTCTTGGCGGGCGCTGATCGACAAATTTCTCGTCCAGAATCCAGGAATGGCATTCCCTATCGAACGCTGGGCCGCAGCAATGAGAAGGTCTCCCTCGTTGGGCTCGGCGGCTATCATCTTGGCAAACAGGGGGATGCTCAAGAAAGCATTCGTATCATCCGTACGGGGCTTGATGAGGGAGTCAATTTTCTCGACAACTGCTGGGACTATAACAGCGGCGAGAGCGAAATCCGCATGGGCAACGCGCTGCGGGACGGCTATCGGCAAAAGGCTTTTCTTATGTCCAAGATCGACGGGCGTACCGAAGCCGCCGCTACGAGCCAGATCAACGAGTCGCTGCGACGCCTTCAGACAGACCGAATCGATCTCCTCCAGTTCCATGAAGTTATCCGCGACAACGATCCGGACCGCATTTTTGCGCAAGGCGGAGCGATGGAGGCCGTCCTGCAAGCACAAAAAGTAGGCAAGATCCGTTTTATCGGGTTCACAGGACACAAGAGTCCCGACATTCATCTGAAAATGTTGGCGACTGCTTCGAAGCACAGTTTTACCTTCGATGCTGTTCAGATGCCTCTCAACGTAATGGACGCGCACTTCAATAGTTTCGAAAAGAAAGTTTTGCCAGCTCTGCTCAAGAGCGGCATCGGCGTGCTCGGTATGAAACCTATGGGCGACCACTTTATTCTTGAGAGCAAGACAGCCACTCCCGTCGAATGCCTTCACTACGCGATGAACCTTCCCACCAGTGTCGTCATTACTGGTTGCGATTCGCTTTCGATTCTTCAGCAGGCGCTCCAAGCTGCCCGCACCTTCAAGCCGCTCGGCTCTTCCGAAGTTGCATCTGTGCTGGCTAAAACTGCAAAAGCTGCGGAAATCGGCCGGTTCGAGCCATATAAAACGAGCCACCAGTTCGATGGCACCTACGCCAACCCGCAGTGGCTTGGCTAGGAAACACGACGGACTCCGAACAAATAACAAGAACAAGGCAACATGAAATTCAAATGGGAGGTTGATTATGAATAAGAGCAAGAAAGAACTTTCTGCAAGTGCGGCTGGAAATGTTTCGCTCGGTGGGGAAATTTCTGTGCATCGTCTCGGCTTTGGAGCGATGCGCCTTACTGGCGAAGGCATCTGGGGACCGCCTAAAGATCGAAAAGGGGCGCTAGCGGTTCTTCGCCGGGCCGTGGAACTCGATGTCAATTTTATTGATACCGCGGATTCCTACGGTCCCAACGTAAGCGAGGAGCTGATTGCCGAAGCGCTGTTTCCTTACCCGGCTGGCCTGGTGATAGCCACCAAAGGAGGCTGGAACCGTCCCGGCCCGAATCAGTGGACCCACGATGCAAGTCCCGCGCATCTTCGTAGCGCGGTTGAAGGAAGCCTTAAAAGACTGCGTCTGGACCGCATCGATGTTTATCAACTGCATGTTCCGGACCCCGCCGTCTCGTTTGAGGCGTCGGTGGAAACTCTTGCGCAGCTGCGAAACGAAGGCAAGATTCGCTTGGTCGCGTTGTCCAACGTCACGCGAGAGCACATCGAGAGAGCACGCAGAACTGTGCCTATCGTCTCTGTGCAGAACCGCTACAGCTTTGCGGACCGCGAATGGGACTATGTAGTGGATTATTGCGAGCGCAATGGAATCGCTTTTATTCCCTGGTATCCACTGGGGGCGGGCAAAGTTGCCGGCGAACTGCTTAACGGCGTCGCGGAGGCACACCGGGCGAGCCCCACACAGATAGCGCTCGCCTGGCTGCTGAAGCGCTCCTCAATTATGCTGCCAATCCCAGGGACTTCCTCGACCGAACATCTGGAGCAGAACGTCGCGGCGGCGTCCCTGCGCTTGACTGAAGAAGAATACGAAAAGCTTTCTGCGGTTCCCGAGCTGGTGGGATCGCGGTGACGCAGTTTTCTGAAATTCTTAAATGCCGGGGGGCAGCAGGATGACGCCGCGTTCGCTGCTTCGCCTTTTTTGGCCCATAGCGATCGGCTTTTTCGGTCTCGTGTAGTTTAGGGCGTGGCGAGCGGCTAGCTCGATGTCCCGTGTGGCACATGCATGGTGGGATTGGCGTTCAAACTCGTACGTGCCTGCGTGACCAGAGTTTCCGCAAGAATTCAACAGCGCTGCGTCTCAGCCCAATCGGCCGCGAGGGCTTCGCTCAGGAGCCCAGGGTTCACGGTCGCGCGTAACTTCCGGCGTCCTTGAAAAACGCGCGCCTTCACGGCGCTAATTGAGGTGCCTAGAATCCGCGCCGTTTCTTCGGCAGATCGCTCTTCGATGTCGCGGAGCAAAATCGCTCTGCGAATTCTCGGACCCAGACGATTGATGGCTTCTGTCAATATTTCCTTACGCTCGCGCAGCCGGTACCACTCCTCGGGACTAGGACGCGGATCGACGAATTTGTCTGGAAAAGATTCGTCTCCGTCGCCAGGGCTCTCCGGCAGGACTTCGTGAGTCCCGCGTCTCCGCCGCAGCAACATAAAGGCTTCATTCATGGCGATGCGCGTCATCCAAGTGGAAAATCGTGCCTTTTCTTGAAAGGTGTTGAGATGACAGAAAGCCTTGTGAAAAGTCTCCTGCGCCACATCTTGGGCATCCTCTCGGTTATTTGTTATCCGTTGCGCGACGGCAAGAACTTTCTGCTCGTGACGAAGGACCAGGTCCCCGAAGGCCTGTGTATCTCCGCACTTTGCCGCAGCCACCAGCGCGTCGTCGGATTCCCTGGCTAAATTGGTTGCCCTAACCGTTTCCATGATCTCGACCCTCCCCGCCATTTCGCCACAAAGTTGCAGTGACAAAAAAAGCAATCGGTATGCCAGACGGAGTGCGCCATGAAACGGCTCGGAAGTGGTTCGAAGAGTGGCGGATACACGAACTCACGCGCGCACTGGCAGCTCGCTGGACATGCAAACCTGTCGGAATGTTGGCATTCTGTCTATCGGGCTGGACGAACCGAGGACTACAACCAGTTAGCGAGGCGAGCTGAAATGAAAAACCGGTTGAAACAAAACCTATCGGTCACATCTCGAGCGAAAGGGTTCTCTGCGGCCTGGAGAAAAGCATCGTGGGAAATAACCTTCTTGCAAAATGTCCTCGCATCGGCCCAGAATCGCGTCTCAGCTCATTCAAGTCGTCTGTCCACATCTGCTGATTGTGATTCCCGATGTGGAGATGAACACCGAATATTACGAATGCAGCGACGCGCAGCATGATTACTGGATTGCTGGGGCACCAGTATGTTTAGGTCCAATCCTCTTCTATGGCCTAAGCCGCCTGTGATTTGGGGCTATGGGATTGCCGTTCTATCGGTCGCTGCAGCGCTGTTCATTTCACACCGGCCCGGGTTTCATTTAGAGGCTGCCCCCGTGTCACTGTTTCTTTGCGCGGTTGTGATCGCCGCCTGGTTCGGTGGGATCGGACCAGGATTGCTCGCAGTGGCCCTCTCCAGTCTAGCTTTCTATTATTACTTCCTGCCCCCTATATATTCGTTGGCTGCAAAACCTGACGAGATACCGCGCCTGGTTATCTTTGTAGTTTCAGTCCTTTTTGTTGGAGCGCTGAGCGCCGCGCAAAGGAGTGCCACAGAGTCACTGAGACAAGCGCGCGACGACTTGAAAGGAACAGTTCAAGAGCTCCTGAGAAGCAACGAGATTTTGCAAGCAGAGAGCCGTGAACGAATGCATGCAGAGAGCAAACTGCGGCGGAGCGAGAGTTATCTGGCGGAGGCGCAGAGGCTCACGCATACGGGGAGTTGGGTATGGGACGTGGCAGGAAGAGACGCGCTGTACCTTTCGGACGAATGGTATCGCATCTATGGCTTCGACCCGGAAGAAGGCCTGCCACCTTGGGAAAAACGAGTGCAGCGCATCCATCCGGAGGATCGAGCCAAGTGGCAAGAGGTAATCGATCGAGCAGTAGGTCAAAAGTCAGACTACGATGTGGAATTCCGAATCCTTCTTCCGGGCGGCGCTGTCAAATACCTCTACACCGTTGGCCACCCTGTTTTGAATGCGTCCGGGGATTTGGTGCAATTCGTCGGCAGCTCGACGGACATCACCGAACGCAAGCGGGCGGAAGAGGCGTTGCGTCAGGCACACGCAGACCTGGCACACGTCAGTCGAGTGACGACCATGGGGGAGCTGATGGCCTCATTGGCGCACGAAGTGAATCAACCTATTGCCGCTGCGGTCACGGACGCCAACACCGGCTTGCGCTGGCTCACGCGCGATCATCCCGATGTGGAAGAGGCACGCGAGGCTGCATTGAGAGTCGTTAAAGACGCAACGCGTGCGGCGGAAATCATCAAGCGAATCCGGCTGCTCTTCGCGAAGAGTACTCCAGAACGGGAATTCGTGGACGTAAACGAAGTGATTCGAGAGATGATCATTCTGCTGCGCAGCGAGGCAACACGGTACAAGATA
Source organism: uncultured Acidobacteriota bacterium (assembly GCA_963743735.1). Classification (GTDB taxonomy): domain Bacteria; phylum Acidobacteriota; class Terriglobia; order Acidiferrales; family UBA7541; genus Acidiferrum. The sequence continues at coordinate 255,518 of CAVURF010000008.1, forward strand.
TTTCTCCGGGCTGAACTGGCCGCAGACCTTCCAGTCGTCTTGGCCGATCGCGTGCAATTGCAGCAGGTGCTGATGAACCTCATGATCAATGGCATAGAGGCGATGAAGGCCGTGGATGAAGCGCGCGAGTTGGCCATCAAGTCGCAAACAGCGGAAAACGAGCGAGTTTTGGTGTCCGTCAGTGATTCCGGCGTGGGTCTGCCCGTGCAGCAGGTGGACCAGATCTTCGATGCGTTCTTTACCACCAAATCTCATGGCACCGGCATGGGACTTCGGATCAGCCGCTCGATCGTTGAATCGCATGGTGGCCGCTTATGGGCCGCAGACAACTTTCCGCGTGGCGCGAGCTTTTGCTTTACCCTGCCCGCCAAAGTCGAGGCGCACGAGTGACTCCCGCACTCATCCTTTCCAGATTGAGCCGGCGCCCAGCGCGGATCTTTATCTCTGCCTGCGCAGTGGCAATCGTCACGTTCGTTACCTATCGAGTGGTCCCCGTCAATATGACAACAGCAGGATTCGTCTATCTGCTGCTCGTGCTGGTCATTGCGAGTACCTGGGGCTTCGCAGAGTCCGCCGTGACCTCAGCTCTGGCGAGCCTGGCTTATGATTACTTCTTTGTTCCGCCAGTCCCGGCATTCGGGGCGGCCAAAACAGAGGATTGGATCGCATTGTTCAGTTTTCTGGCGACATCGCTCATCGCCAGTCGGTTATCAGCTACGATCAAGCGGCGAACGTCTGAAGCGGTCCGCGCGGAGCAAGCCCTGCGTCAGGCGCAGGCGGATCTCGCACACGTCAACCGGATGACAACCATGGGAGAACTGACCGCCTCCCTGGCGCACGAAGTAAATCAACCAATTGCGGCGGCAGTCACAGATGCCAACACCTGCTTGCGCTGGCTTGCACGCAAGCACCCTGACTTGGAAGAGGCGCGCGAAGCTGCTTTGAGAGTTGTTAAAGACGCAACGCGTGCGGCGGAAATCATCAGCCGGATCCGCCTGTTTTTCAAAAAGGGTACTCCGCAACAAGAACTGATTGACCTAAGTGAAGTCATTCAGGAAATGTTTGTGCTGCTACGCAACGAGGCGAACCGATATTCGATTTACGTCCGAAGCGATTGTGCCTCAGATCTTCCGAAAATTATGGCGGATAGAGTTCAATTGCAACAGGTCTTTATGAATCTCATATTGAACGCTATCGATGCAATGAAGACCGTCAATACCGGAAGAGAACTTACGATCAAATCAGAGCGACGTAGGGGTGATAATGACGTGCTAATTTCGGTCAGCGATACCGGCATGGGCCTGCCCGCAGAGCAGGCGGACCAGATATTCAATGCATTTTTTACCACGAAGCCCCAGGGCACAGGAATGGGACTTGGGATCAGCCGCTCCATCGTGGAATCGCATGGTGGCCGCTTGTGGGCTGAAAACAACTCTCCGCGTGGCGCGAGCTTTTGCTTCACCCTACCTACCAAAATCGAGGCTCATGAATGACGCCCGCGGCCCCTCCCACGGTGTTCGTCATTGATGACGATGCCGATGTGCGTGCGTCGATCCAAGGCTTGCTGAAGTCGGCGGGCTTGCGATGCGAGTCTTTTGGGAGGCCGCAAGAATTCCTGCGCCGCGGGCGGCCGGACGGTCCAAGCTGCCTGGTGTTGGACATTAGACTTCCTGGAGCCAACGGCCTGGACTTTCAAAAGGAGTTGGCTGACGCGGGCGTTCTGGTTCCGATCATCTTCATCACCGGTCATGGGGATATTCCGATGACCGTGAAAGCCATGAAATCCGGCGCGATGGAGTTCTTAACGAAGCCCTTCCGCGACCAGGACTTGTTGGATGCCATCCACCAGGCTCTGGATCGCGACCGGGCGACGCGCCAACGCGAGCGTGAACTCGCCGAACTGCGAAAGCGCTACGCGGCGCTGACGACGCGCGAACGCGAGGTCATGGGCCTGGTGGTTTCGGGCATGCTCAACAAGCAGATAGCTTCTGAGCTCGGGACCAGCGAAATTACGATCAAGATCCATCGTGGCCACGCGATGCGAAAAATGCAGGCAGAATCGCTCGCGGAATTGGTCAGAATGGCGGCGGACCTTGAGCCTCCGCCCGGCAAGAAGTAGCCTAGGCGAGCGACGACGCCAAACAAGGCAGCAACTTGGCAGCTGCGGTCCTGCCCTGCAAATAAGCCCGACCTGCAAGGAAGATTGTGACCGCTGTATCGACGGGTGTGATATCCGTTCCTAATACCAACGTATAATTGCGCCGCTTTTGGCGGCGCTGTTAAACTTTGGTCATGGTCACCGAGATGAAGCCTAGTTTAGTTGCCATTCTTGATGATGATGAGCTGATGCGCGGCGCACTGCAGGGTCTGCTGAAAGCGGTTGGCTTGCCCGCAGAAGCCTTTGTGTCAGCCGAAGAATTCCTGAACTCCGGGCAACAGCATCAGGTTGCATGTTTGATCGCGGACATCCGTATGCCAGGAATGTCTGGTTTAGAGCTGCAGGCAAAACTGAACGCTGAACGTTGCAGAATTCCGATCATCTTCATCACGGCACATGGCGACGAAAAATTGCGGATGCAGGCGTTGCGAGCAGGCGCAGTGGAGTTTTTGGCTAAACCGTTCGATGACGAGGTCTTACTCGAGCGAGTTCGCGCGGCTCTTGAGAATTGAGCCGCCAGCGCAAGCATGCATCCGGGTGCATGAGGAGGTAGTTTGTGGGAGCTGTCGCAACACTCAGGCCCGTCGATCAAGATCGTGATCCGCGCAGATTCGAGCAGATTATAGGCAACAGCTCTGCTCTGGAAGCAGTGCTCGAACAAGTCGAGCAGGTCGCGCCTACGGATTCCACCGTCCTTATCCAGGGCGAAACTGGCACCGGCAAGGAATTGATCGCGCGCGCGGTTCACAATCTGAGCGCGCGCTGCGGACGGTCATTCATAAAGTTGAATTGCGCTGCCATCCCATTCGATCTATTGGAAAGCGAGCTTTTTGGCCATGAGAGAGGGCGCTTTTACCGGAGCTATCGCGCAAAAGGTCGGTCGCTTCGAACTGGCCGACAAGGGCACGCTCTTTCTGGACGAGGTGGGAGATATTCCGCCCGGACTGCAGCCCAAACTGCTGCGTGTCCTGCAAGAACAGGAATTCGAGCGTCTGGGCAGCACGAGGACTCACCAAGTGGACGTTCGGCTCGTAGCTGCGACAAACCGAAATTTGGTTGACATGGTGAAGCGCAACGAATTTCGCAGCGATCTCTATTACCGCTTGAATGTGTTTCCCGTCTCGCTGCCGCCGTTGCGGGGGCGCCGCGAAGACATTCCCGCTCTGGTCACGCATTTCGTCGAGATCCTTGGCCGCAGAATGGGTAAGCAAATCGAAAACATTCCTCCCGACACGATGTCTGCGCTCACCTCCTACGAGTGGCCGGGGAATATTCGAGAGCTGCAGAATTTCATCGAGCGCAGCGTAATCCTGAGTACCGGGGCTGTTCTGCGTCCTCCTCTTGCGGAGCTAAAGCGTTGCCCGGAAGTTCTATCGATCGGCGCCATCACGTTAGAAGAAGCCGAGCGAGATCATATCCGCAAGACTCTCGAGGAGACTCGCTGGGTTGTCGCCGGGCCTAATGGTGCGGCTGCTCGTCTCGGAATCAAGCGGTCCACGCTCTACTTTCGCATGCAAAAGCTCGGCATCTCACGTGCCAATAAGGATGCGGTTCCCTCACAGCAGAATTAACGTAAAGCGACAAATAGATTTTCAAGCCGATTGACCGAGTGACACAGGCGAATCATGGGGCAAACATTCCGCCGCGACCTTCACACGGCCAGCGCATCTACAGATTCTCCAATGTTCGTAGGAGCATATTCCGCAATCGGCTCAGGTTCGAGGCGGCGAAGCGGAGTTGCCAGATCCTTGACTTCACGAATGAAATTCAGGCGGGGCTGATTGTGATCCCGATCGATACGGACCATGTCTCCAACCTGTATCTGATCCGTAGCGAAGAGATTTGCAAAAGGATAGACAACGTGGCGCTCAATCGCCAACTTTAGATGCTGCGCATTATAGCGCTGCTCTGAACCTTTCAGGAGTAAGAATTCCTTGGCCGAACGAGTTACCTCAAAGAAAAATTCTCCTTTAGCGGTTTCCAATACTCGCCGTTGGAGTCGATCGAGTTCGTTCTCTAAAACTTTATCCAATTCATTCCGAGGTGAGGGATCCGATTGCTGTCTAGTCGCGGCGGCTCTCATTTGTGCCTCCTTGCGTCCTATTTCCTAGAACGACATGCACGCTTACTAGTGCAATAGCGATGCCAAATCCTTCGCGGCGAAAGACGAATTAAAAAAGGGCAAACCGGTTTGTATAAGGAACTACCTTGGCAAATGGCTGGCTAGCCTCGCTCGTGCTGTCAGCATTGAGACATCGCGTTCAACGGGCTGGCATTCCGCGCCGCCACACTGCTGCGGTCGGCCTCTACTTTCCGTCACTTACGGGCTCAACGTCGTTGGCAGATGTGCTGCCTATACCAACTGAGTCGCTCGATAGCACTGACGCTTTTTAGCGAAGACATGAATAAGGAGAAACAAATATGTTCACTGGAACCATCCAAAACACGGAAGCAAACAAGAGAAAGACAACCGTGCAAAAACTCTTGTCGCTTCTCGTTCTTTCGGTTTTCGCACTCACAATTTTCGCGGGCAAGGCGCACGCGCAAATCGTTGGTGACCTAGACGTCGACATCCCATTTCAGTTCCACGCCGGAAACACAAAACTTCCGGCCGGTAAGTACCGCATCCACGTGTTGGACGACTCTGATCTGACAGTCATGGAAATCACCAGCGCGGACGGCTCGACTTCCGCTCTCTTCCAAGTACAAGAGTCAGACGCCAACTCCGCACCGACGAGGAGCGAACTGATCTTCAATAAATACGGGAATCGTTACTTCCTCGCGAAGTTGTTTGACGAAGGCAACCCAAGCGGCAGCAGGGTGATCGAGTCCCACTACGAAAAGCAGAATAGTAGAGCGGCCGTGGAAGCTCAGGAACACGTGCCCGCACACCACCGAACGCAACAAGGAAACTAGCGCTCGTTGGAACTGCGGCTTCCTGAACCGCAAGTGGACGTTTGTTCTAGCGTGAGAATTTTCAATCGGAATCTCAAGAAAAGTAAAAAGGATAAATTATGAAAATGCAGAGAGTCATGTTCGCTTTGATGGCAATGATGTTTTTGTTCGCCGGCAAGTCGTCTGCGCAGCAGGTGAAGACGGATTACGATCGCAGCGCAGACTTCTCGCAGTACAAGACCTACTCGTGGGAACACGTTAAAACGCAAGATTCGCTGGATGTAGATCGAATCAAGAATTCGGTCAGCGCAGCCTTGGCGGCACGAGGCTGGACGCAGGTGGAATCGGGTGGTGACGTTTCGATCGTCGCCATGGAGATCACGAGCAACCAGCAGACCTTGAACACCTTCTACGACGGATTCGGGGGCGGCTGGGGTTGGAGACGCTTTGGAGGTGGAGGCTTTGGAGAAGCAACCACCACGACAGAGACTTATACGGTAGGCACATTGGTCGTCGATCTATTCGATACGAAGACGAAGAAGCTCCTCTGGAGAGGCACCTCGAGCGACACGCTTTCCAATAACTCCGATAAGAACATCAAGAATCTGGATAAGGGCGTTGAGAAATTGTTTAAACAATTCCCTCCAGGGTCTTCGAAGAAGTAGCAGCGAACATGACTATCTACTTGTATGCCGTCAGTACTCTCGGGCTGGTTTCGGTAGCCATCCCTTTGCATGCTGCCACTAGGCCACGCGCAGGCATGGACACCCAAACCTCAATCGTTTGGACCAACGACGATCTCGAAAAACTTCGCGGTCTCGGCATGATTTCCATCGTTGGCCAAATGGAAGAAGCAACGCCAACGTCCGCGTCTGCGCCAGGACCCTACGTGAAAACACAAAACCCGGACAGGTATGCCGTAGAGGCAGCGAAGCTGCGCGATCAACTTGAATCCCGACAGACGCAGCTCGACAAGTACCGGCAGGCGATTGACGAAAGCCGCAGTCTTCGGGAAACGTCTGGCGGCATAAATCTCGATGAAGGCGACGTCGGAATTACCCCTCAATCCGGTATTGAAATTCTTCAGCGACGCGTAAACGAAACACAAGCGGAGCTCGACGCACTGGAGGACTTGGCTCGCCGCAATGGCATAGCGCCAGGCACGCTGCGTGTCGAGTGAGCTTCCTTGTCAGATCTTCGTAGGGCTCATGAACGTTCTTGAAAATAGGTTCCGCACCAACGGGATGATCTCAATTTTGTACTGGAGAATTTGCCATGAAGTTGTCCAAGCAGGCTTTGACCCTACTTCTCTGTTTTCTATTAGTGCAGTTCACTGCGCAAGCCGACTCGTATGGGCTCAAGGGACAATCCAACGAACAGTCGCCGGCCCCGCCCCCGCAACAGTCGCCGCAAGAGTTGCAGCAACTGGTCGCGCCGATCGCGTTGTACCCTGATGCCTTGGTCGCACAGATCCTCGCAGCCTCGACGTATCCAACGGAGATTGTCGAGGCGGACCGCTGGATGCAAAGTCATTCCGATCTTAAGGGCGAAAAACTGGCCCAAGAAGTAGACAAACAGCCCTGGGACCCGAGCGTAAAGGCACTCGCACAATTTCCCTCAGTTCTTGAAAACATGGACAAGAATCTGTCCTGGACTTCATCCCTGGGCGACGCCTATGCCAACGACCCGCAGGGTGTCACCGATGCGGTCCAGACGATGCGCCAGCAGGCTCGCAGGGCTGGCAACCTGAACAGCAGCGATCAGGAGAATGTAACCGACCAAGACGACACGATCGCCATCGAGCCGGCCAACCCTGATGTAGTCTACGTGCCTGCTTACGATCCGTGGCTGGTATATGGGGCGCCGATCGTCGCGTATCCAGGCTGGTATCCCGTCCCCGGGATTTTTTGGGGCGGCGTCGGACTCTCGTTCGGCATTGGATTTGGAATTGGCTACTTCGGAGGATTTGGCTGGGGCTGGGGTCACTGGGGATACGACTGGCATGGCCGTCGGGCAATGTACGACCATCACGCCTTCGCCTCGCACAGCCGAACCTTTGATCGCGGCGGATTTCATCACGCTAACTTTGGCCGCGGGAGCTTTGGCCACGCAAACGCGTTCCACGGTGGGGGCGGAGGTGCGGGGTTCCGCGGCTCTTCAGCGCCTCACTTTCAGCCAGGAACACGCTCTAGTGCGTTCAGCGGCTTTGATCACGGCGGAAATGCAAGAGCCTTTTCCTTCCGAGGACAATCGAGCTTCGGTGGTGGCTCCCATGGAAGCTTCCATGGTGGTGGTGGCGGACGCCACTAGGCACTCGCATGTACTCACGCGGAATTCGTAAGGAATTCAAGAATGGAGAAGAACATCATGTTGCAGTCGATTTCAATTTTTGTTCGTATTGACCGCGAGCGCTTTGGTCGAAGTGTTGCGTTCGTTCTATTCGCACTTTTCTTAGGGTGTTCGTCTGGATCAACATTTGCCCAGCAAGCGGGACAGCAGACGTTTGCTTCTGCCGAAGATGCGGCTCACGCTTTCTTTGCGGCAATGCAGGCACCGGAAGACCAAGCTCCGTTGCGCATTCTCGGGCCAGCAGGAAGGGATGTCCTCTCGTCGGGTGATCGAGCTGAGGATGCGGATGCTCGAACCGGATTCGTCGTCAAATATCAGGAGATGCATCGGTTCGTGACCGAGTCGAACGGGACGGTAACTCTGGTGATCGGAGCCGAAAACTGGCCGTTTCCGATTCCCCTGGTGAACAACCACGGCTCGTGGTATTTCGACACCGCCGCAGGCAAAGACGAGATCGTATTCCGGCGCGTGGGTGAGAATGAGCTTGCCGCGATGAATGCGTGCCGCGACCTGGTCGAAGCACAAGAACAATATTTTGCGCGTCCGCCGGCCGATGTCCCCAAGCAATTTGCGCAGAAGCTGGTTAGCGATGAGGGTCAGCATAATGGTTTGTACTGGCAGGGTGCTAGCGATGAGTCCTTTAGCCCGATCAACCCTCTCATCGCATACGCGCGCCAAAATCTCTCAACCGACCAAGTTGGTGAGCATGTTCCGTTCAATGGGTATATGTTCCGAATCCTCACTCGCCAAGGACCACACGCACCCGGCGGCGCCAAGAACTATATCGTCGACGGGAAGATGAACGCAGGATTTGCTTTCGTAGCTTACCCCGTAGAGTACCGCTCATCGGGTGTAATGACTTTTATTGTAGACGCATCGGGAACGATTTACGAAAAGGACCTTGGTCCCAACACAACAAAGCTCGCTCAAACGATGACCACCTATGACCCGGATTCCACCTGGCATCAGGCGGAATAAGCGATCACCTGGAAGTTGTCAATGTCGCGCCTGGCATCCTTTCGACAAATCGCAGCTGCCGCCATTGCTATCATGGCCGCCGTAGCTTTCTATTTGCTCGAATTCGCGGAAAGTCCACGGGGCAAGCTTTCGAACCCTCCGGAACTTCGCGCGCAAAACCATACGCTTTCGCTGACTCTGCATGCCGCCATCGCGAGCGACGGAAAAAACTCCTTTTTCTTCAACGGCCAGCCAAACGCTCCAACGCTACGGCTGTCACCGGGAGATCAACTCAAGATTGCCTACATGAACGATCTTCCTGTCAAACCAGGAGAAAGTTGCGCGACTACACCTTGCATGAACATGACGAATTTGCACTTTCACGGCCTGACCGTTTCTCCCGATGCTCCGCAGGATGACGTCTTGGACATGATGGCCGCGCCTGGACAAACACTCCACTACACCGTCCAGATTCCGAAGGACCACACCCCTGGTTTGTATTGGTATCACACGCATCCTCATGGAGAGAGCCACCGACAGGTGCTGGACGGCATGTCAGGTGCACTGGTGATCGAAGGAATACAGTCCTATTTTCCTGCACTCACCGGCCTTCCGGAGCGTGTGCTGATTGTGCGTGGGCGCTCCATTCAGAATGATCCGCACTCTCATGATCTAGAGCAACGCGTTGACCTTAGTTCGGACGTGTGTGGTGGCGAGCAGCAAGCGCCGGACGAAATCTTCACGGTAAACGGATCCCTGCGGCCACAAATCCAAATCGCGCCCGGCGAGCAGCAGTTCTGGCGCGTCGTAAATGCTTCCGCTGATCGCTACTTGGATCTGCAACTTGAGGGTCAATCGTTTGAAATTATCGCCATGGATGGGATGCCCATCGCTCAGCACGACCCCGACCATCGAACTCGTGTCGCCGATCATGTCTTGTTGCCGCCGGCAGGCAGGATGGAAGCCATTGTGACCGGCCCTATACCCGCCGCGCCAAGGCGCTTGATCTCCCGCTGCGTAGATACCGGGCCGCAGGGCGACCCGAATCCAATGATGGTCTTGGCCGATATCGTTCCGAAATCTGCGTCGCGAGCGACAGCCAAGATTTCAGAAAGCTCCCTCAAACCTGAGCTGAAATCGCTGGATCTCACAGCGGAGGAAAAGACAGCACCTCGATTTACGGTGATATTTACGGAAGATAAGAACGGCTTTTACATCAACGGGGACAAGTTCGCGCCCAATGCGCCTCCGATGGTACACGCAAAGGTTGGAACGTTTCAGCATTGGAAGATTGTCAATGCTAGCAGCGAACTGCATCCCATGCATATCCATCAAGTCCATTTCCTTCCGTACGCCGAAAACGACATGCCCATAGCCAACCCCTTGTGGCTGGATACGGTCAATGTTCCATACGGCGGCTCGGTCGACGTCATTATGGACTTCACCGACCCCGTGATCAGGGGCATGTCCGTCTTTCACTGTCATCTTCTCAATCACGAAGACAAAGGGATGATGGCGAAGGTTCTATTTGAATGACTACTACGGTGGTGCGTCCGATTCCTGCCAACTTGCCCGGTGAACGCAAAACCAGTGATTGTTGCTTCTGCGGAGGGACGTGGCTTCCAATGGACCGACGTGGCTGCCCCTTGTTTTGGTCTTGGCGTTCGTTTGGCGCGGTCGCGTATGTAGACCATCTCGTTGTTTCGATTTCGCTTGTTTACCTCTACCTTCTCCCTCTTACCGTTGGCGCGATTTTCTTGCGCAGGGAAATCAGTTACGGCCTCATCGTGGTTTGCATCTTGTTCCATGACTATTTACTCTCCGCGGAATCTTCACACGGGACTCCGCATCTTCCACGATCTTTCAGCGCTGTTCTGCTTCGCGTTTGTTGTTTACGTGCTCCAGCGTTATATCGAACAGCGGAAGCACTTTCCAAAACGGTTCAGCAGCAGCGTGACAGACTCCTTAAGGACGTGGAGCTGGCCGCGCAGGTCCAGCGCTTGTTTCTTCCAGCGGGTAAGCCAGCCATCGCCGGACTTGAAATCGCAGGGATGATGCGGCCAGCGCGGGGCGTTAGTGGCGACTACTACGACTATTTCCCCATCGATGCGCACACCACCCAGTTCGTCATTGCCGACGTAGCCGGAAAAGGTGTTCCCGCCGCCCTCTTGATGTCCGCAACGGCGGCAGCCATGCAGCTCGAGACAAATCGCGATCGAAACATGTTGGAAAGGTGGAGACGGTTGAATACCGGGATCGACGCCGTGTCGAGATCGCGAACAGTACGTAACATTGCTGCTTGCCGAACTCGATGCACAACAAACGCACAATTCACTACGTGAACTGTGGCCACAATCCCGCGCTGTTGTTTCGAGCACAGACGGGCAGTCACCCGTTTAAATTCGTCTTGCGCACCAATCGGCATTTTCTCCGGAAAATCCTTGTCAACTGGCCTCCGAAGACCTGACGGTCGGCGATGTGTTGGTTTTCTATACCGACGGCGTCACTGAGGCAGAGAACCGGCTTGGAGAAGAATTCGGCATGGAGCGTCTTTCCACAGTCGTGCACCGTGGTTCTTCATCGTCTGCGGAAGCCCTAATGACCAATATCTATCGACACCGCGGCAGATTTCTGCGGCGGATTGGCTTCAATGATGACGTCACCATTCTCGTCGTCAAATGCAATTTTGGACGGCTCTCAACTGCCAGACGCCGTCACGTGAAAGCCGATTCTCGCCTCGCAAGCTACCTGTCAGCGTATTGACAGCCATTTCAACGCATTGGACTGTTCGACTTCATCCCTCGCGCTTCAATTCTTCTTTCCTAACTTTAGCTTCTCTGTTTTCAATTACTTCCCAAGAGTCCCGCTCACTCCTCGCAGTGGCATCCGGGCTGCATCGTGGGGTCTGAGGCAAGAAAAACTACTGGAGGGAAATCACATGCGAAAGTTGTTGCGCCTGTCTGAGCAGCATTCTCTTTGCTGTTGCACCACTCTTCGCTGACGTGGCGAGCGCTTCGGACCAAGCCAAGGATGACGACCGATTTACGAAATTGTGGAACGGTCTTGAAAGAGATTCTCGACGTTCCCGACAACATTCCGCAAGACTTGCTCGACAAGGCAGATTGCGTCGTTGTCTTTCCCTCCGTCCTGAAGGCTGCATTTATCGTTGGCGGAAGCTACGGGCGAGGCGCCATGTCGTGCCGCAAGGGTGAAGACTTCCGGGGACCTTGGGGCGCTCCCACGATGATGGCTCTCGAGGGTGGCAGCTTCGGCTTTCAAATCGGTGGACAAGCTACGGATTTTGTCTTGCTCGTTATGAATGAAAGTGGCGCCAGGGGCATTCTTGCCAGCAAGGTCAAGCTGGGAGGCGACGCTTCCGTGGCCGCTGGCCCGGTCGGCCGCGATTCGTCGGCCGATACGGACGCGACCCTGCGTTCCGAAATCTTGAGCTACTCAAGGGCGCGCGGCTTGTTTGCCGGAGTCTCGCTCGAAGGCTCCACAATCCGTCCAGACAATGGCGACAACCACCGCGTCTACGGCAGGAAGATTCCTGCGAGGGACATTGTTCTGTCCGGAACAGTCTCCGCGCCCCCAGCAGCCGAGCAACTGATCTCGACCCTGAATGCCAAGACCCCAAGGCACAGGCCGTAAGGTCGATTTAGCGGATGCAGTCCGGCCATGCCGGACGGAAAGATTGGAGCATGTAAATCATGTGGATAGTCAGACTAGCACTGCAGGCGGCCTTACACGTTTGTCGTAGTATGGCGATACTCATTCTGATTCATGGGTGCGCTGGCGATCGTTCGCACGCCAACCGACATTTTTCCGAACATCGACATTCCTGTCGTCAGCATCATCTGGACCTACAACGGCCTCGTACCTGAAGACATGAGCGACCGCATCGTTAGCATCACGGAGCGAGCGCTTACCACCACCGTTGATAATATCGAGCACGTCGAATCGCAGTCGCTGTATGGAATTGCTGTTGTCAAAGTGTTTCTGCAGCCGACCGCAAACATTCAACAGGGCATTGCGCAGATTACGGCGGTTTCTCAGACCCAACTCAAGCAGTTGCCCGCGGGAACGACACCGCCTCTCATTCTTGCCTACAGCGCATCGAGTGTGCCGGTTCTCCAGTTGGCCCTATCGGGGCAAAATCTTGTCGGAGCAAGAACTCAACGACTATGGCCTGAATTTCATTCGGACGCAGCTCATCACCGTGCCTGGCGCATCGGTGCCCTATCCCTACGGCGGAAAACAACGCCAGGTGCAGGTGGATCTGAATACGACCGCGTTGCAGTCGAAGGGCCTGTCCGCGCTGGATGTAGTCAATGCGATCAGCGTTCAAAATCTAATCCTGCCCACAGGAACGTCCAAGATCGGCTCTAAGGAATACGATGTTTCCATTCCTAACGCAGCACCGCAGACGATTGCGGACCTGAACCGTATCCCGATCAAGACGATTGGCGGCACGACCATCTACATCAAAGATGTTGCCTGGGTGCGCGATGGCTTTCCACCGCAGACGAATATCGTGCGCGTCAACGGACAGCGCTCCGTATTGCTGACCATCCAAAAGGCCGGCAATGCGTCAACGCTGAACGTGATCGCCGGCATCAAGGCGCTTCTACCTCAAATCAAGACCACGGTTCCACCACAGCTCGAGATAGCACCGCTGGCTGATCAATCGATTTTTGTTCGTGGCGCGATCAGCTGGAGTGGTCCGGGAAACGCTGATTGCCGCGTGCCTGACCGCTTTCATGATTCTCGTTTTTCTCGGCAGTTGGCGAAGCACCGTCATCATCGCGACCTCGATCCCTCTGGCGATCCTGACCTCCATCATTGTGCTTAGCGCGATCGGAGAAACGATCAATATCATGACCCTCGGTGGGCTCGCTCTGGCTGTCGGCATCCTGGTGGACGATGCCACCGTCGAGGTCGAGAACATCAATCGCAATCGCGAGGCGGAGCCGGAGAAGGACATGGACGAAGTTGTCCTCGACAGTGCGTCGCAAATCGCGACACCTGCCTTCGTGTCCACACTTTCGATCTGTATTGTGTTTGCTCCGATGTTCCTGCTCTCCGGCGTGGCACGGTACCTATTTGTGCCGCTCGCGGAAGCAGTGGTTTTCGCCATGTTGGCCTCCTATTTGCTTTCGCGGACGATTGTCCCGACAATGGCCAAGTACCTGTTGCGGGGAGAGAAACAGGAGGGAAGGTGCCGCTAGCCGCAATCCGCTGGTACGACTTCAGAAGCGTTTTGAGGCAGCCTTCGAGAGATTCCGTGAAAGCTATCGCGGACTGCTTGAGATTCTGCCTCCATCACCGGCGCATTTTCCTGATTGCGTTCTTTGCGAGCTGCCTTGGCTCTCTGGCAATTCTGATTCCTTGGCTGGGCCGGGACTTTTTTCCCAGCGTTGACAGCGGCACTTTCAAACTTCATCTGCGCGCTCCCACCGGAATGCGCATTGAGGAAACCGCCAACCTTTGCGATCAGGTCGAGCAGTCGATTCGACAGCAGATTCCGGCGAGCGAAGTCCACAACGTCATCGACAACATTGGCCTGCCCTACAGCGGCATCAATCTTTCTTACAGCAATTCGGCTCCAGTTGGCACATCGGACGCCGACATTCTTGTGACTCTGTCCGCCAATCACCATCCCACGGACGACTACATTCACGCAGCTTCGCCTGACACTCCCGAAACAGTTTCCGGGCGTGACCTTCGCTTTTTTGCCCGCCGACATGGTCAGCCAGATCCTGAATTTTGGCTTACCGGCGCCGATCGATGTGCAGGTCGTGGGAAACGACTTCGAGGGAAACCGGCGCTATGCCAGTAGATCTGCTCGAGAAAATAAAAATACGTTACAGGAACGGCAGATCTGCGGATCCAGCAGCCCTTCGATCGAGCCGTATCTGCGTCTGAGGGTCGAACGCACGAAGGCGGAAGAACTTGGTTTCACGGCTCACGATATTGCGCAAAATCTTCTGGTGTCACTGAGCGGCAGCTTCCAAACTTCACCGACATTCTGGGTTGACCCAAAGAATCGTGTCAGCTATCAAATCGCCACTCAGACGCCGCAATACCGCACGGACACGCTGCAGCAACTTGAGAACATCCCGATCACCGGCACAGACGCAACGGCTGCCTCCGTCGCTGATGGCCAGCCTGGTATCCGTACAACGAGGCGCGGGAATGGCAGTGGTTTCTCACTACAACGTGGCGCCGGTGATTGACATCTTTGGCGCTGCGGCGGGACGCGACCTGGGTGGCGTCGCCGGCGACATCAACAAGATCATTGACGACACACGCCAGCAATTACCGCGCGGTTCTCGAGTCGTGGTCCGTGGGCAGGTTCAGACGATGCGAGCCTCCTACATCGGCCTTCTGAGCGGACTGGCGTTCTCGATCGTCCTCGTGTACCTGCTGATCGTCGTCAATTTTCAGTCCTGGCTGGATCCTTTCATCATGATTTCCGCGCTGCCCGCGGCTCTCGCCGGCATTGCGTGGTTTTTGTTTATAACGCACACGACTCTAAGCGTACCCGCACTGATGGGAGCCATCATGTGTATGGGCGTCGCCACTTCTAACAGCATCCTGGTCGTGAGCTTTGCCACGGAAAAAATGATGGAAGGAAATGATTCCGTCAGCGCCGCATTGGAGGCAGGGTTCACGCGCTTTCGCCCCGTGCTGATGACCGCTCTGGCCATGATCATCGGCATGGTGCCAATGGCACTCGGGCTCGGGGACGGAGGCGAACAAAATGCTCCGCTTGGCCGAGCGGTTATAGGCGGATTGCTTTTCGCGACGGTTTCAACACTGTTCTTTGTTCCAGCATTTTTCAGCGTTCTGCAGGGTTCACGCCGGCATTTAGCGCAAGCGGAATACCAGCACTGAGCACAAATTCGAGTGGAGTCACTATGTCGCCTCAAACAGGAAGATAGAAAACAAATCGTCGGCCAAACATTCCCGCCGAATGATGTGGGACAAACGCCGCATCCCATCAGGCGATGGTTGAGCATGGCGATTGCATTGATCGTGGTTGCCGCTCTCTTGGTATCGGGCATCTGGTCCCGTGTCAGGGCCCGCACAGTCTCTGAAGGCAGAAACGGCACAAGTGGCTCTCACCGCAGTCTCAGTTGTTTCGCCAAAACAAACCGCGCCCGCCGACGAGATCATCCTTCCTGGAAATGTCCAACCATTCATCACTTCACCGATCTATGCGCGAACCAATGGATATCTTAAGGAAGTGGTATTTCGACATTGGGGCGCACGTCAAAAAAGGCCAATTGCTGGCCGTTATCGAAACTCCGGAAGTCGATCAGCAACTGCAGCAAGCGCGCAGCAATCTCAACACCGCAAAGGCGAATCTCGCGCTCGCCGAGATCACCAAGACCCGCTACAAGGCATGATTCGAAGCAATGCGGTTTCACAGCAGGACGTCGATAATGCCGTCGGTACTTACAATGCGAACAAAGCGATTGTTGAAGCGGACCAGGCAACCGTCAAGCAGCTCGAAGCACTGCAATCGTTCGAGAAGATCTACGCTCCGTTCGACGGCGTTATTACCGCGCGAAACACCGATATCGGCGACCTCATTAATTCTGGGAGCGCTGGCGGAGTAAAAACGGATCTATTTCACATCGCTCAACCCGGTACGTTGCGTGTTTACGTAAACGTCCCGGAGGAATACTCGCAAGGGATCAGAGTTGGCATGACAGCAGATCTCACTCTGGCTGAATTCCCGGGGCGCAAGTTTCAGGGAAAGCTGGTGCGCACAGCAGAAGCCATCAACATGACAACCCGCACGCTGCTGATCGAGATAGACGTGAACAATCCTGCGGGCGAACTGCTCACGGGTTCATATGCAGAAGTCCACTTGAGAGTCCCGACGCAGGCTTCCACGCTTGTGCTTCCGGTCAACACTCTGATATTCCGCTCGGAAGGTCTCAAGGTCGGCGTGGTCAAAGACGGGAAAGTCGCGCTCTCTGCCGTAACCCCTGGGCGCGACTCAGGCAATCAGATCGAGATCGTCTCCGGCCTCAAACCCGACGATCAGGTCATCATTAACCCGCCAGACTCGATCGTTTCCGGGCAGCGAGTCCAAATTGTTCAGGCGACACTGCCGGGGGATATCAAGTGAAATGCCCCCGAAGGATGTTTTTATTCCAGAATCCGCGGCCGGCTTGGCTGGGACTTCCGTTCGCAATAATGCTGCTCCAGTTCACTGGATGCACGGTTGGACCAAAATACCGGCGCCCAGCAGCGGAAGTTCCACCCGCGTATAAAGAGGTAGGAGACTGGAAGCCCGCCCAACCCAATGACCAAAATCTTGGCGGTAACTGGTGGACGATATTTCAAGACCCACAGCTTGATGCGCTGGAACTTCAGGTGAACGTATCGAACCAAAACCTGAAAGCTGCAGAGGCGCAGTTCCGGCAAGCGCGCGCGGTTCTTCGCTACAATCGGGCTGACTACTACCCGACTATAACCGCCGCGCCGTCGGCGACTCGCACCATAATTTCAAACAATCGCCCGCCCCTCAGTTCGACTTTTGACGGCATCACCTACAACGACTTTGTGCTGCCGTTCGACATTTCCTACCAGGCCGATGTCTGGGGACGAGTTCGACGCACGGTGGAGTCTTCTCGAGAGCAGGCACAAGCGAGCGCTGCAGATCTCGCTACCGTTAATCTGAGCATGCACTCGGATCTGGCCATTGATTACTTTCTCGCTCGAAGTCTGGATGCCGAGGAACAGCTCCTGAATTCGACTGTAACGGAGTATGAACAAGCTTTGGAATTAATCGAGACCCGGTTTGCAGGCGGCATCGCTTCCGATCTAGAGGTCCAGCAGGCTGAAACTCAACTTGAGACCACTCGTGCGCAGGCAATCGATGTTGGAGTCGCCCGCGCGCAGTACGAACACGCAGTGGCAATTCTTATCGGAAAACCTCCTGCGGAGTTCAGTCTTCCACCGTTACCCCTCACCGCGCCTCCTCCAAACGTTCCCGTCAGCGTGCCTTCTGAGCTGCTTGAGAGACGCCCGGATATTGCGGCCGCCGAGAGAAGGGTAGCGTCCGCCAATGCCCAGATCGGAGTCGCGAAATCAGCCTACTACCCGCTAATTAATTTGAGTGCCACTGGCGGATTTGAAAGCTCGAGCATCACAACCTTGCTTACTGGACCGAGCGGATTATGGTCCCTTGGGTTATCTGCGGCGACAACCATCTTCGACGTTGGAAGACGTCGAGCTGCCTCAGACCAAGCCATCGCTGCTTACGACCAATCAGTCGCCAATTACCGCCAAACCGTGCTCGCCGGATTTCAACAAGTCGAAGACAACGTAGCGGCATTGCGGATTCTCGAGCGCGAAGCTGTGACGCAAGATAAAGCAGTAGTGGCAGCCCAAAAATATTTGGATCTTGCCGTTACTCGCTACAACGGCGGCGTCACCAGCTATCTGGAAGTAACGACTGCTCAGACCGCTTCTCTCTCCGACCAAGTTACCGCGGTAAATCTTTTGGGTCGCCGCATGGTGAACTCGGTCATGCTCATCCAGGCACTCGGCGGCGGCTGGGATCGCTCTGCCTTGCCCGACCGTCCTGAATGCTGCGGCAAGCTGACGGCGAGCTCAAAGTGACTCTTCTTCTCTGCTCTTCGGATCGCTATTTCGGTGATTCGCTCGCGGATTTGGTAACCTTTTCCGACACTTGCGTAGCGGTTGGGAGTTGCGAGCGATCCCAGCCACCACCCAGGGCTTCAATCAATTGGACTGAAGCAGTCATTGCCTGGGTTCTTAAATTAGCGAGCTGTTGCTGGTCGTTCAGCAAGGTGGTTTGCGCGACGAGCACGTTGAGATATTGATCTACGCCGGTCTCATAGCGTGCCTGAGCCAACTCCAGGAAGCGCTCCGCCGATTTTTCGGCGTCTTGTTGCTGCTGAATCTGCTTGGATAAAATCCGCACTGCCGCCATGTTATCTTCCACCTGCTGAAACGCGTTCAAAACTGTCTGACGATAGCCAGCCACGTTGGCGTTGTACAGGGCGACGAACTGATTTACGGTAGCGCGGCGCAGGCCGGCGTCAAAAAGTGTTTCTGAAACGGATGGACCTACTGACCAGAAACGGCTAGACGCATTGAAGAGCGATTTCAGAGCGAAACTTTCCAATCCGCCCTGCGCACTCAAAGTGAGGTTCGGATAGAAAGCGGCGGTAGCGATCCCAATTTGCGCATTCGCTGAGGCCATGTTCCGTTCGGAAGCGGCTATATCTGGACGCCGCTCGAGAAGTTGCGAAGGTACGCCGACAGGAATTTCGGGGGGCGATGCTTCCAATGGCTTAATGGGCATGGAAAAATTGGAAGCCGGAGTGCCGATGAGCATAGCGATGGCGTGTTCGAATTGCGCGCGAGCGATACCGAGATTTGTGGACGCGGCCTCGGCAGACTGAAGGGCGTTCTCAGCTTGGACCAGAGAAATTTCAGTGTCCACTCCAGTTTCGTAACGGGCGCGAGTTAGATCGACCGATTTTTTGTCGGCTTCGACCGTGGCGTCGAATATTTCTTGTACCGCGTCCTGGCCGCGGAGTTCGAAGAAAAAAATCGCGAGGCTAGCTTGCTCGGTGAGCCGTTCGTTTTCCATATCGGCGGCGCTGAGTTGCGCGTTGTATTGAGCTTGATGAATCGTATTCCGAACCCTGCCCCAGAGATCGGGCGCCCATGAGGCTTCCAACGGAAGTGTATAGATCGAAACGGCTGAATTGGTAGAGGATCCGGTCCCCGATCCATTGCCTGAATTACTGCCTCCCGAATTCGAATTGTTCGACGAATTGCCGAGGTTTCCAGAAGAGCTGGACCGCTGGAACGACGGTGTGAAAGCGGCCGTAGGAAAAAGTTGAGAGCGGGCCTGCGCGACCAGCGTTCGCGCCTCCATAAAGTTTTCAAACGATTGGCGGATATTCTGATTGTTGATGTTCAGCTGTTCTTCCAAGGTGTTTAGTTCGGGATCGTTGTAAATCTCCCACCACTTTCCATGCAGCATAGCTTCCTGCGGCTGGGCAACTTTCCAATCGTTGGGATTTTGAGAGTCTTTTGGTAACTCTTTGTAGGCGATGGCGGGGGGCTGAAGCGTTGCCGACGGCGGATGATATTTTGGCCCGACGGCGCAACCGGACAGTAGAAATAAACAGATACTCGGGAAGAGCAAATATTTCGCGCGAACGTTGTTCATGTATTTGTTCATGTTAATTACCGGGTGGCGGACGGAATGGTCCCGTCTCCTGGATGAAAAGTGTCGCGCTCTTTTCCGAGAAAGCGCAGACGCAAACGATCGAGTGTTAAATAAACAACCGGTGTTGTGTACAGCGTGAGAAGCTGGCTTACGACGAGGCCGCCGACAATGGTGATGCCTAGAGGGCGGCGAAGTTCTGATCCAGTTCCGGTGCCAAAGGCAAGTGGCAGAGCGCCAAACAACGCTGCCATCGTAGTCATAAGGATGGGCCGAAAGCGGAGCATGCACGCTTCAAAGATGGCCTCTTGCGTGGTCTTGCCGCCTCCGCGCTCAGCTTGCAGCGCGAAATCGATCATCATGATGGCGTTTTTCTTGACGATGCCAATCAGCAGCACGATACCGATAATTGAGATGACATTCAGATCTTCTTTAAAGAGTATCAACGCCAGCATCGCTCCAACGCTCGCAGATGGAAGCGTGGAAATAATGGTGAGCGGGTGCATGAGGCTTTCGTATAAGACGCCAAGGACGATGTACACGGCCAACAACGCAGTAAGAACCAAGATGGGTTCGGTGCTGAGCGAGTTTTGATAAGCCTGCAATGTACCTGCGAAAAAGCCACGCAGCGTGGAAGGAACGCCCATTTTCTGTTTGAGTTGATCGATAGCGACGGTGGCATCGCTGAGCGAGACGCCCGGAGCAAGGTTGAAAGAGACTGTGACAGAAGGGAACAAGCCAGTGTGATTGAGCGTAAGGGGCGTGGTGTTTGACTGATAGATGGACATGGTCGCCAGCGGAGAGTTGCCGCTGGCAGTGGGGCTGCTACTGCCTTTCGGATGAAAATAAATATTTTTCAGGCCTTGGGGATTCTGTGAATATTCGGGGGCCACTTCCAGCACGACATAGTATTGATTCAACTGGGTGTAGATAATGGAGACTTCGGATTGGCCGAAAGCGCTGTAGATTCCTTGATCGAGCGATTGCGCGGTTTGACCGAGTCTCGCTGCGGTCACGCGATTGTAGTTCAAGAGGATGTCTAGGCCGCCGTTCTGCTGGTCAGAGTTCACATCTTGAAGAATGGGAATATGTTTCATCTCCGCAAGCAGGCGCGGTCCCCAGGTAGCGAGATCCGGAACGTTATCGGACTGGATGGTGTACTGGTAGAGAGCTGCGCTGGAGCGTCCTCCGATACGCAAATCCTGCGATGCCTGCAGAAAAGTCGATGCGACTGGCAAGCGATTGAGTTGCGGGCGCAGCCGATTGATGATTTGCGGTGCGCCAATTTTGCGTTCATTCAGCGGCTTCAGCGAAATGAAAACGTTTCCGGAATTGGTGGCGCCGCCACCTCCCGTGAAACCAACGACGTTCTCGACGGCGGGATCCTTTTTTATGACTGCCTCGATCTTCTGGATCGAGTCGTTCATCACCGGAAACGAGGCGTCCTGCGGCCCTTGCATGCCACCGCCAAGAGCGCCGGTATCTTGCTGTGGGAAAAAGCCTTTCGGAATTTTGATAACGATGGCGACGTTGAGAGCAATCGTCAAAAAAAGAACTGTCAGTGTAAGGAAAGCGTGATCCAAAACCCACAACAGACTGTGCCGGTACCACAAAAGAATGCGTGCAAAAAATCTCTCTGTGGCCGTATACAGGTGGCCGTGCTTCTTGGAGGGCTCGTCGCGTAGAAGGTACGCGCACATCATCGGCGTGGTGGTCAGCGAAATGACCATCGAAACGAGAATTGCCGTCGAGAGAGTGATCGCAAACTCGCGGAACAGCCGCCCAACGATTCCGCCCATCAACAGCAGCGGAATGAAGACAGCGATCAACGAAATACTTATCGAGAAAACTGTGAAGCCAATCTCCTCCGCGCCTTTTAGAGCGGCTGCGAACGGTTCCATTCCCGCTTCCAGATGGCGAGTGATGTTTTCCATCACCACAATGGCATCGTCTACCACGAACCCAGTGGAGATGGTCAATGCCATGAGCGAAAGATTATCCAGGCTATAGCCGCAGAGATACATCACAGCGCACGTACCGATCAGTGATACCGGGACGGCGACCGCGGGAATGAGCGTTGCGCGGCCATTTCGCAAGAAAATGAAGACCACCACGATCACCAGGATGACGGAAAGGGTGAGCGTTCGTTCGACGTCGCTGACCGAGGCGCGGATGGTCGTGGTGCGATCCAGAACGATGGTTGTGTCAATGCCCCGAGGAATCGATGCCTTAATGGACGGTATTTCCGCGCGGATGCGATCGACGGTCTCAATAATATTGGCGCCAGGCTGGCGGAAAATGATCAGCAGGATGGCGCGTTTGCCGTTCAAATATCCAGCGGCGCGAACATTTTGCACCGAGTCGATGACCTCAGCGACGTCCGAGAGATGGATAGCCGCGCCATTGTTATAGCCGACGATGATGGGCTTATAGTCGACAGCGTGCGAAATCTGATCATTCGCAAGAATGTCCGCGCTGGTCACACCATCCGTGATTTGTCCCTTTGCCAGGGCAGAATTCTGCAAGCGTAGTACGGACTGGATATCGGCCATGGTGAGACCGAAACTGGAAAGTTTGGTCGGATTTACTTCCACGCGAACGGAAGGCAGCGCCCCGCCTCCAGCGTTTACCTGGCCGACGCCCTGAATCTGCGAAAGCTTCTGCTGAATAACGGTAGAGGCCTCGTCGTAGAGCTTGTCTGGCCCATATTTGTCGGATGTCAATCCCATGATCATGATGGGAGCATCGGCTGGATTTACTTTGCGGTAGGTGGGATTCGCGGGCAGGTTGGCAGGAAGATAAGTTCGAGCAGCGTTGATTGCGGCTTCGACGTCGCGCGCCGCGCCATCGATGTTTCGGCTCAGATCGAATTGAATCGTGACCGAAGAAGTTCCCAAACTGCTACTAGATGTCATCTCTGTAACGCCGGCGATGTGGCCGAACTGACGCTCCAGAGGAGTGGCAACCGAAGAGGCCATAATTTCTGCGCTCGCTCCGGGCAAACTGGCATTCACAGAAATGGTCGGAAAATCCACTTGCGGCAAGGGAGAGACAGGAAGAACCTTGAACGCGATGCCGCCGGCAATCGCTATGGCGATAGTCAATAACGTAGTCGCGACGGGTCGATGGATAAATGGAGTAGAAACGTTCATGACTGTTCGGCGGGTTGCGGTCCAGAATGCGAGACTTTGCGATTTCGCGAGAATCGTTGCGCCAAGTTGTCGAAGAAAATGTAGATGACGGGCGTTGTGTACAGCGTGAGTACCTGGCTTACAAGAAGTCCGCCAACCATGGCGATGCCGAGAGGACGGCGCAGCTCGGACCCGATGCCGTGTCCAAATGCCAGCGGCAAACCGCCAAGCAGCGCGGCCATGGTGGTCATCATGATTGGTCTGAAACGAAGCAGACACGCTTCGTAGATGGCGTCGGTCGAGCTCTTGCCATGGTTCCGTTCGGCGTCGAGCGCGAAGTCCACCATCATGATGCCATTTTTTTTGACGATACCAATCAACAGCACCAGGCCGATGATGGCAACTACGCTAAGGTCCAATCCAAAAAGAATAAGCGCGAGAAATGCGCCAACGCCAGCGGAGGGAAGCGTGGAAAGAATGGTAATCGGATGGATGAAGCTTTCGTAAAGAACCCCGAGAACGATATACACGGTAACCAGCGCTGCGAGAATCAGCAACGGCATGTTGGAAAGGGAATTACGAAAGGACGCCGCGGTGCCTTGAAAATCGGCTTGTAGGCTGGCAGGAAAATGGAGGTCCTTTTGCACTTTTGAGATCGCGGTGATGGCATTGCCAAGAGCGGCTTTCGGAGCCAGGTTGAAAGAAACGGTGATTGCCGGGAACTGGCCCTGATGGTTTATCGAAAGAGATTCGGATTTCGTCTCGAAATGTGAAAACGCTCCCAGAGGCACGGCATTGCTTGTTGTGGAACTGGTCGTTCCAGCAGAACTAGCCCCTCTACTGGAGCCCGACGTTGATGTGCTGGAGGTCAGCGCATTGGGCGGCGGTGCCATCGTATTTGCCGATGCGATATAAAGCGCGGACGTAGTCAGCGCGTTGGAACCGGCGGAAGTGGAGCCGTTTCCTGACGAACTTGCCGGAGCACCAGAAGTTCCCGAAGCGGCATTCGCCTGAATATACAATTTGTTTAATTTATTAGGGTCTTGCTGGAATTGCGGCTCGCTCTCAAGAATCACGTGGTACTGATTCAGCTGCGTGTACATGGTGTTTATTTGTCGTTGCCCGAATGCGTCGTACAGCGTGTTATCGATCGTGGTAGGAGCAATTCCGAGGCGCGATGCGGTCGCACGGTCAATCACCAGAGAAACTGCTAGTCCCCCGGGTTGTTGATCGGTGGCGACGTCTTCCAGCTCCGGCAATTGCTTCAGGCGATCCACAAATTTATTGGTCCAGTCGCTTAATTCGTTCGGATCGGGATCTTCCAGCGTGTACTGGTATTGCGTGCGGCTGACGCGATCGTCCACCGTGATGTTCTGCACCGGCTGCATGAACAGCTGTATACCCTGCACATCGTTGAGTCTTGTCTGCAAACGGCGAATAACGTCGGACGCATTCAGATTCCGGTTTTCAAGCGGCTTTAAGTTGATGGACAGCCTGCCGCTGTTAGTCGTGATGTTCGTACCGTCGGCGCCGATAAAAGAGGAAAGGCTTTCCACCGCCGGATCCTGAAGGATGGCGTTAGCGATTTCCTGCTGCTTGTCCGCCATTGACTGATTGCCGATGGATGGAGGCGCCTGCGAAATGCCTTGAATAATTCCGGTATCTTGAACGGGAAAAAATCCTTTCGGGATGACGATATACAGGAACACCGTGAGCAACAGCGTTCCCAGCGCGACCAGCAAAGTGATGGTCTGGAAGCGCAGCACGAATTTCAAGGTGCGCCCATAAAACGCGATCATGTTGTCAAAGACGTCTTCAGAAGCTTGATAGAAGCGGCTTTGCTTTTCTTTCGGATTATGTTTCAGGATGCGCGAGGCCATCATCGGCGTAAGGGTGAGGGAAACGACTGCGGAGACCACGATGGTGACCGCCAGAGTAACCGCGAATTCTCGGAATAGCCGGCCTACGACATCACCCATGAAGAGCAGTGGAATCAGCACCGCGATCAGAGAAACGGTCAATGAAAGAATGGTGAAGCCGATCTGTTCCGCGCCTTTAAGTGCCGCCACCATCGGCGTTTCGCCTTCCTCGATATAGCGCGAAATGTTTTCGACCATCACGATGGCATCGTCCACGACAAATCCCGTGGAGATCGTCAGCGCCATGAGGGAAAGATTATCCAGGCTGTAGCCAAGCGCATACATCGCTGCGAACGTTCCCACCAGCGATAGCGGAACAGCGACACTGGGAATGATCGTCGCGTAAAGACTTCGCAAAAAAAGGAACATCACCATCACGACCAGCGCGATGGTCAGCACCAGTTCAAACTCTACGTCGGAGACGGAAGCTTGAATCGGAGTCGTCAAGTCGGTAAGCGTCGTTATCTCGATTCCTTTTGGAAGATTGGCTTCCAGCTGTGGCAGTAGATTCTTGATGCTCTTTACGACGCTGATGGTATTACCGCCGGGCTGCCGTTGCACGTTTATGATGACAGCTGGCGTCTTGTTCATCCACGCGGCCTGATTCTTGTTCTCTACTCCGTCAATAATTTTTGCCACGTCGGTAAGCATGACCGGGGCGCCGTTGCGATAGGCAACCACGACGGTACGGTAATCTTTGCTGGTGACCAGCTGATCGTTGGCATCAATCTGGTAGTTCTGCCGCGCGCCGTCGAAGTTTCCTTTGGCAGCATTTACGCTGGCTTGAGTCACGGCGGTGCGAAGGTCCTCAAGATTGATGCCATAGGAAGACAGCGCGGCCGGGTTGGCCTGAATGCGCACGGCGGGTTTTTGGCCGCCGCTGATTGTTACCAGGCCGACTCCACTCAACTGCGAAATCTTTGGCGCTAGCCTGGTGTCAACCAGGTCTTCAACTTGCGAAAGGGGAATGGAGCTTGATGTTGCAGCCAACGTCAGCACCGGCGCGTCGGCCGGATTTGTCTTGCTGTAGATGGGAGGGGAAGGGAGGTTGGCGGGCAGAAAACTCTGCGAAGCGTTAATTGCCGACTGCACTTCCTCTTCGGCGACGTCAATGTTTAAGCTCAGAGTGAACTGCAGGACGATTACCGACGTTCCGCCAGAACTGCTCGAAGTCATCTGATTCAGTCCCTGTAACTGGCCAAACTGCCGTTCGAGGGGCGCGGTGACGGTTGTCGCAACTACGTCGGGGCTGGCCCCTGGATAAAACGTCAGAATTTGAATCGTCGGGTAGTCGACCTGCGGTAGCGCTGACACTGGTAGTTGCGTAAAACTGACAATACCGACCAGAAGAATTGCGGCCATCAGTAGTGAGGTCGCAACTGGCCGCAATATAAACGGACGTGACGGGCTCAAGGAGACTTGCTCCCAGCAGCATTTCCAGACGCGGGTCCAGGCGTGGGCTTAGCGCCAGAAACCACAACTTTTGCGTTGTCTTGCAATTTCTCGAAACTGCTGTTTGCCAGCACATCACCCGGCGAAATTCCCGTCACCTCAGTCATGCCTGCGTCTGTTACACCGGGCTTGATACTTCGCATGTGCGCGGTGTTGTCCTGCACAACGTATACGAAGGCTGCTTGGCCGTTGTGCTGAATCGCAGACGAAGGAATCAGCGTCGCGTCGTGTAACGTGTCCACCAACAGCCGAATATTTACAAATTCGTTTGGAAATAACGCTGCATCCTTATTTTCGAAAGAGGCGCGCGCCTTCACCGTTCCGGTGGTGGTGTCGATCTGGTTGTCGAGCGTCAGAAGCATGCCGGAGGCCACTTTCTTTTGCGCGCCGCGGTCAAATGCATCCACGCTGAGCTTGGCGTTTTTGCGGAGCCGCTGTTGCACCGGGCTCAGATTATCTTCTGCGATCGTGAAAATGACGGTGATTGGTTGCATCTGCGTGATCACCGCAAGTGTGAGTGTACCGGATGCTTGGACCACGTTTCCCGGATCAACCAGCCGCAATCCGACCTTGCCGGTGATCGGAGCGATGATGTGACAGTACCCGACTTGAATTTGATCAAACTGAACGGAGCCTTGATCAAGTTTTACGGTGCCTTGCTGCTGCAGGACAATTTTTTCCTGATCGTCCAGAGTCTGTTTCGGAATGGCTTTTCGGGCCCACGCGTCGCGATAGCGCTCAGCGTCCATTTGTCCCTGCGCCAGAAGGCCTTCGTCACGTTCGAGGGTCCCTTGAGCTTGCAGAAGAGTGGCACGATAAGAGCGATCGTCGATGTCGATCAGCGGATCGCCTTTCTGCACGATCTGTCCCTCTCTATAGTGAACTGCGGTGACGATCCCGTTGACTTGACTGGTGATAGATGAGGTATAAATAGGTGTGACCGTACCAATCGAATCCAAATAAACTCCGATATCCCCCTTCTGTGCGGTTGCGGTTACGACGGTTGCCGGACCACCTCCTCCCCTTGGCGCCCTCGCATTGGCAGCTGAATCCTCGTGCTTGCGCAGGACCAGATAGAAGGCCGCTGCGAAGACCAGCAGCAGGACAATCCATACGATGACGCCCGCGAATTTATAGTGGCGCGGCTGGGGCGCGGTTAATTGATGTTCGGGGCCAATAATCGGGCGTTCATTCTGATCAGTCGGCAAGGCGTTCCCTGGTCACAGTCGTCAATTCGGACAATGGGACGTCGTCCGTAGAGTTGAGACGGATACTAGCCTCGTTTCGGATACAGCGCCATACCGTAATTTTTCGATTCCAGAGGATGAGCGGCCCGAGAGCCGCCTTGCATGCCCTTTAATATTACTGATGATATATATATAGTATAGGTAAACATCTTAGATCGAAAAGCCAGGCGAACGAGCGGGCGCGCACTCGAGAGCATCCTCTTGGCTGTGTAAGAAAACTACATTGAATGCTGTACAGAACTGCCGGTTGACGGACGATACACAAGGGCCCTTATTTCCCGGGAACCCTGCCCTAGCGGTTTGACCACTCTCGCTAAACCGATGGGGTCGGAAGGACTTATTGCGGCCATCCGTTCGACTTCGGCAAAAAAGACCCGAATTCCGTCACTTAGGCGGTTCGGCCCCTTTGATGTCCGAGGATGTTGACCTGCAGCTAGCTGCCCTCACTTTTTGTGGACGTGTAAGGATTTCATCCTGGTCCTCCCATTTTTCTAATCGGTGGCACTGGGGAGTTTCCCGCCTTCCGTGGTATTGGCCATGGCCCGGTCAGGCGTCATGCTCTTGCCATGAACAATCAAGCTGGCAATCACACGAAGTCTTTTGCACACATCGTCTTGTTCAGATGCCCGTGTTCAGGCGACCCCGTAGCCGCCTCGTTCGTAAGCAAGAGCAAGAACTTGGAAGAAGTTGATTCCCATCCTTTTAGCGTCAGGTGCACATGCGGTTGGTCTGGCACAATGCTCGGGATCAGCAGGGTGAATAGTTGGGTTGAGAGCTGGTAGGGAACGCACGCCCGGTCTGTGACGACGTGGGTGCGCGTTCGCGTTTAGACCAGTACTACAGAGAATGCCTTATAGTTTGACCAGGGCATTCCCACTAGAATCAAACGTCTACTCGCCATGAGCCAATATAGAGTCCTCATTGTAGATGACCACGAGCTTGTGCGCAGAGGGTTGAGAGAAATATTGCGAGGCACCAACTTCGTAGTTTGCGGAGAAGCCGAAAACGGTCAAGAAGGATTGGTGCAAACAGTTACCCTGCGGCCGGATCTGGTCCTCCTGGACATGAGCATGCCTGTGCTGACGGGTTTGCAGGCTGCCGCAAAGATTCGCAAGGTTCTTCCCGACATCAAGATACTTATCGTCACAATGCACGATTCTCCCCAGATGGAGCTTGAAGCGCGAGCGGCTGGAGCCGACGCCTACATTACCAAAATGGCAGCGGCCAAATCATTATTGGAAGCAATGCGCGCGCTTGTCGGTACCTCAAACGGTTCCAGCCGTTCCGCGCAGGTGTAGGTCTCTAAAAACGATCCGCTTCCTTGCTATTTTCCTTGTCACCAGTTGTGCATAGTACCATCGAGTTTGCGATTTACTGGCAGATACGCTCTGCGGTAAGGACATTGCGCGGCAAGTGCTTCGTCAATGTCAACTCCGAGGCCGGGTCGGTCACCAGGAAACATCATTCCGTCCGAAAAACTGTAAGCATGCGGAAATACGCAATTGGTTTCTTCGGAATGCCGCATGTACTCCTGAATGCCAAAGTTGGCAACGCTTAGATCAAAATGCAGAGCAGCAGCCATACAGACGGGACTAAGATCCGTAGCGCCGTGCGATCCTGTTCTGATGTGGTACATCTCCGCGAGATTCGCAATTCTACGAAGGTGCGAAATGCCTCCCGCGTGAACTACCGTCGTTCGAATGTAATCTATTAGCTGCTCTTGAATCAGCTGCTGGCAATCGTAGATGGTGTCGAAAACTTCGCCGACGGCCAATGGTGTGGTGGTGTGCTGCCTGATCAGCCGGAAACTCTGCTGCAGTTCGGCAGGTACGGGATCTTCGAGCCAAAATAAATGATATGGCTCGAGACTCTTTCCCAAGCGAGCCGCTTCGATTGGTGTTAACCGGTGGTGCGCGTCATGTAGCAAATGAAGTGCCGGACCAAATTCACGCCGCAGCCGTTCGAACAATTTCGGGACGAACTCAAGGTATACCTCGCTGCTCCACGTGTTTTCAACCGGCAGGTCAATTTCTGCCGGCTCGTAGTGCATTTGTCCCCTGCCTACGCCATACGTACTTTGCAATCCAGGAACTCCGCTTTGTGCGCGAATCGCTTTGTAGCCCAGCGCGACATATTCAGAAACCGCGTTCACGGTATCTTCGATGTTTGTGCCGCTTGCGTGTCCATAGACAAGAACTCCGTCGCGGGATGCCCCGCCCAACAATTGATAGACAGGCACATTTAGCATCTTTGCTTTGATATCCCACAAAGCTGTATCCACCGCCGAAATCGCGCACATCGTAACCGGACCACGCCGCCAGTACCCTCCCTTGTACAGGTATTGCCAAGCGTCTTCGATTCGACGGGCATCGCGCCCAATCAGAATGGGAATGACATGATCCGTAAGGTAGCTGGCGACAGCCAATTCTCGGCCGTTCAGAGTAGCATCACCCAATCCATAAACGCCGTCTTCTGTTGTAATCTTAAGCGTCACGAAATTTCGTCCGGGGCTGCAAACGATCACTTTGGCGTCGGTAATACGCATTGCCTGCTTAGCTCCTCACGGTAGAATCTGACGTTCGTCATTTGTATGACGGGAGAAGAACCTCTTGGGCCATCCGCAGCTCGATATCGCAGACAGAACAGCAGTGGTGATTGGCGGTACAAGCGGCATTGGACTGGCGCTTGCAAAAGGTCTTGCCATCGCCGGCGCGGATGTCGTCGCCACCGGGCGGCGTGCAGAATTAATACGTTCTGTGACGCAAGAGATTAGATCGTTGGGACGGCGCTCGATCGAAATCACGTGTGATGTCACCAATGAATCCTCTCTTAAAGAACTTCTTAATGCTACTTGTTCTGCATTCGGTGGCGTGCAAATTCTCGTGAACTGCGCTGGTACCACAAAGCGCACGCCGACCCTGGAGGTTTCCGATGCCGAGTGGAACCGCATATTAGATACAAACTTGAACGGTACGCTTCGTGCCTGCCGTGTCTTCGGCCGCCACATGATTGATCGCGAGTATGGACGGATCATTAATATTGCGTCGCTAGCCTCCTTTGTATCGCTGTATGAGGTTGCTGCTTATTCGGCAAGCAAAGCGGCGGTTGCTTCGTTGACCAAGTCGCTGGCGATTGAGTGGGCGCGCAATGGTGTTTGCGTCAATGCGATTGCTCCTGGGGTGTTTCGGACCGATCTCAATTCGGCGCTTCTGGACGGTACCGAGCGGGGCAGGGAATTTTTGTTGCGCACGCCCATGAAACGCTTTGGCAAACTAGACGAGTTAGTCGGTGCAGCAGTATTTCTTGCTTCCGATGCGGCAAGTTATGTGACGGGCCAATTGCTGGTTGTGGACGGCGGATTGCTGGCGAGCGGTGTCAATCAGTAGGTTGTCGCTACAATTTTGCGCGAAGCTAGCTCCCCACGCGCCCGCTCGCTCGCCGAGTGCGTGGTTTATTTACGAACGATCTGCGATTGCGCTGCTCGAGCCCGAAAACAGGGCTGAACATTAGCTGCATTCTTGGCGAGCACCTGGACCGGAGAATTTTATGAAGCTGGATCGCGACGTTTTGAAAAACTTGCCGAAGGTGCTGTTACACGAACATCTGGACGGCGTCCTTAGACCCTCCACGGTAATTGAGTTGGCAAGAAGTGCAGCCTACCATCAACTTCCGACCGAGGATCCTGATGACTTAGCTCGGTGGTTTCATCAAGGCGCGAACCAGGGTAGTCTAGGGAAATACTTGGAAGGTTTTGCTCACACCATCGCCGTGATGCAGACCGAAGAGGCGCTCGAACGAGTAGCGTATGAACAAGCAGAGGATTTGAGCAATGATGGTGTCGTTTATTTCGAGACGCGCTTCGCTCCGGTTTTTCATACCCGTAGGAGGCTCACCCATCAGCAGGTGGTCTCCGCCGTACTGAAAGGTCTGGAACGGGGCCGAAAGGAGTGCGGAATTTCGTCAGGATTGATCATGTGCGCGATGCGCAATATGGACGTCTCGCTCGAGATGGCCGAACTTGCGGTTGACTTTCGCGAGCGTGGCGTCGTGGGTTTCGATTTGGCGGGCGAAGAAGGTGGGTTTCCTCCGAAGAAGCATGTAGATGCGTTCCACTATATTCAACGACAGAATTTCAATATCACCATTCACGCGGGCGAAGGTTTTGGCAAGGAATCGATTTGGCAGGCGATTCAGTATTGCGGAGCGCACCGCATCGGCCACGGCACACGTTTGATTGAGGACATCGCTGTTACGGACGGCAAAGCAGTGAAGCTCGGCGACCTCGCGCAATACGTTCTCGACAAGAGAATTCCGCTTGAAATTTGTCTGCTCAGCAATGTTCACACCGGAGCTGCACGCAGTTTGGCCGAACATCCCTTCAAGATTCTCTATCAAGAAAAATTTCGCGTCACTCTGAATACCGACAATCGTTTGATGAGCGACACCACCATGACCAAAGAATTTGAAGCGGCAAGAGCTGCGTTTGGTCTTTCCCTCGAGGACTTCGAAAAAATCACCATCAATGCCATGAAAAGCGCTTTTCTTCCCTATGATCGGCGCTGTGACTTCATCTATTCAGTGATCAAGCCAGGATACGCCAGGATTCGGAGTTCTCTGGCCACAAATTGAAGTAACCACTCTCACTGTGCGAGAGCGGCGAGAGTTTCCGCGAGCACAAGGACGCCGCGTTTTATGTCTTCAGGGGATGCGTATTCGTCTGGCCGGTGGCTGTAACCATTCCTGCAAGGAATAAACAGCATCGCAACCGGAGCAATGCGCGACATAAAGAGCGAGTCGTGATACGCGCGACTGACCATCGGAATAAAACGTAGTTTGTGCTTTGCACAGGCTGCAGAAAGCGCCCCAACGATTGCGGGCGCGCTTTGGGCCGGCGCATCCGCGTTCACCAATTCTTGGTGAACCGACACTTGCCTGTTTGTGGCGATGGACTGGCGCGCGGCTTCGATCCTACGCATCACCTCGTCGCGCCGCGCAAGACTGGTGTCGCGTATATCCACCGTAAGATGAACGCGACTGGGAATGCTATTCACCGCGCCGGGAAAGACTTCGCAGATTCCTACGGTTGCAACGGTATCCACGGCCCCGCTCGTCCGCGCAGCGCTTTCTACCCCGAGAATGAGTTCTGCCGCCGCGCATAGGGCGTCTTTGCGATCGAGCATAAGTGTGCCGCCAGCATGTCCTCCCGATCCTTCGATCGTAATCATCAGGCTGGCGGGCGCTGCAATATCCGTCACAATTCCAAGAGGCACTCTATTCCGCTCCAGCAGGGGACCCTGCTCGATATGCAATTCCACGAACGCGTAGTAGTACCCCTCCCCGAGCTGCACTTCGCCCAGCACGCCAGCAAATCCGGCTTTCGTGCGTACTTCCTCCAGTGAAGCTCCTTCTTTGTCGACGAATTTCTTTGCCGCTTCGTTGGACAGGGTCCCGGACAACAATCGGCTGCCCAGGCAACCGATCCCAAATCGCGTTGGTTCTTCCGACGTGAACACCAACAATTCGATCGAACGCTTTGGGCGAAACCCGCCACGTTGCAGGGATCGAATGGCCTCAAGGCCTCCCAGCACGCCAACTACTCCGTCATATTTCCCGGCGTTGGGAATTGCGTCGATGTGCGATCCCGTTCCCACTGCAGCGGCTGCACGCTCTGAACCCATCCAACGCGCGAAAATATTTCCGATCGCGTCTTGCCGGACTTCCAATCCAACCTCTCCACACCGGGCAATAAGCCAGGCGCGCGCCCTTAAGTCCGTAGGGGAGAAAACTACTCGTGTTACTGCCGGAGCTTCAGCATCCGAAATTAGCGCCAGCTCCTCGATTTCCCGTACCAGGCGCTCTTCATTCACATCTATGTTCATCGGGCAATGTCCGCCAAGGGATGGCGGTTCCAATCCTTATAAATAAGATACTTTGCCGGAACTTTGCCGATTGCACCAAACCACTGCGGACACCACGGCCCCATCCAAACGAAGTCGCCCGCCGTCACCGGGTACCATGAATCGCCAAGGCGATAGATGCCGCCGCCTTCGAGCATCAGCATGCCGTGCTCCATCACATGCATTTCGACCATGCTTAGAGAAGCACCCGGTTGGTACACCATGGTGTTCACCGCGAAATCGAAGCTCATGGTATCTGGGAGCAGATGTTTGACCTGCAGACTCGAATCACTATCAAGTGGCTCCGATGTGACCGCATCCTCACTTGAAATAAGAGCGCCAGGCGCTGCAGCATGGGAAACCGGTTGATATACCTTCTCAATGACCGCCGCCCGGCTGGTCGTAGCGGACACAACTCGGTGTGCAATGCCGGCGGGCAAATAAGCGTAGCCGCGCGCTCCCAGTTGGCTTGCGCGACCGTCAGCTTCCAGTTTGATTTCACCCTCCAGTACATAGATGAAACGCTGCGCGAGCGCCGGGCCAAGTGCGCCGCCAGATTCGAATTCAGCCGTGTATTGTGAAAATCGCGCGCCCAATGCGGGACCCGCATGGACAATCGCAGCACATGCCTTCATGCCCGGCAACACGGTTCGAACAAAAGTGTCTGCCGTTAAAAGCATGTGATTTTGTTTTTGAGAGCCGCGTGTTTCACCAAGTTTATGCACGACACATCCTTTTTTGAAATTCAGAGGAACTCGCAAGCTGTTCGAGCAAGTGCGACCCGCATTCAATGGCCTTGGCTACGTCTTCCAGCAAGACAGACTCCGCGGGATCGTGGCTTATTCCCCCGGGAGATCGCAGGAAGATTATTGCCGCAGGCACTTTTTCAGCCAGGATCATTGCGTCGTGACCGGCGCCGCTGACCATGCGCTGCGGCTGGCATCCCGCGCTTCGCATTGCGTTTTCAATTTCGCCGACAAGGAAGCCGTCCATTTCTACGGCCGGCTGGCTCAGTAGTTCACTTTTCCGCATGGTTAACCCGCGTCGCTCGGAAATCTCTTCCGCCAGTTCCGTTAGTACTTTGGCCGCACGCAAACGAATTTCGTCCGATGGGTGACGAAGATCCAGACTCGCGTAAGCCTCTCCAGCGATTACATTCGTTGTTCCTGGCACCGCTTCAATCCGGCCAACGGTTGCCACTAGGCCTGGGGCGCTTTGCGCAGCGCTTTCCACCGCGATGATCCACTCTGCCGCGCCCACGACAGCGTCATGCCGGAGATGCATCGGGGTGGTGCCGGCGTGGTTGGCGTGGCCCACAAACACAAATTCAATTCGGGTCTGACCCGCAATGGCCTCGACCACGCCCAGCGGTAGTCCAAGTGAATCCAGAACCGGACCTTGTTCGATGTGAAACTCCAAGTATGCCAAGGTATCTTCACTAATTATCGCATTAGGGATTTCTGCCGAGTCCAATCCGAAGTCTTTGATGGCCGTTCGAATGGAGATTTTATTTCTATCCTGACAATCCAGAAACGCTTCGTCTAGCCTGCCAACGAGCGCGCGGCTGCCAATGAACGGCGCGCCGAACCTGACTCCTTCCTCCTCGGAAAACCCAACAATCTCGATTCCAAACGAAAGGCGGCGCCGTCCAAGGTTCTCAAGCAACGCGACCGCAATCACTACGCCTAGAACCCCATCGTAGGCCCCCGCATTGGGGACCGTGTCGAGGTGCGAACCGAGAAGCAACCTCGGCGCACTTGGTTCCTTCGCAGCATAGAAGGCGCGCAAATTTCCGGCGGCATCGATCGTTGTCTCTGCTCCTGCCGCCACCAACCACTTGGCGAGCTCCCGGTGGCAGTCACGCATCGGTGGAGAGAGAAATGTCCGGCGAATTCCGCGGGAGTCTTCTGAGAACGTCGCAAGTGTCTTGCAACGAGCGATCACTTCTTTTGCGCGAGCTGTCGCAGCACTATTCGTTGACACAGAGATCTGGTCTCACCGGCGGATGCGTGCCTCGATGTAACCGTGCGGCTCATCGATTGGCACAAAAAGTTCATTTGGATTGTCCTGCCCAAATCGCGACAAATCCACCAACAGACAATGCTTATTCGGCATGACCAATTCGATGTCCGCAATTTCCGGAACATCCGCAAGCACTCTTTCGCCCATCGCGTATAGCGTATGTTGCACCGATTTGCTCGTATGCGAGGCAAATACTTCTAGCAGAATGTCGCGAATCTTTGATCGCAACGCGCCAAATGGCCCGTTAGATGAAATATAATTCCAGCGTGCTTTCACCGCCGTGCCGAATAGCCGGTCTGTCGACTCTACCAATGTGGTTAATGAATCCTTAATGAATCCAGCAAATTCCGAGCCGGCTGTCTTCAAGATCGCCAGATTGTCGAGTCCAGACTGCACAGTCGTACCGCCATTCCGTTTCGCGATAACTTCAGCTGTCTGACATTCGTTACTGGATTGCACGAATGTTGTGGGATGCGCGGAGCCGCGCCTATTAAGATGCTCCCAGTTTGTTTCCGAAAGAGTGGCTCGCGCCACGGAGACTTGCGGATTCCTTTCCAACAAAAACGCAACGAGTTCTTTACCAAACTCCTCCATGCAATTCGCGGTGGAACTCCGCGCCAGCGAATAGATTGTGTTCTTGATCGTATCGGTCGGTAGGATCTTGCTGTTGTCTCCATCGACAAAGCAGGACTCGAAATCTCCCTCCAGCAAAATCTCCACAGTCCAGTCGTGAAGTTCGTGGCGATCATGAAGTCGTAAGACCTTCACCAGGCGTACGCGGGATTTACCGTATTTGTTTTCGCCTAGGGTGATCATTCGATCAGCTTCCCCGGTACGTCGTATAACCATTTGGACTTAAGAGCAGCGGAATGTGAAACTGCGATTCACCTTCGCGGACTTGAAAGCTTATCTCGACAACAGGATAAAAGCTTCCGACGCTCTGAGCAGCGTGATAGCTCCCGGTATCAAATAACAAACGATAAATTCCCGCGTTCAGAACCGCGTCGTCCGGCAGCAATTGGCTGCATCGGCCATCCGCATCCGTACGCGATGACTTAAGTTGCGCCCATTTGCCGTTGGCCTCTTGCCTCTCGAGATGCACCATTACGTCTCTTGCTGGCTTTCCCCGAGCTGTATCTAATACATGTGTTGAAATTCGATTCATGCGGCGAGCCATTTCTTGAGCCGCAGATGTGCGATTTGCCGCTGCTGTTCGGCGGATTCGTGGAGCTCTGCGACCTCGTCGTTCCGCATTCGCCGTTTCAGATTCTCAATGATGTCCCTCGCCGATTTTCCGGTCGCACAAATGATGAAGGTGCGGCCGAATCGTTCTTCGTAGGCAATATTACGTTGCGCCATCGTCGTTTTGATCTCGCTGTTTTCGGTCCAAATCTTCGACTGCTCCCCTCGTGACCATGTTGCGGAGCGCGCCGAGGTTGCCGCCGGCGCACTCGTTTCTCCAATTCGCGGATGACTCCTAAACGCCTCCATCCAATCGGATTCCGCCAATCCCTTGCAGACCAGGTCACAGGCATCCAATAGAGCAGCTTCATCGGCAATCGGTCGTCGTGCGGCCATATTCTCTGCCCACGCTCTTGATCCGCAACACACCAGGATCTCCTTCGCCGCTTCGTTACCAGGCAGAGCGTTCCAACGAGCCAGTACATCACTCATCAGTTCGTTCCGCTCGTACTCAGGCGTTCCAGATACTCCGCCACCAGGTTTCCCGCCACCGCTGCGCGGTATCGCGCTGTGGATCGAATATCGTCAATCGGGCGAACCTCCGCCGCCACCGTCGTCCGAGCCAGATTGATAAGCGCGTGCTCAATTCGTTTTCCCTTCAGCATGCGTTCTGTCTCGCTCAACCGAAGCGGAATCGGCGCCACGCTGCCCATCGCGAGTCGTATATCCTCGATAACGCCTTCAGCGAAACGTCCGAGCGCCGCCAGACACACCTTGGAAATAGCCTGCGCATTGCGAGCGCCCACCTTGCGCGCATGCGCATAATACTCTGAAAACTGCTTCTTCACGCAGATGGTCCGAATCAATTCATCCGGTGCGAGCTGCGTCTTTCGGTAGTCAACGTGAAAGCTCGAGTAGGGCACTCGGCGCTCGCCTCGCCGCGAGACCAGAATCAATTCTGCTTCGTACACTAACAGCGCAGGCAAGGAATCCGCCGCCGGCGATCCATTGACAATGTTACCCCCGATTGTTCCGCGATTCTGGTTCGCAATCCCGCCGGTCCAGCCAGCAGCCGTCGTCAGCAGGGTCAGTTCTCTTTTCATCGCTTCATTTTCCCGCAGATCGGTATAGGTGCAACCCGCACCGATCTGAATTTCGTCAACGAGATTCTCGATCCGGCGCAACTCCGGAAGATTCCAGATGCTGACCAGTCTGCGCGCGGGAAGCTTGCCGGCCGAATACTGCACCATTACATCTGTACCGCCCGCGATGGGGCACCAATCTCCAGACGCTTCAGACAGAAGCGACAAGACCGCCGACAAACTTCCCGGCGCAACCAATTCGTATTCATTTGGTTTTGCCCTCATCGGACGGTACCGCTGCGTGACGCTTCAACGACCGCTTCGACGATTTGTGCGTATCCGGTGCACCGGCAGAGATTTCCAGCCAAGCCCTCCCGGATCTCTTCCACGCTAGGTTGCGCTTTCTTGCTCAGTAAGTGATACGCCGCAAGAATCATTCCCGGCGTGCAGATACCGCATTGTGCTGCGCCGCAATCCAGAAAGGCCTGCTGTAAGCGCTGGGAGCGATCGTCAGAGCTCAGGCCCTCGATCGTTATGATATTCGCGGCATTCGCCTGCACCGCGGGAATGAGGCAGCTATTCACCAGCACTCCGTCCATCAGCACGGAACACGACCCGCACTCGCCCTCGCCACAGCCTTCCTTCGTGCCCGTTAATCCAAGGTCATGGCGCAGCACATCCAGGAGTCGTTCCATTGCGTACAATCGCAAGGTCACCGCCCGTCCGTTGACGGTGAAAGAAAGCTCGCACTTCACGATCCCTTGCGAAGGTTCGCTCATCGTTTGCCCGGCGCTTCTTGCGACGATGATGTTCTCTCCACTTCTGCTTTAGTCAGCGCACCAAAAATGTCCTCTGCCATCAGCGGAACCGAGTCGAAAGAAACCCCCAGCGCAGCCGCGATGGCGTTGACGACCGCTGGAGCGGGTCCATCCATCGGCAATTCTCCAATCCCTTTCGCTCCGTACGCTCCGTGAACATTTCCCAATTCCTCAAAATGCACGCGAATAGGCGGCAGGTCCGCAGAAGTAGGAATAATGTAGTTGGTCATCTGCCCGTTCTGCATGCGCCCGTTCTCCCAAATCACTTTCTCGTACAACGCGAAACCAATTCCCTGAGCCACTCCTCCGACAATTTGTCCTTTCGCAAGAACCGGATGCAGCACCTTACCGACTTCTTGCACCGCCACAAAATCGTCCACTGAAACGTTGTACGAAACTGGATCAACCGTCACCTCGGCCACATAAACGGCCCACGCAAAAGCCGCGTATGCCGCGCCTTGATATTTCTCCTCATCCCAGATCACGTCCTCAGGTTGCTTATACTTGGCAACGCTTCGAAATTTACCGTGTTCTTCGACATGGGCTTGGCAGGCCGCCCGGAATTCTTCGGCGGAACAAAGAACTCCGATCTTCCCGCTTGCACGCAGTGTTTGCCTGATCCCCACCGCCGCCGATTGCACCAGCTTTCCAACCACCATTACCGTACGCGACGCCACCGTCGGGCCGCTGTTCGGCACTTCCTGCGTGTCCGGTTGCGCGATCGCGACGTCTTCATATCGCAGCCCTAGCGTCTCCGCTACGATCTGGCACAACACTGTCTTTGTGCCTTGGCCGAACTCTGTGCTGGAGACCAAAACGCGCACGCTACCGTCAGCGCATGCTTCCACTCCAACCTCTGATCCCAGGAACCGTTCGCCGGAGCCGGTAAATCCCGCCCCGTGCAAAAACGCTGCGATGCCCATTCCGTTCTTCCGGCCGCCGCGCGGGTTGTACTGTGCGAACGTTGTTTGTTTCGCGTGATATTCGGAAAGTTCCAGCGCTCGATCAAGTAGCTTGCCCAGATCGATCTCTTCACGCACCACTTGCTCCGTTGTCGTGGTCTGGCCAGGTTGCAGAAAATTTCGCCGTCGTATTTCTACAGCCGAGACGCCGACGACATCCGCAACTCGGTCCATGTGCCGCTCCAGCGCGAAGATCGACTGAGGCGCGCCAAATCCGCGAAACGCTCCGTGTGGCGGCGTGTTGGTTGCCACGGCCTTTGCGCGAATTCGCACGCTCGGCCAGAAATATGCGCCGCCCGCATGCAACGCTCCGCGCGAAAGAACCACTGGAGACAACGTTTTATAGGCTCCGCCATCAATCGTAAATTCAATCTCGCCGCCCAGGATTTTGCCGTCCTTGCTTACCGCGGTGCGATGCCGGGTGCGCGAAGGATGCCGTTTCGTCGTTGCCGCCATGTCTTCCATCCGGTCATAAATAATCTTCACCGGTCTTCCAGACTTCATCGCCAGCAGCGCCGCGTGAGCCGCAATCATCGACGGATACTCTTCCTTGCCCCCAAACGCTCCGCCCGTTTCCATTTGCACTACACGCACGCGATCTGCCGGTAGGTCGCAAAGTTTCATGAGCGCTTTGTGAATGTAGTACGGGCATTGCAAGGAGCCCCAAACAGTGATGCCTTTTTCGCCCTCGAATTGCGCGATCATTCCGTTATTTTCAATGTACAGTTGCTCCTGCGCCCCCGTTTTGTATTCACCTTCAACGATGTAGTCGGCTTTTCCCCACACCGCGTCGACATCACCTTTTTCGATCAAGTAGGTTTTGAAGGTGTTGTCGGTTCCCCAGATGGTTTCGGCCAGTGTCTCGCTTTCTTCCATGTTGAAGATCGCGGGAAGAGACTCGTACTCCACAGTCACGCACTCCACTGCTTTTGGCAGTAGCTGACGGTCCGGATGAGCAAGCAGCAACAGCGGCTCCTCTTGGTGATTAACTGTTCCGGTCGCCAGACACGGCTGGTCATCATCAATTAGCGCAATGCAATTCTTTCCCGGAATATCCGCAGCAGAGACGATTACAAACTCGTTCCATTCGATTCCCGCTCCGAAAATTATCTTTTTGATCTTGCCACGCGCAATCCGGCTTCGAACCGTCGCGCCAAACAGCATCCCCGGCAATTCCATATCATCGACGTAGCAAGCCTGTCCGCTAACTTTGTCGCGGCCCTCGAGCCGGGGAACGGAAGTGCCGACGATGCGAGCACTGGTCATAGGGTTTTCAGCCTCATTGCAAACTCCGCATTCGATTGGAACATTTCGTTAGTGTACGACATACAATCCAATTCACGACCGTGCAACGCAAGAGAGTGTCATGTAGCAGTGCAATAGTGCCGCGCACGTTTTTGCTATCTCCGATACTCCTGCCCAACAGCCTCACCAGGAAATTCACCGTCTTGATACACCACTGCGCCCCGAAGATAGGTAGCCTTGACCACTCCACGCAGCGTTTCTCCGAGGTACGCCGAGATAGGGTGACGGTAATGCAACCGCTGCTCGCGCACCACAAACTCGCTCTCGGGTTCGAACACCACAAAATCAGCATCATACCCGCTAGCGATTCGGCCCTTTCTGGCGTCGCATCCCGCCAGCTTGGCCGGCGCCTCGGCCATCCAATGCACAATATCATTTAGCGAAAATCCCCGCGTCCTTGCTTCGGTATGCACCACCGACAGCGCCATCGAAAGACTCGCAATACCGCCCCACGCACTACGAAAAGTTCCCTCCGCAAATCGCTTCATTGCTGGTGGACAGGGAGAATGATCTGTTGCAACCAGGTCAATCGTTCCATCCCGCAGTCCTTCCCACAGCCGCTCGCGATTTTCTCGGCCGCGGATCGGTGGCGCGCACTTGAAAATAGTTCCTCTCTTGGGAATTTCATCGGCGCTGAAATGCAAATAATGTGGGCAGGTTTCTACGCTCACCGCCAAGCCTTCAGAACGCGCGCTCCGCAATTCCGGAAGCGCGGCGCTGGCCGACAGATGCACAATGTGCAACCGAAATTTGTAGTCACGGCAAAGCGACAACAGCATTCGAATCGCGGACAGTTCCGCTTCCTCCGGCCGCGACTGCAAATAGGTTTTGTAGTCAGTCCAGTCCGAATCCCGAAGGTTTTCCGTCGCCAAGTCTATCGGAGCAGGTAGCTCTGCGTGCACCAGCAGTGGCAGCCCTGTCCGGGCAATTGCCGGCAAAGCACTTCGTAGCTCTTGCTCGGTAACCATGGTGAAGCCGTCTATGCCGGGATGAACGAGAAAACATTTGAATCCGGCCACGCCCGCGAGCGCCAGTGGTTCAATCTCGCTCTGGTTACCCGTCACCACGCCTCCCCACGCCATCCAATCAACCCGGCATCGGTCTAGTGCTGATGCGCGCTTTGCTGTCAGCGCCGCCACGTCGGTCGTCGCAGGTAGGCAGTTTAGCGGCATGTCCACCAACACCGTGTAGCCACCGGCGGCCGCACTGCGTGTCGCGGTTTCAAATCCTTCCCAGTCCGCCCGCCCTGGATCGTTGATGTGAACGTGGGAATCGACAAGCCCGGGAAGTATTGCCGCATCGCCAAAATCATGCGTTTGGGTCCCAGCGGGCAGTTGATCAGCGGAACCTACACCGCGGATTTGCCCCCCTTCCACCAGCACCGCCGCAGGACGTACTCCGTCCGGTGTCACAACCCGGCTGGAAAGAAAGGCGCGCAAGCTCATGGCAAATTGAAGGTCTCAGAAAACTCGATTCGAATGAAGGCCGAGCCTAGCCTCATACCGGGACTTTTTCAAGCGGACGAAACCGAAGATTAACCTCGAAAAAGATCTGGCTTCCCGTGCGCACGGCATATACTTTCAACGCAACAGAACTAAACGAAGTACCGACCCTCTCGAAGCCTAGTGGCATGACAGGAAGGCAGGCGTCCGACAAGTCGACGCCGGTGACTGATGAACGATAACTACATGAGCAGAGCCATCCACCTCTCGATCGAAGGAGTCCGCTCCGGCCGCGGCGGTCCTTTTGGCGCAGTGATTGTCAAAGACGGCAAAATCATTGCCGAGGCTGTAAATCAGGTTACTTCGACCAATGACCCGACTGCCCACGCCGAAGTTCTCGCCATTCGCAAGGCCTGTGAGGTTCTTCGCTCTTTCGAATTGAAAGAGTGTGAGCTGTACACTTCCTGTGAGCCTTGCCCTATGTGTCTCGGCGCAATTTATTGGGCCCGCCTCGCCCGCATTTTTTTCGCTAATACTGCCGAAGACGCCGCCAAGATTGGTTTCGACGACTCCTTTATCTATAACGAGTTGAGGCAACCCTATTCGGAGCGTCGTATACCCACTTTCCAAATCATGCGAGAAGAAGCGCTCGCAGGCTTTCGCGCCTGGGCAGACAAGACCGACAAGACTTCGTACTGAGTCTCAGCTCCGATCGCGGCAAAACAAGGGACTGGCGTCTCGCTATTCGAACTAGTTGCAGGGTTATCCGGCGCCACCAGGCAAATCGCGAACCAATCTCCCCGCCTGCGAAAGGGAACTGCGAGTGGCGCCTCGAACCGAAAGCCATCACTCCAGCGATCGTAGAGGGCTTGCGAACGCTTACCGAAGTTCTCGCCGGTAATACGTCTACTTTTCTAATGGCTTGTGGTCAGGGCTGCCTCGAGGTGGCTGCAAATCCATACGTCACACTGCTCGGGCCAGCGGAAAGTTCTGAACGCCGCTTAAATCTAGCACAATCCTTCAACGCGGCTGGTGCAGTCATCACTCCAATCCTGGGAACCGCATTCATCTTATCGGGTATCGAGCACCGGAAAAGCGATCTCGCGGTCATGAGCTCAGAACAATTGATGGCCTACCGTATCTCGGAAGCGAATATGGTTAAGATTCCCTACTTGGTCATTACCGGCATCTTCTTGGCGGTCGCGGTCCTAATCTACTTCTCGAACCTCCCAGAGGTTCGGCCCGCCAAAGATGCAGAGAGCCATAACGCACCAACCCCTCTAAAGGAAATTTGGTCTTGTACCCATCTCGTGCAGGGGGTCCTCGCACAATTTTTCTATGTCGGCGCACAGGTTGGCGTAGCGAGTTTCGTGATTCGATTCGCGCAATTTTCAATTCCGGGCATCCGCGAGAAAGCTGCCGCGCAATTCCTGCAAATGCACATGCTTGGCTTCATGATTGGCCGTTTTACGGGTTCGGCCATTATGAAACGTATCCCGGCACCGAACCTGCTCGGCTTATTCTCGTCTAGTTCTATGCTCTGTTTGATCGTTGCAGTTAGTACGACTGGCCGTGTACCCGTCTGGGCCGTTGTCCTCATCGGTTTTTTTCATTCCATCATGTTTCCTACAATCTTTGCTCTAAGTCTGAAAAACCTGGGGCCCCACACGAAATTGGGGTCTTCCTTGCTGGTGATGTCGATCATCGGAGGAGCCATTTTTCCGGCCATCATGGGCTTGATCTCAGACGCAACCACCATCCAATACGCATTCGCGGCCCTTTGTCTGTCATGGTTTCGTACTCTATTTCGCTTTGCGAGGCTACCGGCCGACGATCAAAGAGCAGACGGTCGGAGTTCCTGTGCCATCGGGTGAACTACAATGAAACGACGCTTCGTCCTGATGCTGGATCTCAAAGACGATCCACGGCTCATCACTGAATACAGGCAATATCATGAGCACATCTGGCCGGAAGTTCGCGAAAGCCTGTTTGCTTCGGGCAT
Organism: uncultured Acidobacteriota bacterium; assembly: GCA_963743735.1. Taxonomy (GTDB): domain Bacteria; phylum Acidobacteriota; class Terriglobia; order Acidiferrales; family UBA7541; genus Acidiferrum. The sequence continues at coordinate 299,565 of CAVURF010000008.1, forward strand.
CCTAGATTTGGAAATCTATCTGTTGGGCTCTCGAATGCTCTGTCATGGTCATGGACGTTAACGACTCCTTTTCCTTTGCAGCCAAGGCAGAGGCTGATCGAGCGAATCCGAAAGTTCAGGAGTGGGAACAATTGATGTGGAAATTCCAGCAACCATTACCTCAATCTGCCGCGGGTGAGAAGTGGCGTACGATGGAAACGATCTTCAGGCTCGCAGACTAGGTTAGAGCAGATAGTGCCGCCGCTTCGGTTAACTGCCAGAATCTTCTATTCTTCTCGGGATTTTGAAATAAATTGCGACGAAACGCCTGCGCTGGCGACAGATAGCCCAGCGCAGCAGAGCATCACCAGGCGAAAACCGGAAACAAAGGCTTCTGAAACCGCATTGCGGGCCGCGGTCTTTTCATTCCCATGCAAATCTTTTGGCAGTTCCATGCCGGCAAGATCGATTTCTCTGGATCGAATCTCGTGAACGGCGTCGGGCGGCAAAGAAAGAGTGGCAAGATTTCGATCCAGGCGAGTTGCAAAGACCCTCACTAGCACGATGCCAAATACGGCGATGGCTAGAACTCCTGCGAGCCGCGCGACGGCATTATTGATTCCCGATGCTGCGCCGCCGCGATCTTTGTCGATCGAAGTCATCACGACTGTCGTCAGCGGAGCGACAGTGACGGCCATACCCAGACCAAACACCACAGTAACAGGGAAGAATGTCATCCAGTAGCCACGAGCGCCGGGCAGCAGAGCAAATAGAACAAAAGCTGCAGCGACGATCAAAGGTCCGACGATGAGGGGAAGTTTTCCTCCGTAGCGAGCGACAAGGCCACCAGACCACCGCGACAAGAAAAACATCAATAAGATGACTGGCAGGCTCGCTGCTCCGGCAGACGTGGCCGAATATCCGTGCACTTGCATCAGTGTTACCGGAAACAGAAAAAAGAAAATACCGATAGCAGCGTACAGAAACAGGGTTAACAGATTTGCGCCGAGAAAAGAGCGCGACTTGAACAAAGAAAGCGAAACCATGGGAGAAGATGCCCTTGACTCAACCCCTAAGAAAAGAAATAGGAGAACCAGACCGCCAAGCAAACTTCCCAGCACAATGGGATTCCGCCAACCAAGTTTTGAGGATTCAAGAAGTCCAGTGACAACGCAGCCGAGACTCACTGTGGCAAGCGCTGCACCCAGCCAATCCAGATGCCCGGTGCGGGAGCTACTGCTTTCCGGCACATGGCGGAGAGAAATCATCACCACTGCGCCGGCCAGCGGCAGGTTCAGAAAGAATGCCCATCGCCAACTGGCGTATTCGATGAGCGCTCCGCCCAGGACTGGGCCGAGCGCGGCGGTAATGGCTGTAAAGCCCGACCAGGTGCCAATAGCGCGCCCGCGATTCTGTTCATCAAACGATGCACTGATGATGGCCAGGCTACCGGGAACAAGAAGGGCTGCCCCAATTCCCTGAATCGAACGTGCGACGACGAGTACGCGAATGGTTGGTGCCAAGCCACAGGCTGCGGAGGCAGCGGCGAAAATTCCCACACCTACCAGAAACACCAAGCGCCGGCCCAACCAATCTCCGAGGGCACCACCCACAAGAATCAGCGCAGAGAGAAAAAGTCCGTAAGACTCGATGACCCATTGGACATCCACTACACTGGCGTGGAAGGTAGCCTGAAATCTCGGAGCGGCAACATTGACAATTGTGCCGTCAATGAACGCCATGCTGGAGCCGAGAATCGTCGCCGCTAAAATCCACGGGCCGGCGTTCTCAGGGCAGGGCACACCCTGACTGCCGGAGTAGATGGACATTTCTTCGCATGGTGCTTTCATTGCAGTATTCGCCCTTCGAAAACGATTCTAGGCATTCCCAAGCTCAATTGCCTACGTCCTGCCAGTTCAGTGATGACGGCGGGCGGTTTGTTTTTCAATTCGAAAAGTGCCAGGAGAAAAAAGGCATAAACGCGCACAAATGCAGCTGGGATAAAAAGGAACGCTCCCGTGGCGCAAACGAGCAAACCGAATAGAATGCCCTTCTTGTAGCCAGTTCGCTGAATTAGCCATCCCGCCGGCAACGCAGCAATGAAGTAACCCCCGAAAAACGCGGATTGGATCAGAGAAGACCGAAAGTCGGAAAGCCCGAAAGCCTTTTTCATGTGCGGGATTAAGATGTCGTTCAAATTGACGCCAATGGCCCATAAGAAAAAGAGGCTCGTCACCAAAATGAAAGGTGCGACATAGCGCTTCTCGGTGAGGGGGGCTGGTGAATTCAATGTCTCTTTTCCTACGTCAACGCTCGATCGAGATGGACGTAACCTCCGTCGACAAACAAGTGCTGGCCCGTAATGTGTGCGGCTCGGGGGGAAACCAGAAACGTGACCATCGCCGCGATTTCTTCATCGGTGGTCATCCGTTTATCGAATGGGATTTTGGATAAGATTGTCTTCAGCTTTTCGTCCGGCTTCGGGAATGTGTCAAGCCAACGACGATATAACGGCGTCATGACTTCTGCGGGAACGACCGTGTTAACACGAATCCCGAAGGGCAGCAGTTCTGCCGCCCATTCGCGGGTTAGCGAAGCGATTGCGCCCTTTGAGGCCGCGTAGCCCGAGGTGCCGCCTTGGCCCGTGAATGCTGTCTTCGATCCGATGTTGATGATCGATCCTTTGGTCTTTTTCAGATGGGGCAGGGCGTAGTGCGCCATCCCGTAGTAGTGCAGTAAATTGCGGGACAACGACGCCGAGAATTCTTGCGGACTTCCATGTTCCAAACCTACCTTGTCGTTTACACCGGCATTGTTCACAAGCACATCGAGGTGCCCAAATGTTCCAAGTGTTTGTTCGACGGACCGACTCCAACTTTCGGGCGTGACGAGATCGGCCGTTATCAGTTCTGCTGAGGCGCCATTCTCCTGCAACGTGGCCAGTAACCCTTCTCCAGCCGCAACGTCGACATCAACAATTACCGGCAGCGCTCCCTCGCTGGCACACGCGCGGACGATCGCGGCACCGATGCCCTTCGCACCGCCGGTAACGAGCACGACCTTGCCTTTAAGCTCCAGATCCATTTTCCACCTTGCTGAATTACCGGAGCGTGAGATAACCGCCGTCCAGCGGGTAATCGGCACCAGTAATGAAAGACGCTTCCCCCGAACAAAGGAAAAGCGCGAGTGTAGCAACTTCGGCGGGGTCACCCATTCTGCCAATCGGTTGGGCGCGGGACAGTTGCTCGAACATCTCCGTTTCCCGGCCTGCATAGTTTTTCTGTAGGTATCCATCAACAAACGGGGTATGGATGCGAGCAGGAGAGATGCAATTGCAGCGGATTCCATGGCCCAGGTAGTCTTTCGCTACAGAATAGGTCATAGCGATTACTGCGCCTTTGCTAGCCGAGTAGGCGAAACGATCGGAAAGCCCGGAGGAACCCGCAATGGAGGCCATGTTTAAGATGACTCCTCCGCCCATGCTCTTCATGTGACCGATCGAAGCACGGATGCAGTTATAAACACTCTTGACGTTGATGCGATAGATTCGTTCAAACTCTGTTTCCGAGGTGTTCTCAACGTTGCCAATATGAGAGACGCCCGCATTGTTAACGAGAATATGAATCCGTTCTCTGGCGAAGAGCTCGCTGAATTTGTTTGCGACCTGCTCGCCGTCGGACACATCAAGAATGTGCACCGAGGCGTCTCCACCGGTTGACGCGATTTGCTGGCGGGTGGCCTCAGCGTTCTCCGGGTTAATTTCGAATATTCGGACCGAGGCTCCGTGAAGCGCAAATTTCTTAGCAATGGCTCGCCCAATACCACTGCCTGCACCCGTAACGACAGCGGCTTTTCCGTCGAGTCGGAAACCGGTTTCTTTGTTCAGGGCGTGTGTCACTGGAGATTTCCTCGCAATCGACCGAAATCCGAGGAGTTGCTTTTCGCCGGAGCAGGCTGCAATCGCCAAAATCGATGCGCGGTCCCCCCTAAGATGGAATCGCGAGTTTCCGCACCTAATCCAGCAAGATAATTTCTAGTGATCCCTAAAGCCCTTCGATAACTTGCTGCCAAGGTACTGACCGGCCAGTCGGAGCCAATCATCAGGCGGCTCGGACCGAAACAGTCGAGCGCGACCTCCAAATACGGTACAAACTGTTTCTCGGCCCAGTTGTTCCAATCGGCCTCGGTTACGAGACCCGAAAGTTTGCAGTACACGTTTGAGAACTGCGCCAGTTCCCGGAGTTCCTTTGCCCAGCCATCGATTTCTTTGCACTTGATTGGCGGCTTGCCTAGATGGTCTAAGACAAAAAGCTGACGCGGAAACTTCTCCACGAACTTCGCTGCATTCGAAAGGTGGCGACTGTAAATGAGAATGTCATAGGCGAGGTCAAATTCAGCAAGCGCAGCGATGCCCCGCAGGAAGTCCGGTCTTAGTAGGAATTCGTCCGGTTCGCTCTGCACGATATGTCTGACGCCGATCAGTTTGGAATTCGGCTTGAACATCGCGAGCTGAGATCGGACTTGAGGCGAACACAAGTCGACCCACCCGACGACTCCTAGAATAAAAGGACAATCGTCAGCTAGTGCGAGCAACCACCGAGTCTCCTGCAAAGACGACCGAGCCTGAACAGCAATACATCCGGACATTTCATTTTGCTCGAGCTCAGGCTTTAGATCGTGAGGAAGGAAGTCGCGACGCAAAGACTGCATTGAATCATCGATCCAATCGTACTCGCACTGGTTATAAATCCAAAAATGAACGTGGGAATCGACGTACGTCATGGGTGAAACTCCACCACCCGCTGGCGGGATCTTCCTAGTCCTTCGATACCAAGTTCTACCACGTCACCGGCCTTGAGGAACGTGGGTGGGGTCATGCCGAGGCCAACGCCTGCGGGAGTTCCCGTGCTGATAACGTCGCCCGGCAAAAGCGTCATGAAATTGCTTACGTAGGAGACAAGCGTCGAGATATCGAAGATCATATTCGCGGTCGAGCTGTCCTGCCGAAGATTGCCATTTACTGTCAGCCACATTTGGAGCCGACTAAGATTGGGGAACTCTTCCTTCGTCGCGAGAAAAGGGCCCAAGGGTGCGAACGTATCGGCACTCTTTCCTTTCACCCATTGGCCGCCACGTTCCAATTGAAAACTGCGTTCGGAATAATCGTTGTGAAGTGCAAATCCGGCGACGTGATCCATGGCGTCTTCCTTTGCTATGTACAGCGCCTTTTTCGCGATAACGACTGCGAGTTCAACTTCCCAATCCACCTTCGTCGCATTCCGTGGAATCATAAGATCGTCGTTTGGACCGACAAGTGATGTTGTCGACTTAAAGAAAATGATTGGTTCCCGGGGTATCGCCATGCCGCTCTCCTCGGCATGGTCCCGGAAGTTCAAGCCAATGCAGATTATCTTACTCGGCCGGCAGATGGGGCTCCCAAGACGTATAGAATGGGGAACGGGAAGCGCCGATGTCCGCCCCAGTCGGAACCACTCCTGCAGTTGTGCAAGGCCGCCGCTCGCGAAAAAAGATTCATCGTAGTCGCGAACAAAGTTCGATACATCCACGCAGGTACCGTCTTCAAGCTGGATGCCCGGCCTCTCTTGTCCCGGATCACCAAAGCGGATCAGCTTCATTCAAGCGCTCTCCATAGTTTCGCCGCCAAGCCGTCTAATCAAAAAGCCTCCGAGATCTCTTGCGCATGAAAACAGTGAATGCCTACTTGGCCTCCCAAACTGAGCCGGTCGGATACCTGTAAGCGCAAAGAGTTTCTGGAAATATTTCGCTGCTGTATCCAGGTTTCTGAGGAAGGAGGTAGTGCCCGTTGGCGATGCGAACAGGATCAACGAAGTGCTCATGCAGATGATCAACGTACTCGGTAACCCGATCTTCCAAGGAAATTGAAACGCAAAGGAAATCAAAGATAGAGAGATGCTGCACATACTCGCACAAGCCCACACCACCCGCGTGTGGGCAGACTGGAATATTGAATTTGGCTGCCATCAGGAGAACCGCAAGATTCTCGCTCACGCCGGCGAGCCTACAGCTATCGATCTGTGCGACGTCAATCGCCCCGGCTTGCATGAACTGCTTGAACATCACCCGGTTATGACAATGTTCGCCGGTTGCGATACGGACGGAACCAACCTCTTTGCGAATGCGGGCGTGACCGAGAATGTCATCCGGGCTGGTCGGTTCTTCCATCCACCATGGCGCGACTTCGGCAAGTTGTCTTGTACGCTCGATTGCTTCGTCAACACCCCATTTTTGATTCGCGTCCATCATTAATTTATTGTGAGGTCCAATTTCCGCACGGACCAGTCGGGCACGACGAAGGTCGTCAACTGGGTCGCCGCCCACCTTTAATTTGAAGTGAGTCCACCCTTGCGAGAGCGCCTCACGGCAAAGGTCGCGAATCTTTTCATCGTTGAAGCCTATCCAACCTACCGACGTGGTGTAAGCAGGATAACCATGCTGCTCGAGCCTGTTGAGTCGAACATCCTTGCCGGCAGCGCGCTTCCTTAGAAGATTTTCTGCCTGCTTCGGAGTCATCACGTCCTCGATATACGTGAAATCGACTGCGCGAACGATTTCTTCCGGTTCCAGGTCGGCAAGTAATTTCCACAGAGGTTTACCCTCGACGCGCGCGTAAAGATCCCATACAGCATTGATGAGGGCAGCGGCAGCCAGGTGGATTACGCCCTTCTCGGGTCCGAGCCATCGGAACTGGGTGTCGCCGGTAAGTTGCCGGCTGAAGGCCGCTAAGTCATTTGTTAGCGATGACAGCCGGCGCCCACGTACGAAACGGGACAAAGAGTCAAGCGCCATTACGCACAGTTCTGTTCCGCGTCCGAGAGTAAATGTAAGCCCGTGTCCCTCCACGCCAGCGTCGGTCTCAAGAATGCAATAAGCGGCCGAATAGTCGGGGTCACGATTGACGGCGTCTGATCCTATCTGGCTGAGCGAAGTCGGGAATCGAAGATCAACTACGCGCACGCAAGTGATCTCGGGGTCGCATAAAGCGATGCGCTCAGTCGTCGAACTCACGCAATTCTACCTCCTCTCGCGCTTAGACTTGCCTGAACGTACCTGCGGCCAAAGCTATCGCGCCAAGTTTGTGCAGACCCGGCCTTGAAGTTCCCTTTGCTCCAGCGGATAGAGTGTACAGTACTCCAATCCGTCGGGAACTTGATGCCGAAAAGGCACTTCACAGGCCAAAGAACAAAGATATCTACGGATGAGCCGAGAGGGTCAATTCCCATGTCTTGGGAGTGCGTGGCGACAAAGTAAAGTCTTTCGATTCAAGGATCAATTGCACCGGAATCGGACGTCGATCACTTCTTCCGAGAGGACTGTCACCGGTTGCGAATGCGGAGATCTGCACCGGCCAATCCGATTGCCTGACCTGTACGTCCAATTTCTCTGTGCCGGAAATCAATCGATCGATCCGCTGCCCATTCGTTTCCAAGGTTTCCAGGCGGTCATAGTGGCTGGGAACCGCGAGCCAGAGCCGTCGAACTTTGAGCGACTTAGATGATACCAACGACTCCATCCGCCGCAGCGTCGTCCCTAGCAACGACCAGGTCACTTCGGATACCAGCCCTTCCTCCGCTGCCTCTCCGGGTTTTCCCCCTGCCACTGCCCAACGCTTCCACACAGCTGTAACACTCATTCCATCGGCAGCGGGTCTGATCTCGTCCGCCCCGTCAACCGCCGCGATGGTTCGTCCGTCTTCCAGTTCCACAAATGGTACCAGGCACGGATAGATTCTTTCGACAGGCACTGCCAAACCGGGAAATCCTTCCGGCATCGGTTCGTAGTCGGACGTCGCAGCCTTTGGTCCCGTCACAAACGGCAACGCAAAGTGAATCTCGCCCTGGCGGACTAACCATACTCCAAATTTTCGCTCGCCTCCGTCTCGAAAGTATTCGAACCGCGCAACGTTATCGAAACTGGGCTGCAAAGCAAATTGCTTGACTCCTTCGTTCGTCATCGCTTGCGTGAACATCTTGTGAGCCGCCATGATTTTTGCCAGAAAAGTCGTCGTCTGCTGCCATTCGCGCTCTCTTGTGATGTACCCGTAGTCGCCCCTGCCGAACGCAAAGATCGAAAGCAGATGCCTGTCTTTGTTGAAGTCGTTTCGCAGCCATGTCCACGCAGCGTTGTATGCCGCCGCAAGCTGCTCGAGCGGCGCAGGCCGGAATTCCGGATGGATGCCGAGAAAACCCACAATTTCCATCGTGTCCATGTAGCTGATCGCGCCCAGGCTCCGTCCCCATGAATAACCGTAGCCATCCGGAGAAAGCAGATCCCACCATAGTTTCATTTGCTGCTTGAGCGATGACGATAGCGCTTTGACGATGTCCGCGCGGCCCGCAAGCTGCGCGGCATCATAAATTGCGCGCGCATATTCGTTTGAATAGCGGTCGTAGCGGCCCGTGGGCAGGGCATCGTCGGCGAAAAGCGCCCCACTTGTGAATTGAGCCGCTGCGCGATTTAGCAAATCGTCCAGCGACGCCCGGTCCTTGTTTAGCCCAAGATCGTAGTCGATAGCTGCAATTCGCGCTGCAACGCCAAAATAATTCTCCGGAAGATGAATCAGTTTGTGTGTCTCTGCATCGTAGAACCGCCCGGGATCGAGCAGCCGGCGATAAGTTTCTTTGCCGGCCGGAGACAGGCTCCGCCACAATGCATTGTGATCCAGATCCCTGCCGTAACTGTGCAGGGCCGCGGCCGCATAAAGCTGCGCCCAGGTTTTTCCTCCACGGCTCAATTCGATCTCGGCCATTTTGCCAATCATTTGCGGCACGTCGCGCCCCGCGATCGTCTTCGTCGAGGCGAACGCCGAATAGTCGCCGAGTGTTCGCATGAACGTGCCCCAGGAAAACTCGCCGGTGGTCAGTGCACCGACAACTCGGATTGGCGGCGGGTCGAGTGTCTTTATGTCGGCCACATGAGCGGTAATCTCGCGCTGCAGGAACTCCCGAATCTCGCGATCAATATCCGCAGTGCGAACTGGCTTCGCTTCGGCAGGGCTCTGCGCTCGTAAACTGCTCGCCACGCAGACGTACGCGAGCAACAGCAAGCCAATTCGTCCCGCCCCACGCGGTATCGCATTTCCCATTCATTTTCCTCGGTACGGACGTAATTCCTTAGTGTCCATCGAGAACACGCCTGGCGCGGCTATCGCGCCGGCTTCTTGTGTTCCTCCAGCCAAAGCAAATCCTCCAGCAGGTAGTACTGGCCGTAAATGAGCATCGCGTCACGCGGACGAACACTGCAGCCGTGGCGCAACACGCCAGGCGGCGTCCGGTCTTTGTCACCAACAGGGGTCAGATAGCCTTCAATCAGCGATCGCACCATGCGCTCGCCCGCCTCTCGATATCGTGCCGCCCGTGCCGCATCTTTGCTCGCGGTCGAAAGGCGCAGCAATCCGCCCGCCATGATGGCTGCGGCAGAGGTGTCTCGATTTCGAAAATGCACGCCCTGATCGTCGAAGTCGTACCACGGTACAAGATCACTCGGGAGGTTCTGCAGGCCGTAATCCGCAGCGCGCTCCGCTGTGGAGAGAAAATCTGGTTCGTGGGTTTCCAGGTACGCCACCGAAAAACCGTAAATGGCCCAGGCCAATCCGCGCGACCATGTCGTATCCGCCGCGTAACCCTGGTGTGTATGTGTGAACACCCGCTCCCCTGGTGCGGATGTGTTTTCCATCTTCAACTCAGTGTCCTTCAACGCGCCGCCGCGCAGCACAAATATTTGCCGGCCATTGCCAGGGTTGTAGTGCACGGACTGGAACACCGATCCATCCGGACGGACAAACCATTCCGCCGTCCGCAGCGCGTGTTTTTTGCCAATTTCACGCCATTTTTCGTCCCCCGTTCGGTCGCTCGCCCACCACAGCAATTGAAGATTCATCATGGTGTCAACGATCGTGTCATCGCCATCCACGCCCCACGACGCAATCAAGTGCGTCTTCGGATTGAAAAGTTGCTCGAGGCGTTGCGCTCCGAGCAGCGCACTTGCGCTAAGCGTTGGATCCTTTGTCAAATCGTGCCCAAGCGCGGAAGAGTAGTAGTACAAAAAACCCGCGTCGTGATTCGCCTGCAATTCCTGCCCCAGCAACTTCGATCCCCATAGCTCCGCCCATTTCCGGTACTTTTCATCGTGGGTCCGGCCATACAATTGCCAGAGTTCTCCGACCCAAAAACTTCCCGTCCAGAAATATCCGCTCTGCGTCTGCCATTCACCGGTATTGTTGTCCGCTTCAGTGAAAAATCCCGGCACCGCTTTAGGGTTTTCTTTTTCGGCGTCATTGCGAATGATGGGTTCCCAGGTCTTCGCCGTGCGATCGATTCCTTCGCGCAGCAATGCAATGGCTTGCTCGATTGTTTTTGTTCCGTGGGGCACGAGAGTATCGGCCGGTGCGCTTTCCGCGCTCGCAGACTTTGACACGATGTTAAATGTTGTCGGCAATTCGATTTGGTCGGCCCGCTCTTGAACCGCTTTCAGAAATTGCTCCCGGGTCGCGATTGCGTCCGAAGGAAGCACGAACGATTGTTGATCCCTGGCAATTTTCCGATTCGAGTTCTCCTGGTCCCAAGCTGCCATCGCATACCAGGTTGCCGATCCTCCCTGCAGACGAAACTCCAGCAGATGATTCAAGGCGTCGCTGCTGACCGTCGCTCCTCGCACGCCAGTGAGAACCGCAAGCCCAAGATTCTGACCGTCGACCATCTTGGTTGCCGCAGGTCCGGGCGCAACAACCTGTCCTCCCCATGTTGCGACCCAGGTGGTCCGCGCGCCCTTTGCGGAATTCACCGCCGGTATCTCCGCATTCGAAGTAAGCCCAGTTACAAATCTGAAATCATCGCCGCAATCGGCCGAAATCGTGTGCTCGAATCCTCGTTCCCCCGCCCACTGAGTGATCCGCGATTTCAGATGAATCATCTTTCCCGCCGCGTTCCAGCCGTCGTATTCCAGCTCAACGATCGAACGCACCGGCCCGCTGGCCAGGATAAGCCACTTCCGATCTCGCACATCGGCTACTTTGAGCACTTTGCCGTTCACCATGGCCGCAACGGCGCCAATTCCGATCGCGTCGCCGATTCGAAAAATATCGCGTCCTTCCGGCGATTCATCGTGATAGCCATAGTCGGGCGATGCGTACATGGGAAGCTGCAGCGTAGGGCGGCGCTTGCCGTAAATGTCAATGGCGTTTCTCGGGTCAAAGTAAATGCGGAACGCAATTCGTTCCGATTCCCATCCGAGGCCTTCGATTTTGCGGCTGAAGAGTGCGGCCGTTCTCTGCTTGTAATCTCTCCGCAGCCGCCAGATGGTGTTTTCGTCGCCGAAGGACAGGGTCACGATGCGCGACTGGTGCGCAGCAAGTTCCACTTGAAATGCCAACTCGTCCGCTTTTCCATCGCCATCTAAATCGTCAACCTGCGATGGCAGTTCCTCTGTCTGTAGTACTGATGCGTCCTCTTTCAGGGTGCTTGCCTCGCTCACCGTAACGATCGCTGCGCCAGGTTTGAAGTCCGGTGCTATCTTCCGGATCTCCGCGATAGGAATCGCAACATCGGCCGCTGTCCTCACTAGGTCACTCGGATTCGACACGACGATTTTGATGTTCTTGATCAGTTGGTCCGACTGCGCAATGTCCACGAACACGCAGGAGGTGAACCACAGCATCCAAGCGAAACGCATTTTCATCATCGAGCCTCGACGAAATAGATAGACACGATATTTGTTGAAAACTCACAACTCACGCGAGATAGTCCTCGCGACAAGGCGTGAAGACGTCGATGACCAGAGACGCTTCGAGCGCGGCCGCGCCGTGTTCTACCCCGCCGCGCACCAGAAACGTGTCTCCCGTCTGAATCTCAAATATTTTTCCCTCGCAGGTGACCTTCAAGTGTCCACGAACAACGTACACAATCTGATCGTGCGGGTGGCTGTGCACGGTTCCGGCCCATCCCTTCACCATTTCGTGTTCCGCGAGAAATAGTTTTTCGTTGTAAGACAGCACGCGTCGTTTCAAGCCGGCTTCCGGTTCGGACGTCTTGCCGTCCGAGTGCTTTACGACCACCAGGTCGGGAATCGTTTTCGATTGGTCCATGCGTTTTCTCCAAATGCGGCGACCCTGCAGCAACCGCTCAGTGCGCTTGTCTCAGGATTGCGCTGCCTTTCGCGCGTCCCGCACCAAGTCCACAAAGAGCGCAGCCAGCTTGCTGATGACGTCGCCGTCGCGCGCCTTCAATGCTTCTTTCGCGATCATTTCTCCGCCGACGCCGAGCGCGGCAGCCCCCGCTCGAATGTAATCGGAGGCGGTTTCGAGGTTTACTCCGCCTGTCGGAATAAAAGGGACCTGTGGAAACGGACCGCGCAACGCCTGGATGTATTTCGGCCCGCCCAAACTTCCGCAGGGAAACACTTTCACGAAGTCCGCGCCGGATTTTGTAGCCGCCATGACTTCTGTGGGAGTCAACGCGCCTGCCATAATCAGCAAATCGCGCTCTTGCGCTGCGGCAATCGTCGGCGCATCGAATCCCGGAGTTACAAGAAATTGCGCACCGGCATCAGCGCACTTGTGAGCGGCCTCTCCGTTCAGCACCGTTCCCGCTCCGACGAGCGTTTCCGGCATCGCCTTCGCCAATTCGCGAATCACTTCGACTGCTCCCGGAACCGTCATGGTGATTTCCACGATCGGCACGCCGCCCTTGCAAACGCAATCGGCAGCAAAGCGCGCTTCCTCTGCGGACGAAGCGCGAATCACCGGCACGATTCCGATTTTCTCGATCAGCGCGCGAACTGCCAGCTTATTCATGCAGCCTCTGTCTCAACGGGCGATCCGAGCGCCCGCTCCCTTCATCACCTGCAAAACTTCGTCCAGCGTCGCCATGCTCGTGTCGCCGGGCGTGGTCATGGCCAACGCGCCATGCGCTGCACCGCATTCGACTGCCCATTGCGCATCTTTCCCGGCAAGGAGTCCATAGATCAATCCCGATGCAAAAGAATCGCCGCCGCCAACCCGGTCCAGAATTTCCAGATTCTCCCGGTTCCGCGCCTGATAAAAATCTCCTTCGCTGTAGCAGATCGCGCCCCAGTCGTTGCGCGTGGCCGTGGTTGCCTTTCGCAACGTCGTCGCCACTACTTTGAACGGAAAATCCTTCACGACCTTTGCAATCATCTGTTTGAAGTTTTCCGGCTCAAGAGCGGAGAGATGTCCGTCCGTAGTCGGAATTTCGTAACCGAGCGCGGCAGAAAAGTCCTCTTCGTTGCCGATCATGACGTCCACGTAGGGCGCGATTCGCCGGTTCACTTCCTGCGCGCGCTTTTTTCCGCCGATCGACTTCCACAACGAATCTCGGTAATTCAGGTCGTACGAAACGACCACACCATTCTTCCGCGCCGATTGAATCGCTTCCAGCGCCACGTCCGGAGTCGTCTCCGAAAGCGCGCAAAAAATCCCCCCCGTGTGAAACCACCGCGCTCCCTGCCCGCCAAAAATCTCATCCCAATCGATTTCACCCGGCTTAAGCATGGCAATCGCCGTATGCCCGCGGTCCGAACAACCCAAAGCAGCGCGCACACCAAAGCCGCGCTCGGTAAAATTCAATCCATTGCGGACTTTGCGGCCTACGCCGTCATAATCCACCCATCGAATCAGCGAAGAATCCACACCGCCTTGATAAATCAAATCCTGAACGAGAGCGCCGACGGGATTCTTGGCAAGCGCTGTCACGATCGCAGTATCGAGTCCAAAACACCGCTTCAAGCCGCGCGCAACGTTGTACTCGCCGCCACCTTCGCTCACCGTGAATTGCCGCGCCGTCCAAATTCGATATTCGCCTGGATCGAAGCGGAGCATCACTTCGCCGAGACTCATTTGATCCCAACGGCAGCCCTCTTTTTGTCGAATTCCAAGCGCCATCATTTCCTCACCGCCCCAGCCAGCCCCCGTCCACCGCCAGAATATGTCCATGAACATAGTCACTCGCGGACGAACACAGAAAAACTGCGGCGCCAGCGATATCAACGGGTTCGCCCCAACGCGCCGCGGGAATGCGATCCAGGATCTGTCGGCTGCGAACGGGGTCGTTTCGTAACGCCTCCGTGTTGTCCGTCGCCATATATCCAGGTGCGATCGCATTTACGTTGATTCCTTTGCTGGCCCACTCATTCGCCAGTGCTTTCGTCAGTTGCGCCACTCCGCCTTTGGCCGCCGCGTACGCCGGGACAAGAATCCCGCCTTGAAACGAGAGTAGGGAAGCGATGTTGACGATTTTTCCTCCTTTGCCGCTTGCGAGCATCTGCCGCCCGGCCAGTTGCGACAGTTGAAATACCGCCGTAAGATTCACCGCAATTAGTTCGTCCCAAGACTCGGTCGGATATTCGGCTGCGGGCGACCTTCGGATCACTCCCGCGTTGTTCACCAAAATATCGATCGATCCAAACCCTGCTTGGGTTTTTTCAATCAATCTCGGGTACGTTTTGGAGTCCGCCAAGTCCGCGGAAAAGTAGAACGTCTTGCGCCCAAGGCCGCGAATTTCGTCGCACGCCCTTCCGGGCTTCGGATCTCTTCCGTGACAACCCACGTTTGCACCGGCTCTTGCCAACGCCACGGCGATGGCCGCTCCGAGGCCGCGATGTGAGCCGGTCACCAGGGCATTCTTGCCGTTAAGCTGAAATGCTTCAAGGCTCATCGGCTCACTCCTGCACAATTTGCGCAGGCTCAAGCTTCGGGCTCAGCGCATGGATCAAAAGCAACGCCACCAAGTAAGCCGACGCCGCGATAAAGAACGGAATCATGTAGCTGTTGGTCCACTGCAGCACGTGCCCCACGATTTGTGCGATCAACATTCCGCCCACCGCGCCTGCCATTCCGCCGATTCCAACTACTGAGCCGACGGCCCGGGAAGGGAAGAGATCGGACGTCAATGTAAAAAGATTCGCCGAAAATCCCTGGTGCGCCGCTGCAGCGAGTCCGATTAACAACGTTGCCGGCCACAGTCCAGATACGCGATAAACCATTGCGATCGGCACAACGCAAATCGCGCACGTCAACATTGCCCATTTTCTCCCGGCATTTACGGAAAGCCCGCGTCGGATCAGTCTGGAGGAGAGCCAACCTCCAGCGACACTGCCAATGTCGGAGATCAGGTAGATCACTAGAATCGGCAAGCCAATCTGCGTCAGGCGCAATCCATGTTCACGCTGCAGATAATCCGGAATCCAGAAAAGATAAAACCACCAGATTGGATCGATCATGAATTTTCCGGCGGCGAACGCCCACGTCTGTCTGTAACGCAGCAGCCGCGCCCACGGAATTCTTCCTGGCGTCCCGACTGGATCGCTTTGAATGTATTCGCGTTCCTCAGGCGTACAGAGCGAATGCTCTTCCGGCCTTCGATACAAGGCCAGCCACAGTGCCAGCCAAAAAAATCCCAGCGCGCCCGTGAACAGAAATGCCCATCGCCACCCGAGGTGCACCGCAATCCATGGAACGATCAACGGCGTAATGATTGCGCCGATATTTGTCCCGGCGTTAAAAATGCCCGTCGCCAGTGCTCGCTCTTTTTTGGGAAACCATTCAGCAACGCTCTTGATGCTCGCCGGAAAGACTCCCGCCTCGCCAAATCCCAGCGCAGCGCGCGCGATGGCAAAGGTCAAAAAAGAATTCGCCGCGGCGTGGGCCATCGAAGCAAGACTCCAAAAGACCATCGCCACCGCGTACCCGATCCGCGTCCCCAGCCGGTCGATCAGCCGTCCAACAAGAATCATCCCGAGCGCATAAGCTGCCTGAAACGCGAACACCAGGTTTCCGTAATCAACGTCATTCCACCCTAGCTCGCGCTGCAGCGGGCCTTTCAACACGCCGAGCACCTGCCGGTCCATGTAGTTTTTCGTGACGCCGAGGAACAACAATCCGCAGATCACCCAGCGAAAGCGTCCTGCAAAGACGCCAGCTTTTTCCAGCACGCTGGATTGACTCGTGACTTTTGACGAGCCTTCGTTAGATCCGGCATCCGCGATTGCGTTTTCTTCCGGCATCCCCATCCTGTTGGTCAATTTTTATTTGCGGCCAGCTTCCAATCCCGACCCGCTCTGTCCGAATCCGGGCTGTATGTTTACAACGCCGAACTGCCGGTCCGCAACTTCCTCATGCGCGGCCATCGCCCACAAAAATGCGATTCGATGACCTGGAACAGCAACGTTCGGGTGATATCCGCTCGGCATCAACACGGCGTCGCCGTCGCGCACCACGGTTACCAGCTCCGGATATTGCGTATCGTTATACACCAGCTGAATTCCGTATGCCGGCTCCGGCATATCGAAATAAACGTACATCTCTTCCAGCATTTTCGCGTGCTCGTGCGGCGGCCAGCTTGTCCAGTTGCCTGGATCGGAGTACGTAAATCCCGCGACCAGGCGCCCCGCTTCTACATTCTTTGCGATGAGCATGCTCAAATCACGCGAGGACCCGGGACCACCGGTCACAAATTTCAATCCAGGATCTTTTGTTACGTCGGCGTAGCGCACAATCTTCAACGGATACTTGCTTGTGACATCGGAAGAAAATTCCGCGAAATCCACGCTAGTGCTCGTGGAAACCTCGATAGCAGAGTCTCGCGGAATATAGATTGCATCGAATCTTCCCATTTCGACACGCTGCCCCGCCGTTTGCACCGCAGCAGTTCCCGCGAGGCAGATAAGACCGGTCTCCTGGTCGCCATTCTTGAATGAAACGGATGGTTGGGATGCGTCCAAAATGATTCGGCCGTATGACAAATGCCGCATCGTGCTGTTTTGCGGAGTCACCGCGAGATGGCGTCCTTTTCGACCATTGGTCTTGCGAAAAACCATCTTCTCGACGGCCACTTCTGCTTGCGTGCTCATGTACAACTCCTTGTTAGCTTTCTAGCCGAGCCTGGCAGACCCGGTGTGAGCGATTACCGTCAGTTGCATACGCGGCATAACTATCGCATCGAGTTTAGCTTCGCGACAACTTCGTCGCTGCGTTTCGCGTTCAGAAAGTGAAACGCAAGCCCAGCTGAAGCTGCCGCATGCTACCTGCAGACGATATGGTTCCAAACGTACCAGGGCTGGTCGAACTGGCCGGCGCCGTAGCGGCTGGCGGATTCAGGTTCACCATGTTGAAGGTGTTCGTGCCTTCGACGCGAAACTCCAGGGCATACCTTTCGAAAAACCGGAAGTCACGGAAGATAGCGAGGTCCACCGTCTTGAATCCGGGCTGATCCAACGAGTTGCGCGCCACATTTCCATCCACGGGACTGCCATTCACCACCGGATTCCGCACGAATGCCGAAATGTTGAACCAGCAACTTGGCGTTCCCACATTCGCGCCGTCGGGACATGCGCCCGAAAGTGGGTCCCCGACCAAATTGGCTCGGTCGCCTCCGGCTCCGTCCAGATTTGCGTCCACGCCATTCAAGACTGTAAACGGTACGCCACTGTGGTATCTCACGATTGGAGAAATCGACCATCCATTCAACGCCGCCTTAACAACTCCGTTGCCGCCGTAGGAAAACTCGGGCTGCCAAATGGCCGAAACGGAAACGGCGTGCCGCTGGTCAATGTCCGCGCGGCCGCGATCTTCACTCAAGATGAGCATGTTCTGGGCGCCACCCTGTGTCTGGTTGTTATCCAGTTCCACGCTGTTCAAGTTTTTGCTGAAAGCATAAAAAGCATTGAGCAGAAGGTGATGCGACATTCGTTTCGTCAATGTGAGTTGCATGGCGTGGTAGGAAGCTGCCTGGTTCGATTGCACCAGCAACACCGATCCAAATCCAGCGTTCGGGCGACGCTGCTGCACGTTACCAGTTGATGGGACAGGAGTAGTCGTGACCAGCGGATAGTTCACATCCTGCGCAAACGGCAGATCATGCGCAAGGCTGCCGACGTAACCCACGGACACGCTTAGGTCACTCGTGAGTTGGCGTTGCACGGTGAAATTCATCTGATAGGTGTACGGCCACTGGAAATTCGTGTCAATGCCGAGAATTCCTCCGCCCGGAGTATATGCACCCTGGTACGGAAATGGATCTCCACCAACTAGGCCTCGATACGGATCTGCGAGGCGGCCTCCCGTTCCGAATTTTCCGGCTCCAGTATTCGTGAACGTCAAGCGAGTCGCGAATGGTTCGAAATTCGACGGCTGATTCCAGTTGTTCCCGGAAAGGCTTCCGTAGAACACACCAAACGCCAGCTCGCACCGAGGTTTTTCCGTCACCGAACGGATCCCACGCGAGCCCAATTCTGGGCGACAAGTGATGCCAGCGAACCGGAACAACTCCGCGCGTTACTCCGTCGATCTCCAGGGAATAGTTGTCCGACCGGAGCGTAGGGATTCACGGTGGATTGTACGCCTGCCACATAGGTGCCTTCGCGGTTCTGTGGATCCGTCGGTGGAGTCTGTATATCCCAACGAAGCCCGAGGTTCAGAGTCAGGCGGGGAAAACCTTGTAGTCATCCTGAACGAATACGGCCGGGAGCCAACTATTCGTCAGCGCCCGTATCGGCGCATCCTGCGTGATGGTGCTCGGGATGCCAAGCAGAAAGTCCGCCAGCGCGTTGCCAGGAATTTTCGGAGTGACACTGCTGTTTGCCGTCGCGCTGCCGTTAAAGGTGTATGTTCCGTAGTTGTTCAGCAGCGTGTCCTGGACGTCCTTCTGAAGCGTACCCTCTCCACCGAACTTGAATGAGTGCTTTCCGCGTGTATAAGTGAACGTGTCTCGCACCGTATAGAAGTTGCTCCCCGCCGTGGGACCTCCAATCGCGTTCGTCAGACTGAAGAAATCGGTCACGGAAATGTTTGGAAGCGAGGGCGTTCCTTGCACAGTGATTGCCGACCCGAAATCGCCAGCGAGGCATCTGGGGCGAGTCCCAGCACCGGATTGGAAAGATTGAGCCGCCCGCCGAAATAACGAGTAAAACTGACCCACACTTGATTGACTTTTGTCGGGCTAATGACCCATGTGTCGTTTACGTTTGCGTTATGTTGACGCCATTGGAACTTCTGGAGTGCCCAAGGCAGGCCTTGGCCCGATGTTCCGGCCCGGATGATATTTTCTCCCGCGGTCGTGTAGTAGCTGGCGCTCAGCCGGTTGTGCTTCCGAAGTTGTGATCGACCTTTCCCAAATATTCGTCGGTGTTGAAGGGATTTGGAATGACGCCCTGCCATCCCGCTTGGCCGGAACCTGTCGTCGCGTTTGATGTCGGAATGACTTGACCTACAATACCGGCGGCGGCCGGATCGAAGAAGCTTGGACAAATGACGTTGTTCGTCTGTGTTCCTCCGGTCGGCAAACCTGTCGTCAAATCACAATGAAATGGCGTTAAGGGCGTCTGCCCGGGATACGACGTTCCCGGCAGGAACCACAAAGTTCGCTCCCGGCGTCTGCGAAAAATCGCCGTTCCGTTCCGCCGCCGTCGGGACAATCGCTCCGTTCAGGAACGTGCTCTGAATTTGCCGCAATCCACCATACGAACCAAAGAAAAACGTCTTGTCTTTCCGAATCGGTCCGCCAATCGTTCCGCCAAATTGATTGCGATGCAGCGGGGAGTCGGCCGGATTGTTCCAATCGTGTGCGTTCAGCGCGTTGTTGCGCCAGAATTCGAACAGTGATCCGTGAAATTGGTTTGTTCCGGATTTCGTCAGTACATTGATGATGCCGCCCGCAAAACGGCCGTATTCGGCGTTGTAACTGTTCGTTTGCACGCGGAATTCTTCAACCGCGTCTGGATTCGGCGTGGCGTTGCCGGTGTTGCGCAGTCCCGCCATGTTCGGTCCACCGTCCAGGTAATAGTTCACTGATCCGGCGCCGCCGTCCGTGCCGCCATTGATCAGCGTGTCTCTGTTCCGGGTAGCCAAGCACAATGCTGTTGTCATTGCGCTGCACGCCCGGAGTGATGTCCAGCAGCGTGTATACATTGCGATTGACGAGCGGAAGATTTGTGATTTCGGCGTTCTCGATCGTACGCCCCAGTTCTGGCGAACTGGTATTTACCAACGGCAGTTCTGCCGTCACCGTGACGGCGTCGTTGATATCGCCTATTTCTAGTTGCACGTCGGCTCGCGCGTCAACGCTGATTTGAAGCACAATCCCATGTATCACTGCCTTCTTGAATCCCGTTCCTGTTACTTCGAGCGCGTAATCTCCGACGGGCAGAAATTCAATGCGGTATTCGCCCTGTGCATTCGTTTCAGCTGTCCGCGTCAGATTCGTTTGCGTATTCCGCGCGATCACCTTCGCCTCTGCAACCGCTGCTCCCGTCCTGTCTGAAACCGTGCCCAGCATGGTTGCCGTAGTCGATTGCGCTAATGCGCGCTGCGAAAAAAGCGTCCCCAAAACGGCCACCATCCACCACAAGCTTTGCTCGCGCTTCATTGCATCCTCCGAGGACGTTCCCTTAACCCCAGAAGGAAACGTTCCAGTTTTTGCCGTACCACAATGCGGTACGGCATCTCACTAAATAAAAAGGCCCAAAAAAAAGCCCGGCTTTCACCGGGTACGGCTCCCTGAAAAACTAACTTGCCGCGCGCCGCAGCGTTCCGATCGGCAATCCTGGATATCCAAGCTCCGCCGAAAGTTCGCTCGCGGCTTGCATTAACGCTGCCCCAACTTCCGGAATTCTTTCCCTCGTCATCCGGAATGCCGGTCCCGAAATGCTCATCGCCGCGCTCAGTTTTCGCGAATGGGCGCGCACTACCGCGCCAACACACCGCAATCCGTCTTCCTTTTCTTCGTCGTCAATTGCGTACCCGCGCTCTCTCACGGCTTTCAACTCGGACTTGAAGCGTGCGATCGTGGTGATGGTTTTCGCCGTAATCGCTTTCAATCCCGATTTGCGCACGATGGCGGTTATCTCTGCTTCGGGAAGCTCCGACAGCATGGCTTTGCCAACCGCTGTGCAATAGGCCGGCGCGCGGCTTCCCACGGTGCACGCTGTGCGCACGCTGCGCTGCGACTCCACCTTCTCCACGTAAAAAACCTGGCCTTCATCAAGAATGCAGAAGAACACCGTTTCGCCGAATCGCTCTTGTAGCCGATCGAGATACGGCCGGGCGCGCCCACGCAGATCCAGTCCGTCGACGGCTCTCGACCCCAGTTCATACAGCCGCAACCCGAGCTTATAACGTCCAGTTTCTGGACTTTTTACCACCAATCGGTGCTGCTCGAGCACCATCATCAATCGGTGTGCCGTGCTCTTGTGCAAACCCAGGGCAGGGCAAAGCTCGGCGAGACTGCAATCGCTCGAACTCTCCGCCAGCACTGCAAGGGCAGCCAAAGCACGGTCAAGAACCTGTACCCGATACGGCGAGCGGATTGTCTTAGAATGCGGCACGCGTGCCATATTATGGAATCGGCTCTTGATGTCAAGAAGAAAATTCGATAATTTGCATTCGAGGAACGCGGCCCTGCAATCCTTCTCCTCGAGCTCTCGTCGAAGGACCGGAGGAAAACGGTTCAATTCCGCGTTCCCTCGAGTGATTTTTTGAATCCTTATTACTCTCGATAGCACTCCGAGCCGCACGACTGAGCAATGGTTCTCATAGTCTCGAGCAAGGGAGCCCCCGAGCTAAACCTCTTTTCTGGGCGTACCAATTTTCGTTCTCTGGTTTGTCTAGCCGTATCGACATGACCGCTCGCGCTGAACAAGTCGCGGCTCGCATTGAGGTGAATCGGCTCTTCTGTTGAAGCTGACTAGTCGGCGGACGCAATCGCCGCATTCGCGAAGCTGCGCTTCTCCGACCTGGAACGAGCGATACCCAACATCACTCAGAAAATGCTGGGGCAGCAGCTCCGCAGCTTGGCAGCGGACGGAATCGTTGTTCGGACAGCCTATCCTCAGGTGCCGCCGAAGGTTGAATACTGTCTGACACCATGGGGCCAATCCCTCTGTCCTACGCTTGACGCCATCCTAAAGTGGGCCGATCGACGGCCTGCAGAGAGAAGAAAGCGCAACTCCCGCTTGAAATTTGCTGCTCCTGAATAACCGAGAAACCGAAACTATCGATCAGGCCAGGCCCGTAGCGAGACCCATGCGGGAGTCTTTAGACGCAGCTCTCGAATCTCCACTGCGGATTATCAATTCGGATGGTTGCGGGGTAGTCGGAACTTGTCCGCGCAGAATAGTTTTTGGTTGCGAAGGCTTGATTTGAACCAACGAGAGTATTGCCGCCGCAAAGCAATTCACTCAGGCCCATCGAGTTCTCAACTTTGCCCCCAACCGCGTAAGAATTCCTCCGCGTCGCAACTGCGCTGCAGGAGGCAGGCATGCCACAGGGGAGTCTAATCAAGAGCGGTCGCAAGCGCGGTCCAGATGTTTGGCAGTTCCGGTGGGCCGACAGAGGCCCTCGTGGAAAACGCATCTACCGCAAGCGGGTGATCGGCACAGTTGCCAATACCCGGGGGCGGATTCTGCCCGCCAAGCAGTCACGGGATTGCTGCGAGAAATTAGCCCAAATCCTCGGCTGCGAAGTTCTCTCCCAATGACCACAAGGCGTACTTGAAAAGGTGGATCATCCCACATTGAGGGACCACTCCTCTCTCCGAAGTAAGAGCGATGGGAGTCGAGTCATGGCTTCGGCCTAGTTCGCCAGGGGGCAAAACGACGTAGCACTCCAAGCGTGCTGACGCCCGTTAAGATTAAGCTGTTGCTCAGTGGTCTGCGCCTACGGGAGCGTGCGCTGGTGCTCGTTGCAGCTTCCACCGGTCTGCGTCAGAGCGAGCTGTTTGGTCTGAAGTGGGGCGACACAGACTTTGCCCAAAACACGATGAGCGTGACGCGATCTATGGTGTGCGGCGTGGTCGGACGTTGCAAGACTGAATCGTCCCAGAAGCCGGTGCCAGTTCATCCAACTGTCTTGCAAACACTCGGCGAATGTAAACAAGTTTGCCGTTACAACAAGCCTAGACGATTGGGTTTTTGCAAGCAGACGTCACCGTGGCCGGAAGCCGATTTGGGGTCAGGCGATCTTGCGCAGATATATTCGTCCCGTCGCGTCGCGGGCAGGAATTCAGAAGCAATTCGGAAGGCACACATTCCGTCACACGTACTCGACTTTTCTGCGGAGTGTCGGGACAGAATTCAAAGTGATGCAAGAGCTGCTGCGACATTCCTCTTTGCGTTCAACGTTGGATGTCTACACGCAGGCGATCTCACCAGCGAAGCATGCTGCACAAGCAGCCGTACTCGATCTCGTATTTGCGTCGGAAGCGAACTGCGCTGCTCCAGAGTAAGTACGGTATGGCCAAGTCATGACAGGAGCGCACCTGAAAACACTTCTGCTTGACGAAAAGGGGTGCAAAAAGGGTGCAGAAACGCACCCTTTTGCACCCTCGTTGGTTGCAATGAGATTCCTTCAACTCTTTTGGAATGAATGGCGGGGACGACGGGACTCGAACCCGCGGCCTCTGCCGTGACAGCGCGCGGGGGCTGCCAAACGCAGCGCAAGTCACATAAGACAGACCGAACTGTGGGTTGGGTTGTGGGTTGGGAGGTTTTAGGGAAAACTGCGCTGAACGCTGCCTTATTTTCATCACTTTTTCCTTTTATGTACTTTCGCTCGAATGCCCGCAGGCGCTTTCCTCTTCAATTTGATCTGATTGTAATCAACGGCGGCGCGGACGAGATTTTTTAGAGCACGGTCATTAATCTTGTCGCCCTCAAAAAGATCGATCGCTCGCCAGGCGTTGCCTCCGAGGCCAGCGTTGAAGAGCTTGTCAGGATCCGGGAGGCTGGCCCCGTGGGAAAAGGTAAGCTTCACCTTATCTTTGTGGGCGTTGCCGACCGCGATGATTCCGTTGCGAGACCACACTGGGCTGCCCATCCACTTCCATTCCTCGATGATCTCCCGGTCGGCCGTAAGGACTCTTACGGATGCCGGCGAGCGTTTTGCCACGCCAGTCTGTGAGTCCTGCGATCGGATGGTCAATACGTTCCGATGGATTCATTGGATCTCTAGGGTCTTGAGTAAGACTAGCTGCCCGAAGCACACATTGCCTAACATTGGCTCCTGAGACTCGCTCTTGAACCAGAGTGTCTCGAGAACCCGACGGCCACCGCCAGAGAAATCCCCAGAGATGGAGCGGACTCGATCAAAGACACTCAAGCTGTTTGTGGTTTCAGATGTTGGGCGTCGAAGCACGCTCCTCTCTTCCACACGATTAACACGATGGTGGCAATCTTCCTGGCCAACGTAGCCGAACTTTCGCAGTTGGGCACTCCTGATCCAGTTAAGTGCTTTGGAATCAGTTGAGGTTAGTGAAAGGTCTTCACCACAAACGGCCCTCCTACCGGACGGTCTGTACTTCGATTTCGGAGCTGTCTTTTTGCGCCACAAGACGCGGTGGCGGCTGGCTGGGCAAGTGCAATTTCAACTTCTCGATCAGCAGTTTGGTGTCTGGAGAAGGTTGTGTGTAGCGAGGCAGAATTAACCAACGTTGATCGACCGTAGGAATCCAGACATCGATCATTTTAATTTCGGCCAACTTCTCCAACACCGCCGTAGGTGTCAACCCTGGGGCGTGCAGCAACAGCCGCTGCTTCAGCGTCACTTGCAA
The DNA here is from genome assembly GCA_963743735.1 of uncultured Acidobacteriota bacterium. Taxonomy (GTDB): domain Bacteria; phylum Acidobacteriota; class Terriglobia; order Acidiferrales; family UBA7541; genus Acidiferrum. The sequence goes on from CAVURF010000008.1 coordinate 324,137, forward strand.
GCAGTAGGCGATCCAAGATCCGGAGGCAA
>CAVURF010000009.1:0-429968 GCA_963743735.1 uncultured Acidobacteriota bacterium
GAGGAGGTCAAGAACGCCGTAAAATGCTTCACGCCGGTGTGGACGCGATTCCGGTCAGGGTCAGGGACCCACCGGGCCGAGATTGCTCGCCGCCATGAGGTGGGTCCAGATCTCCTCGTTCCGGTCGTCCACGAGCTTCGAGCTCCCGCGGACTCGACGAGTGGAGCGATCGCACTCCAATACGGACTCTGCGGCGAGTCGTGTGCCTTGCGCATCTCGTCGGCGGGAACACCGAAGTCGACGAAGAACGCCGGCGGCGTACTGAACTGTCGAGCGACGATCGCTCTGAGCGCGAGCAGGCCGCGCGAGTTTCAGCACTGCGTGCCGACGGGCTGCTCTTTCGGGGCAAGATGTCCGGGCCGGCGCGAAGGGGTCGCGCCAACAGGAGGCGGCGAACGTGGCGGACGATCTCGTGCAGCGGTACGACCCATTTGATGGGGGCCTGGGTTTCACGTTCGCGACGCGGGTCGGGAACCTCGTCTATACGTCCGGCATGGTCGGTGTCGATGCCGACTTCAACGTGCCGGAGGACCCAGCCGACGAGTTCCGGCTGGTGTTCGAGAGTCTCGCCGGAGTGCTCGAAGCGATGGGGACGTCGCTCGACCATGTCATCGAGACCACCGAGTTCGTCTGCGGTGACATCGAGGTGCTCTTCCCGATTTTTGAGGAGGTACGGAAGGAAATCTTCGCGGGGCGGCTCCCTGCGAGTACATGCGTCGCCGTGCACCGGCTGCTCGATGCGCGCTACCGCGTCGAAGTCAAGCTCGTCGCCGCCGTGCCCGAGACGTAAGCGGCGGCCCCTAACTGCCGGATTGAGTTCGTGGTGGCGTTACGGGGTTGCTCGTAGCGTCGAGGATCTCGGCGGGTCGGGTTCTCTCACTGCCTGCCGTCGCTCGACGCTCGCTCAAGAGCACCGGACCGGGCATTCTGTGTACCCAGGCGGATCGGAGACAAGGCGCCTCTCGGGGTGCGGTGCAGTGACATGTCTGGGCGCAGGTGCGAGCAAGGAACGTCAGGCGTGTTCGGCGCGGTGAGCCATGAGGAGTGGGGTGTTGTGGTCGAGGTACCAGAGACTCGGTACGCAAGGTCGAGTGACGGGAGTCAGATTGCGTATCAGGTGATCGGTGATGGTGCTGTTGACGTGCTGGTTGTTTCCCCGAGCTTCGTCCCGATCGAATTGTTGTGGGACGAGCCGCGGACGGTGCGTTTCTTGCATCGCTTGTCCTCGTTCGCTCGTCACATCTGGTTCGACTTTCGGGGCACCGGCGGTTCAGACGGGGTCGCGGCGAGTGAGTACCAACTTCTCGAGAGCTGGGTGGAGGACATGGTCGCGGTCGTCGACGATGCGGGGTGCGAACGTGTCGCGGTGCTGCAGTTGGGCGGCGCCGGAATGGGTCCGTTGTTTGCGGCGACGCGCCCGGAGCGAACCGCGGCGTTGGTGCTGGTCGACACGACCGCTCGCATGCGGAGCGCGGAGGGCTATCCCGAGGGCTTCAGCGACGACGAGTTCGATGCGTTCGGTGCGATGGGGGTCGAGAGTGATCTTCTCCGTCGAGACCCAAGCTCCGAACTTGGGTGACGACGCCGGATTCCGGCGCTGGTATGAGCGTGCCCTTCGATTGGGGGCGGCGCCCGACGTTCAGCGTCGGAGGTTTCTCGCTGCCTGCAACACCGATGTGCGTGGGGTGCTGGGCTCGGTCCAGACGCCGACCCTCGTCGTGGCCCATCAAGGCGCTCGGATGGGGTCGCATCGTCGCTACCTGGCCGACCACATTCCTGGGGCGAGACTGGTCGAGTTGGAGGGTTCTGCCAGCATTCTCGCGTTGCATCGACCCCGGGCCGATCCTCGACGCAACCGAGGAGTTCCTCACCGACCATCGCGGTGCTCCCGAGCCCGATCGGGTGCTCGCGACCGTGTTGTTCACCGACCTCGTTGCCTCGACGCCTCAAGTCGCGGAGATGGGCGACCGACGCTGGCGGAACCTGATCGCGACACACGACGCGCTGGTCCGCGCGGAGCTCGACCGATTCCGAGGCCGGGAAGTTCGCTTCGACGGCGACGGAGTGCTCGCTACCTTCGATGGCCCGGGGCGAGCAATTCGCTGCGCGTGCGCGATACGCGACGCCCTTGGCGCCCTCGGCTTGGAGGTACGGGCCGGTCTGCACACTGGTGAGATCGAACAGAACGGCAACGACATCGCGGGCATCGCTGTCCACGTCGGCAAGCGAGTGTCTTCCCTCGCGGGCCCGGGAGAAGTGCTTGTTTCGCGCACCGTCGCCGACTTGGTCGCAGGTTCAGACATCGAGCTACGCGACAAAGGCGAACACGAACTCAAGGGCGTATCGGGAACCTGGCGGCTCTACTCCGTCGCCTAAAGCGTCGCAGTACATATCTGCCGGTCTGGCCCGCCGGCCCGGACCGAATCCTGATTGTGTTGAGAGGGCTGTTCCGGGCACGTCGATCGACCCCCTACGACTGATGGGAAGCGATCTCTTGCAACTCGGGTGGAGGTGCCCATCGGTGGGATCTATGCACATTGCTGTTCAGCGCGGTGAACGCGGAAAAGATGAGGATCACGCCGATCACGAGAGCGATGCCAACAACAGCCAGCCGACGATGGTGTCGGAGTGGCGTCAGGTGGCTGGTGAGCGCCGTGGCGGTCATGGCGTCCTCCCGAAGCGGCTGCATGTTCGACGTGGTGATCATCCGCCTGCTGGGAGCACCGCTCTGCGTCACATGACACGTACGACGAGTGCCTGGTGTCACGGTGCTGTACACGCGAACGCGGCCGCATCCTGCTCAGAAACGCGACGAGCCGGAACGTGACCGTCCCCGCGTCGCGCTGCGGCACGCGCCAGGAACTGCCGCACTGGCGTCGCCGACGCTGTCCAAAGTCCAGTGGTGTAACTACGTAACTGTAGTTATTTCGGACAACGGCGCGAGAGCCGGTTGCGCTTCGCGTTGTTGGCGAGGTTCCGTTGCTCGGCCCACGCGAGGACGTCGGCTTCGGTCAGTAGGCACGGGTGGTCGCGTCCAGAACGCTGGAAGAGGTCCGCGAGTTCGGCGACGTACTGAACGCGAGTCTTCGGGTTGCCGTAGCGGCGTGCGAACTCAGCGATCAGAGATGCGGCGGCCGGTTGGCCTTCCCGGAGTGGGACGACTATCCCTTCGCATTGTCCGTTCCCGCCGAACGCGCTCACGAAATTTTCGATTGCGGCCCCAACTGCCGTTTCATGGCGTCTCTAGGCGATCTGAAGAATCCCATCGCCGGACTCGAACGCTTCGCCTTCAACGGCGCTGCCATCCGCGTCCATACCGTCGAGAAACAATCCAACCCGCTCTTCTGGAAGCTACTCCACAAATTCGGCGAATCCGCCCCTGCTCCGATTCTAGTCAACACTTCATTCAATCTCTTCGGCGAGCCTCTAGTCACCGATCCTCGCTCCGCGGTCCGCAGCTTCTACTGCGCAGGTGTAGACGCCCTAACTGTCGGCCCCTTCCTGGTAGTGAAGTAAAGATCACGCGTCAGGCTTTGGCAACTTTCCGTGAAATGTTTTTGATGCTCGTAGTGCCGGGCTTCAGCCCGGCCGCTTCGGCCTTCGCCGCCGCTAATCAGAACCTAATTACAATGCAACAGCCGTGGACAAATAAATTGTCTGGGGCGATCCGATAAGGATCACCGGAGGATCTCACGTTGAATTCGACTGACTAATAATGTTTTGAACGGACCGACATTCCGCGGAGCTCTGCGTACGCGAGCATCTCTGCGTTATCTTTTCTCTTTCTTCCTCTTCACCCTTCGAAAATTACCTGCGCCATTGCCTGCGTCGGAGTGTGCGTAATACTGATCGCGATGTTCTTCACGCCCAATCGATCCGCTATTTTCCGAGCTTCGCCGCTCAACTCCAGCGTCGGCCGTCCGCCGCGCAGCCGCAACACTTCAATATCAACCCACCGCACACCGCGGCTCCAGCCGGTTCCCAGAGCCTTCATCGCCGCCTCTTTCACCGCAAACCGTCCCGCATACCGCTCGTACTTATCCTTAAACTGTTCGCAGTAAGCCCGCTCTTTCTCCGTAAAAATCCGTTTCAAAAATCGCTCGCCCTGCCGCTCCATCGCGCCCTGTACTCGCTCCACTTCCTCCACGTCAATTCCCATTCCAACAATCATGTAGTCCTTTCGCATCGGCTCCGAAAGAATTTGTACAGGCTGGCCTTCAGGCCAGCGGTTTTTTTCGATAGGTCAAGATTCCAAACAGCCAAAACCACGCGGCCTGCACCCAAATACGCTTGCGATTATACTGACATGATGCCGAACGCCGCCAAAACTTCCCGTGTCCGCCGACTTCCCGGTAAGCCCGCTGCACAATTCGCGCCGCGCCCGAAAATCGCCGCTCCCTGGTCGCTACGCAGCGTCGGCGGCGTACAAATTCTCGAACTCGCGCCACTCAAAAAATTCCCGTGGCTGGTCCACGGTTTCAGCACCAGAACGGGCGGAACCAGCGTGCTCAATTCCGGCGAACGCGTCCTCAATCTCGGCTTCACCGACTGGGACCAGCGCGAAAATGTTCTGAAAAATCGCCAGGCCTTCCAGTCCGCCATCGGCGCGACCGATTCCCAGCTCGTTCTATTGAAGCAGTTTCATTCAGCAGTCACGCTATTCTTTGCAGCGGCGCCACAAGAACCACGAAAAGGCGATGCATCGTTCACGAATTCGCGCGGCATTCTCCTCGGAGTGCAAACCGCCGACTGCGTTCCTATCTTATTAGTCGATCCCAAGAAGCGCGCGGTTGCCGCCGTCCACGCCGGCTGGCGCGGAACCCTTGCTCGAATCGCAGAAAAAACCATCGGCGAAATGCGCGCGAACTTCGGCTCAAATCCTGCCGACATTCTCGCCGCCCTCGGCCCTGCCATCGGCGGCTGCTGCTACGAAGTAGGCACCGAATTGGTTACGGAATTTACATCGCAGTTTGCCGATGCCGAAGACTATTTCGACGAGCTCCGCACCGGTGAAGAGCCCAACCCGCTGCAATGGCTCAACATGATGCCCCCCGGTCACCAGCCGCCACCCAAAAACGTTCGCCTGGATTTGCGCACAGCCAACGGCTCACAACTCCTGGCCGCCGGCCTCCGCGAAGTTAACATTTTCGTCAGTAACCTCTGCACCGTCTGCCACACCGATCTCTTCTTCAGCTACCGCAAAGAAGGAGCGAACTCTGGCCGCTTGCTCTCCGTGATCGGTTTGCAATAGGGCTGAATCGAAGTTTGATCGACGTGTACACGAGTCTCGTGTACACTGATCTAGTGAAAAACGTTACCTTCAGCGCCGACGAAGACCTGATCGAACGAGCCCGCGAAGTCGCGAAAGCTGAGCACAAAACTCTGAATGTCGCGTTTCGGGAGTGGCTGGCAGCCTATGCCGCCCGCAAGGGTAATGTTCAGCAATATCGCGCCTTAATGGAGCGTCTTAAGCATATTGACTCCGGGGGCAGATACAGTCGCGAAGAGATGAATGAACGATAGGTTTTTTCTAGACACAAATATTTTTGTGTATTCGCTGGCCGCAAATCCCTCCGGCAAGAAAGATCGCGCAGCGGAGCTGGTAGACCATGCCATCGGCTCAGGAAAAGGAGTGATCAGTTATCAGGTCGTTCAAGAATTTTTTAGCGTCGCTTTTCGCCGCTTCACTCCCAAGATGACTTTCGCTGAAGCCGAACAATATCTTGCGACAACGTTCCATCCGCTCCTGGTTGTGCACTCCTCTTATTCGCTGTACATCGAAGCATTGGCTTTGAGCCGGCGGTATTCGCTTTCGTGGTACGACTGCCTAATTGTCGCCTCCGCGAATGAGAGCCAATGCAGGATCCTGTATAGCGAAGATCTTCAGGATGGGCAATCTTTCGGCAGCCTGAAAGTGCAGAATCCCTTCGCCGGCCTTTAGCAGACTTTGGCTAGAGTTTTCTTTCCTCGTCATTCCGGGCACAGCGAGGAATCTCTCTTCCCTTCTCTTCGACTTTCAACCGAGAACCGTGAACTGATTACTGCTTACTTCCGACAACGCCAATTGTCCGCAAGCCGCCATCACATCGCGGCCGCGCGAATAGCGTGTAAAAGCGGGGATCCCCTTCTCCAACAAAATTTTGTGGAATCGTTCAATGCTGTCCTCGCTCGGTTCTTTGTAGGGTAGGGAACCGGGATTCCACGGAATCAGATTCACTTTCACCCGGCCAAGATCCGCCATCAAACGCGCCACGCGACGCGCATCGTCCGCAGTATCGTTCACGCCGCCCAGCAAAACATATTCAAACGTAATGTACTCGCGCGAGCCGCGCGGAAAATCCCGGCACGCCGTCAATAACTTGCTCAAAGGATATTTCTTGTTGATCGGCATCAACACATCACGCTGCGCATCACTCGAAGCATTCAGAGAAATCGCCAGCTTCGGCCGCCGCGTTTCCTTAGCCAGCCGCTCGATCCCCGGCACGATCCCGCTGGTAGAGAGTGTTACATGCTTGGGCGCCAAGCCAATTCCAGATTGATCGAGCAATATCCCCATCGCCGCCATCACCTGGTCATAATTCAGCAGCGGCTCGCCTTGCCCCATCAGCACTACATTCGTCTGCGGCGTCAAAGTTTCCTTGTGTTCCTCCAACGGAAGGAGAACCTGCGCCAGAACTTCGCCCGCGGTCAAATTGCGAATCAACCCAAGTTGCGCCGTCATGCAAAACTGACAATCCACCGCGCACCCTGCCTGCGTAGAAATGCAAATCGTCTGCCTCGCCTCGCTAGGCATAAACACCGCTTCCACCGAAGCAGTTCTCTTTATCTTTTTCTTCTCTGTGTCCTCTGTGTTAGAAGCCTTTTCTTCGCCGAGTCCCAGCAAATACCTCACCGAGCCATCCGCCGAAACATACCTCTGCCGCACCGTCGGCAATGTCACCTTGGTCTCCGCCGCCAGCTTTTCGCGGAATTCCGCAGGAAGATTCGTCACCCGCGACAAATCAAACATTCGTTCCGCATACAATGCTCGATACAACTGATCGCCGCGATAGGCAGGCTCTCCCATCGCGCCGCACAGCGCCCGCAACTCCTCCCGCGATTTTCCCAGCAATTCCATGCCCTCGCCGTCTCCAACCACCGCTCCCATTATCGCACTTAGCGTTATACTTTCCTCCGGGTTTCAGGGTTCGTACTTACGAACCTGAGCTAAAGTCGGAGGCTTCTTCCATGTCTGAACAACTCGCCATCGAACAACTCGTCATCGCCGAGTGGGTCAAAGGCCTCGCGGCAATACCCGACCGCAACTTCGCGCTCGAAAATGTCCAGGACTACATCCTCCACCATGCAGTACGTCCCGAATCACTCGAAAAATATCTGTTCTTTTCCAAAGGCAGCTACACGCGCAATCTGATTTTCAAGAACGACATGTTCGAATGCATGGCTATCTGCTGGGAAGTCGGCCAGTTCAGCCGCATCCACAATCATCGCGACCAGAATTGCTGGATGTCCGCGCCAATCGGCCGCCTCAAAGTGCAAAACTTCCGTGTGCAAGATCGCCACTCCGATGGAGAGCACTGCGGAACATGCAATCTCGTCGCTACAGACATTTATGAGATGGACGCAGCGCACCCCGCCTACGTCAATCCGCTCGAGCCCGTCCACCAGGTTTTGAATCTTCCCGAATACAACCAGCGCGCTGTCAGCATCCACGTTTACTCCAAACCGTTCGACATGTGCGAAGTTTATTACCACGACAAAGGCACCTACGCCGACGTACCTCTGCACTACACCAGCGAATACGGTAAGCTGCATCCCGACGAAAAACTCCTGTAGCGCGCGAGCAATTCGGCATTTCTCGCCGCCCGTTACTCGCCACTCGCCACTGCCTGCCTCCGTGTGTCACAATCTCTGTATGGTTGCCGAACAGCGCGATATCGAGCGGCATGCTTTGCCCAACGGTCTCATCGTCGTGACCGAGACCATGCGCCATGTCCGCTCCGTCTCCATCGGCGTCTGGATTCGCAATGGCTCCCGCCGCGAAGCCACGGACCAAAACGGCCTCGCTCACTTCATGGAGCACATGGTCTTCAAAGGCACCGAGCGCCGCTCCGCCGAATCCATCGCCCGTGAAATGGATTCCATCGGTGGCATGCTGGACGCTTTTACTTCCAAAGAACAGATCTGCTTCAACGCCAAGGTTCTTGACGACCATCTTCCGATCGCTTTCGACATCATTTCCGACCTGTGCCTCCGTCCCCGGTTCGATTCCGAAGACGTAGCCAAAGAGCGCCAGGTGGTTCTCGAAGAGATCAAGATGGATCTTGATAACCCGGAATCGCTGCTGCACGAGATTTTTACGCGCGGCTTCTGGCCCGAACATCCTCTCGGTCGTCCGATTCTTGGCACTCCAGACACCGTTCGTCAATTCTCGCGCGAAGCGCTGCAGACCCGCTTCCGCGAGTGGTTCGCGCCCAATCATTTGTTGGTTACCGCCGCTGGCAACGTGCCGCACGAAAAAGTTCTCGAACTCGTGCAGCGAGAATTTGGCCACCTCAAACCCACCTGCGGGCTCGAACAGCATGCACCGCCGAAAACCGGCTCGCCCCTCCACGTCGAACGCAAAAAAGACCTCGAACAAGTCCATCTCTGCCTGGGCGTCCCTTCGCTTCCCATCGCCCATGAACGCCGCTTCGGCATTGCCCTGCTCAACAATCTTCTCGGCGGCGGCATGTCGTCGCGCCTTTTTCAGAACATTCGCGAAAAGCGCGGCTTGGCGTACGCCGTCTTCAGCGAAATTACGCCCTATTCCGACGCGGGAATGTTCACCGTCTACGCCGGCACCGCAAAAGAAACCGTCGGCGAAGTACTCGATCTCACACTGGCCGAATTCCGTTCCATGAAGGAATCGCTGGTCAGCGAAGAAGAACTCCTTCGCGCAAAGAATCACCTCAAGGGATCGCTGATGCTTTCCCTCGAGTCCACCAGTTCCCGCATGTCCAGTCTCGCGCGCCAGGAACTGTATTTCGGCCGCTTCTATTCGCTCGACGAAATTCTTGCCTCCATCGAAGCGGTCACCCGCGAAGAAGTGCAAATTCTCGCTCAGGAATTCTTCCGTACCGAGCAAATCTCGGCCACTGTTCTCGGCCCGGTGAACGGATTCTCCCTCGACCGTTCCCGCTTGGCCTGTTAGCCACCAACACGGTTCTCCGTTGACGCATCTGCCCCGCTCTGCCATTATCGTAAAAAATTTGTTGGCAGGAGATGGCAACGCATTAGAGTGAATAAAATGTTGGAGACACTTCGATAGGCTTACGCGTCACCATCCTGGCGTCCGGAAGTTCCGGCAACATCACGTTGCTCGAAACTGCGCGCACCCGCCTCCTGGTGGATTGCGGACTTGGCAAACGCGAAACTCTGGCCCGCCTCGCGGCCTCGGAAATTACTCTCGATCAAATCGACGGAATTCTCATCACTCACGAACATTCCGACCACTGCAACGGCCTTCCGCAAATGCTCGGCTTGTACAAAGCTCCGCTCTACGTCACCGAACAGACTTTCGATGCGCTGAAGCGCGTTCTACCAGACCGTCTGGAAAAGCGTCTGCGCGGCGTTGAAACCGTTCACGCTGGCGCGCATTTCACGATCGGCGATATAGACGTACACGCTTTCGCCATTCCGCATGACGCCGCCGATCCGGTCGGCTTCACGTTCCGCGCCGACGGCGTCAAGATGGCTATCGTCACGGACCTCGGCTACCTTCCAGAACTGGTAAAAGTTCATCTGCGCGATGCCGATTGCCTGGTTCTCGAATCCAATCACGATCTGGAAATGCTGAAGGTTGGTCCGTATCCGTGGGTCGTCAAGCAGCGCGTGCTTTCTCGCACCGGCCATCTTTCCAATCACGCGGTCAGCCAATATCTCGCCGATCCCGACGGTTTCGACGGCCGCGCGCGGTACCTGGTGCTGGGCCACATTTCGCAGGAAAACAATAATCCCGACGTAGTGAAAATTTCCGCTGAACAAGCTTTAGGCTGCCGCCCTGTGGAGTCCACCTTCGCCGGCGAACTTCTCCTCGCCTCCCAACAAGTCCCACTTAGGCCCCTGAATTTGTAGCCGCCGCCCACTGCCTGCCCCGCGTTCGGCATGAATGCGAGGCCTTATGTAGCGGCGGCTTTCCGCCGCTGCTCTTTCTTTTTTCACGTCCGGTCTTTTCACTGGCCGCTTTTCCTTCGATTTGTCTCGCTGCGCCCTCTGTGCTACGTTTTCTTTTTCTTATTGCTCCCGCAACGCGTCCTACTTCGCCAATACCTTCTCAAAAAAATCCAGCGCGCGGGGATCATTCGATTGTCCCAGCCAGAACATCGCCTGCTTGCGTACCTCGGGATTTTTGTTGTTCTGCGCCACCTGAATCAATTTCGGCACGCCATCGTCTTTCGGCATCTGGCTTAGCGCAAAGACGGCTTTCTTCTTCACTTCCGTGTCGGGATCGTTCTCGATCGCTCCGGTAATCGCGCCCGAAGCTTTCTTGCCCGCTTTCTGCGCCAGCCAGAAAAGGGCCTGCCCGCGCACGTGTCCGCTGGCGTCCTCGTGCGCCATGCGAATCATTTCGTCCACAGCGTTGTTTTCCTTGCTGATGGATAGCGCAAAAGCCACGTGTGCCCGCACATCGCTGCTCACATCTTCTTTTGCCATGCGTTTCAACAATTGCACGCCGGCAGCCCCGCGCGCTTCGCCCGCCCAGAACGCCGCTTCCTTCCGCAGACTCTCCGGCCTATCCGGTGCGGTGAAAGTTGCCGACGCCTGATCCGCCGACGCGTCTCCGTGCATTGCAATAGCCATCAGCGCGCCACGGCTTAGCTTTTCTCCGTCGCGTTCGTCGAAATCCTTGCCGTCCACAAACCGCTCCAGCAGTTTCACGCTCTCTGCCGGCCTGGCTCCATTTAGCCACCTGATCTGCAACCCACCCGCATCCAAAACGCAGTTTTCAGAGACCGCCCGAATTTTCCCAATCTTGCGCCTCTCGGCACGCAGCAGAACCACCAGGTTGCTCGGCCCTTCCAGTTTTACGTCGCCACTTTGCGGGTTGTAGCTGTCTCCGCTTTGCGAGCCTTCCAGTTGGCATGGACCGCAGGCTCTTCCGCCTTTCCAGTCGCCGCCATAATCGCCGCAGCACATTCTGTGCTCGCCAGCCACCGCCGGCACCGAGTAGCCAAGCCACTGCGCCTTCTCTGCTGCCGCAGCCCAATCGTCCACTTCCTGCGCCAGCCCAACCTTCACTTCCCGTTCTTCCAACTTTGCATTGGTAATTTGCGGCCTGCCGCTTAATTGCGCGAACTGCGCACCTGCGTTCAGGCAAAGTGTCGCCCCCATCGACACGACGATAACCGCTTCCGTAAGCATTCGTTCGAAGCCGACCCTTGTTCGCATCGTCACTCCTTTTCAAGCCGCGAAATTCTTACTGATCTCCGGTCTCTGAGCACTCATCTCTGCTTCATTTATTCAACAACTCCATCAAATACTCGTTACCCTCTTTCGAATTCATCAACGAAAGCTTTTCCACCGCCCGCTTTTTCAACTCCGGATCCTTCTCGCTCTTGGCAATCGCCACCAGCCCTTTCGCGTTTCCGCCTATGAAATAAGCGTTCAGCACCTCTTCTCGCAGGCCCCGGTCGGTGTCTTTCGCATAGATCGATTGCAAAACATCACTCTTACCCATCAGCCCGAGGTTGCGAACCGCCGCGCGGCGCAGTTCCGGATCTTTATCCGTCTCCGCAACCTGCACCAGCTTGTCCGACTGTCCGGCAAGAAAAAATCCCTGCAGAATTTCCCGCCGCACGTCCGTTGAAGGTTCCACTTGATACAGCTGCTGCAGTTCGTTCTGGCCGCCGACCAGGCCCAGCTGGCGGATCGCATCGCGCTTCAGGCTTTCGTCTTTTTCGCCTTTTGCCAGTTTGAACAACTGCTCCTTGTTTCCTGAAATCATGTAGCTGCGAATCACCGCCCGCTTCACGCCGGCATCCGTGCTGTTTGTGTACACAGTCTCCAGAGTAGCCGCCGCTCGGTTGCCGCCGAAGATTCCCAGATATTCGACAGCCTTGCGCTGCAGGTCTGGATTGCTCTGTCCTAGCGCGATTTTTCCCAGCAACTCACGCGCTTCCGGCGATCCGTTCTGCGCCAGCACGAAAAGCATCTTCCCTTTGTCCTTGGGCGATGCCGTTCCAGCCAGCCGTTTTTCGATCATCTGAATTCCTCGCTGCGGATCGCTATTCATCAAGCCCTGCAGCGCCAAGGTTTTCAGTTCTTCGTCGCTCTGCGATTCCGGATTCACCGGGTGTCCGCTAGACTGCCGAAACTCGAATTCCAGCGCTTCCGCATCTTTCTTCCATTTGCTCTGCGGGTAACGCCGTTTCAGTTCGGCGATTGTGGCCAGCGCTGTGTCTATCTTGCCTTGCCGGTTTTGTGCATACGCTTTCCAGTACAGCGCTGCATCCGTTTGAGTTCCGTTTAGCTGAGCCAACTCAGAAAACTTTTGTTCGGCCTGTTGATATTTGTTGTCATCCAAATCTTCGCGGCCGTCGTCGTACAGTTCCTGCATCCGGTCCAGTTTTTCCTGGGCCTGCTCTTTCTTCTCCTGCTCGCGATCTCTCCTGTCCTGCTCGCGGTCACGCGCCTCCTGTTCCGCTTCGAGCCGATCTTGTTCATTGCGTTGCGACTTGAAGTGATCGGGCTCCTGCGACAATTCCGTGAAATTTCCGGCTCCGTTTTCTCCGTGCAATGGTTGTCGTCCATGCGTCCGCGCAGGCGCGGCCAGCAGCCCCGCAATCAGTCCGGCGACGATCACTCTCTGTAGTCCGCCTTCGATGCTCATGCCTTATTCCTCGCTTTCGGTGTCGAATCGTTTTGCGCAGGAGCGGATTTACTTCCCGCCGCTTCCGCCCGTAATTCCTGCCGGACCACCCGGACCTTCAACAAAATTCCCTGCGCCGCAATTCGCTTCTGGATAGATTCGAATTGCGCCGGCGTGACTTCCGCCGGACTATTGGCTACGTCCAGCAGCACTCGCTGCAATTCGTCCAGCGTGCTGGCCATGGCGTTATCTCCCTCGCTCAGTGCGGTCTGGCGATACAAGCGGTTTTCTTCTACCAGGTCTTCAGCGCGCTTCTGCGCAGTCGAAATATTGATCAGCTTTTTCCCGGCTTCCGCAGGCTGTGCGTTCGAAAGTTCCATTAAAATCATTTCGGATTTGCCCAGATGCTCGCCGACGGCAACCACCAGCACCCGTTCGCGAACTTTGCCGGCATCGGCAATTTGATCGTCGCTTATTTTCGGACTGGTTTTGCGGCCTGCATAAAACGCCAGCACCAGCAACGCTGCCGCAACTCCGACGGCCAGCAGTCTTCGCGACGCAAACCACGCGGTCCACCCATTCGCGCCCCTTCCTGGACGATGGTCCGGCAGACGATTCGCAATCTGCCGCCATACTTTTGTTCCGTAATCTTCGCCCGGATCTGGCACCGGCAACGCATTCAACGCCTGAAATACTTCTTCAATACGTTGGAGTTCCGCGCGGCACTCGCCACAATCCTGCAAATGCGCCGCAATCGTCTCGCGCCCCTTCATTTCGCCTTCCCGGTAAGCAAACAGTTCTTCTTCCGTTGTGTGTTTCATGATTCCGTTCCCACCGCCTTGGCCGCGCCGCGCCCTTCCGAAAAAGGTTTCAATGCAGACCGCAATTTCTGCACTGCTCGGAACACCGTGTTCTTCGCCGCGCTGCTGTTTGATTTCAGCACTATGGCGATTTCTTCGATTCCGCAGCCGTCCCAGTGCCGCATCACGATCGCGGTGCGCTCCGCGGGAGTCAGCGCGTCCAGCGCTTCTTTCATTTTTTCCGCCAACTGCGCGCTGCCGGCCAGCCGCTCCGGAGATGGCGCGGAATCTTTCAGCTTCTCCAGCGGATCAATTTCCGATTCGCCTTCCGCCGCTCGCGGTGGAACTTCCCGCCGCGCGTCTTCATTCTTTCTCTGCCGCAGCCGATCAATTGCATAGTTTGCGGCGATGCGATACACCCACGTCCCGAAATTTGCGTTTCCCGCAAACTGCTGCAGTTTCTGGTACGCCCGCAAAAACGCCTCCTGTACCACTTCTTCGGCGTCGTGCGAATTTCCCGTCATCCGGTAAGCCACGCGATAAACGTAAGCGCTGTGCCGCTCCACGAGCACACGATAGGCCTCACGCTCGCCAGCCAGCGTGCGCTCAACCGCGACCGCGTCGCTGATGCCGCTCGCGTCGTGCCCGCTGAACGAATCAGCCATTTCGCTGCTCTCTCGCATTCTCACGATTAGACAGGTTTTCCCCTTGCCGGTTAGGTCTCCCGGGTCTTTGCCCGCTTGGTAGCGGCTACCTTCAGTGAGTCATCCTCGGGTCGCCAATCTTTCCTTTCCTGGTGGCCGGTCTTCAGACCGGTGCTTTTGCTAGCGTAGCCAATCCTGGCTGCGCTCCTTGGGTTGGCCGCGGCCGTCTCGCCCGAGCACGCCAAAATACCGTATCATTACAAAGGACTTATCCCCGCACGCACAAAGGGAGCGTATCTTGATTGCACGCTATACCCGCGAAGAAATGGGCCGCGTCTGGAGCGATGCCAACAAATACTCCAAGTGGCTGGAAGTCGAACTGGCGGCCACGGAGACACTCGCGGAATCCGGCGAAGTCCCGAAGGATGCCGCAGCAACAATTCGCGCCCGCGCGAAAGTGGACGCCGTTCGAATCAATGAAATCGAAACGCGCGTAAAACACGACGTCATCGCGTTCACCATGAACGTCGGAGAATCGATAGGCGATCCTGATGCAGCGCGCTGGCTGCATTATGGAATGACTTCGAACGACGTGGTGGACACCGCGCAGGCGCTGCTGGTTCGCGACGCGTCACGCTTGATTACGGAAGCGCTGGCAAAATTGAGCGAAGTGCTGGCTCGCCGGGCGCAGCAATTTCGCAATACTCCGCAGATCGGACGCACGCATGGAATTCACGCCGAGCCAATCACCTTTGGACTGAAGATCGCCAATTGGTACGCGGAAAATCAGCGCAACATCGAACGCTTTGCAGACGCGGCCGCGCAAATGCACGTCGGAAAGATCTCCGGCGCAGTCGGCAACGCTTCGCACCTCGGTCCGGAAATCGAAGAACGCATTTGCCAGAGGCTAGGATTGAATGTTGCGCCGGTGGCTTCGCAAGTAATTCAGCGCGACCGTCATGCGCATTACCTCAGCACGCTGGCGCTGATCGCTGCGACGCTCGAGAAAATCGCTATCGAGATTCGTCATTTGCAGCGCACCGAAGTGCGCGAAGCTGAAGAACCGTTCGGCGGCGAGCAGCGCGGCAGCTCGGCCATGCCGCACAAACGCAATCCAGTGGTTTGTGAACAAATCAGCGGACTCGCGCGGCTGGTGCGTTCGAACATGATTGCGGCGTTCGAAAATATTGGCTTGTGGCACGAGCGCGACATTTCGCACAGTTCTGTCGAACGCATTATTCTTCCCGATTCCACAATTTTGATTGATTACATGCTGGCGAAAATGACGGCAGTGATCGCCGACATGCGCGTTTTTCCGCAACGCATGAAAAAGAATCTCGATGCCACGCAAGGCTTGGTTTTTTCCGGTCAGTTACTGCAGGACTTGGTGGAAAAAGGAATGCCGCGCGACGACGCGTACAAGGCAGTGCAGGAAAACGCTATGGCCGCGTGGGAAACGGATACAAGTTTTCGCGAACGCGTCGCGAACGATTCTCGCGTCACAAAATTTCTTGACGCCAAAGCGCTCGAACATACTTTCGATTTGCAGCGCCAGTTGCGCTACGTCGACGCGATTTTCGCCCGCGTCTTCACCGAAAAACCTAGCGGCAAGACCGCCGCTAGCACTAACTCATAGTAGGCGCCTCCATGTTTCAAACACGGAGAAGCAGATGGGTGCTGGCGTTCCTACTCTCCTTGAACGCCTGCAATCGGCCAGCTCAGAAAGCAGTCCAACATTCGACCGAACAATACCTCGCGGTTCCAGGTTCCGTCGGATTCGACATTCAACCTGAGCCAGCGGCTGGCAATTCTGAGGCATGGTTAGCTACGTACACAGCTCACGGCAAAACGGCGAAATTCAGGATCGAGTCGGGGCCCTCCCAAGGCCTCGATGACAAAGTGCTCGACATGAAAAGTGGAGAGGGCAAATTCATTCCCGAACCTGCGTCGGATTCGAGCGTCATCTTAGTTGACCTGAAGGAGGCACTTGAAGCGAAAGCGTTGCCTGTTAAGGTACAACGCGCGAGTGGTCTCCGATTCACGTTCGTTGGCTTCGAGCCAAATGAATCGCAGGCCTCTGGAGGCGGGTTCGCTTTGCAACCACGAGGTAACTGGACGCCGATGAAGATTTTCATCGGTGAAGGAGAACAGGCAGGGGAAGTCTTTCTCAATCTGAATCCAGTTTTGAAGAAGGGACAGTTTTCGATAAAGGATTCGGACTACGGAGATATCGTCCTCGCACGTCTCGCCGAAGTTTTGTGACGAGTCGCGAAAACAGAAGCGCCCCGGACGCTTTCGCGCTGGGGCGCTCTTTTCACCTCTTCTGATTTCAGTGTGACCTGAACTCAGCTGCGGAGGCGGAAAATCAAAATCGCAAAAACCGTCTGAAGACCGGCCACTTCCAAAGCAACGACAAAAGCGAAAATTACTCGACGCGCTGGACGTAGCGGGCTTCGGAAGTATCTACGCGAATCTTATCACCTTCGTTGACGAATGGGGGAACGGGAACTACCAGGCCGGTTTCGAGAGTTGCCGGTTTCATTACTGAACTGGCAGTGGCCTTTTGAATTGTCGGTTCGGTTTGCGTTACGCGCAAATCCATGGTGTCGGGAAGGTTGATGCCAATGGCTTTCTCGTCGTGAAATTCCACTTTTACAATCGTATTCGGAACGAGGTAGTAGGTGGTTTCGCCGAGTTCGTCGCGCGACATTTCCATCTGCTCATAAGTTTTGGTGTTCATGAAATGAAAGCTGTCGCCTTCACTGTAGAGGTACTCGAATTCGATTTCGTCGAGGATGGCACGTTCGACAAATTCCTCCGCGCGGAAGCGGTAGTCAATCATGGTGCCGGTGCGCAGACTCTTCAGGCGGGTCTGCATGGATCCGCGTTTGTTGCCCGGAGTCCGGTGGTCAGTACTGAACACCGTGTATAGCTCTTTTTCGTGCAGCAGGACCATGCCGGGGCGGATTTGTGTTGCTTTAAGACTGCTCATTTTCGTCCAATACCTTTAGTTTGATTTCGTAAAAACACCTTCAACCCAGGACTTGGAAACAAGCCCTGAAACCCAAGCGGTCCGCTGTGCGGCGCTGATGGAATGACCTGCAGACTGAAACAGGCACGAGGCGCGCTGAACGAAAAGACGTGCTCAGCGCGAATAGACAGTATAAGTGGCGCTATTCCATATGGTCAATTGGGCTTCGATGATTCTCCTGTTCGTGCGCGAGCCGCTTCGGCCATGATCTTTTCGATTTCGGCGGGATCGCGGGGGAGGCGCTCGCTGAGAAATTCAAAGCCGGTGTCGGTGATCAGGAGATTGTCTTCGATGCGCACGCCGAGATTTTCTTCCGGGATGTAAATGCCGGGCTCGACGGTAACGACCATTCCGGGCGCGAGCGATTTGCAGTAGTCGCCGGGGTCGTGAACATCGAGGCCGATGTTGTGGCCAAGACCGTGAATGTAATACTTGCCGAGCCTTTTGCCGTGCAAGTCTTTGCCGTGCGAATTGATGTAGTCGTAGGAAATTTTGTAGAGGCTTTTCTCGCCGGACTTGCAATAGTTCATACCGGGTTTGAGCGCGGCGAAGACGGCATTCTGCGCGCCGAGAACAATGTCGTAAATTTCGCGCTGACGCGGCGTGAATTTCCCATTGGCAGGAAGCGTGCGGGTGATATCGGAAGAGTAGCCGGAAAATTGCGCGCCAACATCGAGCACCACAATGTCGCCATCGGCAATTTTGCGGGCCAGCTTGTCGTAATGTAGCGTGGTGGAATTGGGCCCCGCGCCGACGATGGGAGCGTAGCCTTCGGCTTCAGAACCGCCCATGGTGTGAACTTCCACCATTTTTGCGCCGACCTGATATTCGTAAAGGCCGGGACGCATCATTTTCATGGCTTCCAGATGTGCATCGAGCGAGAGATTGATGGCTTTCTTGAGGAATGCGATTTCCCCGGGCGATTTAATCACCCGCAAGGTTTCAATCACGCCGCGAATATCTTTTAGTTTGAGCGAGGGATCCACGAGCTGCAGCCAGTCCACGACTGCTTTTTCGTGTGGATAGCCGCCGAGTTCCTTTTCAAAAGGAAGAATCGTGGCGAAATTGGGATAAACCTTGCTGAGCTTTTCCACAACGGCCCGCATTTGGCCGAACGGTTGCACCGAGGCGAAGCCGGTGCGCGCAGAAATATCGGGATCGGTAGGTGACATGCGCACGCCGTTCCATCTTTCTTTGCCGGGATCTTTAGCCGGGAGAAAAAGAATTTCGCGCGGGCCATCCCAGGAATCGCGAGCCTGCCCCGCTTTCAGCGCCGGGAGAATGATCAACCCGGCTTCTTCTTCGTTGTGGCCCGTAAGGTAATAAAAATTATCTTCCTGGGCGAAGATGTAGGCCTGAGAAATCTCTTCGCGTCCAGTGAATCCCCAGAGAATTACAGGCGCGTCAGTTTGCGCGGCGATACGCGCGCGACGGGCAGCGTAGACTTCATTGGGTTCGCGATCGCGGCGTTGTTGAGCAAGCGCGACGTTCGACGCAAAAGCGAGTAAGAGGGCAAGAGCGGCCATGCATATGGAGCGAACGTTAGACAGCGGGGCACGTTTCATCCAGAGACCTCGTCGAAGTCGAAAGCGCAATCGGGACTTTGGGCGAGGCCGAAACGCGCGATGAGTGGTTTCTAGCAGCAGCCGAACCACGGCGGGAAATTGTATCCGAAGCGAGACGGATGCGGAAATCCGTAGAAGGGGTCGGTGCCCTATCCCCCGTTCTTTTGTAGGAGTGCGCAAGCGACTGAAAGGATGGGAGATGACGAATCACTCTTTGCAAAAGGGTGAAAAAGAGTGTGTAAGTATAAGAAAACAAAGGGCCGGAAATCCGCGCTTTTTCGAAGATGGCAAACGAATGCGGAACTAAAAGAAAAAACAGGGGTTACTTCGCATCGGGAAAGAGCGGACCGAAAAAGAGTTTGCAAGTGATTGAAAATATAAGGGGTGAAAATGGAGCTTGAGAGACTGGATGCGGTGCGGGCGATGAGCAAGCGTCGATTTCACAACCGAGAATAGCACGGATGTTAACCAATGTCGATAGATAACTGAACAGGATCTATGTCAAATCTTGGAGTTACTTCTCGTGAGCACGGTTTCGGTTGTCGCCTTGGTATTGGTAGGGCCGACGGTTCTGAACCGTCGGCCCTTGTTGCTGGCCTAGCTACTCACTTCGCCTTTGGGTAACTCACCGCGGGTCATGCGCAGAAGGAAAAATCCGGCAGGACATGAACTTTCTGGACCCTAACCCCGAATAACAGCATGGAGATCAGGATTGGCTGACGACCGCGAACTGTGGGAGCAGATTTGCCGGGGAGACGCGCGCGCCTTTGAGGCACTCTACCGAATGCATGGGCCGAAGCTCGGGGTATTTCTTAGGCGCTTTCTCGGTAGCCGGCAGGCGGCTGAAGACGTTGTGCAAGAGACGTTTGCAAGTATTTGGCAGCACCCAAATGGGTTTGAACCGGGACGAGGAACGCCGACTTGCATATCGCCGATGCCGCCAATGCGATAAACGCCGACTGGCGGATAGATCTGGTTGCGCGAGCCTTGCAGGACTGGCACATCGGCGATGATGCTCCAGCGGCGGGAGAGTTGATAGTTGACGCCGATGTCAAAGAGAAGCTGGTGGTTTTCGACCTGAGTGCCAAGCAGAGCGCGCTGAGTTTGCTCGTCGGTGCCGATGAAGTGGCGGAAGGAATTGAATTCGCGAAAGAGGATGTTAACGGTGAGCCGGCGCAGCCATTCTGGATCGTGATTGCGACTTGAGCTGCTGGAGATCGTGTCGCTGTCGCAGAGTTCGTTCATGATGCCTTGATGGGAGCGGGCGGCGATACAACCCTGGGCGTGAACGGACTGGACTGCGCCGCCCAGGAAAAACGCGGCAGAGGCCGCACAAAACACACCAAGAGACACAAGCCGGCAGTAAAACACGGGCATTCCCTTGACCCATCTAGCTCAAGGTTTGTGGAACAAACCACCCTGAAACGCGGAATTCGAACACAACCCATTAAAAGCTTGCGGGATTAAAGCAGGCGAGGAAAATCACCGCAATAATAGAAAAGTGTTAGCGCGTGATTGTTCTTGCAGGCGCGTGCTTATTTGAGTTCGACTTCGATGATTTGGCCGGGGGTGGTGCCAAGATTGCCCAGGTTGTGAGTGACTTTGGCGTCCACGAAGCGAAAATCTCCTGGGCCAACTCCGTGAGTGGCGGATTGACCGTCGGGCGAAGTCATGGCCAGGTTCATTTCGGTGATGGAGACGATGACATAAGGCCGGGCGTGTGCGTGCATCGGAGAAGTGACGCCGGGAGAGAGTACCCAGTTGTAAATGCGGGCGCTGGGATTTTCTGCGGCGACGGTTGCGGCGATGGCGGTCGAAGGAGTTTCGGGGCGCTGAAGAAGTTCGATATCGAGAACTTCGTAGGGAGTTTTGCCAACGTTGTGGACGCGGTGAGTGTAGGACGTGCCAGCGAGAGTGAGCGCAGAGAAATTGCCGGGCTTAGTGGTAGTTGGCGGCCCTTCGGGTTCGTTCATTACCTGTTGAGTGATTTCGGTGGCGGACAGATCGATGGCGACGCGATCGTGCAGATGGGTGTGGAATTGGGTGGTTTTGCCGGGAGGCAGAGTGAGTCTCATGACCACAATGGATTCGTTCTTGAAGAGGACTTTGTGGAGCGGCTCTTCTTCGACGGGCACGGAAGTGGTTGTGGATGTTTGCTGAGCGAGAAACATCGCGGGCAGGACTAAGAGAGAGACCAAGGTCAATTTCATGTCGATTACCCCAGTGAACGAAAGCGGGACTATCGTATACCGGTTTTCGTGAGCAAAAAATCTTAAGAGGGAAAATTTAACGCAGAGGTGGCGGAACATTCGAGAGGAATCAGAAACCGGGGGCGCCGGAGGAAGCTGGGCGCATTTCTGGAGCGTTGACGCCGAAGCGGAGATGGGCGAAGTAGGTTTGGCCTAAGGACATGAAGCCGGTGTAGAGATAGCCCCAGACGAAGAGTAGAAGGAAGGGGATGGTGGCGAAATTCTGGTTGGTGATGGCGTAGACGACGGTGCAGGCGAAATAGATGCCGAGGAAAATTTCCGCGTAGGGCATCCAGCCGGCTTTGCTGCGGTATGTTTTTGTCGACGAAAGTATCTTTTTTCCCTTCGATTTTGAATTTTGGCAGTACGGGCAAATTCGCTTTTTATACCGAACAGCGCTTCGAGAACGGCTTTGGCGTTGCGGATGGAGATGCCGATTCCGGTGGCCATGACAAATGGCATGTAGAAGAAAGTGCGGTACCAGGTCTTGGGGCGAAGTTCTTTTTGCGCGACGAGATAGAAGCTGGAGATGGAACAGGTGGAAGCGAGAAAGAGCGGCAGGTCGATGAGCAGCATCTGAAACCAGCCTTGATAGAAGCGAACAATCATGGCAGGAAGCAGCATTGCAGAGAACAAAACCATCAACGGGTAGCTGATGTTGGCGGTGAGATGAAAAAAGGCTTCGGCTTTGACGTGCCAGGGCACACTGGAGCGAAAAACCTGCGGCAGGATTTTTTTTGCGGTTTGCATCAGGCCCTTGGCCCAGCGGGCTTGTTGCGCCTTGAAGCCGTTCATGTCCACGGGCAATTCGCTGGCACATTCGATGTTGGGAAGGTAGAGAAACTTCCAGCCCTTTAGTTGCGCACGATAGGACAGGTCGGTGTCTTCGGTAAGGGTGTCGTGTTCCCAACCGCCAGCGGAGTCGATGGCCGCGCGGCGCCAGACGCCCGCAGTGCCATTGAAATTAAAAAAAGTGCCGCGGCGTGAGCGTGCACCGTGTTCGACGACGAAGTGGCCGTCGAGGAGAATGGTTTCGACTTGTGTGAGGAGTGAATAATCGCGATTGAGGTAGGTCCAGCGGGTTTGCGCCATGCCAATCGCAGGATTTTGGAAGTAGGGAATGGTGCGACGCAGAAAATCCGATTCGGGGATGAAGTCCGCGTCAAAAATCGCCACGAATTCGCCGCGGGCAGTTTTCAGTCCGTTTTCGAGAGCGCCGGCTTTGTAGCCTTCGCGGTTGCCGCGATGAATGTAGCTGATGGGCAGGCCTTGCGCGGCGTGGCGCTCGACGCAAGCGCGGGCGACTTCGCGGGTCTCGTCGGTGGAGTCATCGAGCACTTGCACGTCAAGAAGTTCGTACGGGTAATCGAAACGCGAAACGGCTTCGACGAGACGCTCGATGACGTAGCGTTCGTTAAAAATGGGAAGCTGCACGGTGACGCGAGGCCATGCGGTGACTTCGGGCGGGGGGCCGGGAACGTTCTTGCGATATTTGTAGTAGTCGTAGACCAGCCAGTAGCGATGCAGACCATAGACCGCGAGGATGGTGAGCACGATGAAGTAAGGAATCATCATCATCAAGTCGAAAGCGTTGACGTGATAGATGCCGGAAAAGGTGCGGTCAGTGGCCTTATGCCAGTAGTTGGAGAGAGAACTCTGCGCGAAGAGCAAGACGGTAGAGAGCAGATTCATGGTCGCAGGTAGTTTACGAAGTTTGCGCGGGGTGCGCCAGGGGAGCGGAAAATGCGCAGCTTTTTAAAAGCCGGGATAATTTAGGAGCTAGCGATCGCAAGTATCAAGCGGCGGATGTCGAAACGCGTTTTGGGATTTTTGTAAAGTGGCGCAAGCCGAAAATGATTGCCATGCCAAGCAGCAACAGCGTTGATTCGGCCGGCTCGGGTGTAGAGGTGACAGAAGTCACGGTCAAAATTCCGCTGCTGGACGAGTTGTCCGATAATTCATACATGAAGCCGGTCTGGTTGTTAAATGTTGCGTGGCTGGTAAACGCGCAAGCCGGCGAAAGGGCGTCGACATTGCCGGGGTAGAAAGTGTTCTGCAAAGGACAGAGCTGCAGAGATTCCCCAGGGAAAAAGGGCAGGGCCGAGTTAAAAAGCGTATCCATGGAGAGTACGGTGCTGCCGTTGCTGAAGGTAAAGGTCCAGCCGGGATTTGTCGAAAAGGGAACAAGCGCCGGATAGGGGCAGGGAAGACCTGCAAAGTCACATAGAGCCGTCGCGATACCACCGTTTTGCGGGGACAACAGATAGGTGGCGCCTGCGGGGCCCATGATCGTCAGACTCCACGATGAGATGACTTTGGTGTCCTCATCTAATGTGAATTGACCGGTCAGAAAGGCAAAAGGCCCGCTGCCAAAGTTT
Source organism: uncultured Acidobacteriota bacterium (assembly GCA_963743735.1). Taxonomy (GTDB): domain Bacteria; phylum Acidobacteriota; class Terriglobia; order Acidiferrales; family UBA7541; genus Acidiferrum. The sequence continues at coordinate 23,515 of CAVURF010000009.1, forward strand.
TCACTGGCTATGAAACTTGCGTTTACCCCCACCGTCGCTAACGAGTCCGCAGAGGCAAGGGAGGGGAAAAGAAACAGACACACGAAGAGGGAGACCCCTAAAGGGAGTTTGCACATTTGGATTCCTTCGTTGGAAACCCAGACCCTGCGGAGACGAGAATAGTCCAGAGCTTCCGATTTTGACCCCAGTAGGCGCATCATACGCTGTCGCTATCATTAGAACAACACAATCTAGCGCCCGAAGCGCCCGAGCGTGCTTAGGAATCATCATCAGGTCGAAGGCGTTGACGTGGTAGATGCATCGGGGAGCTTAATTGGGCGTTCGATCGGAGCCCCTACATACTCCTGCTCGCTACTAAATTTTGATTGCTCACGCGCGCAGGGTTCTCTGGAGAGAGAGAGAAAGAGGTGTGCTGAGCGGGCGACATTTGTGGCAATAACAAAACAATGGTGAGAGCAGACGCGATCTCGCCGAATGTGGGCATCGTTTTCTTTATTCCTCTTAACCTCTGCCGAACAAAAGACTGTGCCCAAATTACCCGAATCTTGCTTAGAGCCACGGCGATTCTACGTCGCGTCTCTCGCCGATCTAGGCAGCGCTTCGATTGCCAAGTCCCAGATGACGCGGTAAGCGGAGGCTGGTGCATCGGCGGAAGACAGCAACGGCTGCCTCCCCCGTCATGTTTTTCGAGGATGAGGCATAATCGCGTGCCCATCTATGACACTGATAAGCGAGACGACTAAAACGAAAAGTGGAAACCGGTTGGGGGAAATTGCGGTTGCGTTTCTGCGGCTGGGATTTATTGCGTTTGGCGGAGCGGTGGCGCACATCGCGTTGATGGAGGAGGAATTTGTGCGGCGGCGCGGATGGTTGAGCCGCGAAGAGTTTGTGGATCGCGTGGGAGCAGTCAACTTGCTGCCGGGGCCGAGTTCGACGGAGATGGCGATTTATCTGGGGCAGTTGCGCGGGGGATTTCCGGGACTGTTGATTGCGGGAGCGGCGTTTATTTTGCCGTCGGCACTGATGATGTGCGTGATGGCGTGGGCGTACGTGCGATATGGCGCGTTGCCGCAGATCGCGGGGATGTTGTGGGGAGTGAAGCCGGTGGTCGTGGTACTGATCGCGCAAGCGGTATGGTCTCTGGCGAAGACAGTTTTGAAATCGCGCGAGCTGTTGGTGATTGCGGCGATTGTGCTGGGGCTGGCGGCGATGCACGTTGCGACTTTGGCGCTGCTGATTGGTACCGGCGTGGCATGGATTGTGGCGAACCGATTTGGGCAGAGCCGTACTGGGCAAAACGAGATGGCTGCTGCTGCCGCGAGTGCTGCGGGAGGCGCGGCAGTCTCGGCAACCGCGGCGGCCGCTACGACCTCGGGTGTGTTTGTTTATTTTTTGAAAATTGGCGCGCTGTTGTTTGGCAGCGGATACGTGCTGCTGGCGGTGTTGCGCGAGGATCTGGTCACGCGGATGCACTGGCTGAGTGAATCGCAATTGTTGGATGGAATCGCGGTGAGCCAGGCGACTCCCGGACCATTTTTTACGGTGGCGACATTTTTGGGATATGTGCTTTCGGGATGGCGGGGCGCGGGGCTGGCAACGGTGGGGATGTTTATCCCGGCGTTCGTGTATGTGGCGGTGACGGCTAACGTTTTGCCGCGGCTGAGAAAATCGCCGACGGCGAGTGCGTTTTTGGATGGAGTAAATGCGGCGGCGGTGGCGTTGATGGCATTTGTGGGATTTCAGTTTGCGCGCGAGGCTGTTGTGACGCCGCTGGCGGTGGCGATTGCGGCGATTAGCGCGGTGCTGGCGTTTCGCTTCAAAATGAATTCGGCTTGGCTGATTTTGGGTGGGGCGGTTTGCGGGTTGGCGCTGAAGATGGTCGGGTGGGCATGAGAGGGGATGGGCGACGGTGGTTAGCGGCCGAAACAAGTTGCAGGGAGTTTTTGTCGAAAAGAAGGAACCGGAATAAATTTTGATTCTCGCTGAAATGAGACGCAACATGTTGCGCCCCTACGGGAGGTGCATCGGATTACGGCATCAGGACGATTTTGCCGGCGGCGCCGGAGGGCTTCATTACGTCGATGTGGGCTTGCGCGGCGTCTTTCAGTGGGATTTCCGAGCCTACTACCGGATGCAGCGTGCCATTTTCCAGGCCGGCTATGATGGCCGCGTGAATTTCGGCGTTTTCGGCTTCGGTGAGTCCCCATACCGTGAATGCGCGGACGGAGCCGCGGCGGCTCATCAGATCGCGGGGGGTGATGGTGACGTCGCCACGGCTGCCGATGACGACGACGCGGCCTTTTTGCGCGAGGAGTTTCAGATCGTTGCCCAAATTCACGTTGGCCAGCATTTCAAGAATCAGATTCAGGCCTTTGCCCGCAGTAGCCTTCTTAATCTGGTCCTGGTAGTCAGGCTTGGAATGGTCGAATGAGAGATGCGCGCCTTCGCGTTCGATGAGGTCAAGACCCTTGGGTGTGCCTGCAGTGCCGAAAACGGTGAGGCCGATCGCGAGCGAAATTTGCACGGCAGCGATGCCTACTCCGCCGCTGGCTCCGTGGATCAGGACGGTTTCGCCGGCGCGAGCTTCGCCTTGGTGGTGGATGGCGTGGTAGGCAGTCGCGTAGGGAACAAAAACGCCGGCGCCTTGCGCGAAGGAAATGCGTTCCGGCAGACGGTGTACCTGAGACTCAAGAGCGAGAGAGTATTCGGCATAGGTGCCGGAAAGACTTCGTTCGACATAAACGCGATCGCCTGGCTTTACAGTGGTGACGCCATCGCCGACGGAATCGATGACGCCGGCCCCTTCGATGCCGGGAGTGTAGGGAAGCGGCGGGATTACGGCGTAGTTGCCGGAGCGCGCGTAAGTGTCGGCTGGGTTGACACCAGCTGCGTGGATTTTTACCAGCACTTGCGCAGCGGCGGGCTTGGGAGTGGGGACTTCTTCGAGTTTTAAAACTTCAGGACCGCCGAATTGACGAATGAGAATCGCTTTCATTGCAAGCTCCTGAAAATAGAAATTGGAATATAGAAAAGCAAAAGCAGCCCGAGAGCAAGAAACGTAGCTGCAACTAGAAATGATCGTCGACGGTAACGGCGGCTTGCGGTTCGAGCAGACCTGCCGTTTTACCCCACGCCGTGGTCTGCCAGTTGTCCTTGCCCTTTTTCAGCGGGATCCACGGAGGCAGAGACTGATTGAGATACGACGCCAGCGCAAAAATGTACGGTTCGTACATGTGGCGTAAATCGATTAAACGCTGGTCGGCGGCGGCATCGTCATGCAGCTTGAGGCCGTGTTGCGCGAGGACATCACGAATGTGCTGGAGAGCGGGACGCGGTAGGCGGTCCGTCGAAAGTTCCTCCGGCGAAGTGTTGAAGACTTGCGAGAGATCCACGACAGCGTGACGCGCGATGGCAAAGGTGAGCTCAGCTTGCCGTTCGCAAGCGCCTTCGATGCCGACCATGATCAACGCGCAGGAGTCCAGAATGGCGGTCAGCGATGCGATCCAGGATTGGTTATCGTGCTGGGAACGGAAAAACGCGAGCACCGGATAGGAGAGATGGCTCTCCATGAGTTCGGCGCACCAGAGTTCCCATTCCTTCAGAAGCTCGCGCAGCGCTTCTTGTCCATGCGGGTAGCTGTGCCGGCGAAGAAGTTCGCCAGCGGTCGGTGGCGTGCCTGCTCGCGAATCAAGCAGAGAAATGCTGACTTCGCGTTTGGAGAATGAACCATAAATGAATGGGAGGTAGCCGATGACTCCGGCGAGAAAACCGAAGCCGAGGCCGCCTTCGACTACGACCAACGCGCGGGCCATGCCGGAGCGCGGAACCACGTCACCGAGACCAAGCGTGAAGAAAGTTGTTCCGCTGAGATACGCGTCGGTCCAGAAGCTTGGCGTCATCCCTGCGATGTTAAGAGCGGAGCCTGCGCCATATTGCATTAAGCCGAAGCTGAGCACCAGCCCCACCGCCCAAACGGCAACAAGAATGAGCAGTGAAAGCGGGCCGAAAATACTGAATGCCGATTCGCGAACTTTGCGCGCGGGAACTAGACGAGCGCAGAATTTCCAAAGTGTCCATAAACTCTTGTAGAAAAGGCGGCTCAGCCGAAAGCGACGCGTCACGCGACGCGGCAGGATAATTACCTCGAACGCATCCCATACGACGATGATCAGGATGGCGATGCCGATCAGAAACGCGGCTGGAGAGATGAGCATGTGCGGAGTTTTACCTGTTTGGCTCCAGGATGGTGTTGCGCGGTCAGCTGTTCAGCTTGGCGCTGACGGAGATTTCAGCTTTGAAAAGTTTTGAGACCGGGCAACCGGTTTCGGCGGCTTTCACGGCGGCGTCGAATTTTGCTTTGTCGGCGCCGGGAATGGTGGCGACGAGATCGAGATGACTCTTGCTGATGGAAAAGCCTTCGCCGACTTTATCGAGGGTGATGGTAGCCGTGGTTTCGAGTTTCTGCGCGGTCATTCCCGCGCCGCCCAGCTGCGCGGAAAGCGCCATGGTGAAGCAACCGGCATGCGCGGCGGCGAGAAGCTCTTCCGGGTTGGTGCCAATGCCACTTTCAAAGCGCGAGTGGAACGAATAAGCGGTTTGTTTCAGTACGCCGCTGTCGGTGGAGAGGGTGCCCTTGCCAGCTTTCAGGTCGCCTTGCCAAACTGCAGAAGCTTTGCGCTGCATGATTACATCCTCCAGTTAAAAGCTATAAATGTTTAAATCTACCGATTCGATTCGCGCGGCAGCGTTCCGGGTATATTAGCAAGAGATTCGACTGGGCTGATACTCGCACAAGATGCATTCCTCGCTACGATTTCTTGCACACCGGCCGTGGCCTTTGCCGATTGAACCATGGGTAATGGCGCAAAAGTGGTACGACCTGCTGTTTGCGCACTGGCCGGTTGCGCCGGACACCCTACGAAGGCTGGTTCCGGCGAAACTTGAACTGGACACATTCCAGGGCCAAGCGTGGATCGGTGTGGTGCCGTTCACGATGTCCGGCGTGCGGCTGCGTGGAACGCCGCCGTTCCCAGGGCTTTCGGCATTTCCAGAATTAAATGTGCGCACCTACGTAATGGCCGATGGCAAGCCGGGAGTGTGGTTCTTCAGTCTGGACGCGGCGAGTGTTCTGGCGGTTGAGGTCGCACGATTTTGGTTTCATCTTCCCTATTTCCACGCGCGAATGACTTCAAGAGCAAAGTCAGAGGGAATCGAATATTTCTCGCGACGCGACGATCGGCGCGGCGGAAGTGAACAGCTGCAAGCAAGTTACAGCGGCAAAGGTCCGTGGTTCGAGGCAAAACGCGGAACGCTCGAGTATTTCTTGACGGAACGCTATTGCTTATACGCACAGCGGCGGAGCGGCGGATTGCTGCGTGGAGAGATTCACCATGCGCCATGGAAGCTGCAGCACGCACACGCATCGTTCGATCTGAATACGATGACAGAAAATCTCGGTATTCAGACAGCTGGGCAGCCGGCGACACTTCATTTTTCAAAATTACAGGAAATGATTGCATGGGCACCACAAACGGTTGACGTCTAGTATCACCATTTGTGAAAAACGAAAAAGACGCCTAGCACCAAACACGCAGCGCCTACGCCATAGTTCCACTTTAGCTTTTCGCCGAGATAAGTGACGGAGAAGACCGCGAACACTGTCAACGTAATCACTTCCTGAATGGTCTTGAGCTGCGCCGTATTGAATTCATACGAGCCGATACGGTTTGCGGGAACCTGGAAACAGTATTCGAAAAATGCGATTCCCCAACTGGCCATGATGACCTTCCACAGAACCTCGTTGCGGTATTTCAGGTGGCCGTACCACGCAAAGGTCATGAAAATATTTGAGATGGTCAGGAGCAGAATGGTGCGCACGAATCCTCCTTACGAATTCGATGGAAGCCAGCGCAGCAAAAAGGGAAACGACAGCTCAGGGAATGCGCGCCACGCCGGCCAGAGACCGCGAATATAAATCGTGCCTTCCACAACCTTATAGAATACGAGCCAATTACCTGCCTGAAAAAAGCGATGGCGGCGAAACCGGCCGCGCGTGCGCAGGGGGTACATGTAAGGGAAGTGCTTGTGATTTTCTCGAAAATGCTCTGCTGTTCCCGTAAGGGAAGTTCCAGTGCGAGGTCGCGCACCGGGTCAGCCCAAACGACGCTTGCTTTCATTTGCGGCGTCTTCTTTTTGAGAGAGCCATTTTCACGACAACTTCGTGGGGAGTTACGCGACCTTCGCGTATGGCTTGGTCTGAATCTGCCATCATTTTCTGAAAGGCCGGATCGGTTTCAATCTTGTCCAGGCGCGCCTCCATATCAGCGAGAGTCACGAGGGCTTCGCGAACAACCCGGCTGCGGTTGCCGCCGCGGTAGTGTGCGAGGTCATCGAGAATTTTCTTACCGCGTTTATCGAGGACAAATTGGTGACGCATGGGAGCCTCCAGAGGTGCAGAGTAGCATTGCCTGTGCTGTGGCTCACCACTCATCATGAATGGTCATGAATTATGTTGAACGAATGGCGTAAATAGACTGTCCAGTCCATATCGGGGCAGGAACCGAAATTCGATCGGCTCACGCTACTTTCAGGAACGATTGATCCAGAGATGTGAATCAGCTGAGGACAGCGCAAATCAAACGTTGAGAGTGAGCGATACGAGACCCGGCGGCGTGATGGGAGCGGCGGGTGGCATCTTCGAACGATCTACTGGGTGATAGAGAGTGTCGCGCTCGACGGGGACGCGGCCCGCGGCGCGGATCAGGCGTTCGAGTTCGGCGCGTGGCGTGAACTCGGAAGTCTTTGCGCCCGCGTCGTGATAAATCTTTTCTTCGACCACAGTGCCGTCGAGATCGTTGGCGCCGAAACGCAGCGCGATCTGCGCGATGCTTGGCGTGAGCATGATCCAGTAGGCCTTGACGTGTTCAAAATTATCGAGCATCAAGCGCGAGACGGCGATGTTGCGCAGGTCGAGATAGCCGGTGGTTTTCGGGATGTGCGAGAGCGGCGTGTTGTCCGGATGAAACGCCAGCGGAATGAAGGCCACGAAGCCGTGCGTCTGGTCTTGCAGTTCGCGCAGCTTGACCAAATGATCGACGCGTTCTTCTTCGGTTTCCACGTGGCCGTAAAGCATGGTGGCGTTGGAAGGCAACCCGATTTCGTGGGCTTTTTTGGCAGTGTTCAGCCAAACCTGCCCGCTGACTTTGTGGTCGCAGATGATGCGGCGCACGCGAGGATGGAAAATCTCCGCGCCGCCGCCGGGACAGGAATCCACACCAGCTTCTTTCATGCGGCGAAGCGTTTCTTCTATGGAAAGTTTCGCGATGCGCGAGAAATAGTGGACTTCGACCATGGTAAACGCTTTGAGATGTACGCCGGGGCAGCGCTGCTTTAGCCCGCGAATCATTTCCAGGAAATATTCGAACGGCAGATCGGGATGCAGGCCGCCAACGATGTGAAACTCGGTTGCGCCTTCGCGCACGCCCTGCTCTGCGCGTTGATAAATTTCTTCTAGCGCGTATGTGTAGGCGCCCGGTGAGTCGGGATCGCGGCCAAACGCGCACAGTTTGCAGTGCGCTACGCAGACGTTGGTCGGATTGATGTGACGGTTGACGTTGAAATAGGTGACGTTGCCGTGCTTTTTTTCGCGGACGTAGTTGGCGAGCCAGCCGACCGCGAGCAGGTCCGGCGAACGATAAAGTTCAATGCCATCTGCAAAAGACAGACGCTGCCCCGCGAGAACTTTGTCTGCGATGGGCTGCAGTTTGGTGTCGGTGAGAATCAGTTCGCTCAAGAGCTTCAACTTTCTTCGCTACTTTTCTATGATGCCAACGAATTGGATGCCGGCCGTTTCGACGCCGCTACAGCGGTGATTCGCGCCGAATCATTCGAACGTTTCAAACTTTCCAAAGCGCCGCCGCCGCTCCCCAGAACAGCAGAAATGAAATACTAATATAACCGTTCATGGCGAAAAACGCAGCGTCCAGCTTGCTTAAATCGTCGGCTTTGACCAGCGAATGTTCGTAGGCTAGCAAGGCAGCGACCACCGCGATGCCTGCCCACGCTGGCCACGGCAATGAAAAACTTGCAGCCAGCCAGGCGAGCAGAGCCACCACGCCGATGTGCATCACGCGCGCGATCAGAAGTGCACTTGCGACTCCGAATCTTTTGGGTACGGAAAACAATCCGGCACGTTTATCGAAATCCACATCCTGGCACGCATAGAGCACATCAAAGCCGCCGACCCACAGCGTGACTGCGGCACAAAGAATCAGCATGCGCGGATCAAGATGGCCAGTGACGGCGATCCACGCGGCCGCCGGGGAAATGCCAAGCGCGAATCCCAGAAAGAGATGCGACCAGTTGGTGAAGCGCTTGGTGTACGAGTAGAAAAACAAAATAGCGAGCGCGACCGGCGCCAGTTTCAGTGCAAGCAAATTCAACCGCCACGCCGCGAAGAGAAATACCACAACCGCGACCGCTGTGAAAATCCAGGCAAAGCCAGTCGAAAGAGCGCCGGTTGCGAGCGCACGTTGCGCGGTGCGCGGATTGGCCTTGTCATAGTGAATGTCGGCGATGCGGTTGATGGTCATGGCCGCGCTGCGAGCCGCCACCATCGCTACCACAATCCACAGAAACTGTTTCCAGGTTGGCCAGCCGTGCGTCGTGAAACGAGCGGCGAGTAGCGCGCCGGTCAGCGCAAACGGCAACGCAAATACAGAGTGCTCGAACTTGATCATTTCGAGCACGGTGCGCAGACGGGTTATAGATGGCATTGGCATGTGGATTTTAGAACACAGAGTTCGGGAGAGAAGAGGAACGCGGGTACGCTGACCTGCTGCGCACTGTCATATCATGCCTTGGCTTCTTTTGCGGTGGCTGAGCCAGTCCAGCGGAACATGGCGCCTTGCTGCAAATCCATTTGTGCGAGAACGCGGCAGACGTACTGCGTGACCAGATCGTCGATGGTCTTCGGCGCGTGATAGTAGGAAGGAATTGCTGGCATGATTACCGCGCCCGCTTGTTGCGCGCGCAGCATATTTTCCAGATGGATGCGGCTGAAGGGTGTGTCGCGTACGCACAGAACCAGCTTGCGGCCTTCTTTGAGCATGACGTCGGCGGAACGCGCCAGGAGATCGTCACAAGCTCCAGCCGCGATTTTTGCCAAAGTGCCGACGGAGCAGGGAATAACAGCCATTGCGTCGACCGCAAAGCTACCGGAAGCGATTGCGGCGCCGACGTCTTTATTCGAAACGAGTGCAATTTTGCTGGAAGCGCTACCCAGGATGCGCTGCACCAGTTGTTCGGGATTGCTGGAAGTAATCTTCAATTCCTCGGCGAAGAGTCGCAGCCCAGCTTCGGTAACCACAAGATGGATGCGCTCGACGCGAGGATCGGAATCCAGCAGCGCAAGCATTTTCTGGGCGAGTACCGCGCCGCTCGCGCCGGTCACACCCACAGTAATGTTTTTTTTTCCGTTCTCGTGCATGTTTTCGCCGCGAATAAATTCAGTCTCGCAGCCGATTTGTGGCAAGTCAAGCAGCAGCATGCCGTGGCTGCGGTGATAGAATTCTCTGACGGCGCTTACGATGAATTCACTGGAACTCTTGAAACTTCTGGAATCGGTGCAAGCCGGCAAGCTCGCGCCGGCCAAGGCGATCGAGCGGCTGAAGCATTTGCCGTTTGAAGATCTGGATTTCGCAAAAGTCGACCATCACCGCACGCTACGCCAGGGATTTGCCGAAGTCATTTTCGGCAAAGGAAAAACTCCTGAGCAGATAGCGAAGATCGTTCGGGCGATGTTGGAGAAGAAGGACAGTAAGCACAACATTTTGATTACGCGAACCGATGCCAAGACATTTTCTGCTGTGAAACGCATTGCAGGAAAAGAATCACGACCGACAAAATTTCATCCGCTCTCCGGGGTGATCACGATCGAACGCGACACAAAAATTGTCGGCAAGGGAACGATTCTGGTTGTTTCCGCGGGCACCAGCGATATTCCGGTGGCCGAGGAAGCCTTGTTGACGGCACGCGTCATGGGAAATCGTGCCGAGCATCTATATGACGTCGGCGTGGCGGGAATTCATCGTTTGCTCGAAAATCGTGAGGCGCTTTCAGGTGCCCGCGTGATTATCTGCGTGGCGGGAATGGAAGGCGCGCTGCCGAGCGTTGTGGGCGGGCTGGTTGCGGTACCTGTGATTGCAGTCCCAACCAGTGTCGGATACGGCGCAAGTTTCGGGGGAGTCGCAGCACTTCTGGGGATGCTCAATTCCTGCGCGTCGAATGTGACCGTCGTGAATATAGATAACGGTTTCGGCGCGGCGCGTGTGGCGTCCTGCATCAACCGGCTGTAGTTCTGCATGACGAAAATTTCGCAAAAACCTGACCAATCGGGCGCGATGATACTGGGGCTCAGGGCGGTCGCTATCATTGGCGGATTGACTGCCGTCACCCTCGGGTGGAGCGCGCAATCACAAGGGATTTTGTGGCATTCAGGGCGCAATGCCCGGATTGGCACGGAGACTGACACGCCCACCCTTTCTTGGATTATCTACGGAGTGCTCTTAATTCTGGCCGGCGTGGTCCCGTCGAAATGGCTGAGCCGCTATCTGAAGCGGTAGCCGGCTTACGTTTGTGCGTTAACTTTCAGCAGTACCTTCATCACATCGGGTTTATGCGCGAATGCGATTGCAGCAGGCGAAGCCTGCAATGGAAAAGTACGCGTGATCAGCGGGCGTGGATCGACTCTGCCTGATTTAAGCAGCGCGACAGCCTTGTCGAATGGACCGCAGCGCGATCCGACTACGGTGAGCTCTTTGACTACGATTGGCCAGGTTTCGACAGGTGCGGCGCCGTGAAACGTTGATTTCAGCACCAGCGTACCGCGCGGCTCGGTCATTTGCTGAGCCAATGCCAGTCCCGTCGGCGAGCCGGTGGCTTCCACTAGCAATGCGAAAGTGTTCTTCACGCGCTTCAAGTCACTGGCATCGCCGCGAACCAGCTTTGTTTCGATTCGCGCGCGACGTGCCAGCGCTAATTTCACTGAGTGTTTGCCGTACATCACCACGCGCGGCAGGGCGGTCCGTAACACGCGCGCGATCAGTTGCGCGAGCTTGCCATCGCCGAGCACTGCGGCCTCACGAAACTGTTTTACATCGACTTGATCCAGGATTTCGCACGCCGCTGCCAAGGGTTCCACGAACACCGCCATCTCGTCAGTGATGGAATCGGGGATGGCGTGTAAATTCTCAATCGGCAGCGCCAAGTATTGCGCGAACGCGCCGTCATGCGCGACGATGCCAAGCACTTTGCGCCGCTCGCAATGCCGCTGCAGGCCGCGTTTGCAGAATCCGCACACCGGACGAAAGCCAAGCGCGCGGCACGCGATGTTAATTTCCCCGGCTACATGCTTGCCAAGCCAACGCTTCTTAGTCGCCGCCGAAACTCCGGCCACATCCTGAACTTCGCCGACAAATTCATGTCCCGGCGTGCCGTGGAAATTGTGGTACCCGCGTAGAATTTCCACGTCTGTGTTGCAAATACCCGCCATGCGCACGCGCACGAGCGCCCAGCCGGGCCGCAGCCTCGGCAATGCATTGTGCGTCTCGACCAGCTTTTTTCCCTTTACGCGGAAGGAAATCATGGGCAGCTATTCTTGCTTGGGTTCGGGGAGACGGCGGCGGGCAGCTCCGCCAACGTGCTCGATGAGCTCAAATTTTGCTTCCAGGGCGAATCAGGCGGCGGTCCAATTCAGCGTAAGAATCAGCGAGGGCCTTCACCCGCAACCTGATTGGCGGCTTTCGCGCCTACGCTGAGTTCCTTCTCCTGTCTCCCGGGGAACCGACAAGTAGAAATCGCCGGCCTTGCTCACTTCGTGTGACAGAGATTCCCCTTGCCTTTTCGCGCGCCTCGCGAGGCGCTGTTTTTGCTTGGGGTTCAGATGAATGAGTGCTGCAGCCATTGGTTCACCTACGTCATAAACTTTAACACGGCGTTTGGTCGAGTTCGACATCTATGCTCGGCTCGAAATTCATCTGAGCGCCGCTGCCAGAGCCTCGGCAAGCGCTGCTTCCTGGTTCGCAAAGACGGTTCGCAGGTCGATCACCAGGCGGTCGTCCTCCAGCCGCGCAACCACCGGCGTTGAACCCGGCCCGCGACGAAGCCGCTGCTCCAGCTGCGACGCAGAGTAGCGGCGACTCTTGATGCGAATCACTTTTGTAGGAATATATTGCGCGGGGGTCGAGCCTCCTCCGGCAAGCGACTCACCATCCGCGATTTCCAGATCAAGTTCGTTCATGGTAAGCGACGGCGTTAATTCGCGGATGAAATTTCGGCTGCGCTTTTCCGTTTCCTGCAGGCTCATGCGGATCATCGCTAGCGTCGGCACTTCGTCCAGGGCTCCGCGTTGATACGCGGCCAGCGTGACTTCCAGCGCAGTGATGGTCAATTTATCCACGCGTAGCGCGCGAAACAGTGGATGACTGCGAACCCGCTGCACCAATTCTTTTTTCCCAGCAATAATTCCGGCCTGTGGGCCGCCGAGCAATTTATCCCCACTGAAGGTCACAAGAGAAACACCTGCTTCGATACTGCGGCGCACGGTTGGTTCGTCGATACCGTATTCCGCAAGGTCCACCAGGCAGCCGGAGCCGAGGTCTTCTACCAGCGGGAGATTTGCGCTTCGGCTGAGTGCGACGAGTTCACTGACGGAGGGCTTCTCCGTAAATCCCGACATCTGAAAATTCGAGGGGTGAACACGCAAAAACAGCCGTGTTTTTTCCGTGAGAGCGTTCACGTAATCCGCGATCCGCGTTCGATTGGTGGTGCCGACTTCACGCAGGATTGCCCCGCTCTGGGACATCACGTCCGGAATACGAAAGCCGTCGCCGATTTCGATCAGTTCGCCGCGCGAGACAATCACTTCACCATTTTTTGCCAGCGCACTTAGAACCACCAGAATCGCTGCCGCACAGTTATTCACTACGATCGCGTCTTGCGCGCCCGTCAATCGTGTAAGGAGTTCGGCGGTATGCGTGTCCCGTTTTCCGCGCTCTCCGGCTTCCAGGTCGTACTCGAGATTCGAGTAATGGAGCGCGGTGTGGCGCAGCTCGTCCAGGATTGCCGGTGCCAGTGGTGCGCGACCCAGATTGGTATGCAGCACGACCCCGGTGGCGTTGATGACCGGCTGCAGGGTTCGCGAAAGGATACGTTCGACTTCGCGCGCAATCACGTCTTCAAGATCGCTGGGAATGATCGGAATAACGGACACGCCTCTTTCGCCGGTGATTTCCGCACGGATGCTGGAGACAACTTCACGCGCCACTTCCACCAGCAATTCGCGGGGAATGCGTCCGGCAAGTTTGGCCATGCGCGGCTGGCGTAACAATTCGTCCACCGAGGGAATCTGCCGCAGCAATTCCGAAGTCTCGGGCGAGAGCGAACGTTTTGCGCGCAAATCCATTTTCGTATTGGAGCATAGCTGCGGTCTGACGAGCAACGCGAACAATAGCGCGACCTGCCCATTGGTACAGGTCGGTGATCGTAGCGGACAGTTTGCCTTCGGCGTACTGGAACCGACGAGCCGTTGACGCCTTGCTCGCTGGCTCCTACCATGGAAAACGAGAAAACCTTGCCATGGCCACCATCGACGAAGAACTGGGCCAACTTGAACGCGACATCCGCCAGCTGAAGATCGAATACGATCAATTCTTTGGCGGAGGCCGCAAACGTCCGCCCAATGAGATTGAGTGGCGCATCGAATTGGTGGTCAAAAGGTACGGCGAACGCTCCGGAGACATGAAGTACGGCCAGCGCTTTCGCTACAACAACCTCACGCAGACTTATGCGAAGTACAAGGATATCTTCCGCAAGCGGACGAAACAGAAAGAAGAAGGCACTGTACAGCGCCACTTCGGTGCCGCGGCAAAGGCAATCGAAGCGGAACGAGCGCAGCGCCTGGCCGAAGCAAATGCGCGATACGCGACCGCAGTCGCAGAATCGCCAGTCTTTCGCATGACCTGCAGCGAGCCGGAGCGCGAAGCGGAAAAGGTCGAACAATTATTTCAGGCATTTGTCGAAGCTAAGAAAGCGGCCGGCGAAGATATTGCGCGCTTGACCCACGCGGGCTTTACCGAATTCGTGCGTAAGAAAACCAAGGACCTGCAGCGGGAAAAAAACTGCAGTGAAGTCGAGTACGTGGTGGCAGTCGTCGAAAATCAGGTCAAGCTGAAGGCGCTGGTTAAGGCGTAGATGCTCTCACATTTTTCTCCATAGAAAATTCCCCGGCAAAGTTTCCCACAGCCTGCAGCTTTTCGATTCGCTGCGTTGCGCTTACACTGAAGTGTTTCGCGTCAACTTGTTTCGCCTCAGGGGGATTCGACATGGCGGTGCAGCGCGCGCTGATCAGCGTATTCGATAAAACTGGAGTTCTGCAGGTCGCAAAGCGGTTGGCTGCGCTGAAGATTGAAATTCTTTCCACCGGCGGCACCGCAAAACTGCTGCGCGAGTCGGGTTTGGCCGTGAAAGACGTTTCCGAATTCACGGGTTGGCCGGAAATGCTGGGCGGCCGAGTCAAGACGCTGCACCCCAAGGTTCACGGTGGACTGCTCTATCGCCGCAATCTCGCGGAAGATCAGAAGCAGGCACAAGACCATGGCATTGCTCCAATCGACCTGGTGATTGTGAATTTATATCCGTTCGAAGCGACCGCTGCGAAAGCCGACCTGACCGCGGAAGAGCTCATAGAAAACATTGATATCGGCGGGCCGACCATGTTGCGGTCAGCCGCGAAAAATTGGGAAAGCGTTACGGTGGTTACCGATCCCGCGGATTACGACCGGATCGCGACGGAACTCGAAGCCAACCAGGAGACTATGCCCGCGACGCGGATCGAGCTGGCGCGCAAAGTTTTTGCTACCACGTCACGCTACGACGGAATGATCGCCACAGAGCTGGAGCGCCTGTCGGTCTCGGCCGGACATCCCGCCTTGATCGCGAAGGAAACTTTGCCGCGACGTGTTCATCTTTCACTCGAGAAGCAACAGCCACTGCGTTACGGAGAAAATCCGCACCAGGCAGCCGCCCTTTATGTCCCCTCGGGCAAAGCGCCATCCGGCTTGGCCGCTGCCAAACAACTCCAGGGCAAGGAACTTTCCTACAACAATTATGTGGACCTGGAAGCGGCTCGCAGCATTGCCGGCGAGTTTCAGAAACCTGCAGCAGTCATCATCAAGCACAACAATCCGTGCGGTACCGCCGAACAGCAAACCCTGCGCGAAGCTTACCTCAAAGCGTATGCCTGCGATCCAATTTCAGCGTTTGGCGGTGTGCTGGCGTTCAATCGCGAAGTGGACCTGGCAACTGCCGAAGAGGTCGCAAAGCTTTTCGTGGAGTGCATCGCGGCGCCGGGTTTCGACCCTCGCGCAAAGGAAGTTCTTGCCGCCAAAAAAAATCTTCGTTTGCTGGAACTTCCGCCGGGAGGTCTGGAGCCCGAACGGGAGCTGCAGCTGAAACGAATTCTTGGTGGTATGTTAGTCCAACAATCGGACCTCGGAGAAATCAAATCTTCCGAACTGAAAGTCGTAACCCGGCGAGCTCCTACCGCGGAAGAGCTCGCTACCATGAAATTCGCGTGGAAAGTTTCGAAACACGTGAAATCAAACGCCATCGTCTTCGCCAAAGATGGCGCAACGCTTGGTGTGGGCGCCGGCCAGATGAGCCGTGTTGATTCCGTAAAAATCGCGGTGATGAAGGCGCAGTCCTCCTTACAAGGTTCAATCGTCGCATCCGACGCGTTTTTTCCATTTCCCGACGGCGTGGAAGAAGCCGCGAAAGCCGGCGCGGTCGCGCTGATTCAGCCAGGAGGCTCCGTGCGCGACAACGATGTCATTGCCGCCGCCGATCGCCTCGGCATGGCCATGGTCTTTACCGGCATGCGACATTTTCTGCACTAAGAATCTGTGGCCGCGACGCCAAAGCCTTTAAGCGCGGCCGAATACCGCAACTTTTGTTTTGAGCGCCAAGATATTGCTGCGCAGGTCCCTAAACCTAATTTTTCTTCATTCGTCGCTACGCGTGCCCGCGGGTGGAAAATCCGTGCAACTTAATTGCAGCTCGGAGCACTGCACGACGGACCGACCACGTTTGCCGGGCCGGTCGGTTTCACCGCGCGTACAAAGGCGCTGATGAATCTTCCGTCGATCTGCGGTGCGACTTTATCCACGTCCAGCCCGGCGCTGGCCAGGAATTCGCGAGCTTCTTCACTTCTGTAAACGCGTGTGGGCTCGATATCGATCCCAGTAAACCCCGCGGCATAAAGCTTATCGCGATATTCGTACTCTTCCAGTGCTCCCGCAATGCAGCCCACCCACAACTCCATACTCTTGCGGATTTCCGCCGGAACTTCTCCTCGTACCACGACGTCAGAAATCGCAACACGCCCGCCGGGCTTTAGCACGCGAAACGCTTCCCGCAACACACGGCCTTTGTCGCCGGAAAGATTGATCACGCAGTTCGAAATAATTACATCCACCGAATTGTCGGGCAGCGGGATATTCTCAATGGCGCCTTTCAGGAATTCCACGTTGGTGATCCCGGACTTTTTTTGGTTCTCGCGAGCCAATGCTAGCATTTCGTCGGTCATGTCCAGTCCGTACGCTTTTCCCGTCGGCCCCACACGCCTTGCCGACAGCAGCACATCGATTCCGCCGCCCGAGCCCAGATCGAGCACCGTCTCGCCGGCTTGCAGTTGCGCCAGCGCCGTCGGATTTCCGCAGCCCAGCGACGCCGCCACCGCCTTCTCCGGCAATCCCGCCATCTGCGCGGAGTCGTAAAGATCTCGCGTGATCGGATCGCAGCAAGATCGTTCGCGCCTCCGCCGCAGGAAGCGACTCCTCCTGCCGCGGCCTGCTTTGCTGCTTCGCCATATTTCTGCTTCACAACGTCTTGAATGCTTTGTTCACTCATAAATTCTCCTCTTGTACCCTGCCTGATTTGTCCGGATGCCAAGAACCCAAGCCCCTCGTTTCGAGCACAGCGAGGAATCTCTCTTGCTCCCCAATCGAGGAGAAAGAGATATTCCTCCTCGTTTTGCTCCTCGGAATGAAGGCGAGCGGATTGTTTCTCCTGTTCTTACCGCGAAATCTGCACAAAGGATTCCGGCGCCACGGCACGGCTCTTCGTGCAGCACTCCTCATAAAGAAATCCCAGCACTTCGCGCAACGCATCGGTATTTGCCGAGTACCACAAAAAAGTTCCATCCCTCCGAACGTCGATCAATCCCACCTGTTTCAATTTTTCCAGGTGATGCGAAAGCGTGGACGCTGGTATCTTCAGCTCCTCCTGCACCTCGCCTGCAATCATTCCGGTAGGATGAGCCGACAGCAACAGTCGCAGGATCGCCAACCGCGGCTCGGCGCCGAGCGCCGCGAAGCGATCCGCCGAGCGGGTTACCAGGAGTGGGTCGGGCTTCTTCATATTTCGATAATTGCAGAAGTATGGAAACAGTGTCAACCTCTTTTTTCTGCCAACGCCCTCCCCCTCCCCCGCATCCAATTCTGGTCGGCCTTCCATCTGGCTCTGGAAATGTTCGGCATTTCGCTTTTGACCGTCCCGTGCTCGCATGGGATACTTTTCTTTTCAGGGCAAATATGAACTTTCTAAAGCTAACAGCATGTTTCATCAGCACAACTTTCACCGCCGGTGCTGCTTTCGCGCAGACGGCCACTTCTCCGCAGTCTCCGGCGCAAAAACAGGATTTCGCTAATGGCGAGCTGGCAGCTCCGCCTGCTTCCAGTCGCGCTGAGGCCTACTTCGACTACACCATGGGGCACATCGCCGAATTACAGTACGAGGCGACCAGCCGCAGCGAATTTGCCACGCAAGCCATCGACTTTTACAAAAAAGCCTATGCGCTCGACCCAAAGTCCCCGGTCATTGGCGAGCGCCTGGCGGAAATGTATTGGAAAGCGCAGCGCGTTCACGAAGCCGAATTGGAAGCTCAAACTCTGCTGCAGCGCAATCCCGAGGATGCGCAGACCCGCCGCCTGCTGGGCCACATTTATCTGCGCAGTCTAGGCAACTCCGGCGAAACCACCGGTCAAACGCAAACCGTCAATCGGGCCGTCGAACAATTCAAGGAAGTAGTGCGCCTCGATCCCTCGGACACTGAGTCGGCTCTCTGGCTCGCGCGTCTTTACCGCCTGCAGAACCAGCACGACAAGGCCGAGGAAGTTCTTCGCGGCTTGCTGAAATCCGATTCGGAGAATGAAGCTGGGATCGAACAGTTGACGCAATTGCTGCTCGACGAAGGCAAATCCTCTGATGCCATTGCGCTGCTCGAAGGCATAAACTCCAAATCTAACTCGCCTACGTTGCTGGACCTTCTTGGCGATGCCTACACGCAAACCAAAGATCTGCAGAAAGCCGAGGCCGCGTATCGCAAAGCGGTGGAACTCGATCCCAGCGAAACCAGCCACCAGCGCGGGCTTGGCCAAACCCTGATCGCCGAAGAAAAGTATTCTGAAGCACTCAGCGTCTATCAGAAACTTTCTGACCTAATGCCGGACGATGCCGACATCTATCTTCGGCTGGCGCAGATCTATCGCGAATTGCACCAGATGGACAAGGCGGAAGACACGCTGGTCAAGGCCCGTCAGTATTCTCCGGGCAGTCTCGATGTGTTGTACAACGAAGCGATGTTGTACGAAGCGCAGGGCCGCTACGAGGACGCAATACGGGTTCTTTCAGAGGCGGTCACAGGCGTCAAAGGCCAATCCGCTTCCATGCCAACCCGGCGGCGCTCGCTTTCTGTTCTCTATCAACAGCTCGGTGGCTTGTATCGCGAAACACAGAATTTTCAAGCGGCCGTTAACACTTATGAAGAACTGGGACGTCTGGGCGACGAAGAAGATCGCCACGCGCGCATCCTGATCGTGGATGCGTACAGCTCCGCGAAGGACCAGTCGCGAGCCTTGCAGGCCGGTAAAGAAGCCATCGCCAAATATCCCAAAGATCCCGCGATCAAGGCTCGCTATGCGCTGTTGCTCGGAGAAACCAACCAGACGGACGAAGCCGCGAAGCTTCTTCGCGCACAGTTGAACGGCACCGCATCCGACCGCGAAACCTACTTGAACCTCGCTCAGACTTATCAGTTCGCACGCCGCTTCCGCGAAGCGGAACAGTCCGCGCGCGCCGCCGAAGCCATTCCCGGCACGCCGCGCGACAACGAGATGGTCTGGTATTTTTTGGGTTCGATTTACGAACACCAGAAAATTTTCGACAAAGCCGAAACAGAATTCAAAAAAGCTCTCGCCGTCAATCCCAAGAGCTCCGCCGTCTTGAATTACTACGGCTATATGCTTAGCGAACTTGGAATCCGTTTGGATGAAGCGCAGGCTTTCGTGCAGCGCGCTCTTGCCGAGGAGCCTTACAACTCCGCCTATCTCGATAGCCTCGGCTGGGTCTATTACAAGCAGAACAAGTTCGGGGACGCAGAGGCCGCTCTGCGCAAGGCGTTGGACCGCGATCCTCACGACCCGACCATGCACCTGCATCTCGGCGATATTTACGCCAAATCCGGACGGCCCGAAATGGCCGCAGCGGAATGGGAAAAGTCGCTGGCCGAATGGAAGCGCGTTTTCCCCGCCGATGTCGAGCCGGACAAAGTAGCCGAGGTGGAAAAAAAAGTTAGCCAGTCCCGGCATCGTGTCGCGCAAAAGTCTTCGCCTGAACCGGTCAAGCCGTAGCTCAGACATGCCCGAAGTTCGCATCCCCGCCCTTGCGAAAGTCAACCTGCGCCTGGAAATCATCGGCAAACGTGGCGACGGTTATCACGAAGTTCGTACTACCCTACAGACCATCTCGCTGAAAGACGAAGTTCGCTTGAAATCCGCGCGTCGCTCCGGTATCGAACTGAAAGTCTTGGGCAATGAGTCGCTCTCTCACGAACCCATCGAGAAGAATCTGGTGTACCGATCGGTACAAGCATTGCAACAAGAATTCAAAATTCAGGACGGCGTCGCGATCGAACTGCACAAAACCATTCCCGCCGGACGGGGATTGGGTGGCGGTTCCAGTGACGCCGCAGCAGCTTTGATCGGTTATTTGCGGCTGGTGAAAAAACGGCTGCCTCGAGAACGTCTATTCGAACTTGCTGCAACCCTCGGTGCAGATGTCCCGTTTTTCCTGGAAGGCGGCCGAGCCCTGGGCATTGGCAAAGGCGACGAAATCTACCCGTTGCCCGACATTCCCACCCTGGCCTTGCTGGTTGTTTCGCCTGAATCGATTCATGTTCCCACCCCGGACGCGTACCGCTGGCTCAATTCACCGCGGCCCGGTACATTGCAAGCCGAGGCGACGCGATTGACAAATTCCACCGGAAACCCTAAACTTTATAGGTTCTGTGCTCTCGCTTGGAGCCTGCAGGGCAGCCCCCTTCTAAATGATTTTGAAGAAGCGGTCTTCCAGCAGCACCCCCGTCTGGCTGAAATCAAACGGGATTTGCTTCAAAACGGAGCTTCAGAAGCCTTGCTGGCGGGTAGCGGTTCGGCGGTGATTGGAGTTTTCCCGAGCCCAGCTAAGGCGCGCCGAGCCGTTGTTGGGTTTCCGCACGATCAGACTTTCGTTTGCGAGACAGTCGCTCGCGATTCGTATCGTCGTCTGATGCACAGTCGCACCGTTATCAGTGCGCCTCGCGATTAATCCTCAGCGTCTTCAGCCACAACCCAGGAAATTTCAACGTGCAGATTTTTGCAGGGCGGAGATCGCTTTTTGAACGACGAGCGCTTCAAAATTTTTTCCGGAACTGCGAATCCCGTGCTGGCGGACTCCATCTGCAAGCATCTGGACGTTCCGCTGGGCAAGGCCATGCTTGGCCGGTTCAGCGATGGCGAAATATATTTTCAGATTTTGGAAAACGTGCGTGGTGCGGACGTATTTGTCGTTCAGCCCTGCCATTATCCGGTGGACAACCACCTGCTAGAACTTCTGCTCATGATTGATGCCTTCAAACGCGCTTCGGCCTGGCGAATCACCGCCGTACTGCCGTATTACTGTTATGCGCGGCAGGATCGCAAAGACAAGCCGCGCGTTCCAATCTCCGCGAAGCTAGTTGCTGACCTGCTCGAAACCGCGGGTGCCAGCCGAGCCCTTACGCTCGATCTACATGCGCCGCAGATTCAGGGTTATTTCGATGTTCCTGTGGACCATCTTTTCGCTTCGCCGGTGCTGGTCGAATATTTCAAACATTTGAATTTGCCCGATTTGACCGTGGTATCGCCGGATGCTGGCGGCGTGGAGCGCGCCCGCTTTTTCGCCAAGAAACTCAGCGCGCCGCTGGCCATCGTGGATAAACGCCGCGTGGATGTGGACGTCAGCGAAGTGATGAACTTGATCGGAGAGGTGCGCGGACGCAGCACGTTGATCGTCGACGACATTATTGACACTGCTGGCACGCTGGTAAAAACCGCGGAAGCGCTGCTCAAAGAGGGCGCTACTCAGGTTTATGCCGCATGCACGCACGCCGTGCTTTCCGGCCCAGCGATCGAGCGCATCGCCAAATCGCAAATCAAGGAAGTGGTCGCCACCGATTCCATTCCGCTTAGCGAAGCTGGCCAGGCACTGAAAAAGATTCGCGTGCTCAGCGTGGCGGATTTGCTGGCGCGCGGTATTCGCTCGATTCACGAGGAATCCTCGATCAGCGAATTGTTCATCTAAGATTTTTGTAGTATGGCAAGTAAGGCCCGCAGTTTCAGGCCAGGAAGATATAGGCAGGGTTTCAGGGTTTAAGGGTTTGTTTTACAAACCCTTAGAAAAACAAGTTGTACTTACAAACCCGGAACGAAAAGGACATAGCAATGGCAGACAAGATCGTAGTCGAAGCAGCAGCCCGCGAATCCCGCGGCAAAAATGAGGCCCGCCGCCAGCGTGTAGCGGGAAAAGTTCCCGCGACGCTTTACGGCGGCAAAGATTCCGCAATATCGCTCACCGTGAACACCAAGCAGGTGAGCCAGATTCTGCGCTCAGCCACTGGCCACAACACGCTGTTCCAGGTGGCGTTTGACGGCAAAGAACAGCCCGCCATCGTGAAGGCCTGGCAAGTGGATCCAGTCAGCGGAAATCTTCTGCACGTCGATCTGTTGCGCATCGCCATGGACGTGCGCATGCGCGTCAAGGTTCCCGTGCACACCTTTGGCGAACCGTCCGGCGTGAAAGTCGAAGGCGGCGTATTCGAAGTCGTCACCCGCGAAGTAGAAATCGAATGCTTGCCCGGCGAAATTCCGACCGAATTTAAATTGGACGTCAGCCATCTCGCAATGAACGGTCAACTGCGCGCCAGCGATATCCCCATCGACACCGCCAAAATGAAATTGCTAACCGAACCGGAACGCGTTCTCGCGCACGTCGTCGCGCTCAAGGTCGAGGAAGAAAAGCCCGTGGATGCCGTGGTGGCCGACGCAGCAGCACCGGCCGAGCCCGAAGTCATCAAGAAGGGCAAGAAGGAAGTCGAAGGCGAAGAAGGTGCCGAAGCCGCCGAGAAGCCGGAGAAAAAGAAGTAACCGGGTTTCAGGGTTTAAGGGTTTGTTTTACAAACCCTTGGAGAAACAAGTTGTACTTGCAAACCCTGAGGTGAAAAGACGATGCGGCTCATTGTTGGCCTTGGCAATCCTGGCCCGGAATATCAATGGACGCCGCACAACCTCGGTTTTCTCGCGGTGGATGAGCTGGCCAATCGTGGCGGCATTCGCGTCGAGCGGCCGGAAGCAAAGGCTCTGGTAGGTTTGGGCAAATTGGCAGGAGAAGAAATAATCCTCGCCAAGCCGCAAACTTTCATGAACCTGAGCGGCATCTCGGTACGCGAACTGCTCGAAAAGTATGAGCTCGGTCCGCAAGACGTACTCGCGATGTGGGATGAAGTGCAGTTGCCCTGGGGCGCGATTCGCATTCACGCCGAGGGCAGCGCGGGCAGCCACAACGGCGCCGGATCGCTGATCAGTTCGCTTGGCACTCCGGCGATTGCAAGATTGCGGCTGGGTTGCGGCCCTGATCATCCTTTGAGTAGCAGGAAAGAATACGTCCTTCGCCCGATGAAGAAGTCGGAGCTGGAAGTGGCGGCGGAAATGATCGCGGATGCCGGCGACGCCGTCGAATTGATGCTTACAAAGGGCATCGAAGCGGCGATGGCCAAGTACAACCGCCGCGAACGTCAGCAGGACGACGAAGCCGCCGGGAATTAAGGGTGGTTTTGTAGCGGCGGGCTCATCCGACCGTCTTTGATTGAGTTTTGGCTGTGGGTTTGGTAACGCAGTTCAGTGAAAGAGAAACGAGGAACTATGGAAGAACGTCTGTACGACCTGATTTTTATCGTTCGTCCGGCCACGCCGGAAGACGAAGTCAAGAAAGTGGAACACACGGTTGAACACGCCTGCAGCGACAAAGGCGCCAAGATCGAAAAGACCGAGCATTGGGGCACTCGCAAGCTCGCTTACAAGGTTGCCAAGCACCGCGAAGGCATCTACGTCTACTACCAGATTCGTACTTCACACAACGATTTGATCGTGGAACTCGAGCGCCGCCTTAAGGTCCAGGACAATGTCATCAAGTATCTGACCATTCGTCTTGACGAAGACCTCAAGCGCCAGAAGAAGCTCACCGCGATTCGCGATAAGCGCGCTGCCCGCCGTCCCAAGCGTCCAACGCCAGCACCTGCGCCAACCCCGGTTGCCGCAGCGCCAGCACCAACGCATTCGGCGGAACAACCCGCTGCCAGCTAACGGCAGCGGGTCGTCTCCAGGGTTTCTTATTCCGGATAATTTCGGCTCCGGCCTGACCGGCGCCACACGGCACCAAACGTATTAGAGAGAAAGGGTAAATGTTATGGCAGACGAACAGAATCAAACACCAGCAGCTCCGCAACAAGCAGCACCTTCAGCTCCTTCACCTCGTCCCAGCGGACCAGGTGGTGGCGGACAAGGCGGTCACGGTGGACATGGCGGCGGTGGCGGACGTCGCGAAGGCGGCCCAGGTGGTGGTGGTGGACGCCGTGAAGGTGGTGGACCGGGAGGACCGGGCGGCGGCCCCGGTGGACCTCGCCGCGGCAAGCGGCAATTTTTCCGCAAAAAGAAAGTCTGCAAGTTCTGTGTCGAGAAGATGGACCTGATCGACTACAAGCGTGCCGACATTCTTTCCCAGTTCGTACAGGAACGCGGCAAAATTCTCCCGCGCCGCATGACCGGCGTTTGTGCTCGCCACCAGCGTTGGCTCGGCGTGGCGATCAAGCGGGCTCGCAACATAGCGTTGCTGCCGTTCGCTGGCAGCGCTGCGGGAAGCTCTGCTCCTCGACAGGTGGAACCTGCCAAGCCGCAGGCTCCAGTAACACCGCCACCGGCAGCCCCGCCCGCAACAACTCCGCCGGCAACGCCGCAACCGGCGGCCTGAACTCTTGCCCGGCTGTTTTTCGTGCCGGCTGTTTTGCCACTCGGAAAGAAATCGTGACCGCGTCGCGGTCGCGCACAAAGACTGAACCGCGTTTGCGGTGGACTGAAAAGGAACACGATATGCAAATTATTCTGCAGGAAGATGTCGATAATCTCGGTCACCGTGGAGACGTGGTCACCGTGAAGCCAGGCTACGCGCGCAATTTTCTGCTCCCGCGCAAAATCGGAATCGAAGCCACCTCCGGCAACATGCAGGCGCTTGAGCGTATCCGCACTTCGCTGGCGAAAAAGACCGCCACCGAGATGGACGCCGCGCGCAAGCAGGCCGACCTGCTGAATGGCGTTGCTGTAAAGTTCGCGCGCAAGACCGGCGAAAACGACCAGATGTTCGGCTCGGTCACCTCAGGCGACATCGCCGAAGCCCTCGCGGCGCACGGCTTCAAGGTCGAAAAGCGCCAGATCCAACTGGCCGAACCCATAAAAGTCATCGGTGAAAAAGACGTCACCGTCAAAGTTTTCCGCGACATTACCGCAGCCATCAAAGTAACCGTAGACAAAGAATCCTAATCGTATTTAGCCTTGGCGAATTTTTCCGTAAGGGCGCGCCACGTTGATCCGGACCGCTCGGGGCCGCGCCTTCTTTTTCGCTTGCATCACTTCGTCATTCCGAGCGCTGCCGAGGAATCTCTTTTCAGCTCGTGCCGCCACAAAAATAAATCGCCGGCGCAAAATACTTTTCCACGCCTCCAATAATTTTGCACAGCGTCACGCGTTGACGCGCAGCTCTCGGCACATCACAATGCACGCAATCCTTCGACAGCAAGCCGCGCCGGAAAATTTCTTGTAATCCGGTATTGCCTGCCGCAGGGCAAAATGCTATAAAGCGAATAAAAGGCGAATACTAAAAGCTACTACTATGTCTGCTCAAGCCACTCTCGAACGCCCGCTACCTCAGAATCTCGAAGCCGAACGCTCCATTCTTGGCGCCATTCTGCTCGATAATCACGCCCTCAACGCCGCCATCGAAAATCTCAAGCCCGAAGATTTTTTCCTGGAACAGCACCGCCGTGTTTTCAATCAAATGATCGCGCTCGGCGAAAATCAGCAAGCCATTGACCTGGTCACGCTCACCGAATCTCTGCATCGCGTCGGCGAACTTGAATCTTCCGGAGGTGCGCCGTATCTTGCCGCGCTCGCCGATGGCATGCCGCGCGTCAGCAACGTCGAGCACTACGCGCGCATCGTGCGCGAAAAAGCGCTGCTCCGCAATCTGATTCACGCCACGCACAATATTCAGCAGCGTGCTCTCGAAGGCGAAGACGGCGCGGACACCATTCTCGACAACGCTGAGTCCTCGATCTTCGCGCTGGCCGAAGATCGCGTAAAAGCCGGTCTCATCCCCGTAAAAGACATCGTTCGCGACAATTTCGAGCGCCTGGAAAAAATCTTTCGCGAAGGCAAAAGCATCACCGGCGTTTCCACCGGCTACACTGAACTCGACAAACTTCTCTCCGGCCTGCAGCCATCTGAACTCTTGATTCTTGCTGCGCGTCCCTCGCAAGGAAAAACCGCACTCGCTCTCAATTTCGCTGAAAATATTTCCATCCGCGCCGGCAGCCCCGTCGCTTTCTTCAGCTTGGAAATGTCCAAAGAATCGCTGTTGCAGCGTCTCGTCGCCAGCGTCGCGCAAATCGACGCCCACAAGTTCCGCTCCGGCCATCTCAGTCGCGAAGACTGGCGCCGCATGACCGAAGCCCTCGGCACCATTTCTTCCGCGCCGCTGTGGATCGACGATGCCGGCTCGACCAGCGTCCTTGAAATCGGAGCCAAAGCCCGCCGCCTCAAACGCGAAAAAGGCCTCTCGCTCGTCGTCGTTGATTATCTTCAACTCATCACCGGCCGCGGCCGATTCAGCAATCGGCAGGAAGAAGTTTCCAGCATCTCGCGCGGCCTCAAGGGGCTGGCCAAGGAATTGCAGATCCCTGTGCTCGTCCTCAGTCAGCTTACTCGCGCTCCCGAACGCGAAGAGCGCGGCCCGCAACTCTCCGACCTTCGCGAGTCCGGCGCCATCGAACAGGACGCCGACGTGGTCATGTTCATCTATCGCCCGCACTGGTCGAAGATGGAAGCCTCACCCGAAGAACGCGATCAAGCGGAAATCCAGGTCGCCAAGCAGCGCAACGGCCCCACGGATAAGGTACGCTTCGTCTTCCGCAGCCGTCTTACCCGCTTCGAAGAAGCTGCTCCCGATGCCTTCTCGCAATTCGCACCCGATGATATGTAGCTGGCAGTATGGAATACCTGCCGCAGTGCGGCTCGCGGCACACACGACCGTTCGTAACCACAATGAGAGCCATGAGTCTAACTGCCGCTCTGTGAAGCAGTTACAAACTCACCCGCAAGGTCAAATTGCGGTACGCAGCGTGCATTTTGGTCTGTTGTCTTTCTAGCGCCAGAGACTTGCCAAACCGGGCAATGGCGCGGAGATGTCTTAAAATAGAAATTCTGGACGCGCGCCACCAACCGCGCTGGAACTCGAATGCCTGCTCGCAAAAAGATTCAAAGTGCCAACGGCCGCCCGGTCTGGGCCGATATTTCGCTCGCCGCGCTAACCCACAATCTCCACGCCATCCGCGATTTCGTAAATCCGAAGTCCGGAAAACGCGCCACTTCCCGAAAAGTTCTCTGCATCGTCAAAGGCAACGGCTACGGCCACGGCGGCCCACAAGTCGCCAAAGCTCTCGAAAAGGCTGGCGCTGACTGGTTTGGCGTCACTGGCGCAACTGAAGGCCAACAAGTCCGCGAAGCCGGCGTGCGCAAACCCATTCTCGCGCTCACCAGTTTTTGGCCAGGCGAAGAAGCGCAGCTTCTCGCCAACAAAATTTCTCCCGCCATCATTCGCTGCGAACAACTGGCAGCGTTCGATTCCGCGGCATCGCGCAAGAAATTCGCCAAGCGCTCCGCCGGCTTTCACCTGAAAATCGACACCGGCATGAACCGGCTCGGCATCGCGCCCACCGACATCGAGTGTTTCGCGCGCCAGTACGAGAAATCATCGCGCCTGAAACTCGAAGGCGTCTTCACGCATTTCGCTTCCTCTGAAGTCTTCGATGGACCCATCGCCGTACAAAATCGCCGCCAGGAAGAAAGTTTTCACAGAGCCATCGATCGCCTGCGAGTGCTCGGAATTGATCCTGGCATCATTCACCTGGCCAACAGCGCCGCCATCGCCTCGCGTCCGGAAACCTGGGCAGACATGGTTCGTCCGGGCGCAATTCTCTACGGCTACCATCCCGGATACGATCCCATCGAACGCCGCGCCCAAGCCGAAAGAGAATTGCCACTCCGTCCGGTGATGAGCCTCCGCGCCCGCATTATCAATCTTCGCAACGTGCCTGCCGGGGACGGCGTAGGCTACGGCTCAAAATTCCAACCCGGTCGCGCATCGAGAATCGCCGTGCTGGCCGCCGGATATGGCGACGGCATCCATCGCTCCCTCGGCAACAAAGGCAGTGTGCTGGTGCGCGGTGTTCTCGCTCCCATCGTTGGCATTGTCTCCATGGACGTCACCATGATCGACGTCACAGACGTGCCCAACGTCGCGCTCGGAGACGTCGCCACCATCTACGGCACGGACGGGGAACATGTGCTTCCCGCAAATCTGGTGGCCCGCGGCATCGCTACTGTCACCTCCGATCTGCTCTGCGCCGTCAGCGCTCGCGTTCCGCGAATTTATCTGGCTTGAGACTTCCTCCCTCGGATACAATTCCCCAATAGTCGTCCCGGTATTGACGGCTGAATCGCTTACGCAAACCAAGTCACGGGGCACGTTCGCATCGAGCCGGCCCGCCGGCGGCATTACCGATTTCGCAGTGATCAAGCATCCTGTAGGGGTGCGGGGTTTCAGGGTTTGTTTTACAAGCCCTGAGGTAAAGAAGTTGTACTTACAAACCCTGTGCTAAAAGGTCGCATGAGCCGCACTTTGCCCGAACTGTCTGAAGCCGAGTCAACCGATAGCCGTCGGCTGAATCTCGCCTCGATTTCGAGATCTCACCATGCCTCGCGCCAGTGGAACGCCTGGCTCCTGCGAATTTTTCTGATCGCCATTCTTTGTGCCATTACTGTCAGCCTGGCTCCATTTGGATTGCATCGCTGGGCCGCCGCAGGCACGGGATTTGCGCTTTCGCTCGCGATTGTCGCCGCTGAATACCAGCTGCGCAATTCGTCTGCTACCGCGCTTCTCGGCGGCGTGATGGGAGGCCTCTTCGGCGCACTCGCCGCGTTGCTCGTGGCCATACTCGTCTTCGGCACATCGGCGCAGGAGCCCACGAAATCTTTTCTGGCCTACACTGCGCTTCTGTCATTCGGCTACGTCGGCATCATGCTCGGCTCGCAAAAAGCCATTTTCTTCAAACCCGAAGCGCTGCAGGGAATCTTGCGTCCGCACATTGCTCCGTCGTCGCCCCACGAGGATGGAAAACTTCTCGATACCAGTGTCCTGATTGACGGCCGCATCGCCGACATTTGCGAAGCCCACTTCCTCGATGGCCCGCTGTTGGTCCCGCAATTCGTTCTGCATGAACTGCAGATGATCGCCGATTCCGCGGACAGCATGCGCCGCCAGCGTGGCCGCCGCGGCTTGGAAGTCCTGCAGCGCATTCAGAAAATGCAAACCCTGGAAGTCCGCGTCATTGACGACAATCCCAACAGTTCGAATGAAGTGGACCGCAAACTGGTCGACCTGGCGCTCCGCCTGCGCGCCAAGATCGTCACCAACGATTTCAATCTCAATAAAGTTGCCAGCGTGCAGGGAATCAGCGTGCTTAACGTCAATCTCCTTGCCAACGCCGTGCGTCCCGCTTTTCTTCCCGGCGAAGGCATGCGTGTCTTCATCCTGCGCGAAGGCAAGGAAGTCAATCAGGGCGTTGCATATTTAGAAGATGGAACCATGGTTGTTGTGGATGGCGCGCGCCGACTAATCAACAAAACGGTGGACATTCTCGTCACCTCTGTTCACCAAACTCCCGCCGGCAAAATGATTTTCGGCCGCATTGACGAACACATTAGTGAAACTCCGATTCCACCCGGCAAACAGCCCCCCGCGGCAGCCCGCGCCACTCGGATCGGTCTCCCGGATAGATCTTCGGAGTGATTCGCCGCATAGGCCTGGGTCTAGTCCTTGAATCAAACCTCGGGAATTTGTATCGCACCATTTCCCACCATCGCGCGGCTTAGGGTAAACTCAAACTCTTGGGGCAACGGTCGCAGGCCCGTCTGAGAGCGCCGCTCCCCCACTTCCAATGACCAGAGTCACTGCCATCTTGCCCGCTGCTGGAATGGGTACGCGCATGGGCGGCGAAACGCCCAAACAGTTTCTGGAACTCGACGGCGCGCCCATCCTCCTACACACGCTCCGCCGCCTCGCATCTTGCGATTCGATAAGCGAAATTATTCTCGCCACCCGCGCCGATGAAGTGCAGCGCATGGAAGAACTTTGCCGCCACGAAAAATTCCGCCAGTCCGTGCATGTCGTCAAGGGCGGATCAACGCGACAAGAATCCGTTGCCGCGGCCCTCGAACACGTCCGTGATGATGTCGAACTGGTCGCCG
The DNA here is from genome assembly GCA_963743735.1 of uncultured Acidobacteriota bacterium. GTDB lineage: Bacteria > Acidobacteriota > Terriglobia > Acidiferrales > UBA7541 > Acidiferrum. The sequence continues at coordinate 53,559 of CAVURF010000009.1, forward strand.
TTCACGACGCGGTTCGCCCGTTCGTCACGCGGGAGCAGGTTTCCCGCGTCATCGAAGAAGCTCGCAAGTGCGGAGCCGCCATCCTCGGCATTCCTGCCATGGACACAGTAAAGGAAGTAAAGCGCAGCAGCCTTCCGCAGGACGTGGCGTTAATCATCGGAACAATTCCGCGCGAACGCATCGTGCTCGCGCAAACTCCGCAAGTCTTTCACACCAAGCTGCTGAAAGAAGCTTTCGCCAGAGCCGCTGCCGACGGCGTCAACGCCTCCGACGAAGCCGGCCTCGTAGAACGCCTCGGCCACGATGTCCACGTTGTCCACGGCACCGAACGCAACATCAAAATCACCAAGCCCTCCGACATGGAACTCGCCCGCTTTTATCTCGACCTCGAACGTGCAAAGGCCCACCAGGCATGAGAACCGGTCCTATACGCGTTCCGCGGGAGGGCACGACTTTAGCCGCGCCAAAAAGGCCGCAAGCATACGTGAGCGCCTCGTCCGGAGTCCGCTGCGGCATCGGCTACGACTTGCACCGCTTAGCGGAAGGCCGTCCGCTCATCATCGGCGGTATCACTGTCCCCTTCGACAAAGGCCCGGTAGGCCATTCCAACGGGGACGTACTGGCCCACGCGATCTGCGATGCGCTGCTGGGCGCAGCGACACTCGGTGATATTGGCACGCATTTTCCCGACACCGATCCCAAGTGGAAGAACGCCGACAGCCTGAAATTCCTTGAACACACGCAAAAACTCCTAGACGAAAAGTGCATGCACATTGAACACGTCGATGCCGTCGTGATTCTGGAAAAGCCGAAGCTCGGCCCGCATTTTCCAAAAATGCGCGAAGTCCTAGCAAAATCTCTACGCGTCCCCGTAGAATCCATCCACCTGAAAGCTAAGACCAACGAAGGTGTAGACGCCGTCGGCCGCAGTGAAGCCATAGCCGCATACGTAGTAGCAACCGTCATCGCAGACTAGTCATGTCAGCGACACGAGTGTAGACGCGCTTTGTAGCACACGCACTTTTGTTACTCTGAGCAGCGAAGCCCCTGTCCGCGGCGTAAGCCTGGACAAAGGTTTTCAAAACCGTCATTCCCAGCGTAGCGAGGAATCTCTCTTCACCTTCGATGTCAACCCCGTCACCCACGCCGAATCCCGAACCGGCCTCTCCGGCCGAGAACAAATTCTCCGCTGCCGACGTTGTACAAATCCTCGACGAACAAAATTGGCATACTGGCGAACTCACAACCGAACAATCTGCCTGGTGCGAACACGCCGCAACTCTCCTCGGCCCGCAATCCTCCGACCGCACAGCTCTAAAAAATCTCCTCACTCTGGTCTTTCACTACGACGCTCAAGAAATCCTGGCACGCACCGACTCGCACGCAGCCCTATCCCGCTACGCCGCACGCGATGCGTTACGCCAACTCGCCTCGCTGCTACTCGATCCGGTCCCCCTGAACTCAGATCGCCTCCGCGAAGTCGTCGACATCATGAAAGCCAGTCTGGACATTCGCGGCCGCGAACTCTTCCAAACCGTTCGCTTGTCGCTCGCAGGCCGCCCCGGCGAAGGCGACCTCGATCGCGTAATCCTTCTCCTCGACGAAGCCGCCGCCGTAAATTTTGCCACTCCGGTAAAGCCTTCCCGCACTCGCATCATCGAATTCTGTTCCGCTATGGACTAACCGCACCGCACTTCGCGTAAAGGCACGGCCGCGCCCATCTTTCTTTTCTTCCGCGAGCCCGTCATCGTGCCGCCACTCAGCGTGGCGTTTCCTTCCTTGGTTCCGCCGTACTCGTCTTTTGCCAGAAAATGAATGCGGCCACCCGACACGCTACCTTCCAGTTTGTCGCCATCGAAGTTGCCCGTCAGTTTTTCGCCCTGCTGATCCATGAGCAGCCCGAAATAAATCGGAGTGCCGAAAAAATCGCCGTTGACCACCATGCGTCCCGTAAACGCGCTCGCGGCCGAGTTGGCACGCTTAGCGGCCTCTCGCGCGGAACTCCCACGGACAAAAGACAAACATAATAATGATGAAACTAGTAGCGGCAACGCTCGAAATCTGTGCATGGAAGTCTCTCCGAAGTGTAAGTAGGCGCGTGAGCCGTTCTGAACCAATCCCGTGAGTTCAGACGAAAACCTTCGTACCGGTTTAGCTGCGACTTTGCGCGGAACAAACGGCAACGCTAGACTGTGGTGCCTATGGACAAACTGACCGGCATACACGCCGTAAAAGAAGCATTGGAAGCGGGTCGTCCGCTCGAATATGTGCTTGTCGCAAGAGGCCGGCAGGATACGCGCGCGGAAGAAATTGTACAGCTCGCGCGCCGCCACGGAATTTCCGTGCGTTTTGAAGAACGCGCACAACTCGATCGCACGGCTGGAACGCGCGATCACCAGGGAGTCATGGCGATTGGCGCGGCCCGCAAAGCCACCAGCTTTGACGATATTCTTTCTGCCGCGAACCATGAAAAAGGCAAGCCAGGCTTGATCGTTCTGCTTGACGGCGTCGAAGATCCGCACAACCTCGGCGCGATTATCCGTACTGCACTCGCCGCCGGAGCGCACGGCGTGATAATTCCGGAACGCCGCGCCGCCGGACTGACAGACACGGTTGCGCGCGCATCCGCTGGAGCGCTGGCGCATTTGCCGGTCGCAAAAGTTACCAATCTCGTACGCACCATGGAAGAGTTGAAAGAAGCCGGCTACTGGCTGGTCGGCTTGGACGAACGCGCGGACAAAAACTACACCGAAGTGGACTACACTTCGCCAACCGGAATTGTGTTGGGCGGCGAAGGCGGCGGCTTGCACGAACTAACCCGCAAACGCTGCGACTTTGTAGTCTCTCTGCCAACGTCAGGTCCGGTGAAATCGCTCAACGTTTCCGTCGCCAGCGGCGTCGTTCTCTTCGAAGCCCTCCGTCAGCGCCATGCTAGTTCACGGAAGGCCTAGAGGAGAGCGATCGAGTATTTCAGCGCATCGCCGGCGTGTCGATACCAATGAGCGTGAAAAACCAACCAAGCGTCAAAACAAACTTCAGTCGCGTCGTGTCCTGCTGAGAGCTTCGCAAGGGTTTTTCTGAAGATCTAGATAGATATCCGCGAGATCGTCAGAAATGGTTCCTTGAACAGTAGGTTCATTCATCAGGGGATTGAAAAGAACCCAATAGACATCAGCATGACCAAAAATCGATCTTAAGATAGAAACTAAATGCGAATATTTTTTGAGGTGGTCCGCATCCGTTAGGAGCTCTAGATCAAACGCAACCTCGTCCTCGGTATCTTTAGAATCCAATTGAACGGCTGGTAGCGAGGCTCCGGCTTCGCAAATTCTTGCTAGCTTGACAGGGAGAGCTAAGGAAAAGGCTTCTCTATCCATTGTCGTTGCATGGTCTATGAATTCACAGAACTCGCGAGCGACAGGGACGAATTTCTCAAGTGCTGCTTGTGCTTCAGTTTGCATCGAGTTTTATGGGCGCAGCGGAAATTTATTTGTCGTATTGAATTAGCGAGAAGACGTCGAGGCCGGGGAGCTTGGCGCGGCCGTTCAGGAAAGTTAATTCGACGGCGAAGGCGGTGCCCTCTACTTTGCCGCCCAGTTTCTGGATCAGTTTGGCGGTGGCGGCGGCGGTGCCTCCAGTGGCGAGCAAATCGTCGCAGACGATGACGCGGTCGCTGGGCTTGATTGCGTCTTCGTGAATTTCGAGGGTGTCCGTGCCGTATTCGAGGGCGTAGGAAATGGAAGCCGTTTTAGCGGGAAGTTTTTTTGGTTTGCGTACCGGAACAAATCCTGCGCCGAGACGATAAGCCAATGCCGGCGCAAAGATAAAACCGCGCGCTTCGATGCCTGCAACAATGTCAATCTCGTGATCCCGGAAGTGGTCGCACAGCCGGTCGATCAGCTTATGGAAGCCTTGCTTGTCTTTCAGCAGCGTGGTTAAGTCGTAGAAAAGAATTCCCGGCTTGGGATAGTCTTTTACTTCACGAATCAATTTTTTCAAATCATCCATTCCCGAGCTCCCTATAGATTTGCGATGTCGTATTTTGCAAACAGCACGCAGCCATGTTGGCTACGCTACTGAAAGGCACACAGACTGAAGTCTGTGCCACAAATCACAATCAAGTTGCTTCTACTGATCGTACGTGATGCTGAATTCTTGCGCGAACTGTGGATCGAGTTCGGCGGACTCTTCGACAACATGCTGGACCATGGCGCCGCGCGGTCCCCGTTCAAGCAGCACGCGCAGGCGCGCCAGTTTTTCTGGCGATCCCATGGCATAAACTTCCACGCGGCCATCGCGAAGATTGCGCACGTAACCGGAAACATGCAGCCGGTCTGCTTCGTCCTGAGTGAAATAGCGGAAGCCGACACCTTGCACGATTCCGGAAATCAGATAGCGGCAGGCGATTTGTTGCGTAGCCATTAAATTGGAAATTGTAACATTTTCAGTTCAGAATTCGATGCGTTGCGGCTGCTGCCATGACTAAAATCAAAGTGCGCGACGGTTTTTTTGCGCCCTCTTAGTACGCGCGCTAAACTTGATCTTGCTCGCGAGTCGAGAAGCCCTGCCAGTGCAGCTCAGGCTGCCATCTCGGACTTGCAAGCATCTTACGAGACGATGAGCACTGGCGTTAGAAAATCGGAAAGTTTGAACAGTCTTATGAATGTGTTCGGAAAAGATCTGGCACTGACGGCCTTCATGATTTTTGGCGCTGCATGCGCGGCCGCACAGGATGCCAACGGGCCACTCACTCCGCCGCCGGAGCATGATGTTCATCGTGTGACGACTACCCAGCCAGCGGAAACTGCACCGCCGCTGCCGCCAGCGGAAATCATCAAGGAATTCGCCGCGAAGGAAGAAAAATTTCTGCGCGCGCGTGTTCAGTATGGCTACAAAAAATCGATCAAGCTGACCGAGTTCGGGCCCGATGGGCAGCCGAGCGGAGAATATCAATTGACGGTACAAATGGTGCTGGATTCCGAAGGCCGGCCCTACGAGAAAGTCGTGGACCAGCAGCAATCAACGCTGCACGCGCTGACGCTTACCCCGGACAACGTGAAAATAATCGGGCACCTGCCCGCCTATCCGCTGATTCCGCAGCAACTGGCGAAATATGATTTGCGTTATGTGGGCACGGAAAAGGTGGACGAGATCGACTGCTACATTATTGACGCCAAGCCGAAATTGCTGGAACGCGCACAAGCCCTGTTTCAGGGCGTGGTGTGGGTGGACAAGCAATACCTGGAAGTCGTGAAAACATACGGCAAATGGGTAACGGATTTGGGCGACGAGCGAGCGCCGGAATTGCCGTTTACCAATTTCGAGACGTACCGCGAAAATGTGGAAGGGAAATACTGGTTTCCAAATTACGCCCGCGCGGATGAATATCTGCACTCAAAGGATAGCGGAGACATTCCGGTGCGGCTGGTAATCAAGTGGACGGACTTTAAGCCCTTGGTAGCGAGCGCAGCTCCGGCTCCTGGTGCGGCGGGCGCTGCAAAGCCTAAGCCTTGAAGAGTTCGCTGTCTAAAGTGCAAGGTAAGGACCGCGGCCACCCCTCCCCGCGCATGGCCGGGCTGGATTCGAGCGTTGTGGCTTTGCTACGAAGAGCGGTGCGAGGAGACAGAAGACGTCCGTGGGTGATGAGGTTGAAGCGGGCGTTTGAGCACGAGTGGGATAGCAAACCGCGAGTAGAAGAGCGACTGCTAGTACTAATAAGAAGCGTTTCATCACGGGATGCGTCCACTCCGAAGAACTCGATGATACGACGAAAGGGCATGAGCCAAGAGAATCCAAAGCCGGCCGCATCCTCACAGTCAATCCTGGAATTGAAGGAGGGCGGCTGGGAGTTCCGAGATGGACTCGAGGAGGAGATCGGGCTTGGCGGCGCGGAGGCGCTTCTCGGTGGGGAAAGGGCCGAGGATGGCGATGGCGGCGCGTACGCCGGCGCTGCGGGCCATTTGGAGGTCTTCCGGGGAGTCACCGACGTAAACGCAGTCCTTTGGGTGCAGGGACAGCAGACGAAAGGCGAGGCGAAGCGGGGCGGGATGTGGTTTGCGGAGACGGGTATCGCCGCTGCAAACGCGGGCGGCGAAGTGATCCCAGAGTCTGAATTCGCGAAGTTGGCGGTGGACGCGGTCGCGGTCGCCGCTGGTGACGAGCCCCAGAGCATGGCTGCGAGCAAGTTGGCCGAGCACACGACGTGCGCCGGGAAGGAGTTTGGGCCGTTGTCTGGCGTAGTGCTGGCGCCAGACTTGGTCGGCGGCGTCGTATTTCGAGCGAGGAAGATTGGCGGCGCGATAGACGTGGTACCAGTTGGGAGAATAGTGCCGTTCGAGTTCGGCGAGGCCCCAGGGAATTTGCATTTCAGCGAACATGGCCAGGTACGCGGCGGTGTCGGCGGCATAGGAATTCAGGAGCGTGCCGTCCCAGTCGAAGAGGACGCCTTTGAGAAGATGAGGGTGGCGGGATTTCGGACGTTGTGCGGTACCGCGTTTAGACGGTTCAGCTTACTGCAACGGGAGACTCGATGCGCAGTGGAGGGGATCGGGATCCGCCCTGAAGGTGGCCCTCCTTTCGGAGTCGGATGGCGAGTGCCAGGGGTCGGTGCAGAGGACTCGATGTGTGGAGGAGTGAAGAAAAGCAGCGGCGGAAAGCCGCTGCTTACAACGCGTGAAGAATTGCGGCGCTTAGACCGCGGGCTGTGTGCCGGGACGTTGTCGTCGCGATCGAATTCCAGTTCGTCGAAGGAGGCGGCAATACCGAACCAACCCGGCATGGCGGCAGGTTCGAGGCGCGTTATGCGGGCTTTGCTGACGATGACTACGTTGCCGCGGCCCATGGGACGGCTGACCAGGACGACTTCCAACTCGACGACGGTGCCGAGGGCAAGTTTGCGAGGGCATAGAAAGAAAACACCGGTGGAACTGATGTCGCGCGTGACCAGGGTAATCGGGAAAATCTTCCGGGCGGCCTGCTACGCCACGAAGGCGCAGGGGTAGGCGCAGAGAGGCTCGGGGATATTCGCGCTGTTCCGGGAAGATGCCCACGGCGTGAGTCGGAACTCGGGCGAAGCGCCGCATAGGATTCACCGGCTGCAGCGGCATGACGCGCAGGATGGGGACACGAGGCGTTAATGGGGCTGGAATGCCGCGGGTGGGGCTGCCGCGCCTATGGCCGCGGAAGAGAAGATGGAACGGGTATTGGCCCTAGCGTCGCAGGCTTGGCCGCGAACTGTTGCAGCTTCTTGCCTTAAAGCATGATTGTGTGTGCTCATCCCGCCCTCAGAGATGCTGCAAAATGCCGTGCTTTTATGGCCCAAAAGCTTTACGGAACGTGCGAGACCTGTTCGCAATCTTGAAAGATGCGGAAACCGTGTCTCGAAACGGATTGAGAGGATGTCACTTTGTGGGTGTAGGAGTCAACCTGTGGAAAATCTCAAGAAGTGTCTTAAATTCAAACAGATGGTTTTAGTAGTACCAGAGGACTGCGCGGACAACGCAAAGGATGCCGGGTGACCAGGGGACAAATTGGGCTCGACGCTGAATGAAGGCTTAACGTCCTCTGCGTGTCCAAGCAAATTTGGTGTCCGCAAACGATGCCAGCCCTGCTGGAAGCCTCGGGATCCAGCGCAAAGGGCGGCTTAACTCCCCAATACTTCATCGCCGACCGGCTGGCTCATGCTCAGTTTTGCCCTTGTGTATCTTTTGTGGGGTGGCACATTTTTAGCGATGAAAATCGGCGTGCAATCCTTTCCGCCATTTGTGCTGGGAGCCATGCGCCATTTCGCGGTTGGATTGGTGCTGTACCCACTGCTGCGATGGAAGACTGGAATTCGACCGACAGCAGAACAATGGCGAACCGCGATGATTACCGGGGTGCTGTTGCTGTGCGTGGGCAACGGCGGGGTGTGCTGGTCAGAGCAGACTGGTGCCGTCAGGCATTGCGGCACTCCTGGTGGCGATGGTGACGCTGTGGATGGTGATTGTGGATTGGCTGAGGCCAGGAGGGCATAAGCCTTCGGGACGAATTTTATTTGGCATCGTGCTGGGATTCGCCGGAATGGCCGTGCTGGTTGGTCCGGCGAGGCTTGGCCATTCGGGGCGAGTGAATCCGATAGGAGCGGGTGTGCTGGTCGTGGCATCGCTGGCTTGGGCCTGCGGATCGCTTTATTCGAAGCACGGTTCGCTGCCGAGTTCGCCAATGCTAGGCGTGGCGATGCAAGGCTTGTGCGGTGGAGACAGCGTTGTGGATTACGGCGTTGTTTAGTGGTGAGGTGTGGCAGTTTCATCCGCTGGCGGCACCGCTGCAGGCGTGGCTGGCAGTGGGTTACCTATTTGTGTTTGGTTCGTGCATCGGGTTTACAGCGTATCTTTACATTTTGAAGAACAGCACTGCGGCACGAGTGGCAACGTATGCGTTTGTGAATCCGATCGTTGCGCTGATGGTGGGATTGTTGCTGGGTGGGGAAGCGTTGTCGCTACGTACCATGGTGGCGGCGGTGGTGATCTTAACAGCGGTGGTGCTGGTGATTACGGCGCCGCATCGTGATCCGCACGAAGCAGCAGATGCATTACCCGCTCCGGGCGAAGCTTAGAAACCAGCCATAAACTTTATTTATTTGAACTCCGATTCCGGATAGCGCCCGAACTGGCAGTGCGCTAACTTTGGCCATGGTGGAGACAATGAGAGCGCAACCGTTGAACGAACACAACGCTTCGCCGCAGTCGGCGGAAAGAGGTTACTGGCAAGCCACACTAAGCCGCGACAGGCGAGCGGATGGCGCGTTCTTTTTTGCAGTAAAGTCCACGCAGATTTATTGCCGGCCAAGTTGCCCGGCACGGCGGCCACTACGGAAAAACACATTGTTCTTTCATCACCAAGCAGGAAGCAGAACGCCAGGGATTTCGTCCCTGCCGGCGATGCAAGCCGGACGAAATTCCCGCGACGGTGCGGATCGTGCAGATGGCCACGCGAATGCTGCAGAACGATCTGGATGACGCAGTGAACGTTGCGGCGCTCGCAAGAAAAATTGGAGTGAAGACGGAAGTGCTGAGGCGGGCATTCAGGCAGCAAACGGGGTTGACACCTAAACAACTGGCGGCGGCACTGCGGTTAAAGAATTTCAAAAAGCTTCTGCGTGACGGCAACAGCATTACCGAAGCGCTCTACGCGACCGGATATGGGTCAGCGAGCCGCGTTTATGAACGCAGCGACGCACAGCTGGGAATGACGCCAGCGACTTATCAAAAGGGAGGAAAAGGAATGAAGATCCAATATGCGACTGCGAAATCATCGTTGGGAGAAGTATTGGTGGCCGCCACGGAACGAGGCGTGTCAGCGGTGTATCTGGGTGACACGGCTGCGAAATTGATGAAAGAATTGCGCGAGGAATATCCCCAGGCGGAAATCGCGGCCGCGCACGGCGGGTTCACGCAATGGGTGGAGGAAATTGTCTCGCGAGTGGAAGGTGCCGCGCCGCGACGAGAACTGCCCTTGGATTTGCAGGCCACGGCGTTTCAACGCAGGGTGTGGCAAGAACTGCAGCGCATTCCCCGTGGAACCACCAAAACGTACGGCCAGGTAGCGCGAGCAGTGGGCAAACCGAGTGCGGTGAGGGCAGTCGCGCGAGCATGCGCAACGAATCCCGTTTCCATCGTGGTGCCATGTCATCGAGTGGTGCGGGCGGATGGAAATCTTGCCGGCTATCGGTGGGGGATTTCGCGGAAAGAGGCGTTGCTCGAACGGGAGCGGGCGTAGGGAAAAGCGACTTCTGCTTCAATTCGCGGGATTGCGCGGAGAATTGCCAGAAAAATCGCTCGTCGTTCTAGCCTCACACTGACTGCCGAACACAGGAACTGCAGGTCGATTGGAAATTATCAGTGGCTTGACTCGAGTGGCGTTTTTGGGCCAGTCGGCTCTTAATTTGGAGTCGTCAATCTTCAGATTTTTCTTTGTGTCGCTATAATGAAAAATGAAGTAGTCGCCAGAGCCGGGCTCGAAAAATTTCTGCTGCACGGGCAACCAAGAGGATTCGTCGATCCACATCTGGATTTTGCTGATTTGCGCGCGAATTTCGTCGGACTTCGGAGTAAGCTCAATCAGCAAGGTTCTCTTGCCATCGAGATCCTCTTCGCCGACAAATGCCACCGTGTAGCTTTTTTTCACGCTATCGCTGCGCGAACCGAAGCCCAGAAGAACGTACTGATCAACCATCGAGCGGTTTTTGCCCAGGTTATATTCTTCCACCCGATTGATTTTCGGAGTGTAGATGGAAAGAGAATCGCCGGACCGTAGAATTGTGCGCGGGTCGGGCTTGGTAAAATCGATACGCATCTTTTCATCTTTTTTGCGAAACCACATCTGGCCGGATTCGGTGGAGGTATCCTTCACTACCGCGGTGTACTTGATGTTCTCGATGTTAGCAGTGAGGGTGCGGAAATCGCGGGCGCCCGCGTCCATCATATTCAAGACAGAATCCGCAGTCCATTTCTGAGGCGATTGGGCACGCGCAGCCGGCCACGGGCAAAGTAGCGCTGCGATCGTCAAAACAAAAAAAAAGCCAGGCTTGCTGGTCAAAGTTAGTGCCATCTCTCCGCCAATACAACACGAATTCGTTCTGAATTGATCGTAACACATTTAAGTAAGACGCATTTCCGAAGGCCGCAGTTACTATTCTGAGGCTAGGGGTTTTCGCCTAGATCGCGCGGAAGAGAGGCCGAAATTGATGGCCACGGGATCGACATGGCTATTTTTTGCGGAGAGTGACCTGATAGGCGATGACCGCACCCTGGGCATCGCGAATGGCTTCGACGCCTGTGATTTCGAAGCGGCCGTTTTGCAGCGATGCTTGCGCTTTCTGTAATGCCCGGTGCAATTCGTTTTGCAATTGCGGCATCTGCTCGGGCGGAGTCAGGATGCGCGCGTCCACTCTGTAAATTTGCCGGTTGCCGGATTCGTTCAAAAGTTCGATTTGCGCGGAACTAGTCGGCACTTCGCGCGTAGGCTGATCGTGAAACCATCGGCCGGGCGTGAGCAGTACGAAAACCAGAATGGCGATTACTGCCAGGTCGTATTGCCACGAGCCGCGCTCATAGGACCAGAAAAAAATGCGCGAAAAAAATTGACCTGGAGATGCCATTTCAGTCCGCCGGAACTCCATCCACGATAACACCATCGCGCATGTGTACCACGCGATCGAAATAAGTCGTCGCTTCAGGATTATGAGTGATCATCACCACGGTTTGGCCGAGGTCCTTGTTCAGGCGGCGCAGCATTTCCAGGACAATTTCGGAATTCTTGGTGTCCAAGATTGCCGGTGGGCTCGTCGGCGAGCAGGATTTTCGGTTCGTTGATTATCGCGCGAGCGATGGCCACTCGCTGCTGTTCGCCGCCGGACATTTCAGAAGGCTTATGCGTCGAGCCGTCCATCGAGGCCGAGCATCTTGGTGACTACATCGAAGCGATGCGGGTCAAAGCCGTCGCCATGAATGTACTGCGCGATGGCAATGTTGCCTCGAGCGGTGAGCGTTGGAAGCAAATTGAAACGCTGGAAGACGAAACCGATCTTGCTGCGGCGAAGTTTGGTGCGCGCCGAATCGCGCATTTCGGTCAGATCGTTGCCGTCCACCAGACACTTTGCCGCGCGAAGCCTGCGCCAAGTCCGCCGATCACGTACAGAAGTGAAGATTTTCCGCAGCCGGAAGGGCCCATCACCGCGACCGATTCGCCGGGCTGCACTTCGAAATTGACTCCACGCAGTGCCGGCACTTCCACTTTACCGGCGTGGTAAAGTTTCCAGAGATTTTCCGTCTTGAGTATCGGTTCCAAGCTGCGTTTTTCTGACCCCTGTCCCACGGCTCGCCGTAACGCAAATTGCGGCGCTGGTATTGTAGCCGCGATTTTCACCGGAACCTAGCGAGCTTCGATGCCTTGAAAGTCTGCGCCATGCTCCACGTCAAAAACAGTTTGAGCCTGACATGTTCAATCAAAAGTAAGGGCCTCGACGGCATCTTTTCGGCTGGCCACCCAGGCGGGGTAACTGGCACCGACGATGGTGCCCAGCATAGCGATGAGACCCGCTCGTATCACCCATCCCGGAGTGATGAGGATGGAAAGAGTCGGGAATCCAGCGATAAATGCGGCGCGAACACCGTAACTGAGTGCGATGCCTCCGGCAATTCCACCGAAACAGAGTAGCGCTGACTCCATCAAGAGCGAACGGATAATGAACGGCGGATTGGCTCCAAGAGATTTGAGCACGCCAATGTCGCGGGTGCGTTCGATCACCGTGGTGTACATGGTGAGAAAAATCACCAACAGGCCAATGGAAACGGCCAGCGCGATCATCGCGTCAATAAACACCTGCAGCCCGGGAATATTGGTGGAAGTCATTAAGGAAAGTAGATCTTTCAACGGACGAACGGTGTAGCCCGGGAAGTTATCCGGCTTGCGCATGTCTTCTATGACGTCGTCGGTATGTTCGGGGCGCGTGCACTTGATGAAAAAAATGGAGGCCTTGTCATGCGCGCCGATCAGATCCTGCAGCGTGGCGATGGGCACGAAAATACGCGAGCCTTTGCCGTGCTCCACGATGCCCGCGACATGCCAGTTGTTGTTGAAAAGGTTGTAAGTGTCTCCCACTTTCAGATGTTTCGCACGCGCCGCCCAATCGTCGACAAGGACGTCGTCTGGCGCCTGCATATCGTGGCCCGATAGGAAAACAAATCCGCCGGTAACCTCCCGGAACGATTCCGGGTCGATTCCGTAAACTACTTCCACACCGCCAGTGGAATTAAATTGCAGCAGAGCGGGCGCCACGGCTTGAACGTACTTCAACTGCCTGAGTTTGTCCGTGATCTTCATGGGCATCGGTGAACCGCTGAATCCGAGAAAGACGGAGGCGGCAGGCGGCTGCAGCATAATGTCCGCGCCGATACCTTCGATGCGCTTGGCGGTTTCGGTGAGCAGTCCGGAAGTCAGGCCGACGATCAGAACTACCAGCGCAACTTCGACGGAGATGGCGAGAATCCCGATAAAAGTGCGAGCCGGGCGGTGCAGCAGATTGCGGAAAATCAGTTCACCCATCATGGATGCGCATCCGCGACAGGCTGTTTGACCGTTGGAATCAACACGCACCAGATCCGAATTCGGCGGCTGTGTAAGCTGGAAGCGATCGGGGCCCAATTCTACATTGAGTTCGATTTTTGTGATTTGCAGATTTAGGCTGTAATCATCGTGCGGACGGTCGATGCGAATCGCACGAGGAAAAGTTTGTGGGCCGTTGGCAGCAGCGGGTGCCGTTGCGAGGCCGTCAGTTAACGCCTGCCAATCAGACACACGTACGTCGGAAAGCAGCACGCCTTTCGGTCCGTAAGGACTGCAAACGAACGATATTCAGATCCGCCCGATCGAACCAGATTTTGCGGTAAATTTCCGTGGTGTAGCCGCCGCGTAGCACGGTCAGAACGTAGTAGCGGGAATTCTCGTCATTGAACTCTTCGATCAGCACGGCCTCTTCTTTGCGGATTTCCGACCAAAGCAAGCGCGTCCAGCAGATGTTGCGGACGCAAATTTTCCAGTGGCTTTTCGCTGTTGCGTTCCACGCCGACGTCGCCGATCAGGAATTTATTTTTTGTCGGTAACCATACGCGGAACTCTTTGCCGTCACTGGCCATGTCAAAAATCGTTTTGCCGATCACCGGCGCCTGCCCAACCATGCGAACATCCGCAGGCCGCGCCGCAAGCAGGAATGCTTTTACTTCATGGTATTCCTGAATGAGTCCGGAATATTGCGAGCCAGCGGTCGTTTTTAGTTCGACGGTCGCGTTCAAGGATCTTACGCTCGACGCAAACGCATTGTACTTCTCAAGAAGCTGCTCGAGTGCCGCGACCCTTGCGACCGGGCGTGCCGCCGCGGGAATATTTTGCTTGTTCTTGACACCATTGTTGGCCGCACAGCCGCCGGAAAACGCCGCCAGTGTCGCCACTGCTATCCATGAATATGGTCGTTTCATCCGCAGGTTGTGCACGGTTACCTTCAATTATAGCAATCTGGCAACCACTTCGACGCGTCAATCGAGCAGGAATTTGCAGCAGCTTATTGGGGCCGCGAAATATACACATCAAAAGACTGCGCGGCGGGACGCACGCGGCGAATTACTTCGCTGGACCAGATCGTTTCGCTGAGCAGCGTGACCCAGCCATCTTCGAACTCGCACACCGCGCAAAAGGAGTAGTGGTGGTAGGCTGCCTGGTAGGCATCCAGGCCGCGTTGCGAAAGGTCGCCGGTAAGGGCAGCGTCTTCTGCGTTGACGCGGTCTCCCGCACGAAAGCCGAAGGTTTCCGCTTCGAATCGCTCGAAGAGTTGCTGCAACTGTTCCTGAGCCGGCTGCGGAATAACTATGCAGCGCGGACCGGCTTCGCGAAAGGAAATGCTCTTTGCCGCGCAAAAATCACGGACACGTTCCAGATGGCTAAAAAAATCCACCACGAAAGGTTCGTCTGCGGTAAGCAACGGAAAAACTGCCGACCAGAAATCCGTAGCTTGCTTTCCACGAACCGGCTCGCGGTTCTCTGTCTCCAGAATTTCCAGGCTTACAGCTCTTACGTCTGCGCCGAGATCGAGCGTCTGCACATGCAGCGAGAAGGCGGGGAGATCGAGAGCGTCCTTCGCCGCCGCACCGTTGGCCGGATCGGCGCTCATTCTTCTTCTTCCAACTTGGGAAATTTCTCGCGGAAGTCTGGCGTCTGCTTGCGAACATCCAGCCAGTCGAAAAACGCATCGGGATTTTCCAGCCAGATGCGGAACCAACTGGCGATCTCTTCCTTCTCCGCGCGTTTGTGCGCTTCCACCTTGTGATTGCGGGAAATCATTTCCGCCCGGCGCTTGCCCAGGCGGCCAATTTCGGTGACGCGTTCCGCCGCTGCCTTTTCTCCGTGCGCCTTGAAGCGGCGCAGTAATTCGTCCAGACGCATCAAACTAACTTCCGCATCGTTCAGCGTTTTGAAGTGCAACAGGTCTTCGAATTCCTCTTCGAACTGGTCTTCGGCTTCCTCCTGCGCCGTCAAGACTACCTTCCATCCGGCCGATTGCAGAACGTCCGCAATGTAGTCCGAACCCGTTTTTCCTTCCGCGCCATGATCCGCCAAAAGCTTCCTGCGCAATTGATCGATTTCCGCCGCGGTCCATTTTTCCGCGCCAATGGCTGCGGCAGCACGCAAGATCATGGCTCTTTTTGTTTCGAGAGTTTCGGTCATCGTCCTGAACCTCTGCGCTTCTTTCCTTGCGATTTGTTACGCGCGGCTTGCGCGGGCGGCGGATCGGCCGGCAATCCGGCCAGCATCCGGCGATAACGGTTCACGTTCTGGTTATGCTGCTCCAGCGTGGCGCCGAAAAAATGGCCGCCCTGCGTATTTGCGACAAAATAAAGATACGGCGTGTTCGCCGGCGCGAGCGCGGCACGCAGCGAGATTTCACCGGGATTACCGATTGGCCCGGGAGGCAGGCCGCCGTGCAGATAAGTATTGTACGGCGAGTCCTCGTGCAAGTCCTTGCCGCTCAGCGAGCCATTGTAGCGGCCTTGCTGCACCAGCGCATAGATCACGGTCGGGTCGCACTGCAACAACATGCCTTTCTTCAGGCGATTTTCAAAGACTCCTGCGACGATCGGACGTTCCTCCGGCTTGGGTGTTTCGCCCTCGACGAGCGATGCCAGGGTAATGGTCGAGAGCAAAGGACTCCCGGTCGACTGGCCGGTTGTGTCGGAGCCTGCTGGCGCAATTTGCGACCATTCCTCGCGGAATTTTTGCGTCATTTGCGCCGCCAGTTCGTTGGCTACCGGATGGCGTGACAGATGATACGTCGCGGGGAATAGGAACCCTTCGAGAGTCCTGGCCTGCGGAGCGAGATCGTGAATCATTTCCGCATTTTTCGCGGCAGCCAGAAATTCCTCCGCCGTCATGAATTTTCCGTCTTGCAGTTCGCGCGCGATATCGTACATGGTCTCGCCTTCACGTACGGTGAATGGCCGCTCGTACACGTTACCGTTTGCCAGCGTCCAGAAAACGTCTTTGCCACTGACTGCATGATCGAAATGATATTCTCCAGCCTGCAAAGTGCGCCGCGGATGCTTGCGCGCATAAATTTCAAAGGCGATGGCATTGCGAATCACGCCATTTTTTTCGAGCAACCGAGCGACGCTGCGGCTTGATGCGCCGTGCGGAATGTCCACAAAAGCGCCTTCGCCGGAATACGAGCCAAACGGTTTTTCAATGCAGTACCACGCATATCCCGCGGCAGCCGCGGCGACCAATAAGACCAGAAAGAAGAGTTTCGCCAGAGATTTCATTTAGCGCTCCTCGAGCGTGGCATGCTTCTCGCGTTCCGCGTTGTGGCGTTCCAGGTATTCGCGAAGAATAATCGTCGCGGCCACCGAGTCCACCGTAAACTTTGACGCGTCTCTTTTTTTTGGTGCACCGTCGATCTGTTTCGATTTGCGCCCGAACTCTTCTTCGAGTAAGCGTTCGGCTTCCCAACTGGTCAGTCTTTCGTCAGCCATTTCGACGGCAACGCCGATCTGTTTGCGCATGCGTTGCGCGAAGCGCTGCGTCTCCTCAGCCATTTCGCCGCGCGCGCCATCGAGGCGCAATGGCAGCCCGACCAAGATCAAATTCACCGCGTTTTCACGGACCAGTTCGCGCAATCGGCGCATGTCCTCATTGCGATTCACGCGTTTAAGTGTAGCCAACGGCCGCGCGATTCCTTGCAAGGACTCGGCGATGGCCAGGCCGATGCGCGCGCGACCATAGTCGACGGCAAGAATTTTTCCGCCTGTAGACACTTTTGCCACGGCAGAGCTCGTTGATGGCGACGCGGGGTTCACGCCTTTATTATATCGCTTAAGGCTTGCGGCCTCGCGCACCGCTTTGCCATTGCTCCCAATAACCCAAGGCCTTCATCTGCTCGTCCAGGCCGGTGTGCTTGACCATGGAGTCGAGTTCGGCGCGGGAAAGGCGCTTGCCGAGCGGCTCGGCGCGGTCTGCGACGCCCCACGCGGTCAACGCCGCGATCACCGTGTTCATTTTCATTTCGCGCTGATCTACTTTGTCGAAAGTATCCGAGGCAGCGTGGTAGTTGGCGAGATAGTTCGTAATTTCATTGTTGGCGACGAATGTCGGCACGCCCTCAAGGAGGAAATCGAAATTGTCAGTGCCGAACGAAGCGTCAGCAGTGTGTTGTGTCACGCCCCACGCGGTGAGCGGCTTCAGTATTTGCTGAAGCCCGGCCTCGGTGTCGTGTCGTCCACCCAACGAATAACCGGCAACCCGTCCGCTGCCGGAATCAAAAATAATCACGCCGCGAATTTTGTCGAGTTCGGCAGCATGAGATTTCACGTACGCGAATGAGCCGACCGTGCCTTGCTCTTCGCCGCTGAACAAAATAAAACGAATAGTGCGCTTGGGCACCAGGCCCGTGGCTTTGATCGCGCGCGCCGCTTCAATCACCAGCGCTGCGTTGCAGCCGTTGTCGAGCGCGCCGGTGCCTAGTTCCCAGGAATCCAGATGCGCGCCCAGGATCACAACTTCATCCGGCTTTTCGTAGCCACGAATTTCCCCGACCACGTTTTCCTGTTCCATCGGGCCGCCGATTTCATTCGGCAGCGAAAGCTTTACGCGAACTTTTCCAGGATTCGCCGCGGCCAGGCGCGCCAGTTTCAGAGCGTCCTCGCGCGCGACCACCGCCTGCGGGATTTTGTCGATTTCGCCGTTCAGCGAGTTGGTGTGGCGATAGAGCAGCAGACGTTCGCGCGCTGCAGTCCACAGGATCGCTGCCGCGCCTTCCTTTACCGCGCGCGCGATGATTGCCGGCGGGCGCATATACTCGTTGAAAAGATCCGGCCAGGTTGAGCCGATTTCGCTGTGTGCGAGCAGAATCGCGCCCTTTAAGTTTCCCGCACGTGAAAAGTCAGCATCGGAGCCGCCGGCGATATCGATCACGTTTGCTTCGATTCCATCTCGCGCTGTGGCGGGGCCCCAGCCTTCGGACACTGCGCGCAATGCTGTGACGCTGTTGGAAGGCGCAGAGAATCACGAGCCGCGTCGCGCCTTCTTTCCAGGTGACCGGCAGCGCGTATTTTTCCGTGTGCACATCGACGCCGGCTGTACGGAAGCCTGCGATGCCCCATTGCACGGCTTTCGCCATTTCCGGAGAACCGGTCACGCGGCCGCCGACTTCATCGGTCAAGCCGGCGCAGATTTTCGATCATTGGCGAATCGCCCAGAATTAGCGGCAACAGTTTTGCTGCTGCTTCCGCACATGAAGATGTTTCCGCCGCCGAGCACGCAGCTGTTTCCTGCGCGCCTTGTGGAGGGCGCAGCGAGTCAACTTTTACCGGCGGTATCTGAGCAAAAAGAGTTGACATATAAAATCCCGCCAACGTTGTGAATCGAAACAAGAACCTGGAAATCGCAGCCATCGAGTATTCACTCCGATCGGAGTTGCTCTGACAACGATTGAGTCAGGGCAGAGCGGGGAAGTATAGCGCGAGGAGTGGTTTTGGGCGCGGGGATTCATCAGTGTGCGAAACGTGCGATTGTTGCTATCTACCGGCGCATAGCAACGCATCGGTTGCCAGGGCGACCCGTTTCATTTCCGCGACATCGTGCACGCGAACGATGTGCGTGCCGCTCAAAATGCTTGCTGCCACGGTTGCGGCAGTTCCCCAAATGCGTTCGTCAGCGGAGGCCGGTTTTCCATTCTTTGCTAACGTCGCTCCAAGGAAGCCCTTTCGCGAAGCGCCTACCAAGAGTGGATAGCCGAGTTGCGCAAGGTCCGGCAGCTTAGCAAGCAACTCGTAATTTTGTGCATAGCTTTTGCCGAAACCGATCCCCGGATCGACCACGATCTGCGATCGCTTCACGCCAAACTTCTTTCCAATCGCGATCGACTTCCGTAGTCCGCTTAAAACATCACGCATTACGTCGCGCGCAAACGGACCGTTCTGCATGGTTCGCGGCGTCCCGCGCATGTGCATCAGGATCAGTGGCGCGCCATATTCCGCCGCCACTCGCGCCAGTTCTGGATCGCTGCGCAAGCCTGAAATATCGTTGATGATTTCCGCGCCCGCTCCCAACGCGAGTTCCGCCACTGTCGCCTTCTGCGTATCGACCGAAATAGGAATTCTCAGTTTGCCGCGCAGCGCTTGCAGCACCGGCAGCAGCCGTCGCAGTTCCTCCGCAGCGGAAATTCCCACTGACCCTGGTCGCGTGGATTCCGCGCCAATATCAATGATGTCCGCGCCGTCGCGCTGCATCGCCAACGCGTGCTGCACCGCGCGCTTCACATCAAAAAACTTGCCACCATCGGAAAAACTGTCCGGCGTCACATTCAGCACGCCCATCACCAGCGTACGTTCGCCAAGCCGCAGGAGCTCCGAACGCAGGCGTAGGTGAAATGTTTTTCTGTGGATCATCTAAGGGCGGCGGCACAATTCGTGGAACGCAACGGGCAACTACTCGCCATTCACTATCCTCTACTCACTTGTTTTAATCGAGATCGAAGTCGCGAATCGGCTTGCCGGCAGGCGCATCCTTGGCTTTCTTCATTTGCTCTTCGAACTTTTTTGCCAGGATGTCTTCCTTGTTCGTCTCCTGAAACCAGGAATCCGCGAATTTGTCTTCGCGCTGTTGTTTCTGTTTTTCCAGAATGTTCGCCGCCTGCGTCAGGTCCACGTCGGGGCCGGGTTTGACGTGCGCCTCGTGCGATAGCACCGCGCCAAATACCGGATCCACCACCAGTTTGGCCTGGCAGCACGGGCAAGTCACATTCAGATTTTCGCCGTCTTTCAGTCCCATGGGCTTATTGTACTCCTGCGACCCAAAAACAAGCGGCGCGATTGCTCGCGCCCTTGTTGCCACGTTACGGCCGTTTTGGTCGTCTAAATTTACGCCTTGGCTGGCGAGTCGCCCCGCGTGAATCCCGGCGCTGGCCGAAGTTCTGGCCGCGTCACTTTGGGATCGGTCGCTGGCGCACCTTGCGGCGGCTGCGGTGGAGGAGTGCGCACCTTTTCCGGCAGCGGCTTGCCTTCGATCAGCATGCGCACTTCGGTGGCATCCAGCACTTCGCGTTCGAGCAGTCCCTGCGCGATGCGCTCGAGCACGTCGCGATGCGTGTTCTGAATATTTTTCGCGCTCTCGTAAGCAATGTTCACGATGCGCTTCACTTCTTTGTCAATGTCCACGGCAGTGGCTTCGCTGAAGTCGCGATGCTGGGCAATTTCGCGACCCAGGAAAATCGCTTCTTCCTTTTTGCCAAACGCCAGTGGCCCCAGTTCGCTCATGCCCCATTCGCAAACCATGTTGCGCGCAATATCCGTGGCTCGTTCGATGTCATTGCCGGCACCGGTCGTAATGTGCCCAAGGAACATTTCTTCCGCGGTACGGCCGCCCATCAGCACCGCCAGCATGCCTTCCAGATGTTCCTTGGTGTAGGAATGTTTGTCGTCAGTAGGCAACTGCATCGTCAGCCCCAGCGCCATGCCGCGCGGAATGATCGTCACTTTGTGAACTGGATCAGCGCCCGGAGTCATCGCCGCCACGATTGCGTGGCCCGCTTCGTGATAAGCCGTGTTTTTCTTTTCCTCGTCCGACAAAATCAGGGATTTGCGCTCCACACCCATCAAAACCTTATCCTTGGCCATTTCGAAGTCGGCCATCAGGATGAACTTGCGATTCTGCCGCGCCGCCCACAAAGCGGCCTCGTTGGCCAAGCTTTCCAGGTCCGCGCCAGAAAATCCCGGCGTACCGCGCGCGATAATGGAAAGATCCACATCATCGGCAATCGGCTTTTTGCGCGTATGTACGCGAAGAATTTCTTCGCGGCCCTTTACGTCCGGGCGAGCAACAACCACTCGGCGGTCAAATCTTCCTGGACGCAGCAACGCCGGATCAAGCACGTCCGGACGGTTGGTTGCGGCGATCAGGATCACGCCTTCGTTCGATTCGAATCCGTCCATTTCCACCAGCAACGCGTTCAACGTCTGTTCGCGTTCGTCGTGTCCACCGCCCAATCCGGCGCCGCGGTGGCGTCCGACTGCGTCAATTTCGTCAATGAAGATGATGCAAGGCGCATTCTTCTTGCCCTGTTCGAATAGATCGCGCACCCGGCTCGCGCCCACACCGACGAACATTTCCACGAAGTCCGAACCGGAAATCGAGAAGAACGGCACGTTGGCTTCACCGGCAATCGCCCGCGCTAGCAAAGTCTTGCCCGTTCCAGGAGGCCCGACAAGCAGCACGCCTTTGGGGATTCTCCCGCCCAGCTTCTGAAACTTTTGCGGGTCCTTTAGAAACTCAATAATCTCCTGCAACTCTTCCTTGGCTTCGTCGGTTCCCGCTACATCTTTGAACGTAACCTTCTTCTGCTGCGCAGAAAGCAATCGCGCCCGCGACTTTCCAAAGCTCAACGCTTTATTTCCGCCCGCCTGCATCTGGCGCATCAGGAACAGGCAAAAACCCACCAGCAGCAGCAGCGGCAGCGCATTCAAAAGAATGATCAGCCAATCGCCGCTGCGCACTTCCTTTACGTTGATGGCGACCTGCTTGTCGCGCAGTTGCTTGGTCAGATTCGGTGCATCCTCCTTGAAGATTGTGGTGCGGAATTTCTTGTTCGCTGGCTTGGTGTATTCGCCCTGCAACTCATAGCTGTTTGGCGCCAGGTACATCGTCACTTCTTTGACGTCGCCCTGGTCCACGTGCACCATGAACTCGCTGTAGCTTGGAGTCTCTTCGCGCTGCGCTTGTCCGTTTGCCGAGACCAGTCTCCAGAGCATTACCCCAAGCAACACGATGGATAGCCAAAATAAAATTGTTTTTGCTGTCGAACTGGGATTCACGATTGCCTCACTCGCTTGATTCCGATAATTACCGAATAAATTGGCCCGCGTATAAATTTCCGCAGCCGCACTATCGTTTGCCGCGCTTCCTCTTATTAGACGCCACTTCTGGCTTCCGCGGCCACTGCCTCGCCTGCGTCAACCCGCGTTCGTTTCGCCTCTGCCCGCTGGCATCGGCCAATCCGTAGCCAACCCACATTTGGTTAGATGCCGTCTGAAAGCCAAAGTAATCCGGGTCCAGGGCTACGCGCCGGCCCGCTGTTTTGTCCAGTAACACCGCAAGCCGCAAGGATCTTGGCTGCGATTCCCCCAGCCGCCGCAACAAAAATTCCTGGGTGATGCCACTGTCCATCACCGCGTCCAGAACCAGCACGTCGCGTCCTTTCAAATCCGGACGCGAACCGAAAAAAACTTCGCGCCGCGCATTTGTCCCCTGCTGCACGTCACGAACTTCCTCCCGCACGAAATGGCAGATCGCCGGCGAAACAACGTTGCGTAACAGGTCAGCCGCAAAAACAAAACCACGATCCATTGTGACCACTACATCCACACGGCTCCCGCCATAGGCCCGCGAAATCTGCTTGCCCAGCTGGGCGATTCTCGCGGAAATGCGTTTCGCCGAATACGAAGGTCGCGGCTTTGCGCTCACGCTGCACACTCCTGACGGCGTTCGAAAACGGTTCCCAGGTGGCCCACGCAGGCGCTTGTGCCTCTGACCTCTATGAATAGTGTCTCGCCTGTCGGAAATGCAGTCAATCGCTGTGAAGCAGAAATCAAGAATTGTTCCCTAAGTGCTTACCCCCGCTTTTCGCGCTAAACCGCCGTTTTTCTGGGTCGCCATACGAACAAGAGCGCATCTTTTTCCTTCCATACATCGACACCACCGGGAAGCTGTAAACGCTTGCCACGCTCTCCCTTGGTTGCAAGCTGCACAGTGGCTTCGATATGTCCCGACGAAATCTGCCCGCGCCGTTGTCTCACTCTTTCGATGATCTCCAGAATCAGCCTCGCGCGCAGCACCTCGCAGCGTTCCGCCTCGGCAAACTGCAGGGGATTCAGCAGTTCCGTTATGCCAATCCGCGCAATATTTCCGTCGAGCGAGACGAGCCGTTCGAATAGCTGACGCGACAGGTGTTCCACAAAAGCCGCCTGCTCGCGTGCTCGTACCGCTAGCCCTGCAACATGTTCAATCACCGCCGGATTGAATTGCTTGGCTAGCAAGGGCAGCAATTTCTTACGCATGCGCGCACGAACTCGTGCCGTGTCGCGGTTGGTTGCGTCCTCTCGCCAACTCTGCTTTTTCGCGCGCAAGAACCTTCGCAACTGCTCGCGCCGAAAACTAAGCAGCGGCCGCACCACGTGCCCTGCCACCGGATGAATTCCAGCCAGCCCCGCGATGCCCGTTCCGCGCAGAATATGCCCCAACACTGTTTCGGCCTGGTCGTCCATCGTGTGCGCCGTCGCGACGACGTCCACAACTCCTTGCTCCGCCAGTCGCTCGAAAAAGCCATAACGTGCGCGCCGCGCCGCGTCCTCCAGGTTCGCTTTTTCGCGTTTGGCCTTTCCAGCCACGTCTGTATGTCCAACGTGCAGGGTCACGCCAAGCTTCTCCGCCAGCGCCGTCACGAATTTCTCATCCGCGTCCGACGCTTCCCTCCGCAACTTATGATTGAAGTGCACCACGCTGACCACAACGCCCAACTCAGCCCGCATCTTCGTCAGCAGCGTTAGCAGCGCCACCGAATCGGCGCCTCCAGACACGGCTACACCAGCGCGCATGCCGGCGCGCAGCAGTCGCTCATGCTGCAGTCTTGCCAAAAAGTCTTGCGTTAGCGTGGATCGCACGTTTCGGGCCGCATTACGAGCCTCGGCCGTTCATGGTAGCAGCCAGACTATCGAAACTCACGCCTCATTGAATCTGGAACGCGCATTGCACCATCGCGCTCACTGTGATTTTCTCCGGCTGAGGTATGGGCGGCGGGGGCGCGACAGCCTGTTTTCGGCTATTACCGCCCGTACCCGAATCGACTTCGATTGTTTGCGCCATTGTGCTGTACTGCCGCAATGCGTATACGCTCATTTCAGACACGCCAGACAATTGTTTGACGTCCAGATTTGCGAAGCGCAACGCGCCTACTTTTTGTCCTTTCTGTTCCAACGCTGCGCCCGCTCGGCCAACTGCGCGCTTCATAGCTTCAGCAACAGCTTTTTGTTTCGCGGCTTCCTCGTCCGAGAGTGAATAGTTCAGTGAACGGAAATCCGTAATTCCATCATCAACCGAGTTTTCTAGGATCGGTCCAAGTTTAGAAAAATCCCGCACCTTCAGGGTGATCTGTCCTTGCACCACATACGACCTGGCGTTTTTCTTTCTATCGCCTTCATAGAAAGGCCGCACTGTGAGCACGCCCGAAGAAATATCGCTTTTGGCTATCCCGTTCTTTTCCGCCAGCGTCAAAATCTTTTGCAGAGACTGAGAAGCCCGATCGTAGGTCGGTTTCAGTTCCTTGTCTTGTGCGGTGACGTCGAAAGTCAAGGTAGCAAGATCCGGGTCAGCCTGGTAGGTGCCATCGGCCTGCACCACCAGCGTGTCGGCGATAAATTTTATTTCGGGATTCTGGGAATGAGCGACAGGAGCGAAGGCAAAGCAGAAAACCGCAAGAGCGCCAAAAATTGAGCTGGGCTTCATGGTTTTTCCTCCATTAACATTGAGCGAGTCGCGGGACGAGACTGTGCTTGTTGAGATGCGGAATTTGCCTCGCGGGAGTCCGGTCCGGCTTCATCAAGAACGCGGCCAGTCTGAAATCTTGCGCTGCGCGACTTCTTCCACACATCAGCATAAGCAAAAAAAGAGGCAGCCCAGAAACGGCTGCCTCTGCTGGAGCTGACAGGGAAACTGCTCGGTTAGAACGTGATTTTGCCCATCACCTGCACGATGCGGGCATCTGTCGCTGCTGCGGCGAATGCGCCGTAAGGTGACGT
Source organism: uncultured Acidobacteriota bacterium (assembly GCA_963743735.1). GTDB lineage: Bacteria > Acidobacteriota > Terriglobia > Acidiferrales > UBA7541 > Acidiferrum. The sequence goes on from CAVURF010000009.1 coordinate 78,431, forward strand.
CGGCGGCTGCACGGCGCTGACGATCGAGCCAAAGTTGCTGCTGCTGGCCAGATCGGAGATGGGGTTGGCGTAGTTCACATGGTTGAGCACGTTGTAAGCGTTAGCGCCAACCGTGAACGCAAGCCTCTCGTGGAAGTGGAACGTCTTTTTCAGCCCCAGGTCGGTGTTGAAGAAGCCGGGACCGCGGAACGAGTTCCGGGGAATCGTTCCGAAGGTCGTGACGGCCGATCCGCTCGCGAACTGCGATTCCGAAAAGCATGGCGTGTTTACGCTCGCGCCACCGCAGGACAACGGAACGGCGCTAATAGGTTGCCCGAGGACGGTCACGTTTTGCAGGTTTGTTCCCGCGTTTTGCAGGATTCCCATGGTGGTACCGTCCACGACGCTAAAAGGCAGACCGCTCCTGTAAAAGAACGTTCCAGACACAGTCCATCCGCCCGCGATCGTGTCCAGTGCCCGGTTCTGAAACTTCACCGGAAGATCCCAGACATAGCTGGCATTCAGGCTGTGACGCACGTCATAGTCCGAGTTGCTGTAGTTCAAGCTCGTCGGGCTGAATGGGCTGATCTGGTTCAACAGGCTGTCGTTCTGGCTGTACGGATCGATGCCGCCGTTCGATACATTGTCCAGCGTGTGGCTGAACGTATAGCTGAACTGGCCGGAGAATCCGTGCCCCAGCTGCTCTTTCACTGCAGCAGTTACGCCGTTGTAGTTTGACCTGCCATTGTTTGTCAGCTGCAGAACGTTCTGCACCCGGCTATCCATTGCGGTGGAAGGCAGCCCGCCGAATCCGAAGCTGTTCAGGTAAGGATTCTCGAGCAGTTCATCGTAGCCATGATTTCCCACGTAGTTGACGGATACCACTGTCCGCTTTCCGACTTCGTGCTGGACCATTAGGTTCCATTCCACATACTTGGGATTCTTCAGTTGGCTGACTACGTCATTCAGGTTTGGAGTGGCGCAACCGGCTGGTGCGGCAGCCAGGAAACCCGCCGCGGTGCCGCCGCTGTTGAAGTTGTTCTGGAACGCGGTATTGCACTGCGCAACCAGAGCCGCAGCGCTGTTCGGGTTACTGCTTGCGTCAATCGATCCCAGTCCGGCAAGCGAGAAGGCCGTCACCTGCGGAAAATTCGTTGTGAACTGATCCAGGATCTGTCCAGGATACAAATCAGAGAAGAGTCCGACTCCGCCGCGGATCACGGTCTTGTCACCCGCGGGGCTCCACGCAAATCCCACGCGTGGTTGGAAGACGACTCTTTCGACGTCGGGCAGAATCTGACTGATTCCATTGGTCACCATCTGATTAAAGGGAATCGTCGGGTCATGGCTGAGTTGGTCAAACGGCACCGTGCCGCGCGAAACGCAATCCGATTGGCATGCGCCACCGGAGTTCCGGTCAGCCCGCAACGCCAGGGTAAGCTTCAGTTTCGAATTCACTTTGAATTCGTCCTGGAAATAAAAGCCTACGCTATAGAAGGCCAGCGGCTGTGAATTATGAATCGCGAAGTTCTGCTGAATGACGTCGGCCGATCCGTTTGCGAAATCCAGCATACTGGACTGAATCGCGGGGAAGCTTCCTTCGCTTGCGGTGAAGTCGCTGACGTCGTCGCGCCGGAAGTTTACGCCCATCTTGAATGTATGTTTTCCACGCTCGATTGAAAGGTCATCCACAAGCTGCCACTGGGTTACATTGCGGCCCTGGGGAAACAACGCGAAAAACGGATCGGATCCCGATCCTGAGCCGAGCGGTGTCAGGCTCGTGTCGGTCGTGCTCAGAATGAAAGGAAACGTCGAAAGCGCGCTGCTGAGGTCCGGGCTTTGGAACAGCGCGGAGTAATGCAGCACGGACCCGACAAAGTTGTTTACCACCCGCGGGCTGAACACGTGCGTGTAGTTCAATTGCCCTTCGTTCTGCGGCTGATTGCTCTGAATGTTGAACGCTGGATTGATCGGATCGGTGTAGGTCGGCTGATTTCCACGGTCGAATTTCACGCGGCCGAAAATCTTGTCCTTGTCGCTAAAGTTATAATCCACACGACCGCTGAGCAGCCATTCCCGGTTACCGTTTGGCACAGATACTCGGTATGATGCCAGGCACGGTCCAGCAAAAACTGTGTCCAAGCTGCCGCACGAATCACCCGGCACAGCTTGTGCGTTCGCGACGCCAGGGGCGCTGTTGTACAGGTTAAACATCTGCTGGTAGAAGGGAATTGCCGCAGGATTGTTCGCCGGCAGACTGGTATTCAGAATGAAATTCTGCAGGTCCTGCGTTGGCACGAACACCTGGGAACTCGATCCGAACGTGTAGCGCAAGCCTTCCGTGTTGACAAAGAAGAATGCTTTATCTTTCTTGATTGGTCCGCCAAATGATGCCGCCCATTGGTTGTTGTTTTCAAACGGTCGCGGCTGCCCGCCCGCATTCAGGAAGGTGTCGTTCGCATTCAGCGCACTTCCGTTCCAGTAATACACCGCATCGCCATGGAACGCGTTGCCGCCGGATTTCGTGGTGTAGTCCACCTGCGCCCCGGCTTGCCGTCCATACTGGCCCGTGTAGCCGTTGCTCACTACCGCCACTTCCTGCACTTCGTTCGAACCGAGCAGCAAGTTGCTCGCGCCGGAGTTATTCAGGTTCAGGAACGGATCGTTGTAATCGTTTCCGTTGATGGTAAAAAGATTCGCCGTGGCCGGCAGGCCGAACGCGGTGAAATTTCCGAATCCTCCGCCGTTAGAAGTGTTCATGGTCACGCCCGGTGCAATCTGCGCGATGTAGCTCAGATCGCCGCCCGGATTCGGAATGTTCTGCAGCGTGCGCAAGTCAACGTTGGATGTGATGTTGGCATCTTCGGTCTGCAGCAGCGGAATGCTTTCCGTAATCTCCACTGTCTGTGTCGCCTCGCCGACTTCTAGTTTGGCGTTTGCGCTGGAAGTTTGTCCCAACAGGACTTCGGACTTTTGTAATGCCTTCCTGAATCCCGTCTTTTCAACGGTGACGCTGTATCTTCCCGGTTTCAGGAGCGAAAACTGGAACGTTCCACCCGGTCCGGTAACTGCGGTTCGTGTTTCCTGCGTTGCTTCACTCACCAGTGTGACGTTTGCACCCTCTACCACCGCTCCGGAAGCGTCTGTTACTGTCCCATTGATCGCTCCGGTCACGATGCTCTGCGCGTTTGTTCCAGCCCCGATCGCCAGAAGAATCATCGGGATAAGGAAAATATATTTCAGGTACCTCTTGTTCTTCATCTTCTTTCGGTCTCCTTGATTGGTGTTTCCTTTTTGTATTCGCCAGAACTTTTGCCTGCGTCTCCTCTCGGATTGCAGCCGCATTGCAGTTGATCTCGTACCTGCAGCACCGGGGCACACCTCTTCCTCCGCGTGATTTCCCCTTTCACGCGCTCGCACCGCTTCGACAATGTTTTTCTTGTATTGCGCGCTTAGCCAGACTTCCCTGAGGACCTTCGTTTCAACTGCTCAAGAACTTCGCGCAATACCCACTCGGACTTCCCGGCGTGTTTCTGTTTGCAAATGCAATGCCAGTCTGGGGGGGCTCCTTTAAATGCTTTATGAATCTTGGCTTTACGTAAATTAATAACTCGCAATTCGGTTTTTATATACCAGAACTCAAATAATTCTCCGAAAATCGGTAATTACTGTAACGATAAAGTTTCTATAGATATACCTGTAAGTAATTGCATAAATAAGCGCAATTTTTGTTCGTCCTGATTGCTGAGAACTTCGAAGGAGGGATAGCAAGCAAGCGTAACTCTCGTGAGGGCCCTGCACAGCAACAGGTCGCCGTTGATGACAGCTAGCTTACGGCAGTTGGTATGACGCGTGATCGGCGCCTGCGGTTTCTCTTCACGCAAATTTTTTGCATTGTTGCATTGTGAGGTGTGCCCTGAGAGATTTCGTTGCACGCAGTCATTAACGCTGGAGTCTATCTCCCCGTGATAATCCTAACCCTTCGCTTCATTTCTCAGCCGGTTCCCGAGCTTGGATGATCTCCGCGAATTAAACAGTTGAGTCCTCGCTGAGAGATGCAAATCGCGCTTTCTCCGTCAGGTATCCCGCTTTGTTGAATCGCAATTCAATAGAGTGCCGGCACAGACCGCAGCCGGAGTCACCGCATCTCGCAGGCTTTAAAGGTCTTACAACTGACAGCCAGCCGCTTGTGGAAATCACAGAAATTCTCGTTTCAAGTGTTGACAACTTCAAGCGTCCTCCCTATACTCGTCTAGTTGTTTGGACGCCACTCTGCTGGACAGGGAGGCTTTGCTCTTTGACAATTGATACGATATGCCAGAATCCGTTCGACTCCATTCGGCCTTTTTCGAGCCCGAATGGTTGAGTAACATCGAGCGATCAACAATTTGCTTGGAAGGCTGGTCCCGAATAAAATCGGGACATTTTTTTTCTCCAAGCGACAGGCTTCAAACGAGAGTTTGATCCTGGCTCAGAACGAACGCTGGCGGCGTGCTTAACACATGCAAGTCGAGTGCGCGTCTGTAGCAATACAGATGGCGCACGGCGCACGGGTGCGTAACACGTGGGTAATCTGCCCTTTGATGGGGAATAACTCGCCGAAAGGCGAGCTAATTCCGCATAATATTCCGAGAACTTAGGTTTTTGGACTGAAAGGCGTAAGTCGTCGGAGGAGGAGCCCGCGCACGATTAGCTAGTTGGTAGGGTAACGGCCTACCAAGGCTTTGATCGTTAGCTGGTCTGAGAGGATGGCCAGCCACACTGGAACTGAGACACGGTCCAGACTCCTACGGGAGGCAGCAGTGGGGAATCTTGCACAATGGGCGAAAGCCTGATGCAGCGACGCCGCGTGGGGGATGAAGCTTTTCGGAGTGTAAACCCCTTTCGATCCGGACGAATGCCCGCAAGGGAGTGACGGTACGGATATAAGAAGCCCCGGCTAACTACGTGCCAGCAGCCGCGGTAATACGTAGGGGGCCAGCGTTGTTCGGAATTACTGGGTGTAAAGGGTTCGTAGGCGGTGTGGCAAGTTGGGAGTGAAATCTCTGGGCTCAACCCAGAGACGGCTTCCAAAACTGCCGTGCTTGAGTGTGGGAGAGGCTCGTGGAATTGCAGGTGTAGCGGTGAAATGCGTAGATATCTGCAGGAACACCCGTGGCGAAAGCGGCGAGCTGGACCACTACTGACGCTGAAGAACGAAAGCTAGGGGAGCAAACAGGATTAGATACCCTGGTAGTCCTAGCCCTAAACGATCAGGACTTGGGGTGCCACCCGTTCGGGTGGCGTCCCGGAGCTAACGCGTTAAGTCCTGCACCTGGGGAGTACGGTCGCAAGACTGAAACTCAAAGGAATTGACGGGGGCCCGCACAAGCGGTGGAACATGTGGTTCAATTCGACGCTACGCGAGGAACCTTACCTGGGCTCGAAATGCTAGTGACCAGCTTTAGAAATATCGCCTTCCCGCAAGGGACACTAGTATAGGCGCTGCATGGCTGTCGTCAGCTCGTGCCGTGAGGTGTTGGGTTAAGTCCCGCAACGAGCGCAACCCCTGCACACAGTTACTACTCGCAAGAGAGGACTCTGTGTGGACTGCTCCGGATAACGGAGAGGAAGGTGGGGATGACGTCAAGTCCGCATGGCCTTTATGTCCAGGGCTACACACGTGTTACAATGCAGGGCACAAACCGTTGCCAACCCGCGAGGGGGAGCTAATCGGAAAAAACTCTGCTCAGTTCGGATTGCAGTCTGCAACTCGACTGCATGAAGCTGGAATCGCTAGTAATGGCGCATCAGATCGGCGCCGTGAATACGTTCCCGGGCCTTGTACACACCGCCCGTCACATCACGAAAGTGAGTTGTACTAGAAGTCGCCGAGCCGACCGCAAGGAGGCAAGCGCCCAAGGTATGACTCATGATTGGGGTGAAGTCGTAACAAGGTAGCCGTAGGAGAACCTGCGGCTGGATCACCTCCTTTCTAAAGATAGAGCCAGCTCAACCTGCTTTGGTGTGCAGGTAATGCTGGCCACCGCAGCTAAGCTCTCACGGGCTTAAGCTGCAACACTCGATGTTGTTCTTTCAGGGCTTGCTCTGAAAGCTCAGTTTCGAAGCTTTGCTTCAGACTACTCAGTACCCACTTCCGGCTCCGGCTGGAATCTGGGCGGACGGATTCTGGCAGATCGTATCAATCAAAGACTCAAACAACCTATCCCGTGCGATTCAGGGCCGCGTGTTCATTCCGCGGCCTTTTTTTTGGTACGCCGCGCATGTTCGGCAGCTAGCGGGTGAAAGTCCCGTCCCAACCTGCCCTGAAAATTTAGGTCAGGCATTGACGGAAGGTTCCAGTTTGACGCTGTGACCGAGATGTTCGAGACGTTTCACGTAATAACGGGTTAGGCGTTGGGGCTCAAGACGGTCAAAGAAGTCGGCGCCCAAATCTGCATACTGACTACCCTCTTTCAATAGATAGTAGAGAATGACCAAAATGGAATGCCCTACAGCGATGAAGGCGCGTTTCTTGCCACGGCGCCCTGTCAGCCGTCGGTATTGGGAAGCCAAGTAGCTATTCTTTGCGTGGCTCGCCGCCCAAGCCGCCTGCACGAGGGTCCGTTTCAGCCAGCGGTTGCCTGGCGTGATGCGTCGCTTTCGTCGCTTCCCAGCGCTTTCTTCATTGCCCGGGCACATTCCTGCCCAGGCCACCACCTGCGGATGCGTCGGAAAGGGATCAACATTCGCTCCCAGCGGCTTTCCAGGATGTTATAAATCGGCTTCCAGTACACTCCCGTTGATTCCATGGCTACGGTCCCGCGCGCTACAACGGCGGAGCCAGAAGAGTCGGATGCCCTGGGCACGTTTCGGACCGCTTGTCGCTCGGTGGATCCCGAGTGCTGTGATCCTGCACCCGCGTCCTGCCATGCGCTTCAACGCCAGGCATCTGAGGTAAGAGCCGTATGCAGCAATCCTGCCCGTACGGATCTGTGCGGGGGGCGCAGGGTTAACTCGCGTCCCTACCGCGACTGTGGCAGGGGAGGACGGGCAACCGTTCCCCCTATGCCGATTTTCATGCAAAATCTTGAAGTGATCTTCCCGGTAAAACGCAGTAAGCGTCCGAACTTGCGAACTTGACCGTCAGCGCGGCGTATCATTCCCAGGAACTGTATGTGCTGCTGGGATGCGCCAAGGCATTTCGTGGATTTTCAGACCGTCGTCACCATTGCGTTCTACCGATATGGTCGGACCCGAATTCGGCGAGTTAGAAGGGGCCAGCAAGCCTTGGTTTGTGAGACCCATTTTAATTCAACTTCATCAGGCCAGCGGACGAAGCCCCAACTCTGGCATCGGAAAATCCTTTCGATTGTCAGTAAGTAGCGCGCAACCTTGCTCGATCGCGATCGCAGCTACAATCGCATCCGCCAGCGAAACCGTGCGGCCCTTCTTCGCCCATGTCATTTTGAGTTTGCCGGCCCCCCGTGCAGTTCGGCTCCCCAATTCATACTCGTCCAGTCCTTCCAGGAATGCCTCTGTCCGGGCCTCTTCGCCGGATCGGATTCCGCTGTAGACCTCCGCCACGTTTAAGGCGGACGTCGACAGCGAATGACCAGCTCGAACCAAATCCGCCAGCAACGTGCGCCGGCCTTTTCTGTCCCGCAAAACATCGATGATCACTGTAGTATCCAGCAGCAATTTCATTTCGTGTGCCGGTTTAGCTTCTTCCTTGTCTTCCCGCGTGTTTCGCTTTCCTGCCGCAGCGCACGAACCCAAGCACCACTGCCGTTTGCGAGTTCAGGATGATCCTCATCCTTCCATGCGGCCTCGCCGCTTTCCAGAAATGCCAGCAGTTTCCGCCGTTTCACCGCCTCCCGCGCCGTTTCTACCAGGAAAGCGCTGCGGCCACGTGAACCGACAATCCCGTCAATCTCGCGGAGCAGGTCGTCTGGCAGCCAGATATGAGCTCGTCGTGTCTTCATTTGTCACCTATTAGGTGTGCCTAGGAAGTGTGCCATGCTTATGTGTCTTGCGCAAGGTAGTGTTGAATCTCCACGCCTCTCCCGCAAAGCTCCGTCAGCAGTTCGGCAACTCCGGGCGAGGTCTCACGCTCGCCTGGCACAATCACAGCCCACTGTAGATTTTCTCTGTACTCTTTATTGCGAATTTCCCAGAGTTCAAACTTCTGCGGCTGCAATTCGCCAATCCGCACCACCGACCAATTCCGCGCCAGCGCCACTGCTTCCGCCGCCGTAGGCCGCGGGCCGCTCAGAATATAGTGATTGTTTCCGTGCACCAGAATTCCAACCATCGTTTCCACGATCTCCTTCCCGATGACAGCGAACGCCAATTCGCCAATTCGAATATGTTGTTCAGCGCGTTTCCCCGTGTTAGATTCTCCGCAATCGCAATGGCACAGTCGGCATACCTACCAGGCCTCGCGATCCAAGACGCGACAGTTCTGGACGCTCCGCGCCATTCTGTACTCGTCCGCATCACCCACTGGATCAACGCCGCCAGTTTTATCGCACTCGTCGTCAGCGGCATCGGTATCCTTCTCTCGCACCCGCGCTTTTATTGGGGAGAAACAGGTGGCGTCGGATCGCCGTCGGTTTTCGATCTTCCGCTGCCCTTCATGCTTGGCGGACCTTCTGGCTGGGGCCGCTATCTGCATTTTCTTGCCGCCTGGGTCTGCATACTCACCGGCCTGCTCTATGCGATCTCCGGACTTTTCACGCAACACTTCCGCCGCCATCTTTTACCGAAAAAATCCGACCTGGCGCTGCGGCCGATTCTGCGCCTCGCCTCAAATCATCTGCATTTGAAGCGTCCCAACCAAGAAGAATCCCAGACCTACAATGTCCTCCAGCGAATTTCCTACATCACGGTAGTTTTCCTGTTGTTTCCTTTTATGATCGTCTCCGGCTTCGCCATGTCGCCTGCGATCGTCTCGGTGTTCCCCGTATTTGTGACCGTCTTTGGTGGCCACCAGACTGCCCGCACACTGCATTTCTTCGCTGCGAATCTTCTGGTGCTTTTTCTGCTCGTTCACGTCGCCATGGTCTTTCTTGCCGGTTTCGCAAAGCGTATGCGCGCCATGATCACCGGCCACGCCCTATCCAGAAAGCAGCTCTCATGAGTGACCATCTCTCTCGCCGCAAACTCATTACCACCGGCCTGGCAACCGCCGCCGGAGTCGCGGGCCTGGCCGTCGCCGCAAAACTTGCCGACCGCTACGGTCTCGTTCCGCCGGATAACAACGGAATCTTTGGCTTCGGGGAATCCCTGACCTATGGCGCCCAGCGGATCCTGCTGTCGTCTTCCCATTCACGCGCGCGAGAATTCAACCGTAGCGAAATCTCCAAGGTGATTCCAGTTAGCGGCCCCGCGCCGCAAACAGGTCCTTTCCAGCGCCACCTGGCGGAAAAGTTCGCAGATTGGCGTCTGACTATCGATGGTCTCGTCGCCCGCCCAGCCTCGTTTTCCCTCGATGACCTCAAGCGTTTCCCTGCGCAGAGCAACATCACTCATCAAGCATGTGAAGAAGGCTGGTCTTTCATCGCTGAATGGACCGGCGTTTCACTTTCTTACGTGCTAAGTCTCGTCGGAGCTCGCCCGCAGGCCAAATGGGTGGTGGTCTATCCGTTTGATACTTTCTGGGACAGCATCGACATGATCGACGCGTTGCATCCGCAGACTACGCTTGCCTTCGCGATGAATGGTCAGGACTTGCCCACGGATCATGGCGCCCCGCTTCGTTTGCGTGTTCCTCGCCAACTCGGTTACAAAAGCGTCAAATATCTTTCGCACATCACGTTAACTGATTCTCTGAAGCACGTTGGCGATGGCCGAGGTTCCGCTCAACCAGGCTACGGATACTCTTGGTTTGCAGGAATTTAGGTACATCGCCAAGGTTTCTGATGTGGCAGCGGCCTGCTTACCGCAGGCAAGCTTTACGCCGCCGCTCTTTCCTCGTGCGGCCGCTTACAAGTCGTAATTCTCTCGCCCACCAGACCCAGCCGTGGTCCCGCTCAGAAAACGAAAAATCGCCAGCGTGACAATCGCTCCCGCCGCGCACATGATAATTCCGTCGGCTTCGCCCTGTCGATACCACCCGAATCTATCGCCAAGATATGCCGCGAGAAACGAACCCGCCAAACCCACCATTACTGAAACCACCAGGCCTCCGGGATTTCTCCCCGGGAGCGCGTACCTCGCTATCCCTCCAGCCACTGCTCCAATTAGTAGCGTCCAGGCCAGTTCGAACATTTCGGTCTCCAGGAAACTCTTTCACCTGTCCCAGACCTGCTCTTCCGCTATCTGGACTACGACATGTCAATTCGATTCCAGCGTTGTACTCGGCTTTTCCATCCCTGTAAAGGACTACTCGCTCGGCTTGCGCTATAATGAGCCAATCAAGCAAGGATGGTCCTGGAATTATGCAAATTGAAATCCGCGACGCCAAATTGGACGAGAGAATTCAGAAACAGATTCAATCCACTGGCTCGAGCAGTGTAGAGGAGGTTTTATTGCGGCTGCGCTAGACCCAGGAAGAGCAGGATCGCCGGTTATTGCAAAGCCGCGAAGCGCTTTCAGTCCAGGATCAAACTCGGCCTCGACCAGCTCCAGCGGGGCGAAGGAATTCAAGGAAGACCAGTTGAATCGCCATCTGGCAAGATTGAAAGCCAACCTTGAATGAGCGTTCGCTACGTTCTCGCGCCCCAGGGCGGCGCGTGACCTCATCGAAATCTGGCATTACACGAGGAAGCAATCAAGCGTTGGGATGGCCAATCACGTTGGGTCCGCGATTAAAGATAAATTTGTCTTTTTGTCTAGAACTCCCGGAGCTGGTCACACGCGAAGGAATTTGACCACCGAAGTGGTTAAGTTTTTCCGGTTTATTCGGCCGGAAACGGATCCGCTGCAAGTGATTTCGATTCTGCACGCCGGACGTGATCTCGAGCAAATTCTAAGGGATCGATTGTAGCAACGCCGTTTTCGGGTCGCAGGCTCTGGCCCCGGCGCCGGCGCTTGCCGTTATTCTCAACAGAGCTTTTCGGAGAGTTCAAGTTTGCCACCGATTCTCAGCGCGCAATCCCTTTCCAAACGCTATGGCGTCGCGCCTCTATTCGAGAACATCTCGTTCACCGTTTCCGAAGGCGAACGTATCGGCCTGATCGGCCCCAACGGCTCCGGAAAATCCACGCTGATCGAGATTCTCGCGGGCCGCGTCAATCCCGACACGGGAGATGTCGCTCTTCGCAAGCGTGCACGTCTAAGCTCTGTCGTTCAGGTTTCGGAATTCGCTCCCCACGAAACCGTTCGCTCGGTCATCGAGAAAGCCTTCCGCGAAGGCCACGTTCCGGACCACGAACACGCCGGACGTTTCGCGGAAGTTCTTGGCCGCGCCGGCTTCGAAGACCACGACGCGATCGCCAACTCGCTCTCCGGCGGCTGGCGCAAACGTCTGGCCATCGCCGCCGCCCTCGTTCAGGAGCCGGACATTCTGCTGCTCGACGAACCCACCAACCATCTCGACCTCGAAGGAATCGAGTGGCTCGAATCGGTCTTGCAATACGCTCAGTTTGCCTGCGTCGTGGTCAGCCACGACCGCTATTTCCTGGAAAACGTCGCCAACGCCATCGTCGAACTGAGCCGCTCCTACGATGGCGGTTTTCTCCGTGTAGCGGGAAACTACAGCAAATTCCTCGAAACCAAAGAAAACTATCTCCACGCCCAACAGAAACATCAGGACGCGCTCGAAAATCGTGTGCACAACGAGCTGGAATGGCTGCGCCGCGGCCCCAAGGCCCGCACCACCAAATCCAAGGCGCGCATTGACAAAGCCCATGAACTGATTGGCGATCTCGCCGATCTCAACGCCCGCACCCGCACTACCTCGGCCAATATCAATTTTTCCGCCACTAACCGGCAGACTCGCCAACTCATTCAGCTAGACGATGTCGATTTTTCGTTCGGCGGCCGGCAGCTCTTCGAAAAAATTCGATTCAGCATTACTTCAGGCACGCGTGTAGGACTGGTCGGCCCCAACGGCAGCGGCAAGAGTACTTTGCTGCGTCTCCTGCTCGGCGAACTCCAACCTGCCAGCGGCAAAATCCGCAAAGCCGACAATCTGCGGGTCGTTTATTTCGATCAGAATCGCCGCCTCGATCCCGATGTTCTGCTTCGCCGTGCGCTCGCACCCGACAGCGACTCAGTCATCTATCAGGACAGAGTCATCCACGTAGCCTCCTGGGCCGCGCGTTTTCTCTTCACCGGGGAGGATCTTAATCGTTCCGTCGGACGCCTCTCCGGAGGGGAACGCGCCCGCGTCTTGATCGCTCAACTCATGCTGCAGCCCGCCGATGTTCTGCTTCTCGATGAACCCACAAACGATCTCGACATCCCGACGCTCGAAATTCTGGAAGAAAGCCTCCTGGAATTTTCTGGGGCGCTAGTCCTCGTCACTCACGACCGCTTCCTCCTCGACCGCGTTTCAACCATCGTCTTCGGGCTCGACGGTTTCGGAGGCGCGGAGCGCTTCGCCGATTATTTCCAGTGGGAAGAATGGAAAGACCAAAACGAGCGCGCCCGCGCCAAAAGTCTAAACTCAGCCGGCACTAACGGTAGCTCCCCATCCCGCGCCGCAGAAACAACTCCACCGTCCGTCAATCTGCAGTCCGGCGCTAGGAAGAAACTCTCCTTCAAAGAAACTCGCGAATTCGAATTGATGGAGAAATCCATCCACGAAGCCGAAGCGAATCTGGAGCAGAGACTGGCTGCGTTGCACGATCCGGAAGTCTCCAGTGACCCCACCAAACTCCACGCCGCCAGCGTCGAACTCGAACAAGCCCAAAAAAATGTGGACAACCTCTACGCCCGCTGGGCCGAACTAGAAGGAAAAACGCGATAGGCAAAAAGGAAAGAGGCGGCCGTCCAAGGCCGCCTCTTTCACATCAGATGGTACGGGGGTGCGAACCTGCGGCTAATGAACTCGCTTCTGAATTGCTCGTCAACCTCGGAGAAATGCCGCAGAGCGGTGATTTCGCCCAAGCGGGTGACCTTTCCTGGGTCTTGGGCGAAAATTGAATTTTGCGCGATCGGCCCTGACGTTCCGGACTCGCAATCGGTCAAAGGGTTACACCGCTCTCCCGGCCGCCGCTCCAGAGGCCCACGCCCACTGAAAATTAAACCCGCCGAGATGTCCGGTCACATCCACCACCTCGCCAATAAAAAATAACCCCGGCACGTTCCGGCTTTCCATGGTCTTACTGGACAGTGCATCCGTATCCACACCGCCGGCCGTCACTTCCGCCTTCTCATAACCTTCCGTATCCGCCGGCACCACCCTCCACGTATGCACTTCCTGCTCAAACTGCTCCAATCCACCGTTCGATAGCGACTCCGGCTCATGCAACTCCACCCAACGTTCCGCAAAGCGTCTTGGCAAGCTGCCCTGAAGCGCCGCTACCAACTCCGGCAAATTTCGATATTTCGCCCGTTGCACCGCAGGAGCGATCTCGCGTCCGGGAGCCAAGTCCAACGTGATAGCCTTACCGCGTTCCCAATAGGACGAAATCTGCAAAATCGCCGGCCCGCTCAGCCCGCGATGCGTAATCAGCATCTTTTCGCGAAAAGCTGCGTCGCCGGTGCTGGCAATTACTTCTGCCGAAATCCCCGCTAGATCGCAATACTGTTTCTGCCCTTGCCGCCCCAGAATCAGCGGCACCAGCGCCGGCCGGGTAGTCTGAATCTTCAATCCGAATTGCTTCGCCAACTCGTACCCGAAGGCCGTAGCACCCATCTTGGGAATCGACAGTCCGCCCGTAGCCACCACCAGCACCGGAGCTCGAAACTCCTCACCCTCCGTTCGAACCACAAATTCCGTTGTCTTCGTGACTTCCCGGATCTGCGCATTCAAAAAAACCTTCACTCCCGCAGCGGCGCATTCCGCATCCAGCAAGCCTGTAATCTCCTGCGCCGAGCGATCGCAAAAAAGCTGTCCGAGCGTTTTCTCGTGGTAGGGAATCTTGTATTTCTCAACCAACACGACGAAATCGGCTGGCGTAAATCGCGCCAACGCCGACTTCGCGAAATGCGGATTCGCCGAAAGAAAGTTCTCTGGCGCACAATAAATATTGGTGAAATTGCAGCGTCCGCCGCCGGAAATCAGGATCTTTTTCCCCGCCCGCTCAGCCCGCTCCAGAACGGCGACTCGACGCCCGCGTTTGCCGGCCTCCGCCGCGCACAAAAGACCAGCGGCACCCGCTCCAAGAACGACCACATCAAAGCGACGGCTCATAGAGTCGGCATTGTCTCAGGTTATGGGCGCATGTATATGAAAATAAGTGAGTTGTAAAAAAGCGGAAGAGCGGAGTGGGTAACTCTGTAACTGGCGAAGGGCCGAAGTTCGATAATCATGGGTCGCGAAGACGGCACGCGGATAGACGGATCCCGTAGCGCGCTAATTCGTTCGAATTAGTGCGTGCACTTCGGAAACAGCGTCACCAGCACCATCAAATCCGACAAGCTAAACAGCCACTGGTCAGCGTGGGCGCCTGCAGCTTCCGCGGCGCGCGCGATGAATCCCAGATGGCGGCTCTTGGCGAAGTTATGGATGTGATCGACGCAAATCCCGGTGAGACTTGCCACTTCCGAATCGGTGAAGATTTTCTGGCTCGACTTGACGGTTACCATGGTCTTGCTCCTGGACCGCGCTCAACTGCGTCTGGCATCCCTATTTTGTCCAACACAGCAATTAGATGCTGGTTGCAGGTTAAGCGCTGCAGATTGTCCCTGCAATAGTCGTTCCGTTTCGAAAACTAAAAAACCTTAGCTCTAGTACTTTCCTGGTAGTTCGTGAATTTTGCCTTTATTTTCGCGGTGAACTCGGGAGGTTTGAAGTGAGTTTTGGCTTGTCAAAGGGCAAGTAAAATAAAATATACGCCGCTGACTCTATTACTTCTGCGAAGGAACTACGCGTTTTGGAAGATTTTTCGCAATCTCTACCAATTGTCTTGTATGACGAATCTGATGTACGGCAATGAATGTAAACCAGTTATAAAAATTGAGCTTGCCGAGAAACGGATGCGGCCAGTAATAAACGCTCAAATCGCGGTCGTGTGTCTCCTCCAGAAACGCTAGTGTCCGTCCACGGACACTGCGCAGCTCCGCCAACATGGTTTCTTTGCCGTGCAGCAATTCCGCGTCGATCGGAATCGGCGATTTGCGCCGGATCAGCCTTGTTTCGACGATCAGAAACGGGACATGAAATCGCTGCAAATACAGGAACGTGAAGCGGCGTTTTGCGGATCACGCGATTAGCATAGCCAAGTACGGAGCGCTCTACCTGGCACAGGTGAGCGATGAGATGCGCTGCCGACCAGCAATTTGCGTGCGGAGGCGTGTTCCAATCAGCGGCGGAAACCGAATCGGCGGCGGCGAGAAGGCCTGGCTGGGCGCGGTTGAGCCTTTGCACGGCGGATTGAAGATTAGGCATGGGCAAAATCTTCGCCACAGAAATTTCCTGACAAGATTTCCGGTCTGGACCTGGTAACAAGTGCGTTTTTCTCAGAAACAGGGCTAAATCGTCGCGCCGCCGGCTTGTTCAAATGCATGTGCCAGTTGCAAAATACGCGACTCGCCGAAGGCCGGGCCGAAGAGCTGCAAACCGACCGGCAGATTCTCTGCCGTTTGCCGCAAGGAACGGAAATGCCGGGAACGCCGGCTAACGAGCCTGTCACGGTATAGATATCCGCCAGATACATTTGCAGGGGGTCGCTGGTGCGTTCGCCGAGTTTGAAAGCCGGAACGGGCGACGTCGGTGTGACAATAGCGTCCACTTTTGTGAACGCATCGCGGAAATCCTGAGCGATTAGTGCACGTACTTTCTGGCCTTTGCGGTAGTAATCGTCGTAGTAACCCGCCGAAAGTACGTACGTGCCGAGGACGATACGGCGTTTCACTTCCGCGCCGAAGCCGGCACCGCGCGTTTTGCGGTACATGCCGATCAGAGTCGGATCGTCGACGCGCAGGCCGTAGCGGACGCCATCATAGCGAGCGAGGTTCGAGCTGGCTTCAGCGGTGGCGATGATGTAGTAGGTGGCGATGGCGTAGTCCGTGTGCGGCATACGAATGTCAACCGGTTGACAGCCGAGTCGCTTCAGGAGTTCGATGCCTGCTTCGACTTTCTGGCGGACGCCAGAGTCCATGCCTTCGGCGAAATAGTCGCGCGGGATGCCGATGCGCAGGCCTTTTACCGGTTTGGTGATTTCGTCGGTGTATACCGGAACCGGCGCGGTGGTGGAAGTCGAATCGTTGGGATCGCGTCCGGCAATGGTTTGCAGAATCGCGGCAACGTCTTTCACGTTCGTGGCGAATGGGCCGATGCGGTCGAGCGACGAGGCAAAGGCGATCAGGCCGTAGCGCGAGACACGACCGTAGCTGCCCATCATGGCGGGAATGCCGCAGAGCGCGCCGGGTTGGCGGATGGAGCCGCCGGTATCGGTGCCGAGCGATGCGACGGCGAGCCTCGCAGCAACGGCGGCGGCCGAGCCGCCGCTGGAGCCGCCGGGAACGCGATCCAGCGCAATCGGATTTTTCACCGGGCCGTAGGCGGAATTCTCGTTGGAGCTGCCCATGGCGAATTCGTCGCAATTGGTTTTGCCGAGGATGACCGCGCCTGCGTCTTCGAGGCGGGTGACGGCGGTGGCGTCGTAGGGTGGAATATAGTGTTCAAGGATTTTGGAGCCGCAGGTGGTGGTCGTGCCGCGGGTGCAGAGGACATCTTTGATGGCGACGGGCACACCGGCGAGTGGCGGGAGCGGCTTGCCGGCGGCGACGAGCGCGTCGATTTTGTCGGCTTGCGCGTAGGCCCGTTCCGGCGAGAGCGCCAGGTAGGCGTTCAGCTCCGAATTGCGTGCAGCGATGCGTTTGTAGAATTCGGCGGTGAGTTCGCGCGCGGAGATTTTCTTCGCCGATGAGCGATTCCTTTACGCCGTCGATGGTCCAGTGGGTTGCCATTTCGCGGTGCATTCTTTCAAAGGAACACGATGCCGCTACAAATGCAAGTCTAACGCTCGATGACCTTGGGCACGCGGAAGTACGGCGGCTCGGGATCGGGCGCTTGCTTCAAGACTTCAGCGGCGATTCCGCACGGAACGACGATCGTCTTCGCGCAGGGTGGCGTCGGCGGTCTGATCGTCGGAGAGAACCTGCGCCATCGGTTCGACGTTGGCGGTGTCCAGTTCGTTGAGCTTGCCGATGTATTCCAGAATTTCGTCGATCTGCGCGCGGTAGGTCTCCAGTTCGTTCTCGCTCAAGTCGAGATACGCCAGGTCGGCCACTCTCACCACATCTTCGCGGGAAATTTTCATGAGAGGCTCCGGCCATCCGGGCGCTCCCAGAAACGCAAAACAAGACTCGCGGAGGAAATACCGGGCGCGGGCAAAAACGGATTTTGCTCGGGTTTTCCAGAAATGCGAATAGGCAATGGAGCCAACAAGCCATTGCGTTCTGGAACGGTGTATTCGTCTTGGCCATGCTTCGACCGCGTTATGCGTCGAAACCACCTGGTCTGCAAATGTTGACAGAGGGCCCATCCCTAGGGCGATCACGACTGATTTCGTAAGAAAAGACTTCATCGGGAAGTTACTTCCGCGGTTTTGCGAGGGTATTTGGTGGAGACGTAGGTGTCGACTAGGCTTTGGAAGGCGGCGGCTAGTTCGTCGTAGGTGCCTTCCAGGGTGACGTCTTTTTTGCCGTCGATGTAGACGGGGCAACGCGGGGCTTCGCCGGTGCCGGGGAGGAGATGCCGATGTTGGCGGCTTTCGATTCGCCAGGACCGTTGACGATGCAACCCATCACGGCAAGGGTCATGGTTTCGACGCCGTCGTATTGGGTTTTCCAGGTCGGCATCATGCTCGCGAATGTAGTCCTGAATGCGTTCGGCCAGTTCCTGAAAGGTGGAACTGGTGGTGCGGCCGCAGCCGGGGCAGGCGGTGACGCTCGGCGAAAACGAACGCAGGCCAAGCGACTGCAGAAGTTCGCAGGCGGCGTAAACTTCTTCGCGGCGGTCGCCGCCAGGACGCGGAGTGAGCGAAATGCGAATGGTGTCGCCGATGCCGTCGTAAAGCAGCACGCCGAGCGAAGCGGCGGACCAGACCAGGCCTTTGGTGCCCATGCCGGCTTCGGTGAGGCCGAGGTGCAGGGGCTGTTCGGTTTTGCTGGCGAGATCGCGATAGACGGTGATGAGGTCGCGCGGCCGTGAGGTCTTGCAAGAAATGATAATCTGGTCGTTGCGCAGTCCGGTTTCTAGCGCGAGCTCAGTGGATTGCACGGCGGAAAGCACCATGCAGTCGTTGATGATCTCTTCGGATTCTTTGCCGAGATTCCTGTCGGTGTTTTCCTGCATTTTCAACATGACCAGCTCTTGATTTAGCGAGCCGCCATTGACGCCGATGCGCACGGGCTTGCCGTTATCGCGCGCGACTTTGCAGATCGTGGAGAATTGTTCATCGCGGCGCTGGCCAGCGCCGACGTTGCCGGGATTGATGCGGTATTTGTCGAGAGACTTGGCGCAGTCTGGATATTTGGTGAGCAAAACGTGGCCGTTGTAATGGAAGTCGCCGATGATGGGCACATTGCAGCCTTCGGCGAGGAGGCGCTTCTTGATTTCGGGAACGGCGGCAGCGGCTTCCGGTACGTTGACAGTCCAGCGAACAATTTCGGAGCCGGCTTCGGCGAGTTCCAAGGTTTGCCTCAAAGTCGCAGCGACATCGGCGGTGTCCGTGTTGGTCATGGACTGGACGACGATGGGAGCGCCGCCACCAACGCGGACGTGTCCGACATTTACGCCGTAAGTCTTGCGGCGCGGATGGCGGGAGCCGGTAGCGTCATGGCCGGCGATTTGGTTCAGCGTGGACATGGTCTAAGGATAGTTTAGCAAATTTAGCTGGGGCGTTGCGGCCGCAGAACGATGGGTGAATCTAGGGATTGCGGAAGCGAAGCTAGAGCAGAAAGGAATGCCACAGAGATACAGAGCCTATCGAGACGATGATACATAGGAACTATAGTTCCCATTTTTGTGGCGACCGGGGGTTTAAGGCCTACCAAGAGTGGCGACTAGGCCAATCTAGGGCGTAGGCGATTTGGCCATGTGCGGATTGAGAAAAATGTGAGGCCGCGATCGGGATTTCCGCTAGAACCGGGGGATGGCTCAGAAGAGACGCCGAAAAAAGTGCCGCCAGAAAGAAGAGTCTGGACGGCGTGCACAAGGTCGCGGGTGGCCTGAGATTTCGAAACGTAGCCGTGTGCGCCTGCGTCGCGTACTTCCGATTCAAGCCGTGCGGATTCGTGCATGGTGAAGATCAGGATGCGAGTTGAGAGATCGAGTTTGCTGATCAGCCGGGCGGCCTCCAAACCGCTGATGCCGGGCATGGACACATCGAGAACGACAACATCAGGGTGCAGAGATTTGATGGTCACGATGGCGTCGCTGGCATTGGAGGCTTCGCCGCAGACTTCCCAGTTCTTTCCGGACCTGGCAAGGAGACCGCGAATACCTTCTCGAACGATTTCGTGGTCGTCCACGATCAGAATTCTCGGGTTCATATGGAGATGGCCTCAGGGATTAGTGGGAACAGCAGCTGGCGTGGCGAAGCGGAACTGTGGCGGTGACCGTAGTTCCTTTCTCGCTCGACCACAATTCAAGGTTACCTTCGATTTGGCGCATGCGCTCGCGCATGCCGCGCAACCCAACACCGTGTGCGCCGGTCCAATCTTGCCCTGGTTGTTCGAAGGTATGGAGGTTGGCTCCTGTGCCGTGATCAGAAACCCGCAAGACGAAGGTGTCGTCATCGATCAACAAACGAACGTCGGCGGTGGCACTGCCGGAATGGCGATGAACATTGGTTAGCGACTCCTGCAGCACGCGGAAGATAGCCAGCTCAACATCCGGCGCCAGACGGCCGAGCGCGGCGGAGACTTCAAACGTTGTGCGGATACCGCTGCGCTTGGAAAAGCCATCGAGATACCAGGAAATGGCAGATCTGAGTCCCATTTCTTCGAGCATGGGCGGGTAAAGAAGATAAGAAATGGTACGAACTTCCTTCACCGCGTCCTCGGTAATTTGCGCGCAGTGGTTCAACTCGGCGAGATCATTGGCAGACATTTCCGATGCAGAAGATTTCAGGCAGTCCAGTTTCATCTTCAGTACGGAAAGATATTGGCCCAGGCTATCGTGGAGATCCCGGCCGATGCGCTGGCGCTCTTCATCCTGGGTGCGCAGCAGGTGAAATGAGAGTTCGCGAAGGGAATGTTCGGAATCCTGCAATTTCCGCTGGGAATCCTGCAGCGTTTGCTGGGTCTGCATTCTTTCCGTGAAATCGCGGGTCACTTTGGAAAAGCCGATCACGCCGCCGTGCGCGTCTTTGGTTGCGGTAATGACCACGTTGGCCCAGAAACGGGAACCGTCTTTGCGGATTCGCCAGCCTTCATCCTCGACGCGACCTTCGCTGATCGCGACGGAAAGCTCGCGTTGCGGCTTGCCGTCTTGAACGTCCTCGGGAGGATAGAATCTGGAAAAATGTTGACCGATAATCTCGGAAGCTTCGTAGCCTTTCAGGCGTCTAGCGCCAATATTCCAGCTGTTGACGCAGCCATCGGCATCGAGTGTAAAGATCGCGTAGTCCTGCACCGCTTCGACCAGCAGCCGAAAGCGGCGTTCTGTTTCACGAAGTGTGCTCTCGTACTCGAGAACTTGCAGCTTTTGCTGTAAAGCGACGATGGTACGCTGCTGATCATCATCGCTGAGAACCATGGCGCGAGCTCCGAGGGGTTGCACGGAGGAGTGTTCGGCGCAGATTTTGGCAAAGGATTCGGAGTGCTCCTGTTTATGAAAGCCGTTCATCGGATAGGCGCAACGCAGAGAGAAGGCATATTGGGTAGCTAAAACGTTCCACAGTTCTTCCAGGCGAATGGCAGCCTGATGTTTTCCTTCCGCCCAAAGAATGGCCACGATTTCGCCAAAAACGACGAGTCCTTTCTGCTCGCTTTTAGCAGCAGTCTTGGCCCTGGTGATTAATTCGCCTAGCAAATTCGAGAAGCGTTCAGCGTCGGGCATGCCGTTTAGCATGATCCGCGCCAAGGTCTCTGATGCATCGAGGCAAACAAAGCGGCCAGCCTCAATGGCTCTGGTGGTATCCAGATCGCGGTCTTTCAATTCACGGGCTAGCGTTTCACGATGGACTTTGGTGGCGATGACAATCGCGGCCTCTCCGCTGACCAGCGCGGTCGCAACTAACCCGGCAAGTCCTTCGATCAGCAGACGGTCTTCGAAGTAAAACTGGACGGAATGAGCCGAATGATTCAACGGATGAGGTAAGGTTTTTTTTGCGCTTTGTAGCACCGACGCTGCTTTTGCCGCCATCAAAGCGCTCCGAGGTCTGGATTGCTAGCCTAACCATCTTCCGAGAATATCCAACTCTGCGAAATACGGGAAAGTCCCTATAGATGTGTATAGAAACGACCACAGCGGTTTTTGAGGTTGTCAGTTTAATCGCGGCCTAGCGCATGCCAATCAAGTCGAGCTCATTGCCGTACGGCACCAACTGGCGATGGCCAGCAAAAAAACAGCGCGGCACCGTGAAAAAGCCTAGATAGGAAATAGCGAGTCCATCGGGAGCGCCGATGCGCGGCGGATAGGAATCGAAAGCGAGAAAAACGCGAGAAATAATTGCCAGGACCGTACAAAGCAAGCCCAGCCAATAGCCAGCGGTTGAAAGGTATTTTCCTTTTCCTCTTTGTAGAGGTTGCGTTCGGAGGTCGCCGTTCGCCCGTACGCCACTCTTGGCGAACCAGGGAGTCAAGCGCCGTCACGAAGACGAAGAGCACGAAAAGACAACTTGAATTACACGCCCGCGCAAGCTGGGACGCAGCCCCGAACGGGCAAGCGTGCTGCGCTCTAAACGGAGTCCGCAAGTCGGGGAATTTGGGGTTAGTGCCACACGGTCAGGATGGCGGACATCATGAGGTAACAGATGAGCTGGTAGCCGGTGTTGATGGCAAAAAGTTTCATGGATTGCTTTGCGAAGAGCGCGCCGGTGAGTTGAACGGTGGCCACGAAACCAAGCCAAACGTGGGAACCAATCAATAAACCATATTCGAGATTGCGCGCATTCATGTGATGGAGGAACAACGCGAGAACAAACGCGGAAACCACGCTGGCGATGAGAGCCACAAAATAGGTGGGTCCAGCACTTTTCTGCATTTCTTCGATGCGTTGTTTGTCGGCTGGATCGTAGCCCATTTCACGCATCCAGGGATTGGCGAAGAGGAGTGGTGAATACCACAGAAAACCGATTGGCATAGTGGCGATGGCGGCGACGAGAATGGCGAGCAAGTTGAGATTGTGAAAGTGCATGGGCTAAAACTCCTCTGGATCAGTGCGAGAGTCGGAATGATGTGCCGGATATAGTATTCGGAATCTGCTGGAATGCAAACAAAGGAAAGAAGAAAGAGAAGAAAGAGAGATAGAAAAGAGTTGTGGATTGTAAGTAAGCCGCAAAGGGCGCCCGCCTTAGAACCCGGCTGCAACAACGGAAAAAACGCTAGGCGTTGGGATTGGGCCCGGCGAGCATGCCGCCGTCCAGCGTGATGTAGTGGCCGGTCATGAAGGAAGATTTGTCTGAGCACAGCCAGAGGACGGCTTCGGCGATTTCGGTTGGTTTGCCGAAGCGGCCGATAGGGTGCATTGCCAGAAGGCGTTTTTTGACCTTGGGAGTAGGGAAGGCACGATCAGCCATGGCGGTTTCGATCACCGCGGGACAGACGGCGTTAACACGAATGCCGTTAGAGGCGTATTCAAGCGCGACGGTCCTAGTGAGACCGATGACGCCGTGCTTACTGGCAATATAGGCTTCAGCGCCAGCAGAGCCCATGAGTCCGGCGACGGAGGACATATTGACGATGGCTCCGCCGCTGCCTTGCTTGAGCATTTGGATAATTTCGTATTTGAGGCAGAGCCAGGTGCCCTTCAGATTGATGTCTATGACGGCGTCCCACTCTTCTTCGGATTGTTCAAAGAGCGGCTTCCATTGGCCTTCGATGCCTGCATTGTTGAAGGCGAGATCGAGGCGACCGAATTTTTCGATGGTTTTCTGGATGAGGGATTGGACGTCAGGGGATTTGGAAACGTCGGACTTGACGAAGAGGCCATCGCCGCCGGCAGCGCGGACGAGCGAGATGGTTTCGTCGCCTTCGGTTTCGCGGCGGCCGGAGACGACTACTTTTGCGCCGTTTTTTGCGAAGAGGATGGCGGTGTCACGTCCGATGCCGGTAGTGCCGCCAGTGATTAGCGCTACTTTGTTTTGAAGTTCGCTGGCCAATGGTTTCTCCTTTCGGCGACTTGTGAATCGCCTCAGCAGAGTGTGGAAATTGTAAATTCGCCCGCCCGGGAAGGCACCCCTACAAAAGGCCAAGCTGCGGCGGCACACGCGCGGCGCGGAAAACTAATCGGAGGCGATTTGTGCGACCTGAACCGGCTGAACTTTGGGCACGGCGGGGCGCGAGGAGGAGAAGTCGCGCCACTGGAGGACGATGTCCGCAAAGAGCAAGGAGAAGGCGACGCACATCCAGACGATGGTTTCGATTGCAGAATCGCTTTCCCAGCCGGTGACGCCTGCGACGACACGGACTTCGAGAAAGACGATGGCGACGGCGAAGCTGCGGGTCATCCACTGGCGGTGCTGCTGGACTTTTCCTTTTAAGATGAAAAAGATGGCGACGGCGGTGGTCAGCATCCACAAAGCCGCATCGGTTCCAGCAGCGAAGCTAAAGGAGCGCGTGCCGCCCATGCGTTCTTCGAAATACTGAATGTACAAACCCATCGGCGCTCCGATAAAGACGCCGGCGACATAAAAACGGCCGACCACGCGATGGAACCTGGCAAAACGCTGGCGGAGACGATCGGAGAACTGCAAGGGACCAAGAAGCAAAGCGCAAGCGCCCATGATGCCGTGGGGCAAGAGGTACCACCGGAAAGGATGAATGTGCGCCCAGTTGGGATCCTTGGCGTCGATCAGAAAGTGCTCGTTGTGGCGGAGAACGTAGGCGAGCATCAGGCCGATAAAGGCGAAGAGCAAATATTTTGGGCGGAGCCACGAGACTCGCTGCAAAGGCAGCGCCGCGCTGGAAACGGTAGCCATTGGACGTCCTAGGGGTGAAGAGATTTGTTACAGACAAGATACGTCAAGGAGGCTTGTGGGCCCAAGCGAAATAATGAGTGGATTGACGTTGCCCCCGACGGTGCCGAGAAATTTTTGGTCTCGGCGAGTGCTGCAAATTTACCGGACCCGTCGAAAATGCGCCTGTGCCGGTGCATGCGCTTATCGATTTGGTTCCGCATGATTTGGTTCTGCGAGGCGCTGCTCGCACTCGGAGAGAAGGGTTACTGTGGCCGGAAGATGAGGGTTGAGGCGTAGTTCCGCGCGGAACTCATTACACGCGTCACGAAAATCATTTTGCTCCATGAGAATTGAGCCAAGCGCGAGGTGATAGCCCTCACCGTCGGGCTTATGAGCAATCGCCTGCCGGAGCAGCGAGGCAGCTTCAGCAATCCGGTTGGTGCGATAGCTGGTCATCGCCAAGTCGACATATGGTTGCGAGGGCTCAGGATCCAATGAGATAGCCCGGCGAAGATACTGCTCGGCAGCAGGAAAATCGCCGAGGTGGTAACTGACAGTGCCCATATTGGCGTTGGCCAAGGCAAAATTTGGATCGCGTTCGAGAAGAGCCAGCAGGACGGACCGCGCGCGCAAATAGTCCCCGCGGCCGACTAACACGACAGCGAGATTATTGCAGGCGGTGGCGTGATTTGGTGACCAAGAGCATGCGTGGTCGTAGAGCGAGAAATCGTCTTTCCATGGACGCGATTGCACAACCGTAGAGCCGGCCATCAGTGCGAGGGCAGCAGAAATTGGCAAGAGCAGAGAGCGGGGATTCAGGCGCGCTGTGGAGACGACGGCGCGCAAAGCAATCGCGAGAAAGAGCGCGGCTCCGATGCTCGGTATGTACAGGTAGCGGTCGTGAACAATGTCGTCCGGCGGAAAAAGAGAGACCAAGAGCACAGGCGCGAGAGGGAACAGCAGCCAGGCAAACGCCGCGAGGGCGGACCGGTCGTGCCAGCGATACGCGAGATAAATGAAGA
The DNA here is from genome assembly GCA_963743735.1 of uncultured Acidobacteriota bacterium. GTDB lineage: Bacteria > Acidobacteriota > Terriglobia > Acidiferrales > UBA7541 > Acidiferrum. Next base: position 103,596 of record CAVURF010000009.1, read on the forward strand.
GGGCAAACAGCGAGGCAACGCTGACCAAGGGAAGCCAGAAGGAATGCCAGCCGAAGGAGTGAGAAGGATGAAGATTGTAGAACAAGGAGAGAGGCGCCGGCCAGACGAGATGACGGAAGTAAAAAAAAAGAATGGACGGCGCTGAAGCAACGAAGGATCGAAAAGAAAATGGAATATTGGAAGTGCGAGAGGCGTGCAGAGCAACACCACGAAGGAGAAGAAAGAGCGAGGCTGTCAGCGCGAAGGGTAAGGTTTTTTGGAAAGCATAGGCAATAGAACGGCGCGGAGCCGCCATGTTTCCGGATTCCGAGGCAGAAAAGAGCCAGGCGTATGTGAAAACCATTCCGGGAAACACAATGGAAACTTCCTTTGAAAGCAGCGCGAGGAAATAAAACAACAGCGAGAAGAAAAAGAGCAGAAGAGAGCGAGATTCAATGGAGCGCCACCAGAGGAGAAGACTCGCGAGCATGCCGAAGCAAGCGAGGAGATCGGTGGAACCCGAAATCCAGGCGACTGACTCAATGTGGGCAGAGTGCAGGCCAAAATAGAGAGCGGAAACCAACCCAATCCATGGCGGAAAGCCATGACGCTGCAAAAGCAGGAATAGAAGTCCGGTGATGGCTCCGTGCAAGCAAAGTGAAGCAAAATGCCAGCCGGCAGGGTGTAGACCAAACAGATGGCGATTCAGGGCCAGCCAGATAAGAAGTATCGGACGATAATAATCGGCTCTCGCCGCCGGATATAGAAAGTTCCAAGATTGGTGAGTGAAGAAGCTGGCGAGCGAATGCCAGGAGCTTAAGAGCGGATTCTGCAGGACCTGAGCGTCATCATCGTAAACGAAACCGAAGTTCAAGGTTGGAAGATAAGGCAAGACGGAAAGCGCAGCCACCAGCAGGAATTGCATCCAGCGGGACGACCAAAAGCGGGCAAGCGGGCGCTCTGAATTGGCGGCGAGGGCGTCAGGTTCGGGAAAAGGGGCACTCATGAAAAACAAACATTAGCATGCGTCAGGGAGCGGAAAAGAAATGGGGGCTGGATTCGTGGCGAAAGATGCATGAGGCGGCAAGATTTATTTGCCTGTGGAGTGTGCTGAGAAGCAGGGAAAAGCAATGAAAAGCGTTTCAGGCGGCGAGGGATTTTCTGGGGCGGGATTTGGAGCGCATCGAGGCTTTGCGGATCATGGGGAGATTGGGCGGGATGCCAAGGTGCCGGGTGCCCCAGTGGCACAGCTCGGTCATCGTGGGGATAAGTTCATCACCGGCTTTGGTGAGATAGTAAGTGACTTGCGGCGGGGTGGACGGTTTTATTTTGCGCTGGATGACGCCGTCCTTTTCGAGTTGACGCAATTGCGCGGTGAGAACTTTTTCGCTGACGCCAGGCAGGAGTTTGCGTATTTCCGCGAAACGGCGCGGCATGAAGCCTAAATGCCAGACGACCAGAACTTTCCATTTTCCACTCAGGACGTTGATGGTGCCCTGAACCGGGCAGCCGAAGTTGGTCTTCATGTCGCGCTCCGGGCTTACAAAATTGTGCGTACTTCCAGCGGGCGTAAACAGAGTTATACCATTTCGTTGTGATTCGCGTGCCGGCACAAGCTGGGCTACGCGAGTTTCAGGAAAACTATGGCGGGGAGAACGATCATGATTCTAATTACGGGCGCTAGCGGAAACGTCGGGAAAACTGTTTTGCAGGAAGTGGCGAAAAGCAAAGCGAAACATCGTGCGATGTACCGGTCGGCGGTGGAAGCGGCGAAAGCTCCTCCCGGAACGGAGACGGTGATTGCGGACTTCGCCAAACCGGAAACGCTGAGCGCTGCACTGAAGAATGTGGACCAAGTGTATTTAGTGTGTTCGCCGATTCCGGAGTTGGTGCAGCTGGAATCGAACATGATTGATGCATGCGTGGCTGCGGGCGTGAAGCATGTGGTGCTGAATTCAGCTTTGGGCTCGGAGGACTATGACAAATCGTTTCCGAGCTGGCATCGCAAGGTGGAAGAGAAGTTGAAAGGCACGCGACTCAGCTACACAATTTTGCGTCCGAATTCGTTTCATCAGAACGTGCTGGCGTTTTTTACGCCGACGATTCGAACGCAAGGCGTGTTTTACGGCTCGATGCGCGACGCGAAAGTCAGTTTTCTCGACGTGCGGGATATTGCCGTGGTGGCCGCCAAGGTTCTTACGGGCGGTGAGCATGCGGGGAAGATTTATGAGCTGAACGGGCCGGAGGCAATTGACTATACGAATCTGGCGCAGAAAATGTCCAAAGTCGCCGGACGGGAAGTGAAGTACGTGGATATTCCGATGGAGGCGCAGAAAAGAGCCCTGCTGGAGCAAGCCATGCCCGCGTGGCTGGTGACGGCGCTGCTGGATCTGCAGCAGTATTATCTCAACGGACGGGGCGGAGACGTCGACGGGTTATTGCAAAAACTTCTGGGTCGGGCGCCGATCACGATGGACGAGTTTTTAAGAGAAAATGCGGCAGAGTTTCGGCCACAGGCGGCAAAGGCCTAGCAAAGTAACCGCTACGAGATCGAGTCTGCCGGCGCGTTTGGCGGCGTGGCCTCGATCGTCTCTTTTAGCTCTTGAGATTCCATTTGCACCGCGGATCTAGCCAGGCGCTCGAGCTCGTTGCGCAAGACCGACCAGTTGTCCTTGCCCATATCAGACAAGAACTTGGCTTGAACAGCGCGCCAGAGAGGGACGGCGAAGGCGAGAGCTTTTACGCCTGAGTCCGTCAGAGTCACAAAGCGCTGGCGCTGCGCGGAGCGGGCAGAAACGTAGAGCAAACCCTGTTTTTGCAGCAGGCGAAGGCTACGAGTGAGCGTAGTCTGGTCGAGAACCAGGATTTCGCCAATGCGGGACATGGGAACGGGCTGAAATTTGGCGACGGCAGTCAAAATAGCCATCTGGGTGGCGCGGATACCGGAAGGTGCCAAGGCGAGGTCGTACAGACGGGTGACGGCGCGGGCAGTGCGGCGGAAATTAAGGGCAGCACAGGTTCCGGTACCGTGAAGGTCGAGCGAACTGGTATCTCCGCCCTTGACATGCATATACATCTCAAGTATAAATGGTCTCAACGCAATGTCAAGCGAGTGTTTCTTGCGGTTGGTCGACCTGTGGATTAGCCCTCGTATCCCCATGACGGCCGGTCGCAAATCGAGGAGGGTGGATCCATGTCAACGCCGATGATGTCCGGCTCGGCCTTAAACGCTCGCAGGCAGGAATTCAGCGAAGTAAAGGCTGCAGCACGGTATCTGCGTTTTGGTGAGTTTCAGGTCGATTTGCAACGTGAAGAGTTGTTTAAAGAAGGCTCGCGAGTCCGCGTACCATGCAAAGTGTTCCAGGTACTACTGGCTCTGGTCGAGCGGCCCGGCGAAATTGTCACTCGCGAAGCGTTGCGCACGCGGCTGTGGCCGGGCGGCACGTTTGTCAACTACGACGCCAACGTCAATACCACCGTAAACAAATTGCGGCTGGCATTGGGCGACTCGCCGGAAAAGCCGACGTACGTGGAGACGATACCGCGGCAGGGGTATTGCTTCCTGGGCAGCGTCGAGCGCGGCAACGAACTGTTGAAGATCTCCGGCGTGCTGACGATCGCAGCGCCTGACGCCGTAGATGCAGCGGACGCGCAGCAAGCGGCATCGCCAGCCATGGCTAGAAAAATAGTCAGCGGAAAGTTTGCGGCGCTTTTTACGAACGGCTGGGGCGCGGCGATTCTCTTGTGCGGAATATTGATCGGCGCAGGAATTGTGTTGCTGATACATCGTCCGTCGTGAAGGAACGCCGCGGGTTAGCTTAGTCGAATCCAAAAAACTTTCAATCGCTGACAATCAGCCGCTAGCGGAGCGGTTTCTGTCGGCCTGTTCACGGCGAGTCGATGCGCAGTGCCGTTAGTTGGAGCCCGGTTTTTGAGCCAAATAGATACTACGCAGCAGGCGGCGTTCCTTGTTGAGGGTTTCGACCGTTGTCAGGAAGCGCCGCAAGCCTTCGAAGTTTTCTTGGCCTTCGATTGCGGTGAGGGCCTCCGCTCTCTTGGATCTGGCTTCGCGCCAGCGCCCAGCGATGCGCTGAGCATTCGCGGTTGTGTCGAACACATTCAGCAGACGAAAGCCCGCGGCGTCGAGCAGGCGTTCATTTTCGCCGGGAGGACTGAAAAGGTAATAGCCGATGGCGCTGCGAGCCGCGATTTCCTCATGCGAGAGGATGCCGCCAATGATGAGAGCGTCGCTGAAAGGAATGCGGGCATTCGGCTTGAGCACGCGAAAGAGCTCATGGAGCAGAGCTTGGCGTCCGGGTATGTGGCAGAATACGTCGTTTGAAAAGACGCTGTCGAAGGTGGAGTCAGTAAACGGCAAGCAGCCTGTTTTCTCCGCGACGTGAATTGCGTAGCGGCCTGCGCCGCAGCCGATTTCGAGAACGTACGAGGTGCCGGCGAGTTCCAGCGAGCGCATGATTTCCGCGGATTCTTCGCTGGTCACCCAGCTGGTCTGGCCGAGATCATGGCCGTAGGTCTCCACGCGAATTTCCCGGTACACCCCCGCGGTGTAGTTGCCATACGCGTTGTTGTAGAGATCAACTTTCGCTGACATGGCAGTTTCTGGCGCTGGCGCCGACCTTTGTTGCACCTATGGGTCTTCGCTCTTCTGAAGCCCTACAAACCGGTGCGTACTTCCCGCGTCGAGGACTCGGTTATAGCACTTTTTTTCAGCCGCCTGCAGCAAACCGTTAGAGGCTACCGCGGAGGCCGAGGGCTTCGGCGTTTTCGCGCATGGCGGCGATGCAGAAGGCGATATGTTCCTCCATGGGGATGCCGAGTTCGGCGGCGCCGTTGCGAACGTCGTCGCGAGAAACTCCCTTAGCAAAAGCTTTATCTTTCAATTTTTTTCTTACCGACTCCATTTCCAGATCGAGAACGCTTTTTGACGGGCGAACGTAGCAGCACGCGGTGATGAATCCGGCTAATTCGTCGCAGGCGAAGAGGGTGTGTTCGAGTGGAGTCTGGCGCGGTGTGTTGCAGTAATCGGCGTGGGACATGACGGCGCGGATGAGTTCTTCGGGATAACCGCGTTCACGCAGAATTTTTGCGCCTTCGGCGGGATGTCCGCGGTCAGGAGCGTGATCGGCGTTGGGCCAGCGTTCGTAGTCAAAGTCATGGAGTAGAGCGGCGAGGCCCCAGAGTTCTTCATCGGCGCCGGATTTGCGGGCGTAGGCGCGGACGCAGGTTTCTACGGCGAGCATGTGTTTCCGCAACGATTCGGATTGTGTGTATTCGCAGACAAGATTCCAGGCGTCTTCGCGGGATCGCAAAAGCAGTTCCTCCGAATGGATTCGAAACATTATTGGAGCATAAGACCTAGAGAAAGGAAACGTGAGCGATAGGCTTGGGCTAAGCGGAAGTTGAGCGAGGCCCACGAAAGAACGCTTTCAGGAGCTCCAGCGTTCAACCCATAAAGAAGAAAAACCGCCAGTACGCTTCGGCCGAAATCATAATGGGTGCAACGGTCCGGGAGTGGCTTCAACCGCTCACGTTGTACAGAGAAAGGATGGAAGTTAGCAGGACAAGTATTCTCGCCCAGTTCCGACCGCGCCAATCAGACCAGAAAACCACATAGCCCACGAAAATGAGGATCGTGAAGACCATGAAAGTAATGCCGGCGTTCTGTTTGGACCAATCGATGATCGCCCACCCCATCGCGTTCGTAATCGACATCAGGACCGATGTCTCGGTGAGTCCTTTTGGCCGGGCAAGCTCGTCGTATGGCTCCTAACGATACAGCAACCGGAGAATCATATTCATGAATACAGCGGAATCAGGTCGGATTCCCTTAGGGATAACTGGTACGACACAAACGTCCGCTGGCAACACACAAACGGAATACAAGGAATGTGGTAGTTACGGGGAGCTAAACACAAGCTGTTGTGATAGGTTCGAAACGCGGCGAAAACCCAACGAGACAAGGCGAAAGTCAGGCGTAAGTGTGGTTCTAGTCCTGGCTAAAGATTTCTAATTTTGAAAAAAATATTCTTGACAGTTAATGGCAGTTCGGCGAGACTCTCGACGCGCCAGTAGCTGCCTTCCCCCGAGAACGTTCCGACGTTCCTCTCTCATATCCGCACGCCGGACAAAGTCAACGCGAGGAGTACCGGTGTCTGCAAATACTGAAAAAGAGTCCTTGAATTCGCTTGAGATGGACAGGGAAGTGATCCGCTGCAAGACGTGCGGCCTGGTGCAATACCGGACGCGTACGGGCAATTGCCGCCGCTGTGTGCGTGCATTGCCGCAGAGACTGGAGTTCTTGATTCCCGAGGCGCCACCGCTCGAGGAGCAGGGCGTGGAAGCGGTCTCCGACAAGTTCGCCAACCAGAAGACGGTGGAGAACATCGGGCAACGCATCCGCCAGTTGCGCGAATCGCGCTCCATGACGCAAAGCCAGCTGCAGTCCAGGTCCAAAGTGTCGCGGTCCTATCTCTCGCGAATTGAGAGCGGACAGATGACGCCAAGCCTGGGTACGCTGGAAAAGATCAGCGAGGCGCTGAACGTCGGGCTGAACCGGTTCTTCATACCGGAATCGGACGGCGAAGCGCTGCTCGAGGATCCGTTCATCCAGGGTCTGCGTCCGTTTTTGCAGCAACTTGACTGGGAACAGTGGCAATCGATACTCAAGAGGTTGCAGGCGATCAGCGATCACGTTGGAGCTGCGCCGGTGAACCTCCGCCCTATCGGTAATCCGTCGCGGCTGCCGCAGCCCGCGGCGGTGTCTGGCGCGGGCCGTCTTGGTCCGGTAGCCACCCACGCGAATGCGTCGGCGTTTCAACATGCGCACGGGCATCCGCAGGGTTATCCGCTGCGGCGTCCTGGCGTGGTGTTTGGGGCGCAAAGGCCGCTGGCGCGGTAGGTCGTTCGAAGCGCTCAGCCGTTCGGGGCAAAATGAAATTTAGTCGCAGGGGCGTGCTTCGGCACGCCTTTTTTTGTTTGACGGTTGGTAGCGTAGCCACTCTTGGCTGCACGCGGCAATCAAAAGCCGCCCCGAAGGCCACTTCGCCAACGGCACAGATTGCTGCTTGCGTTGTGGAACTATTTTGGCTTGCGGTATCTGCGTAACTATGGACTGTGGCGGTTGTTGTGATTCGCCCCATAAGTAACAGACCCAATAAGACCTTCACATCTCGTTTCAGCGATCCTCGGGACTGACCTACCGAGTCACACGGCTTTGTTTCTTACTTTGGGAATTGCGGGGCAGGTCTAGTCGCGGACTACGGAGACTTTGGCTGAGGGGACTTCGAGGCGCATCAATTTGTGATTTGCGTCGAGGAGCAGATCGATTTCCAGGTCGCTGGTGGTGACGCGAAGGCCTTCGTAGGTTTTTCCATTGGAGGAAGCGGATCCGGTGGCTTCGAGCGTGATCACGCCGGGCGTCATCTCCTGCGGAATCAGGACGGGAAATTGTTGCGAGCCGCGTTTGTTCCAATCGTAGATGCGCGCCAGAACGGCGTACTGATAATAAAGGTTGTTGTCCAGCACCACGACCAGCGGAGAACCGAACGTCAGAGATTGCTCGTACGGCTTGCTGCCCTGCATTTGCAACGTGATTTTAGCGATGCCATTAGCGAAAAGAATATGCGCGCTGTTGGTCTCGTTGGTTTGCGCATTCCAGTCATAGGCGACGGGAGCGCCGTCGGGCTGAAGAGTGAGGTTCCCGCTGACTTTTGTCTCCGGGCCTTTTTCGATTTTCAAGGTGGCGTTTCCGCGGGCTAGCCAGCCGGCTCCGTTTGGCGCAATTTCAAATTCTTCGTGGCCGATTTGCTTGCCGTCCAGCAGAAAAGAGAATTTTCCCTTATCGGCCTGAAAGATGCCGGGAGCAGGATCCTTCTTTTGTGCTTCTGCGAATGCAATTCCGCACGCGAAGAAGACCAGAAATGCCGCCGACGCAGTGCGCATCCGGCGTGAGATGAAATTGGTCATGCGATCCCCCCACGAGGAATAGAGTTACATGCCGAGCGAGCGGAGAGAATGCAAAAGAAAAAGGCGTGTGGCTTTAAGGAAACGGTCGGGAGCGGGCATCAGGGTGAGTTGTCAATCCGAGCCTGCCTGCGCAGGCAGGCCAACCGAGGAATCTCTCTGCTTTCGCCGGCAAAACGAGGAGAGATTCCTCACTCTGAAGACTCCGTTTGGAATGAAGGGCTCTGAGTCTGGGCAATTCTTGCAACCAAATCCGACGAAAAACACTCGCCGCAGGCGGCGGCCGCCACAAAGGCCGGATCAGGGTTGCGGTTCTTCGACGAGGAGATGAGTGTTTGGATCGGCGCTCGGAAAAATGCCGAGGCGAAGAATATCTGCTACCACCAAAGACGGTTCGCGAGCGCTGTCCACGCGGTAGTCGGCCTGCTGATAGGAAAGCAGGCGCTGTGCGTGCAGCGCGCGAAAACTGGATTCGTCGCGGAAAAGCGGCCTGCCGGTCATGGTCATGCACCGTGAGAGCAGCGTTTCGATCGGGGAATCGAGCCAGATGACAGGGACGCCTTGCGTTCTCAGAAAATCCGGAGCGCCAGTTTGGGCGTAGGTACCGCCGCCGAGTGCCATGACGGCAGGCTCGTTCAGTTCGAATGCACGACCGAGCGCGGCGCGCAGTTGCGCCGCTTCCAGCAATCGGAAGGAGGTTTCGCCATGGCGTTCGAAAAATTCGGTGATAGGCAGACCAGAAGCGTCTTCGATGCGGTCGTCGAGATCGACAAAACGCCACGCCAGCTGGCGGGCGAGTTGTGCGCCGACGGTGCTTTTTCCGGAGCCCATAAATCCGGCGAGAGCCACAACGGAGATGGGTGAAGTACGAGCCACGCGGAAAGTTTAGATGACGGGACCTTGCTACGCAAAGTGCGAGCGCGATTTCTAGGGAGAAGATTGAGGAGTTGAGGTCCTTCGTGCCGACCGCGTCAAAACAAAGGTCGGCAAATTCACCTTCTTTTCAAACGTCAATGAAACTGGCTGAAGATAAGCCCGTCGAACATTCTGGGGTTGAGACGCGAGGTGGAAACGCGCAGCGAAAGGCTAATCGCGTTTGAGGATACGGACCGTGCCGCTGAAGGAGGACAACTCGACTTTGGCGAGGCCGTTGCCAACGGTGCCGAAAAGGCCCTTGGCGTATTTCGAAGCACTGCGTCGGAAGCCGTGGGTGTCCGGCTTGAGGAATGCTTCGGCGCGATTATCCACAACGCCGGAAGAAGTTTGTGCATTCAGGTCGAAAGAATCCGCGCCGGAGAAACGAACTTCCACCAGGCCGCGACCGCTTTTCATGGTGTAAATGCCGGTGCGAATAAAATCACCGTCGAAGAGAATATTGCCGGTGGTGGTGATCAGGTTCACGCTTTTCAGTGATGGCTGCAGGATTTGCGCGCTGCCGCTGATGGTGTTGAAGTCCAACTTGCCAGAGCATTGCGTGCAGACGAAAGAACCGCCGGTGGTGTGCACGATAATGTAGCCGGAAACTTCTTTCAGGTGCACATCGCCGGCAACACTTTCCAGTTTCATGTCGCCGATCACCTGTTCCACATAGATGAGGCCGGTTTGAGTCCTAATTTGCAGTTCGGTTTGTTCCGGCACTATAAGCTGAATATTTTCCGACAACTCGGATTGCGGTGCGGAAGTGTCGAGAATGTTGGCGATCACGTCGATGCGGTCGTCAGCTTGTTCCATATCAAGCCCGATTTTGTCCGAAGACTGCGAGGCCGAGACAACCACTTCAGAGTTTTTCCAGGATTTCACTTCGATGCGGCCGTCGGCGACGTTCTGTATCATCACCACCGGGTGGCCCTTGACGGTAAAATGTTTTTCGATTTTTTGGCCGGCCGCGAGCGAAACCACGGGCAGCATCAGCAGGCCAGCGCCAAGGACGGGGAGCAGTGCAGGAAGAAAGGTTTTGCGAATTGCCGGGCCGAAGGTCATCTTAGTTTACGCTCCTGCCGCGTTCCATCATCGCGGCTAAAATCTCTGCTTTCTGTTGATAGGCGGCGGCAAGATAATCACGCGCGACCTGGTCATTGGGATCTTCCTGCAGCCGTTTACGGCATTCCCTGATAAAAGCGTTCAAAGTAGCGAGATTCTCGCGAAGTGAGTTGTCGACTGGCGAAGCGTCGGAAACGCCGGTGCTGACGGTCTGCATGGGTCCGAGGCTTTGCTCTTCCTGATCCAGGCTCAAAGCGGCGGCGGCGAACGGTTCAGAGGTAACAGGCTCACGTTTGGCGACTGGCGTCGCGTCAACTGCAGCCGTCAACGGCTCCCTATGGGTCATTTGAAAATATCCGGCGGCAAAGATCGTGACCACAGCGATTGCGGAGATGGCCAGGACCCGGCCACGAATCAGTTGATCGAAACCGTGCCACCACGAAGATTTTTCGGCGGCAACTATGGTCCGGGGTTCTTTTATGATTTTTTCCGCTTCTAATTGGGCGCGCAGCGCAACCCAAACGCGCGCCGGGGGTTCAACTTCTGAGGGGAGTTGACGAGCGGCAGCCACAATACTCTCGAAATCCGCGACCAACGAGGAACAGGCAGCACAACCCGCGACGTGACCGCGAGCTGCTTTGGGCAACGGCAAAAGACCGTCTTGCTCAATAGCATGGGTAACATTTTTACACTGCATGGCTATCACTCCGCGAGAGTCGGAAAAGCTGGGCTCTCGGAATTACCAAACTTTTTGCTCGCAGAATTACGTCAATTTCTTGCGTGCATCGCTCAGGCAATTGCTCTGGCACATCCCCGTTGCAACCTAGTGTATCTCAATCCCGGTTCGGCGCCTGCGCTTTTGCCTCTTGCCGTTCGCTCCTGGCCTGACTGCGGGCATCTTCCTGAAGCAGTTCACGCAACCGGGTTCTGGCTTTGTGCAACTGCGACTTTGAATTGCCCACCGAGCAGTCCATGATGTCCGCGATCTCGTTGTGCTCGTAGCCGTGTACGTCATGGAGCACGAAGACCGTCCGGTAACCGGGAGGAAGCTGCCCAATCGCACGTTCCAGATTGACCCGGTCCACCGCGCCACTCAGCTTCAGATCCGGTGCGCCGATGTCCTTCCGCGGTCCACCCGTTTCTTCATCGGGCTCAGTCGTCTCTTCAAGAGAAGCGGCGGGTAGGGACTTCTTGCGCAACCGCATCAGAACCACGTTGACGGTCATACGATGCAACCAGGTCGAAAAGGCTGATTCTCCACGGAAGGTGGCGATTTTGCGGAACAGTTGCAGGAACGCCTCCTGCATTAGGTCTTCCGCATCGGCCGGATTACCCACCATGCGCAAGCACAGGGCGTAAACACGGCGGCCATGAAGCTGGTACAAAAACTCGAAGGCCGCAGCATCCCCAGCTTGAGCGAGGCGGATCGCTTCCGCTTCGGTCAACGGAGCAGCAGGCTTAGGAACTGCCAACTGCTTCGACTCGGTTGGTCGTCGTTGGGCCAACAGTCCAATAACGGCGCATCCAAAACGTCGGATGCACGCTATCCCCCTTAGAGTTGTCCCTCGGGCAAGCGGAAGTTGCTCAAATTTAAGTGCGAGCGCAAGCGCTCGACTCAGGTGCGACCGCAAGCGGCCGACTCAGGTGCAACCGCGGAGCGGTCGACTCAGCAGGGAGAGAGGAAAGCGCACAACACCCCTGTGATGCACCGGCACACACACCGGCCCGCAAGGCAGATTCATTCTCCCGCGATAGCGGACATTCGTCTAGCGTGGATTAACCTTTGGCTGCAGACAGGGTCTGGACGGCGGGCTCTTGCCAATTCGCAGATGGTGAAATCGAATCCAGCAAGTTGCTCTTCCGGCAGCACCAAAAGAAAAGACTTTAGTAGTACATCTGTTTCCCGGAGGCAGGTATTGATGTCAAAATGAGTTTGTTCCAGGAATTGCCAAAGGCGCAACGGAATCGTGGACAGACCGTCAGCCAGTTCCCCAGCAATCTCGATAAAGCCGTCGCTAAGCCCGTCCACCAGTTCCTCAAGGGTATTCAGCTTATAAAGGAATTGCGAGCGCTCGGACAAGAGGACATGGCTAACGAGATTATTGTATCGCGCAGCGCGTTGGCCGCGCTCACTCTGAAAATTCGTCGCATCGAGGAGCGACAGATTGGGCACAATACCGAAATGCCGGGCATGCTGCCCCATAGCATGCAGTACGGCATTTATGCGCAGTGCCAAACGGGAACACAATTCCCCTACAACTCCAATTTCCTGATTGGCTCTCTGGAAATCGCCATTTTCTCGCAAGGAAATAGCTTCGTTCAGTGAAACGCTCAGCATTACGTAGGCATTTTCCAGCTTGTCGGTGTGATCGAGGAACAGCGAGTACTTGGCGGATGGCAGAATAGCGCGCCAGTCCTGCCGGACAGAGTCGTACCTGCGAGGCGCGACGCGGGTCGTCAAAGTTCTCTCCTGGAGCGCAAGAGTATATCAAAATGTTTCTCAAATAGTAGTGCTTTGTTGCGGCAGGCTCGTGTGGGCCGCTATACTCGCCGTTTATCTTCGACAGAATAGAGGTCGCAGGCATTGCAATTCGAGCCCAAGGATCAGTTCGAACAGCGGCAGCGGAAGCTGGAGAAAATCGTCGCGGCCGGGCACGCGGCCTACCCGCATGAATTTCGCTGGACAGCGACGCCTGCGGAGTTGGCGGCAAAGTATGCCGAAGCCACCGCGCCGGAGCTGGAAGCGAACAAGGTTGAAGCGACCATGGCGGGGCGCTTGGTATCTTACCGGCTCATGGGAAAAGCCGGGATTTGCGCACGTGCAGGGCGGCGGCGGACGTCTGCAGATTTACGTTCGCAAGGATGTGGTTGGCGATCGGGGATTCGAATTGTTTCACCAGCTGGATCTTGGCGATCTGATTGGCGCTCGCGGACATTTGTTCCGCACCAAAACGGGCGAGCTGTCGCTTTGGGTGGATGAAGTGACGCTGTTGTCCAAGGCGCTTGTTGCCGTTGCCGGAAAAATGGCACGGCTTGACCGATGTCGAGCTGCGCTACCGGCAGCGCTATCTGGACTTGATCGCGAACGAGGGCGCCCGCCAGATTTTTCTGACGCGGGCGAAGATCGTTCAGGAATTGCGGCGATTTTTCGACGCGCGCGGATATATAGAGGTAGAAACTCCGATGATGCATCCGATTGCCGGGGGCGCTGCCGCGAAGCCGTTCGTCACCCATCACAATACTCTGGATATGGATTTGTACTTGCGCATCGCACCGGAGCTGTACTTAAAGCGGTTGGTGGTGGGCGGACTGGATCGCGTGTATGAGATCAACCGCAACTTCCGCAATGAAGGAATTTCGACTCAGCACAATCCGGAATTCACGATGCTGGAATTCTATGAGGCGTACAGCAACTATCAGGATTTGATGAAGTTGAACGAGGAGTTGCTGGCGCAACTGTCGACGAAGATCACCGGCTCGACGGTGGTGAAATACGGAGACGTCGGACTGGACTTCGGAAACATGGAACGATTGACCATGCGCGGAGCAATTGTGAAGTACTGGCCGGAAGGTGCGGGAAGTGCGCCGAGCGTCCTAGACCTGGGTGCCCGCGGCGGAGCGAAAGCTGCGACCGAGCGCTACAATGCCTGGGCAAAAACCGCTCATGCGCCCTTCGCCGCGGCCAAAGGAGTATTGAGCGACGGCGAGTGGACGGGATTGCTCTTCGAGACCATGGCTGAAGATAAATTGATCCAGCCAACAATTTTGTACGATTTTCCGACCGACATTTCGCCGCTTTCCAAGCAGAAGCCGGAAGATCCGTCGCTGACGGAACGTTTCGAGATTTATGTGGCTGGAATGGAAATTGCCAATGGCTTTTCGGAATTGAATGATCCTGCTGAACAGGAGCGGCGATTTCTGGCGCAAATTGCCCGTGGCGGCGAAGAGGTGCCGAAACAACTGGATGTGGACTACGTGCGCGCTCTTTGCCACGGCTTGCCGCCCACGGCGGGCGAGGGAATTGGCATTGATCGCCTGACGATGCTGCTTACCGATTCACATTCGATTCGCGACGTAATTCTGTTTCCGCAATTGCGGCCCGAAGCCCGCGAAGTTTCTGAAGCTAAGGACGAGGGGAAACAGCTTTCTGTTTCTGAAGGGCACGGCGCTTAGCCTGTGCTTTCCTGATGCGATTCGAATGGTTTGTCGCCCGCCGCTATTTGCGCTCTCCCAATCGTCCCGCAGTATTGCGGCTGGTGACGGCCTTCAGCGTCCTGGGCGTGACAGCGGGCGTGGCCACGCTGGTGATTGCGCTGGCAATGAATACCGGATTTCGCGAAGCGCTTCAGGATCGATTGTTGGGAGTAACCGCCCACATTGCGCTGACCCGGCCAGGGTCGGGCGGCATTCATGATTACGAAGCGCTGGCAACGAAGCTCTCACAGAATTCCCGGAGTCCGCAGCGTAACCCCTGCCGTTTACCAGACCGTCTTGATGACATTTGGCGGAGAATCGCGTGGCGTGGTCGCAAAGGGAATTGACCCAAAACGCGAAGAGGCTGCGGACGAAGCGCTGCGCAAGTTGTCTTCCGGAAAGCTGGACTTTCAACCCGACGCCGATGGAATTGATACGCTGCTGGTAGGCAAACAACTGGCCGATGACTGGAGGCTTGCTCCCGGCGATTACGTGACGCTGACCAGTCCGCAGGGCCGTCTGACGCCATTTGGGCTGTTGCCGCGCACGCGAAGATTTCGCGTCGCGGGAATTTTCGATTCCGGATTTTACGATTACGATGCCAACTGGTGCTTCCTGAAAATGGACGCGGCGCAGGCTTTGGCAGGCGCTTCGGATGTAGTGAATGTCTTGGAGTTTCGATTGCTCAGTCCCGAGGCCGCTCCGGCGATCGCGCACGAAATCGAGCAACAAGCTGGCACCGGCTTCGCTGCCGCGACCTGGATGGAACAGCAACGAGCGCTGTTCCGTGCCCTGCGGCTGGAAAAGCTGGTGACCGCGATCTTCATCGGATTAATTACGTTGGTGGCGGGCTTGAATATTCTGGTGGTTCTTTCGATGACGGTAACTGACCGCGCAAAAGACATCGCGGTGCTGCGCTCGATGGGTTCCCGGTCGCGCCAACTGCGCAATATTTTCCTGTTGCAGGGATTTTCCATCGGCGCTGCTGGGCACGATCTTGGGGCTGGCCCTCGGGTATACTTTCGCGTTTGTCGCCGGAAAATACCAGCTCATCCCGCTCGATCCGCAGGTGTATGCCGTACCTTTTGTGCCGTTCCACCCGAGTGTTATGGACGGAGTATGGATTTCAGTGGTAGCGATGGGAATTTCGCTTCTTGCGACGCTGGTTCCCGCACGGGCTGCAGCAAAGCTGTTGCCTGTGGAAATCCTTCGTTTTGAGTGAGTTAGTAAGGCGCCGGGAAAACAGCGTTTGGCCACTTGCTTGCACTTTAATTGGCCTGGAGACGACTCGAAGTCGTTTCTGACTAGGTCACGCTACATGGGCTCGTTTTGCGCGCCGCACAAACTGTTGATTCCTAGGAATTTGCGAGTTTCCCGAAATGGCCTTTTCTCAGCCGCACTCGTGGTGGAATCGGTGGCATGAAAATCAGAGACAAACGGAAACGGATGATTCACAGGGGTGTCATGTCCAGAGGACGCTACAGTTGTGACGGTCTCTTGCATCTAACGTAGTGGACGATTAGTAAAGCCAGCGACGACCGGAAGCAAAAAGCATTTGCCGTACAAATCATGAATGCATACTCCCAGACTTCGGTGCCAGGCAGTGGCCAGCAGACGCTGGTCGCGGTTGCAGGGGCGAAAATCGTGCTGGAAGCGCGCGAGCTTGGAAAGACCTACGGCACGGGTGAGCGGGCATTAAACGTTTTTCGACAAGCGAATCTTATTTTGCATCAAGGCGAGATGGTGGCGATCGTGGCGCCGTCGGGCGCCGGAAAAAGTACGCTCTTACATTTGCTGGCCACGCTAGACACGCCGACAAGCGGTGCTATATACTTCGAATCGAAACGCATTGAAACAAATGATGAAGCGACGCTTTCGGATTTTCGCAATTGCGTCGTGGGTTTTTTGTGGCAGAGGCATCAATTGCTGCCGGATTTTACGGCCGAAGAAAACGTAGCGATGCCGCTGCTGTTGCGGGGGGAGTCTATTTCGACTGGCCTGGAGAAGGCGCGAAATTGGCTGGCGGAAGTGGGTCTGGCGGAACGTGCCGGCCACTTCGCGGGAGAGCTTTCTGGAGGGGAACAACAGCGCGTGGCGATCGCTCGGGCCCTCGTCACCGGGCCGCGCGTGCTGCTGGCAGATGAACCCACCGGAGACTTGGACGAGCGGAATGCTTGGGCCGTTTTCGAGTTGTTGGAACGGTTGCATCGTGCGCACGGGCTGACGTCGCTCATTGCGACGCACAACCTGGCTCTTGCGGAACGATGCGATCGGATTCTGGGACTGGAACACGGCGTTCTGCAAACTCGCAAAGACACAACCGGTACTCTGCCGGAAAAGTCTTTAGCGAGCAGGGACCCACAGGGAGAAACGAGCTAACGTGTTTGAACGCTACACGGAAAAGGCGCGTCGCGTAATCTTTTTTGCGCGGTATGAAGCCAGCCAGTACGGTAGTCCATACATCGAGACCGAACACCTCTTGCTCGGCTTGATGCGCGAGGACAAAGCTCTGGCCAATCGTTTTCTGCGGCAACAGGGCTCGATCGAATCCATCCGCAAAGAGATCGAAGCGCGGATCACGATTCGCGAACGCATCTCGACTTCGGTGGAAGTTCCACTGAGCGCGGAATGCAAGCGCATCCTGAACATGGCTGCGGAAGAAGCGGAACGGCTGGGCGTGAAGCATGTAGCAACGGAGCACCTGCTGCTGGGAATCCTGCGCGAGGAAAAATGTTTTGGCGCGGAAATCCTGATGGAGCGCGGGTTGCGACTTTCCGCGTTGCGTGAAGAACTTGCGCGCACCTCCGGCGAAAAACCCGCCGCTGCCCGTCCCAAAGAAACTTCGCTGCTATCGGAATTCAGCCGCGATCTGACGCAAGCTGCTACCGAAGGCACGCTTGATCCATTGGTCGGCCGCGAAGGCGAAGTGGATCGCGTCATCCAGATCCTGTGCCGCCGCACCAAGAATAATCCGGTGCTGATTGGTGAACCGGGGGTTGGCAAGACCGCCATTGTTGAAGGATTGGCGCAACGAATTTCCGATGGCGATGTGCCGTCGTTCCTTGCCGATAAGAGAATTCTCTCTCTCGATCTTTCGCTGATCGTCGCAGGAACAAAATATCGCGGACAATTTGAAGAACGCCTCAAGACCATCATGAAAGAGTTGATGGAGAGCCAGAACTCGATCATCTTTATTGATGAGCTGCACACGCTGGTAGGAGCTGGTTCAGCGGAAGGCTCGCTGGACGCGGCAAATATTTTGAAGCCGGCTCTTTCGCGCGGCGAGATTCAATGCATCGGCGCAACAACTCCCGGCGAATATCGCAAGTCGGTGGAAAAAGACCGTTCGCTCGAGCGTCGCTTCCAGTCCGTGAAAGTCCCCGCTCCTAACGAAGAAGAAGCAATCCTGGTATTGAGTGGCGTGCGTGAGCGCTACGAAAAGTTTCACGCCGTGAGCTATACCGAAGAAGCGATGCGTTACGCTGTTTACCTCTCGAACCGCTACATTCCTGACCGTTTCCTGCCGGACAAGGCCATCGATTTAATCGACGAAGCTGGGGCGCGCGTCAAATTGCGCCAGGCTACGGTGCCGGAAGAAGTCAGCGAAGTGCAAAAGCGCGTGAAGTTCATCACCCATCGCATGGAAAGCGCGATTGCTGCGCATGAATTCGAAAAAGCGCGTTTCTATTCCGAAGAAGAGCGCAAGGAAAAAGAAACTCTGCGCGGCCTGCGCGACCGCTACAAGCTCGACGATGCCACGACCGGAGTGGTTACACGCGAAGATATCGAAGAAGTCGTTTCCCGCTGGACCGGCGTTGCCGTCACATCAATCAAGGAAGACGAGCAGCAAAAATTGCTGCGCATCGAACCGGAACTGCACAAGCGCGTCATCAGCCAGGATAGAGCGATCACCGCGCTGGCTCGCGCCATTCGGCGCAGCCGCGCTGGGCTAAAGTCGCCGGCGCGTCCCGTTGGCTCCTTTGTTTTCCTTGGACCTACCGGTGTTGGCAAAACCGAAGTCGCTCGACGCCTGGCGGAATTTCTTTTCGGCTCCGAGAAATCGCTGGTGCGTTTCGATATGTCGGAATTCATGGAAAAACATTCCGTTTCTAAGCTGATTGGCGCCCCTCCAGGCTATGTCGGCTACGAAGAAGGTGGCCAGCTCACAGAACGCGTGCGCCGGACACCATATTCGGTTATCCTCTTGGACGAAATCGAAAAGGCTCATCCAGACGTTTTCAACATCCTGCTTCAAGTCTTCGAAGACGGACAGTTATCGGATGGTTTGGGCAATACGGTGGATTTCCGGAATACGATCATTATCATGACCTCGAATCTCGGCGCGCGCCATTTGCAAAAGCGCACCGGGATTGGCTTCCAGAGCGGCACCGATGAAGCAGGTGCGAAATCCATGGAAGACATGGTAATGAACGAAGTGAAGCGGGCGTTCAACCCGGAGTTTCTAAACCGCTTGGACGAAGTGATCATCTTCAATCCGCTCGGTGATGAGGATTTGCTCCGCATCATCGACTTGCTTGTGGGCCAGCTGAACGACACGCTGATTCACCGGCAAGTGCAGGTGGTGTTGTCACCGGAAGCAAGTCAGTGGGTTTTGGAGAAGACGTGCGCGGACCGCAGTTACGGTGCGCGGCCGTTGCGCAGGGCTCTTCAGAAATATGTCGAAGACCCGCTCTCCGAAGCGCTGATCCAGGGTGGAATTCAAAGGCCTGCGACGCTGCAGATTTATGTCGCGGGAGAAGTCCTTGCGTTCCGTCCGGTGGTTGAGGCAACCCCGGTCATTCACTAACGAATCTGACACCAACACGCGTTGCTGCCCGTCAGCTATGCGCACGGCCGGCCCATTGCATGCGTGACCGCGTAGCGGTCATTCCACGCGTGACCCTAATCGGTCAACATCGGGTGCGGCGGGAGAAGAACAACTTGGGTTTGGGGGCGCGGCCTTGATCGTGTCAATGGCCGCTTATAGAAAAGTTTGTTCTCCGTTTGGGATTTTTCCAATCTTGGGTTTGGGTCTAGCCGCGATATTGTTGTGTCTTGCGGACGCCCGGCCTCTCGCTGCGGAAGACATTTCCCGTTCGGGAGCATCACCGTCTTCGGATAAATCACCGCCCTCGCAATCCTCGCATGGGGCTGTTTCCTTCCTGATTACTTCCACATTGGATTTGCTGACCGGCGAAGTTGTTCTACACGAAAGGCGTCCTGAGCCGGCGGCAGGCTCACAAGATGCGCAGCAGCAACAGAAACCCACAATCATCGAACGCATTGATTTCGTTGGTAACCGGCGCGTACGCAATGACACGCTGAAGGCGCGGATATTCAGCCGCGAAAATGACGTTTATAACGAAGAAACTTTGCGCCGGGATTTTCAGGCTCTGTGGAATACGCAATTCTTCGAGGACGTGAAGCTGCGCGTTGAAGATTCTCCCGACCGCGACAATGCCAAGATCATTGTTTTCGAAGTGAAAGAACGTCCGATCATCCGGCGAATTCGTTACGACAATATTCATTCCGTCTCGGAGTCGGACATTCTGGATCGTTTCAAGGAACGCAAAGTCGGTCTTAGCGTCGAAAGCCAGTTCGATCCCACCAAAATCAAGAAAGCGGAAGTGGTGATCAAAGAGCTGCTGGGTGAACACGGCCGGCAGTTTGCGAAAGTCACTCCACAGTACGAACGTATCGCCTCCAGTAACGCGGTCATTCTGATTTTCAAAGTGGAAGAAGGACCGAAAGTCAAAGTCGGCAAGATCAAGTTTACCGGCAACCACGCCTTCAGCGATCGCAAATTGATTCGTGCGATGAAGCATGACCGCCCATATCAAATTCCGCTGTACATCACCGAAATTAATGTGATGTCCAAGACCTATGATCGGGACAAACTGAACGAAGACCTGGAAGTTGGCGTTCGCGGTTTATACCAGGACAACGGATACTTTCACGTGCTGGTAAAAGAACCGATCCTGGAAAATATCGACACGGAAAATAACAAGCTGGGCATGCCCGTGCCGCTGATGGGGAAATCGTCCGGCAAAGCCGTGAACATGACCATTCCCATCGAAGAAGGTCCGCAGTTCCACATGGGAACGCTGAAAATCGTCAGCGCCGACCCCGACAAAGCACTTTCGCTGAAAGTGGATGCTCTAAAGGGCGCTTTTCCGTTGAAGCCAGGCGAAATTTTCAATGTTTCCAAGCTGCGAAAGGCGATGAAGGATTACACCAGCATTTACGGTGAATATGGCTTTATCGACTTCACTCCCGAGCCCGAGTTCGACATTCACGACGATACAAAAATCATCGATCTGACTCTGAAGTTCGATGAACAGAAGCAATACTATGTCCGGCGAATCGATTTCAGTGGAAATACCACCACGCGCGATAAAGTAATTCGCCGCGAACTGCTGATTGATGAAGGGCAGTTTTTTAACAAACGGGCCTGGGAAGTCAGCATCCTTGCGTTTGAATCAATTGAACTTTTTCGACAAGATCGAGGAAGATAAGGCCGTCGAAATCAAGCGCAACACCAAGGAAGGCACGGTCGACTTGAACCTCAAGGTTCACGAAAAAGGCAAACAGTCGATCGGCCTGAACGGCGGCGTCAGCGGCCTCGCCGGCGGCTTTATCGGTTTAACCTACCAGACCAACAATTTCCTCGGATTCGGCGAAACGCTCACCTTTTCGGCGCAGTTTGGCAGCCTGCAGAGGACCTTGCAGTTCGGATTCACTGAACCGTATTTATTTGACCGTCCGATTTCCACTGGATTTACGGTTTTCTCCAGCCGCTACAGTTTCAACCAGGCCAAGCAGGAAGCGCTGTTCCTGGGCCAGTCTGTCAGTATCAATCCGCAATTCATTCAGAATTACAATCAGAACAGCACCGGCTTTACCGCCTTTGCCAGCTATCCCGTGAAGCGTTATTCGTTCCTGCGGGTGGGATTGACCTACGGTCTTACCCGAACGAATATCACGGCATTCAACGACGCCTCGCAGCTGCTCTTTCAGTCCATTCAATTCCGCAGCTTCGCCGGTCCCAGTGCGCTGAACGGCATCATCTCCAGCACCATCACGCCAACCATTTCTTACAACAATGTTGATAACCCGGAGCAGGCTACCAAAGGCAAGAGCATTTTCTATTCGCTGGCGTTCACAGGCGGCCCATCGGCGGCAACGTCAATACCATCACCAACGTGCTCGAATGGAAGAAGTTACAAACCGGTAAGAAACGGCGCAATGTGCTGGGCTCTTCACGCGCAAGCCGCGTACATCGCTGGTTATGGCGGCAAGGAGATTCCGCCCTTCAATCGCTTCTACATGGGCGGCGAAAACGACATCCGCGGTTACGACATTCGCTCAATTTCGCCCAGTTACCTTTATCCCGACCGCTACTGCGCAAACGATTTTCTACAATGATCCCGCCGCTGGAGGTGCGCTGCGCGCGTTCACTATCCCGGTTCTTGACCTACACTGCCACTCTGCCCGGCGGCGACTTGCAAGGTTTCGGAAATATCGAATACCGCATCCCCATCGTGGGACCGGTGCAGGCGGCATTGTTCTTCGATGGCGGCACCAACGGGATTTCCAACCGCAGCGGGTTGCAACTGGATCCTTCAGCGCTTTCCCCACAAAACAATTGCACCGGATTGCCGCCAATTAGCCTGGTTTGCCAGTTTCCGTGCCGCCAAAATCACTCCCACTTTGCCGATTGAATCGGGAACCAATTTCCGCTTCCGCGGATCGGCCGGCATCGAATTTGTGGTCAGATTGCCAATCGTGCAGGCGCCATTCCGAATCTACTATGCGTACAACGTCAATCGTTTGCATCAGTCGATCGTGGCGCCAGGCACCATTCATTGAGAAGAACGAAATTGACTTTTTGCGGGCGACACTGGATCCCACGGTGTTTAATTTCCAGGTCGCGCCACAGATCAATTTGATTCAGAACAATCCTGGCCGCCTGAATTATTTCGAGCCGGCGACAACGTTCCGGTTCACAGTCAGCAGAACGTTCTGACCATCGGCGCGGCGCCGAAAAGTTTTAGGGATTTCGAAGTACCGGGTAGTTGGCCGGATGTAAATGTTAATGACCCGTGCGGGCCGCCGAAGTGGCTTGCACGGAAAATTTGGGGGTTCTTGTGGTGATGAAGGTCAGGAAACTTATTTCAGGCTGTGGTTGAGCCTAAGCGCAATTTTGGCATTGGCGATTGCCGGTTGCGGCAGCAGCAGCAACAGCAACGTGGTTACGGTTGGGGTCAATCCTGCCTCGCCCGCAACGATTATCGTGTCCCAGTCCATTACGTTAATGCTCTGTCGTTAGCGGCGCGACCGACCTCAACGTCACTTGGGCGTGTACCTTCACTACCACAACTGTAGATTCGACCGGCAAACCCACCACGCGACCGCGGCTGCTTGCACATCGGACACCGGAAATATTCCTGCCAATTCGACAAATACTACCGTCACCTACACGGCTCCTAACAAAGTTCCGGATCCCACCAAATTTCCAAATCTTCGAGATGTTGATCACCGCGACTTCCGTTCAGGACACCAGAAATCTGGCTCTGCGACGTTGGCTCTGGATTCGGGTATCCCGGTTACTCTGACTCCCGTTACTGCAACGGTTCCTACTGGCGAGCAGCAGAACTTCAGCGTCAGTCTTACCAACGATCTACAGGGCCAGGGCGTCACCTTCCTTATTACGCAAGGAACCCCGACTACTACACCAACGGTTGTTAATTTTCCCGACCTTACCACCTGCAGCCCGGGTTGCGGAACCATTACACCGACAGGAACCGGCAATACTGCGGTTACCTATACGGCGCCATCCACGATTCCAACCAGCGCAACACTCACGATTGTGGCAACGTCCAAAGCCGACACTGGTCGATTTGCGATCGGTACCATCACCATTATTCAGGGCGGACCAATTACGTTTAATAACGTTTCGCCCACCATCGCGCCGCAAGGCGCGTCTTTCTACAACATTTATCTCGATGCGCCGTTCATTTCTTCTTCGTCCTCTATTACATTGACCGGAACAATTCCTGGAAACGTGATTAACATCAATTCCGGAACCGGACAATTCAAGATACTTTTCCCGATCCCCACTTCCGCGGTAACCAATCCGCCTTCCACGGGGGCCCGTTTACAGCTGATCGCGCCAGGATCTCCAGGTCGCCGACACTTATACCGTATCAGTCAGCGATCCGGCGCAGCCGGTGACCAAGGGAGCCGGGCCATTTACTATAACCGTGGTTCCCGTTCGCCCCACTTCCGTGGCATCCATTCCTGATAGCGTCCCGCAAAATGGTAGTGCCAATGATCTGAGTCTCAGTATTGATGGCGGATATTTTGGCTCTGGCGGATTACTGGCTAAGCCCTTTTTTAATGGGAATGAGTCTAGCTCAAGGTGCCACTTCGTTTACGCGGCAACTGAATCTCAATCTGCCATCCAGCGACGTCAATTCGGCATTGCCAGGTCTATACCAGCTTTCTGTCGGGCGCACTACTCCTCCGCTGCCTGCGCTCAACAATCCGTCCGTAACGAACCTGGCCGTATTTCCCGATTACTCCACCATCGCGCCGTCAGTGGTCGGGTCCGCGGTAACGCAGGCGCAAACCCCGGCGCAGTGGACTTTGACACTCGCCTTGGTATTCTCGCCGTGGCGGAGCCCGGTTCGAACCAGGTGGAATTTTTTAGCGTTGGCGCCGCCACTCTCACTTCCATCGGCACGCAAAAGGTGAACACCGCCACCGGCGTTCTTGGTGTACCTTCAGGACTGTCCATCAATCAGAATAATCATACTGTTGCGGTTGTGGACTTTCAGAATCAGGGTGTAATTGTGTTTCCGCTGCCTGGGCAGACTGGTGATCCAAATATCACCTACCCGCTGAGGATTTCTCTCTCGGGCTTGATCCCATCCACCTTTACACCTGCTCCGCTTGCCTATTCGATCGGCGTCGATTCTGACACCAACAATGCCGTGGTGGCTTACTCCTCTACCGCCAATCCCACCACCGCCAAAATTGGCTTCTTGCTGGATCTGAATAAAGACACGCAGGCGTGCTTGCCGAGCCTGACAAGCGCCACACCGCCCTGCATCCACGCGCAGGTGACGCTGAACACCGGTCAGTTTCCGCAGATTGCTATGATTCCGCACTCGCATCAGGCGCTGGTTACGCCTGGTGGCGCCGGCATCATTCAAGGCGTTGACGTTACCCAGGCATCTGCATCCTTCACGATTGGCAACGTGACCGTTAGTTCCGGACTTGCGACAGTTACCTTGAATATTCCATCAGGCCAGACTCTTAGCCTTAACCCTGGAAATCCCGGTTCGGTCTTGATCCAGAACGTCCCGCTGGGCACCGCACACGGTACTGATTTCAATGGCGTATTCACGATTCAAAACGTTTTGAACAACAACAGCTTTACATATGCTCTGGCCGCTCCGCAGAACGATTCGGCAATTCCGAATCAGAGTCCCGATACCAGCTTCGCGTTCTTCGGCAGCCCCAACATCAGCATCTCGTTAGCCAGACCGCGCAAGGTATCGCCGTCAATCCCATCACTCGCACCGCGGCGATCGCTGATGCCAACGCCACCGGAAACAACGGCCCGCAGATTGACCTGCTCAATTCGCTCGATCAATCCATTTCGTCGATCACTTTCCATGCGGGCTGCACCACCTACTCCACCTCATGCGCCGGAGCGCCCGAACTTCTGGGTACATCGTCGGTTGCTTTCCAGCCTTACTCGAATCTGCTGGTGTCCTACAATCCGCAGCAAAACCAGGTCTCAATTTCGAATCCAGTCACACAGAGCCGTTATGCGCTTGGTGTGCAAGTCTGCTGCCGCTTGCCAGACTAATCCGGTAATCACCAGCCAGGTGACTCTTCACCGGAAGCGGCGCCGCCTGCGTTACGATTCCCTCGGGAGGTACTTGCAGTCAAGGCGGTCAGCCGCCGAACGAACTCAACCTTTTTGGAGGAGTCGCGGTTGATCCTGCAACCAACCAGGCTTTCGTAGTGCAGTCCGGCAGCAGCACCATTCAGATCGTGGACCTGGGTCCCACTTCTTCGACGAAATTGAAAACGGTTGAAATCACCGAACTCCAGGTGCCGACCGTTCCTGGCGCGCTTATTGGCGGAATCGCCGGTGCTTTGATGCCCCAGGGAACACTGACTTGCGTGAACGTCGGAAATCCCGTCTCAGTGTGATCTCAAAAACGTGCGGATTTTTGGCGCCGGCTTCGATTCCACTTCGCAAGTACGTCTGGACGGTACTTCCGTTCCTTCAACTCTCGTCAGCAGCCGTGAAATCGACGTCACTATCCCACACACGTTCCTCGCCTCGCCGCATTACTACGCCGTGGATGTGCTCAATGGCAATGGAGTGTCTTCCGGCGTCACCAACTTTTTCGTGATTATGTCCGTGGACATGAAGACTGCGAGTTGCGCTGTACCGCAGCCCAGTTCGATCGCAATTGCGGATCAGTTGCCTGGACAGGCGTTTTCGCCGATAGCGGTTGTCAGCAACAGCGGCTGCAACAACGTTTCCGTTGTCAACATCAATCCACAAAGTGCGGCTTTCGGGAGTTTCACTTCCATTCAGACCGGTGCCGACCCGCTCGGCGTCGCCGTAAGTCCGCGTTTTGGTGTAGCGGTTGTCGCGAATCACACCGCGGGCACTGTTTCCGTTCTCGATTTGGTTGCAGGCAAACAAAAAATCACCGACGTCACCGTCGGCACCTCGCCCACCGGAGTCGCCATTGACGAAGGTACGGGCACCGCGCTGGTCGCCAACACGGGCGACAATACCGTTTCCGAACTGAATCTGGCGTTGCTTACCGGATCAACACCCGCCACCTCTCTCACCGCGCTTGCTATCGCGGTGGACACTTCACCAATCGCGGTCGCCATTGATCCGGATCGCGGCACCAACAACAACGGCCTGGCTGTCGTCACCGCATTGCAATTGATCAGCGGTTCGGCGCCGGTTGGCGTTCTTGATGCCATCGATCTGGGCGGCGCAACTCCGGTAAAGAGCACCACTGCAGCGGTGGGAACCGTAGTTTCAACTCCTACTGGAATTGTGTTCAATCCCAGCGTATCGCCAACACTCTTCTACGCGACATCCAGCGGCGGCAACGTGGTCACAACATTCAATCCGGATACCGGCGCGAGTACTTCCGTGCACGTTGGAATTAATCCAACTTCGCTGGCGATCAATCCGCAGACCGGTGGAATTGTCACCGTCAATAGCGCGAGTCAGACCATCTCGATTATTGATACGATTTCAAATCCGTTTAAGACCCGAAGCACCTATGGTTTGGGCGGTTCGCCGCAATTCGGCATCGCCATCGACCAGTTTACGAACTTGGTGGTGCTTGCGGATCAGGCCAACAACCGCGTTTTGATTTTTCCGGCGCCGAACTGATTTGACAGAAGGTCGGTGTTGGCCTGGGAGAGTACAACGCAATCCGCCTGTAGGTGCATCGCATCTGGCAGAGCTTTCCTGCTTCGCCTGCCGCTTTCAATGCGCTTTGTCGTTGCTTGGAAAGGTTAGCCTCGGCTATACTTTTCGGTTTCTACGGGCCCCGCGATTCCCACAGGGACGCGTGGAGTAGGGGCAGGGTTTGTGCTTACAAACCCTGAAATGAAAAGAGTTTCTGGGGTTAAGGGTTTGTTTTACAAACCTTGAGTTGTTAAAGTTTCTGCCAATTTCGATTGGCGTAAAAGGAAGCGCTAGCGCTTCCTGACAACAAGGAGACTACTGTGAATAAGATGTTTTTTTCTGCCGCCCTCGCAGCGGCCAGCCTCATCGGTGCGGCATCGCTCGTCGCGCAGACGGCTCCGAACTCAGCGGGTTCCGCAATCTCCGGCAAGGTCGGCGTTCTCAACGTTCGCCAGGCTATCGTTGCCACTTCGGAGGGAAAGCAAGCCTCTTCCGAGTTGCAGGGTCAGTTTACGTCCCGGCAAACCGAACTGGAGAATCTGAACAAGCAGCTCGCGGACATCAGCCAGCGGCTGCAAGCGAACGGCGACAAGCTGAGCCCGGAAGAAGCCAACCGGCTGCAGCGTCAGGGCGAAGCACTGCAAAAACAACTGACGCGCAAGAAGGAAGATTATCAGGAAGACGTCAACGCCTCGCAGCAGGAAGTCATCGACCGCATCGGTCGCAAAATGATGGATGTTCTGGATCGCTATGCGCGAGAGAATGCCTACGTCGCGATTTTTGACTCTTCGGCCCAGGGCGCTCCGATTTATGTCTCGAACGGCATTGACGTTACGCCCGACATCATCAAGCTCTACGACCAAGCTTATCCAGCCAAGGCATCTGCCACCACGGCCAAGCCCGCAGCGAGCAAACCTGCGTCCACTACACCGAAGCCTACTTCGACGACTCCGGCACCACCAAAGCCGTAAGCACCCAGTTTGACGTTTTTTTGCGTCTCGTTCGAATGTTCCGGGCGGGACGCGATGGCGCTTCATAAATGGGCGCGAATTGCCCGCGCACCCTGTGCCTTGCTTTTGCCTTGCCCTGGGCATATACTCTGGTTTCGCTCTGTAACGGGTCGCACGACGGGGTGGGCGCAAGCCCACTTTTTTGTTGGGCCGGATGCAGTAGGCGTTAAACCGGCTTAGGTCGGGGAGTCTCTGATTGCAGTTGGAAAAAATTCGCGAAGCCGCCGAGAGGGTAGCACGCTCGGAAGGGCTGGAAGTCGTTGATGTCGAGTGGAAAATCGGCAAGCAACGATTCCTGCGGGTGTACATCGACCGCGTGCCTGTTTCGTCCGGTGCCGCGGAATCGCCGGACGCAAACCAGAACGGCGGCGAAGCGCCCAGCCCGTATCCGAAAATTTCTCACGCGGATTGCGAGCGGGTCAGCAAGCAGCTAAGCGTCATTCTCGATGTCGAGGAGCTGGTGCCGGGGCCAGGCTATGTGCTGGAAGTTAGTTCTCCCGGCATGGACCGCGCTCTGACGAAGGCCGCGGATTACGTGCGTTTCACCGGGCGTTCGGCGAAGGTTTGGACAGACCAGCCGGTGGATGAAATGAAGTTCTTTGAGGGCCGTCTTGCGGGCGTTGTGGATGACCGGGTTCCAGGGGCTGTACTTACAGACCCTGGCGCAAAAAAGATTCGGCTGGAGTTGAAAGGCAAGGCTCCGCGGACTGTGGAAGTGCCACTAGCCCTCATTCGCAAGGCGCACCTCGTCGTCGAGTTTTAGTCCACACTCTTCGTCGTAGTCGTGGCGGCGCTTGTTCTTCCGGCGCGCTTGCGCGCAAGGCACGGCAATTTTTACCGCCGAGCGGATGGGGTAGTGGCCGGCCTTGAGACCGGTGCCTTTTAGCAACTTGTAGCGCCGGGCTTTAGCCCGGCTGAAGTTTAGGAGAATTTCGAAGTCCGGGAATGCCTTATGGCGAATTTGCTCTATCAACAGATTGAAATGCTCAGCCGAGAGAAGCACATCGAGCCGGAAATCGTGGTGTCTGCGATCGAGGATGCGATGGTGGTTGCGGCTCGCAAGTATTACAAGACCGAAGAAGACCTTCGTGGCAAGTTCAACTCGGAAACCGGTCAAGTGGATGTTTTTTCCGTCTTGACCGTGGTCGAAGAAGTCGCCGACCCCACTCGCGAAATCAGCGTCACCGACGCTCGCCGCAAGAATCCAGCGGCTGAAGTCGGCACGGAAATTCTCACCAATAAACCGACCGATGTTCTGGGTCGCATCGCTGCGCAAACCGCCAAGCAGGTCATCCTGCAAAAAGTGCGCGAAGCGGAACGTGACACCATTTTTAACGAGTATCACGGCCGCGTGGGCGAACTCGTGACCGTCATTGTAAAGCGCGCTGAAGGCCCAGATCTGATCGTGGATATGGGCCGCACCGAAGCACGATTGCCCAAGCGCGAGCAATCCAAGCTGGAAACTTACAACATCGGCGAACGCCTGCGCGTTGTGATTCGCATGGTGGATCGCGCCGCCAAGGGCCCGCAGGTCATCGTGTCCCGTGCGGATGCGGCTTTAGTGCAGCGCCTGTTTGAAATGGAGGTTCCGGAAATTTACGACGGCACGGTACAAATTCGCGCCGCCGCTCGTGAGTCCGGTGAACGCACAAAAGTCGCCGTATTCAGCCGCGACAAGGATGTGGATCCCGTCGGTGCCTGCGTCGGCATGAAGGGCATGCGCGTTCAGTCCATCATCCGCGAATTGCGCGGCGAAAAAATCGACATCATTCCCTACAGCGAAGAAACCGTCGCGTTCGCGCAAAAAGCGCTGAGCCCGGCAAAAGTCACCCGCGTACAAATCACCGATCCGGAAAGCCGCAAGCTCGAAGTAATCGTGGAAGATTCCCAGCTTTCGCTGGCCATCGGCAAGAAGGGTCAGAACGTACGTCTGGCCAGCAAATTAATCGGCTGGGACATTGACATCAAGAGCGAAGAAGAAAAGCGTCGCGAAATCGAAGAGCAGATGACCGCTCTGACCGCGCCAACCACTCCGCTGACCGCGCTTGCAGGCGTTGGCCCCAAGACCATTGAAAAAATCGAAGCCGCCGGGATCACTTCGCTGGAACAACTTGCCGGCATGACCCCCGAACAGCTGATGGAAATTCCCGGCATCGGGGAAAAAATGGTGGACAAAATCTACCAGGCCGTAAATCAGTTTTACGAAAGCGGTGGGACTGCGGCCGAAGGTACTGCCGAAACAGGGGAAGCTGCCGAAGGCGAAGTTGCGGCTGACGCTGAATCGGAAGACGGCGCGACAGAAACAGCCGAAGCGCAAACGTCGGGAATCCGCGACCGCTGAATCCGCAGCTCCACAGACGGAAGAGGCTACCTCCGCGAACGAAGAAGTACAGACGGAATTGCCTCCCGAAGCCGCTGCCGAACCGGACGTCGAATCTGAGCCGGCGTCCGAAGCATCTGAGGCTGCCGACGACGAAAACAGTTTCGGAAAAACACGAAGAGAAGAGCTCAGAGTAACAGGTGACCCGTACGGAAAGCATGACCGACGCTAATCAAGTTCGAATTAACGAGCTGGCCCGCGAGCTCGAAGTCAAAGCAAAGGCCATCATCGACCTTCTGCCCGGCTTCGGCGTCTCGGAGAAAAAGACTCACTCCAGTTCGATCCCGGTTGATGTTGCTGAAAAAGTACGCAGCACCATTCAGGGACAAGCGCAAGCCGACGCTGCCGCCGAATCCGCCGCGGTATCCGAGAAACAATCTCGCGAAGCCGGCGCAAGAGCCGCCCGTCAGCGGCCTGCAGCACCTGCTGCCGCTCCGGCTTCTGTTTCGCCGCCATCCGCTGCACCTGCCGCTCCTCCGTAATGCTCCGGCACCCGCTCTATCAGCGCCGCCTGCTGCTAGACCTGCGGCCCCCGCTACACCTGTCGCTGCTCCTCCGCAAGCTCCGACGATTCATGCACCTGCAGCGCCTGTTGCGGCTGCCCCTGCTTCGGCTCCGGCCGCACCAAAAACGCCGCCAATTTCTACGCCAGTTGCTCCTGCTGCACAGAGTCCTGCAGCTTCAGCGGTCACAAAGCCTGCGGCCCCGGCAGCGCAACGCCCACCGGCTCCCACGCCGCAGGGGCAACCGACATCCGGACCCAAGCCTGTGCCTGCAGCTCCACACGGTCAGCCGCTACGTCCCGCTTCTCAGGGTAATCCCGGCGCTCCGTCCCCTCAGCGTCCGTTCTCGCCCGGTCAGCCACGGCCGGGTCAGCCAGGGAGTACCCGGCCTGCGGCTGGCGCTTCTGCGCGACCCGGCACCCAACCTCAACGTCCCTTGCCGACTGGTAATCGTGGTCCTCTTCCGACTGGAAATCGCGGACCGATGCCCACTGGCAATCGTGGTCCTTTACCTTCCGGTGATCGTCCCAGCGGTCCGCGTCCCGGACAGCCCATGCGCCCCGGTCAACCAATGCGTCCGCAACAGGGCGGCCCCGGTGGACAAGGTCGTCCTTATTCTCCACGTCCCACAGGACCCGGGGTCCAGGCGGTCCGCCAAATCGTCCGTATGGCCAACGACCCGGTGCAGCTCCGACCGGACACGCGCCCTGGTCCGCGCCAACCCGGTCGACCCGGCATGCTTCCGGCTCCGCCGCCGGACAAAATGCCGTCGCGCGCCGAACCCGGCAAACCGCTTTACACGCGTCGTCCCGACGCAACGCCAGCGTCCCGGCGTCGATAAGCGCGAGATGGAAGGTGAGCGCAAGCTGCATCCAACTCGCCAGCGTCCCGGTGCAGGCGATCGCCGTTCCGTTCTGCCCGTCGCTCCGCCCGAGCCCCGCGCGCCGCGCGACATCAACATCACCGAAGGCATCACCATTCGCGAACTCGCTGAAAAACTCGATGTGCGCGCAAAGGAACTTCTGAAAGTACTGCTCGACAAGGGCATTTTCGCCAGCATCAACCAGGCGCTCGATTCGCCGACTGCCACGCAACTTGCGGAATCATTTAACGGCGTCGTCACTGTCGTCTCTTTCGAAGACGAAATGATGCTCGAAGTCGCCAAGGAAGAGACCAAGGAAAATCTCAAGCCGCGTCCGCCCGTGGTCACCGTCATGGGCCATGTCGATCACGGAAAAACCAGTTTGCTGGACGCCATTCGCTCTGAAGACGTCGCCGCGGGCGAAGCTGGCGGTATTACCCAGCATATCGGTGCGTACAAAATTCAAGTCAACGATCGCGCAGTGGTTTTCGTGGATACGCCCGGCCACGAAGCGTTCACGCGCATGCGCGCACGCGGCGCAAAAGTTACCGACATCGTCGTGCTAGTCGTCGCTGCCGACGATGGCGTCATGCCGCAAACCAAGGAAGCCATTGACCACGCCAAAGCCGCCAATGTCCCCATCATCGTGGCCATCAACAAAATCGATAAACCCGAAGCGCAGCCGGAACGCGTCAAGCGTCAGCTCAGCGATCTCGGACTGATGCCCGCGGAATGGGGCGGCGATACCGAATTCGTCGAAGTTTCTGCCAAGCAGAAAAAAGGTCTCGACCGTCTGCTGGAAATTATTCTTCTCGTCGCCGATCTCCGCGAACTCAAAGCCAATCCTGACGCCCCCGGTGCCGGCACTGTTCTCGAATCTCGCGTGGACAAAGGCCGCGGTCCCGTTGCCACCATTCTGATTCAAAACGGCACGTTCAAGGCCAGCGACTTCTTTATCTGCGGCGCGGTTTTTGGAAAAGTCCGCGCTCTGTTCGACGATCACGGCCGCTCCATAAAAGAAGCCGGCCCATCGACTCCCGTCGAAGTGCTCGGCCTGCAGGGCGTTCCGGAAGCCGGCGATCATTTCCAGGTTACCGACGAAGCCAAGGCTCGCCACATCGTGGATTACCGTCAGGGCAAACAGCGCGATGCGCAACTCCGCGCCAGCGCTGGTGGACGCATCACTCTCGATCAGTTGCACGAGCAGTTGAAGACCGGCGAAGTCAAGGAACTCGGCGTGGTCATCAAGGCCGACGTGCAGGGCACCGTCGAAGTTCTCAGCGAGATGCTGCCGAAGCTTTCCACCGATCAGGTCAAGCTCAAGATCATCGGCTCCGGCGTGGGCGCAGTCAGCGAAAACGATGTATTGCTCGCATCAGCGTCCGGCGCCATCATCATCGCGTTCGGCGTTCGGCCAGAACGCAAAGCCGCCGATCTCGCGCAGCAAGAGGGCGTGGATATTCGCACTCACAAGATTATTTACGAAGTTTCCGACGAAATTAAGAAAGCCATGGAAGGCCTGCTCGAGCCCGTCTTCCAGGAGAGTTATCTCGGCCGCGCCGAAGTTCGCAACACCTTCCGCGTCAAGGGCGCAGGCACCATCGCCGGTTGTTACGTTACCGACGGCGTTCTCAATCGCACGGCGCAAATTCGCGTGGTTCGCGATGGTGTCGTCATCAACACCTCCAAGCTCAGCTCCTTGAAACGCTTCAAGGACGACGCCAGCGAAGTACGCACCGGCTTCGAATGTGGCGTGGGCATCTCCAATTTCAACGACATAAAAATCGGCGACGTCCTGGAAGCCTTCAGCATCCAGAAGGTCAGCGGCGCGGAAGCCGCGGCAGCCCAATCCGGCGCCCCGCCCGCCGCTAAGTTCGCTTCCGCAAGTGCGGGAGCATGTCTCGCTAATCCGGTTCGTTCGCAAGCGCTTGTACTTTGTACTCTGGTACGTTGTACTTCTTTGAGATGCCCGTAGGTCTGCTCACTCTCGAACTTCGCCTCCCCGACGCTCACTCTCTCAAGGACAAGCGCCAAATCGTTCGCAGCCTCAAGGACCGCCTCCGCCGCAAATTCAACATCGCCAT
The DNA here is from genome assembly GCA_963743735.1 of uncultured Acidobacteriota bacterium. Taxonomy (GTDB): domain Bacteria; phylum Acidobacteriota; class Terriglobia; order Acidiferrales; family UBA7541; genus Acidiferrum. The sequence goes on from CAVURF010000009.1 coordinate 137,037, forward strand.
CGCCGAACTCGACTTTCAGGATGTCTGGCAATCTTCTACCATCGGGATCGTCACTCTCTCCAACGCTGAGCAGCACGTGGAAGAATCGCTCCAACACATCCTGCGCGAAGCCGAACGCCAACTTGGTCCTATCCTCGTTGACCACACCGTAGATTTTCTCTAGACAAGCGCATTCGCGCAACGATTCTCTCGTCGCAGTTGTAGCGTGCACCTTCAGGTGGCCATCCGCTAGTTGTGCCTCCGTCTTGGGCAACCGCCGCTCTCCGCGAGGCGGACATTTTGTTTTTCTCTGGTAGTTGTAGCGGCCGGTCTTCAGAGCGGCCTTTGTGAATTTGCCTTTGACCCGCGAGTGTCTTTATACCGCCGGACTTCATCCCGGTCTCCTGCCCTTGCATTTCCATTACGCTAGAAAACAATTCATAATGTCTAAGTCCACGCCATCGCGAAGGCCAACATGACCACCGTCAACCATCGTCACGAACGCATCGGCGAGGAAATCGCCCACGAAATCAACGCCATGCTCGCCGGCGAACTCAAAGATCCGCGTCTGGAAATTTCCGTCAGTCGTTAATCAGGTCGTCATCGCGCCGGACATGCGCCACGCTCGAGTTCTGGTCGGCGCGCGCGGTACCCAGGCTGAACAAAAAGGCGCTATCAAAGCTCTCGAACACGCCGCCAATTTCATTCGCCACGAAATCGTCGAACGCCTGCAACTCCGCCGCGTCCCGGAACTCCATTTCTCCCTCGACAATTCCCAGGAATACACCGAGCGCATCGACCAAATCCTCAAAGAAATGAAGAAGGATTCCCCGCCACATCATGACGCGTTCGCCCGCTCGTTTGTACCGCCACATCTTTTCCGCGCGATTGAATTCTCCACTTACGATTTTCGATTCCGAACGTGCGCAACTCGCGTACTGATCGCGCTCCAATCACCGGACACCAACCAACAGTCAACTGATCCCACCAATGTCCCGCAAACCACAACCCGCGCCCTTCGACGGCGCTCTAGTCATCGACAAGCCGCAGGGCAAAACTTCGCATGACATCGTGGACGCGGTCCGTCATCTGGCTGGCTTCCGGCAGGTCGGACATCTCGGCACACTCGATCCGCTCGCCACCGGCGTGCTCGTTCTGCTACTCGGACACGCCACTCGCTTCGTCCAGTTTTATAGCGGTCGCCGCAAACGCTACACTGCCGGCTTCCGTTTCGGCTTTGCCACCGACACTTACGATTCGGAAGGTCCAGGCGCAATGTCCGGACAATCCTCCGGTACTCGATCGCGCCACTCTTGAAAAATTAGCCAACGAACGAGTCGGCCTCTTCGCCCAGATGCCTCCAATCTACTCCGCGAAAAAAATCCACGGTCGTCCCGCTTACGAACTAGCCAGAAAAAATCTGCCGGTGGAACTGAAGCCGGTCGAAGTAGAAGTTTTCGAATATCGATTGCTAGAAATCGACGACCACGTCGCCCGCTTCGTCATCGAATGTTCCTCGGGCACTTACATCCGATCTCTAGCCCACGAAATGGGCGAAAAACTGGGCTGCGGCGCTCACCTCACCGAAATCTGCCGTACCGCCGTCGGCGAATTTTCCCTCGATCAGGCCCGCAAACTCGAAGAACTCGCAGAAGCTGCTCGCAATGGAAAGTTCGAATCCTGCATCATCAAACTCGAACATCTCCTCCCCAATTTTCCCAGCGTCACGGTTCTCCCGGTAGTCGAAAAGCGAGTCCGTCACGGCTCCAAATTCACCATCACGCTTTCGCAACTGCAACCTGGCCGCACCGAACTGCCTCCAGGCGCCACCGCGCAACTCGATTCCGGCGAAGCAAGACCTCCTCGCCTCCGCGTCTTCAACCAGCAACAGAAATTAATCGCCATAGCCGAAGCCGTAGTCCCACGCACCTACCAACCCACGGTTGTCTTCGATCCGTTACCGTATCGGCACTGCAATCGGCCTGTGCTCTTACGCATTCTTGTCGCTTAGCGAAAATTCCCCGCTATCTCCACGTTACTCCGCGCTTCCTTGTCGTACTTTGCGTTTCTGCGTTCCCTTCCTCCTTCCTTGTTGTTGCGTGCTAAATTCGCTACATTCCCGCCCGGATCGATCGAGGCCTCCATGCTCCCCAAACTCGCCATCCGTATTGCGTTTCTCGTTCCGCAGCCATCGTCTTTTCTGCGCACTTCTCGCCCAAAAGACTCCGCGTGAATCGCTCCTTATCCTTTCCAAGCGCGATCACACCGTCGCGATCGTCGATCCGGACTCTCTTAAAGTGGTGGCAAAAATTCCCGTGGGCAACGATCCGCATGAGGTTATCGCCGCCTCGGATGGCAATACCGCCTACATTTCTAATTATGGTGGCGGCGCATATAACACGCTCACCGTTGTGGATCTCACTCTGCAGTCGCGACTGCAAGTCGACCTCGGCGCCTTGCGCGGCCCGCACGGCCTGGATTTCGTCGGCGGCAAAGTATGGTTTACCGCCGAAGTCGCCCAGGCCATCGGCAGTTACGATCCCGCAACGCAAAAAATCGATTGGATTCTCGGCACCGGACAAGACCGGACTCACATGATTTACGTTGCGCCGGAGCTCAAGCGCATCGTCACCACGAACGTCAATTCCGGTACGGTCAGCATCATCGAAAACGTTGCAGTTCGTCCTCCCAATGCCCGCCGCCAAATCCAGCAGGGAAGTGCCTCCGGCGCGCCGCCTCCCGCCCCCAGGCTCACCAAGCGAAGACTGGAATCAGACCGTCATCAAAGTAGGCCAAGGCTCTGAAGGCTTCGACGTTTCTCCGGACCACAAACAGATCTGGACCGCCAATGCGCACGATGGCACCATTTCCATCATCGATTTCGCGCAGAAAAAATTATTGCAGACTCTTCGGCCAACGTACGCGGAGCCAACCGCCTCAAATTTACGCCAGACGGCAAATATGTTTTCGTCTCCACTTTATCCGGCCCAGATGTCGTGGTCTTCGACTCGGTCAGTCGCAAAGAAATCAAACGAATTCCCGTGGGCCACGGCGCCGCTGGCATTCAGATGCAACCCGACAATTCCCGCGCCTTCGTGGCCTGCACGTCAGACAACTACGTCGTCGCCATCGACTTGAAATCTCTCCAGGTCACCGCACACATCGACGCCGGCTCGCAACCCGACGGCATGGCCTGGGCCTCTCAACGCTAGCTACGTACTGCCCCCTCGGTAGCTCTTGCCAGTCTGGGATTGGCGGCTCTTAAGAACGGCAAAATATTCGCATCCGTTGAGAGTCGGTCCATGCTGATTGGAGCGGCCGCGTTTTTTATTTATGCGCTGGTGTGTTGCCGATTGATGATTCGGCAACGATTTCGCGCGACACCGGTGGCGATCATTGCTCTGGTGCTTTGGCTAGTCGTATCTCTCGGAGGTTGGACCTTGCTTCTCCGCTCATGACTATGAAAGTCTCCCTGCACCTGAAAGAATTGCGGAAAACAACATGGTCGGAATACGTTGTGCGTTTTGTGTTTGGGGGAACGATCAGCGTGGTTGCCGCTATTCTTGCTGAGCGCTTTGGCCCTGCCTTCGGCGGACTGTTGCTAGCTTCCCCAGCAATTTTTTCTGCCAGCGCTACGCTTATGGAAAAACATGAACGAAACTTACGATTTTTTGAACGCTCGATTTCCATCTTGAATTCGTTGCGCGGCTTCGCCAGGTCCCTTTACGTCTAATATCCGGTATTTCTCGCCAGTGAGCTGTTTACGAAGAAATCTTCCAGTTCGCGTACGAATTCTTAACCCAGATCTTTGACGTGACAAATGTCGGAAAATCGGTGGTTCTCCCGCTCGATGGCCACGATGCGGTCATTGCGTTCCGCGTCTTTCTTCCTGCCCTGTTCTCCCTCGATAATTCCCACCACGCGGCATTGCAACAGGCAGCCGACGGCGCCGGGTTCATCCATGAGCGCGAGCACATCGACAGGGTCTCCATCCTCCGCTATCGTCGATGGGATAAACCCAAAATCGTAAGGGAAGGCCATGCCTGCGGGCAGCACCTTTTTCAATGCAAAGATTTTCTGCTTTTCGTCAAACGCATATTTATTTCGGCTACGCTTCGGTGTCTCAATCACCACCTGCAGACTGCCTTTTTTTTGTCAAAAGGCGGCAAGTGGGACGCATTGTTCGGCTGCTTCGACTTTGATTTCTTGGACAATTTGCATCACCCTGCGGCTTGTTACTGCATATTCTGCCCAGCGGAGCCGCGTTCCTCTATGGCGGATTCGATCGTGTCCACCAGTTCCTGCGTGCGTTCTTTAGACACAGTTGCATAGATTCCAGCTCGACTGGCTGCGGGCTTAATCTCTTCGATATCACAAAGCGTAAACAGAATCAGCGGCACGTGGGGATCAAGAATTGACATACGATGGGCGGCTTCAATTCCATTGATGCCCGGCATGGCCAGGTCTAGCACCACGACATCGGGCCGCAAAGACTGAAACTGGTCTACTCCAGCGAGTCCGTTTTCGGCTTCTCCACAAATCGTCCAGTCACGCGTCTGCAGGAGCGCACGAATCATGCGCCGGGTAAGCTCCGAGTCTTCTACCACCAGTATCCGGATGTCCATCACAACTCCCATGACGTTTATAACGGTGCGCCTGCATGATTCGAAATACCTGCTTTCCGTTAGATTTTCGGCGAGCGACCATGAGCGGTGGCAGAGACCACAGGCTAAACGGATTTCACGACTTCGATGTCGCCCTCGCGCCGCGTCACCTCCACACCAACTCCTTCTGGATGGCGGCAAACGAATAAATCAACGGTGGCATCCGCAACGCGAAGATTTTCGATGGTCAGTTCATCAAGGTTGCGAGGAAGCGCAGGATTTGAGAATCGAATCGTTCGTTCGGGCGCGCGAATCGAAATTCCAAGCGCTGCTCTAAGCAGCAAAAAAATACTTCCCGCCGCCCAAGCCTGGGGAGAGCAGGCAACCGGGTAAAGAGTTGGCCCGCTCGAATCAGCGCGTTTATGAAAACCGCAGAAAAGTTCTGGAAGACGGTTGAGTTCCACGTGAGTGCTGGCTTCGTATAACCCATAGAAAATGTCGAGCACTTTGGATTGGTGTCCGTACAAGGAAAGTCCCAGCGCGACCAGGGCATTGTCGTGCGGCCAGATGGATCCGTTGTGATAGGACATCGGATTGTAACGGGATTCACCGGAGGCCACGGTGCGGATTCCCCAACCGGAAAACATACGCTCGCTCAAGAGCGTCTCAGCAGTGATGGCCGCGCGTTCCGAGCTGGCGATCCTGCATAGCAGTGCGTGGCCGGCGTTTGAAGCGCGAACCATGCATGGTTTTTTGTTGCCGTCCAGCGCAAGCACGTAGCTTCGCAGCTCTTCGCTCCAGAATTGCGACTCGAATCGTTGCTGCAGATGGGATGCCTGTTGTTCCAGCTTTTCCGCGCAATCCGCATGCCCGAGAGCTCGCGCCACTATCGCTGCGGTCAACTTCGCGGCGTACACGTAGGCTTGCACCTCGCACAACGCGATTGGCGCTTCCGCCAGTCGTCCGTCGGCGTGGAAAATGGAATCACCCGAGTCTTTCCATCCCTGCTGAGTTAATCCGTCCGCCGACTTGCGGGAATATTCGACGAAGCAGTCGCCGTCGGTATCTCCGCAGCGATCGATCCATTCGAGCGCCTTCATCATGTTGGGCCATATGGTTCGCAGAAAGTCCAGCTTATTGGTGCGAAGAAAGTACGCGCCAGCGAGAAGTACGAAGAGAGGAGTGGAATCCACGCTCCCGTAATATTGTCCGAACGGCACTTCCTTCAGCGTGGCCATCTCACCGCGCCGGACTTCATGGACGATCTTTCCGGGCTCCGCATCTTGCTCGGGAATCGTCGCCGTCGCCTGAGTGGATGCCAGATACTTCAACACCCCTTCCGCGATGGAAGGGGCAATCCACAGGCACTCCATGGCGGTGATAATTCCGTCGCGACCGAAAATTGTATTGAACCAGGGAACACCGGCGTATGGATATGCGCCTTCGGGGTTCCCTTCTATCAACATCCGCAGGTCAGCCTCAGAACGTGTCAACCACTCATTGAAGCGCTTATTGGAAGTTCTGATTCTGCACCCATCCAGGGTGTCCTTCTGGTATTGCAGGTTCTTGGCCGCGAAGGCCTCCGCGTACGGCAACACGTGTTTTTGGGCCGAATCCCGTTCGCAGACCACTGTTAGCTGTACGATGGATTCTTCGTTCGGCTTCATTCGTACCTGGTAGTTCGCTGTCTTTTCAGTCAGCGAATGCGGACTGGGCGAAAAATGGATAGACGTGCTTCGAGTAATCTTGTCCAAGCCCAGGTAACTCAACGTCACCGTTTCTGCTAGCACCTTGGCAGGCAGAAGACGGCCTCTCTTGCGACGAGGGGTTCCGCGAACTTCAAAAATGTCCGCGTAATCAGCGTCGAACTCAAACGAAAGGGCCAGATCTATGAACGTCAGCCCATAGTTCGCGAGGCGCAGCTGCTCGTAGCAGATTCCATCGTGCAGGAATTTCGAGCGATAGACATGGAGCGTGCCGCGAGGGATTCCGTCCTGGTTTTCTCCCTCAATGTCCACATTCGTAAGGTCCACCGACAGGAACGCGTTGTCGTCGCGGACTGTGGAACTCAGCAGCAATGGAGCTTGCCCGTCGAGGCGAATGGTCATGCGATTGAGGTGACGGGTTTCGGTATGAAATAGCCCCAGTTGCATTCGTCCGGCGGCTTCGATATCGCCATCTCGATTGAATACAGCAAACGTGTCGCCGTGCTTCAAGACACGGGTACGGTCATCGGCAAGCGCCGACGATGCTAAGACGTAGTACTTTCCTTTGATGCGTATGATATTGCCCAATTCGGGTTCCGTTACTGCAGGATTGCCGGGGGTGGAGGCTCGTATTCGAGCATCTCGGGTTCGTTCATTTCTCCCAGTATCCGCCGGTATAGCGAGACATAATCGGATGTCATTCGCTCGACGGTGAAGCGCTGTTCGAAAACCGCGCGGCAAGTTCTTCGTTCGATTTCCGGTATTCGCATTACCCGGTCGATCGCAGACTCGAGGTCGTCCACCACGAAGCCGGTCACGCGGTCCGTGATAATTTCCGGAACCGAGCCGCAGCGGAAAGCGATCGTCGGCGTGCCACAGGCCATGGCTTCGATCATGGTCAGACCGAAAGGCTCCGGCCAGTCAATTGGGAAAAGATACGCGTGAGCATTGCCCAATAATTCGCTCTTTTCGTGATCGCTGATTTCTCCAACGAATTCTATCGAAGTGTGCTTCAACATCGGTTTAATCTTCGAGTCGAAATAATCCTGGTCCACACGGTCAATCTTCGCGGCAATCTTAAGCTTCATACCCGAACGAAGGGCAATCTTGATAGCGCGATCCGGACGCTTCTCAGGCGAGATTCGCCCTAGAAACACCAGATAGTCTCCAGAGACGAATCTTGGCTTGTAGAGCGAAGAAGGCAGTCCATGGTAAATGTTTGCGATCCAGTTTGCGCCGGGCAACGGTAGCCGTTGTGAATGTGAGATCGATACGACAGGAGCATCGGGGAAGCAACGATAGAGTGGTTGCAAATCTGGAATATCGAGTCTGCCGTGCAAGGTAGTGATACTCGGAAACTGCAAGTTTTTGCTCAACGGAAAGTGACAGTAATCGGTGTGAAAATGCAGCAGGTCGAAATTCCCAGCGCGCCTCGTAACCTGGTCCAGTGAGACGATATGGTACGGCAATGGATCGACGCATTTCGCGTTCAAGCGAAGGGCAGTCGCGCATGGCGACACCAAGCGCGCAGACGTCAGAGAGTCACCGCTGGCGAAAAGAGTGACTTCATGTCCCAGCCTGACCAGTTCTTCGGTAAGGTGAGATACGACTCGTTCGGTGCCCCCGTACAATCTCGGAGGAACGCTTTCATAGAGGGGTGCGATTTGAGCGATACGCAAGATGGCCCCTTATCCTAGCTGGCCGAGCACACGCGAAGTTTGAAGATGCGCAACTGAGTCGTGTTCCAGGGAACACCGTGGTATTGGTAATAACCCAGCACGACCTTCCGGAGCCATGTACCGACTTCGGCCATGCGATCATGCATCCGGCGTTGAAGCGCTACCAGAATATTTTCTCGCTTGGCTGAGTTTTGAACTATACGAGCTTCCAGGTATGCGAACTATACGAGCTTCCAGGTATGCGAATTGAGAAGAACCCTTAGGTCGCCCAAAACGCAGACAAAAACCACCAAAAACAGGTGAATTCAGAGATGGGTGTGTGGAAACGCAGCTTCAAATAGAAGTGGCGGCAGCAGTGTAGTGAAGATTAGGTCTTTCGTGAGGCTGACTTTCGTCGCGAACGGCAGGAACGCCGGAATAATCCCGCCGCAACCTGGCCTACGCTGTAAGGCAGCCGTATTCGCCGCGTTAGCATCGCGACGATTGCGGCAATCAACAGCAGCAACGCCCCGGTCTGGATTTTCAGATCCATGCAGGTTCATGCCGTGCCACGTGCTTGCTCCCCAGGGCGGGCTGTCAGAAAACTCGATCGCGCGCTTTCGCGCAACTATCTTGCCAGTTCAAGCGCGATGGTGTCACTACGCCGCCGTTCACTGGAAGCTGTCTCATAGATGTTTCTGGAGGACACGCCTTTAGAGGCGCGAAAAGTACGGTCAGCCTAGGAGTTTAAACCGTTGAGGTACCAGCGGGGGTGTTCAGAACATTCAACCCAACGACTGACGTGCAGCCAAGCAAACGTCGATCAGCGCTTCTCCGGCTGCGCCAGGGTTATTTGTTCCGCCACGCACTGCCAACGCCCCTCGCGCAGGATCCACGTATCGATGAACCGCTCGTAGCGATGTGTCGGCGCACCGTTGCTGCCTTTCGTCGAAATGTCATCGAGCCCGCTCGCTATCACCACGTTCGGAGCAACCGCATGCGCCACCAGCACTTGCATCTTCAAACTCAACACCCGCGGCGCCTCTTCTTTATACCCAGCCACCATCGACTCTTTATTTCCCAAACTTCCGTCCGAATCCACAATCACAAAATCATCGGAAATCATTTTCGAAAGTTTTGCCCAATCATTGGCTTGCTGGATCGCAAACCATTCCTGCTCCAGCTTCGTCACGGCACGTTCCGCTTCGGCGTAACCTGCCGCTTTGCCGCCTTGCCCGGCCCAGGCCAGCTTAGCCATCCGATCGCGCACATCAGAAATATCGCTGATGCCGAAGCTATAAACTTCCTTACCACCGCATGATTCATTTCCGTGCTCTCCTCGCACACCGCAATCTGCGCCGAACGCACATAACCAACGATATTTAACGATAGTTGCAAGACCAGAGCATCAGGAAAGTTGTTTCTCGAATCCCGCTACGCAAGATTCACGGTGCGCAGCTTCCCATCATGGCTCGGAAGGAGCCGGCGGCGGAGCGCCCGAACCCGTTACTGTCCCTCGTCCGGCGTACCTTGGTCCCGATACCCTCGTGCGTTCGTTCATTCGCCGCGGCGTCACCACAATCAGACAATTCCGTGTCAGTCAATGAATTAGTGCGCAGGCCGAACGCGTAGCCAACTCCCGGCAAATTCGCCAAGCCGGGAATTCCATTCAGCGATTTCGTTTCTTCGTTGTCCAGCAGCCCCGCCACAATCGAAGGCTCGCCTTCTTTCAGCCTGACCGTCTGCGTGACCGTGCGGTTAGTGATAATCGGAATTCCGTTTACGCTGTTCCCCGCCAGCGCTCGAATCTCGAATTCCAGCTGCAGCGTCACCTCATTGTCTTCATGAACTGACGGCGTAGCCTTCACCTTGATTCCCAGATCTATATATTCCGATCCCGGATACGGAGTTTGCACCTCCTCCGGCCCCCGATGCGAAACTCGCTGGATCCAGCAGCACGGTAACAAAATTATTTGTCCCGGAACTCGCTGTCAGAATCGCGTCCGGCAATCCGCTTGTTGTGAGCACTGCCGTCGTTAATGCCAGCGGTCCCGGCGGCACGCTCAATTCAATGCGCTGCGAATATTGTCCCGAGCCCAGCCCCGCATAAACTCCCAGCGTGCTCGCACCGTTATTGGTCACCGCAATATCCCCGATGCCGTCGTTTGTGAAGTCCGCAATCGCCACACCTGCTGGTGTCGTCGCCGTCGGCAGTGGCGACCCTGTGGCCGCCGTGAACACGCCCGTGGTGTCATTCAGCAGCACCGTCACTTCATTCTGCGATTGATTCACCACCGCGAAATCATCAATGCCATCCGCATTCAAATCACCCGTGGCAAACGCCACTGGATCAGGTCCCGTTCCCACCGGTGATCCGCTCAACTCCGCAAAGGTCCCGTCGAACGTGCTGTCACCGGTGGCTTGAAAAATGCCGATATTCTGTGTCGCTTCATTTAGCACGGCAATCTCGGGCCTGCCCGAATTGTCAAAAATTCCCGACACCACTGCTATCGGCCCCTTTTCCGTGGTTGGCAACGCGAATGGCGATTTCGGAAACGGCGTGAACCCGCCCAGCCCGTCGCCCCGAAAAACCGAAATGGTGTTGTCTCCCTGATTGACCACCGCAAAATCCAGAAATCCATCGCCGTTAAAATCCGCAATCACTACTCCGGTCGGTTTTGTTCCCACCGCGAACGGCGAACCGGCCGCTTCCGTAAACGTGCCGTCGAAGTTTTCGCTTCCCAACAACACGCTCACCGTATTCGATCCGCTGTTCGCGATCACCAGGTCCGCGGGTTGCACCAGATGCGTCGCGTCCGTCTGCACGAAATATTTTGGAAGCGATCGCCGACGGCAGTTGCTCGTTGGCGCCCAGTTTGATCGGCGATCCCGCCGGCGCGGCGAAATTTCCGTTGTCGTTGTTAAGCAAGATCGAAATCGAACTGTCCGCTTGATTCACCACTGCTAGATCCAGCTTCGCATCGTTGTTGAAATCCTGCGTCGACCACTGCGACCGGACCGTTCCCAACGGCAAAATCCGTTCGCGCAAATACCGTCGAAGAAACTGCGCCGCCAACGTCGTTCCTCCCAGACTCGTCGACAGCAGCGACAAAGTCACCGGAAATCGTTGCCCCACGAAGAATGTCGCGGCCTTGCCATCTTGCGCGCGCATCAAGATCTGCCGCCCGCTCTTTACCAGCGACAACGCGGTCGGAAAATGTCGCGGATGCGCTCGGCATCGTCAGCAGAAACGTGGTCTTGCCTCCGCCCACCGGCAGAACATCCGTGGCACTTGCGGTGATTCCTCGCCCCGCAAAAACCTGCGATACCAATGTCAACAGGTTCGCGATGTCGGTCGCTTGCTCCAGTTGTGCCACTTCCCGCGAATTCAACGGAATCGCCTGCACATTCGATGGCGGCGTGATGCCCAGGCTCCTCGCAGTGTTGCGGTCCACTTCCAGCAGATCGATATCCAGCATCACGTCCCGCCGCGATTGTTCCAATTCCTTGATCAACTGCCCCGCCAGCGCAACTTTGTCCGCACTTTCCCGCACCGTCAGACTGTGGTTTTTGGTGTCCGTGGTAATGTGCGTTGAATTCGTGATTTCACGGATCACCCGGACCATCTCCGTTAGATCTTCCGGCGCCACGGTATTGTCCAGCCGGAATGTCTGCTCCACTTCCTCCGTGTATTCTCGACGCTTGGCAATCGTGTCTTCTGCCACTAGTATCAGCGTAGAATTTACCACCCGGTAAAAAGTCTTCGATTCCGCGCCCAGCAATTCCATCGCAGTGTAGAAGTCCACGTCGTTCACGCGCAGTTTGATATTTTTCGACGTAAGCTCCGGATCAAACGTCACCGTGATTCCGTACATCTCCGCCACTTGCTCGTATGCGGTTTTCGAGTCTCCCCGCACATTGACGGTTTTTTTACCTAGCTGCGGTTTCAGTGCTGTCGCCCCTCTCAGTTCATAATCCTCTTTGTCGCCTCGCGGCAGAATTTCCTTCGGCATCTGCTTCATCTGCGCCAGACGCTCCGCAACGATGGCATTTCCCGGGTCAATGCGCAGAGCTTCGTACATCAAGTCCGTCGCTTTCACCACGAACCCGTCGAGCGCATCGTTTTCCGCCTGTTCCACGAGCTTTTGTACCACTTGCGCCCGCATCATCGCGGCTCTGCGGACAATACCGGCATCTCCCGGAGCGTGCTTCACCGCCTGCTCGTAATCCGCCAACGCCTCGTTCAGCTGGCCCGCGGAGTATGCCGCGTCGCCACGGTTGGCCAGCTGCTGCGCCTGCTTGAGGTCTTCCTTCGAATCGTCGGCAACTTTCGTCTTGCGCGGTGATTGCCCCCACGCACCGCCCGTTGCCACCAGCAACAGCAACGCCGCCGTGCCACACCACTTTCCCCAAGCCATCAAACGGCTCCGCAGCATCATTCTTCGTAGGCGCGCAGCATGGTGCGCCCTGGCTTGCCCAGGCGTGGAACTCGAAACGCTCGAATCAGCAATTCTCATAAGACTCGTGTATTCTATCGCGAAGAAATAGGACTAGATTAGTCCGATTGACTCGCCAAAGACCTAGCGGTAAACTTAGGATCGTACCTGCAAATCATTTTCAACTAGACTGGGACGATCGGACCTTTCCCTTGCTCTCTGCTTTCCTCATTTCGCTCCGTGAAGGCGTCGAAGCTGCCCTCGTCGTTGGCATCATACTCGTTTATTTGTCGCGCACCGGCCGTTCGAACCTCGTTCGTTTTGTGTGGGCGGGCGTCGCAGCAGCCGGAGCGCTCAGCCTGGCCATAGCCATCGCCCTCGAACGCTGGCAGGTCAACGAAGACGGCTTCGAAGGCCTGATGCTGCTGCTAGCCGCGGTCTTCGTCATTTCGATGATCATTTGGATGAACCGCGTTGCGCGCCATTTGCGAAAAGATATCGAGCAAAAAATTGAAAACTATGCGGTTCGCGCCGACTCCGCTGCCGGCTGGGGAATTTTTCTCTTTGTTTTTCTGATGGTGGTCCGCGAAGGCGCTGAACTTGCCCTGATTTTGCGCGCCGTGGAACTTTCCAGCGAAGGCATCCAGACCTGGATCGGCACCATTGCCGGCATCGCGGCAGCGATTGCGGTCGGATTATTCTTCTTCAAAGGCACCCTGAAAATTCCGCTGCATCGATTTTTTGCTGCTACCACAATTATTTTGTGGCTCGTCGCCGCTCAGCTAGCTTTGACCGGACTGCACGAGCTGAGCGAAGCGCAGTGGCTGCCTTCTGGCAAGCAGGAAATGGCGCTGATCGGTCCTATCGTGCGCAACGAAATTTTCTTCTTCGTATTTATCTTTGGGGCGGCGGTTTTGCTGATTTTGCGCGAATGGCTCACGGCTTCGCACGCAAAGATCGCAGCGGCGGCGAGCGAAGCCGAACAGCGCTTGCTCTCGGCGCAGCACCGCCGTCAACGCAACTGGATGATTGCAGCCGCATCCGCGTGTCTGGCGGTGATCCTGGTCCTCACTGCCGATTTTATTTACGCGCGCGCGAATTCTGCGCCGCCATCCGCTCGTGCACTTGCGGCAACTGGCGCGGGGAACGACGAATTGCGCGTTCTGCTCAGCGATGTGCAGGACGGCAATCTTCATCTTTTTACAGTCAAGTCCGGCGACCAGTCCTTCCGTTTTCTTGTTGTCAAGAAGCCGCAAGGCTGGGGTGTTGCGCTCGACGCCTGCCGCATTTGCGGCGCGGAAGGCTATCGCCAGGACGGCCAAAACGTAATCTGCCGCCACTGCGGCTCGGCAATTTACGTCCCCACCATCGGCGAATCCGGCGGCTGCAATCCCATCGGAGTGCCATTCCGCGTGGACGGCTCCGACATCGTAGTGAATGTCAGCGCCATCACGAAATTCTGGACCGAAGTGCCCAAATGAACTCCGCCCTGCGAAAGCTTTTGGTTTTTCCGTTCTTTTGTAGCGGCCGACCGGAATTTATCCCGCCCCTGTCGGGAGGTCGGTTCTTTTCCGAGTCTTGGCCTTCAAACTGTCAACTCTCAACGTTCGACCGTGGACAGTTCTCTAAACGCTGGTCTCTGGTCTCTGATCTCTGATCCTCATGTTCTTCCGCCTCATTGCCGACAACTTCACACGCCGCCCGCGCCGCAAACTTCTCACCGCCGCGGCGCTCTCGCTCGGCATGGCCGTAGCCACCGCCGCGCTCAGCGTTTCGCTCGATGTCGGCGACCGCCTCTCCGAAGAATTCAAATCCCTCGGGGCAAACTTAGTAGTCACTCCGGAAGCCGATTCGCTCCCTCTCGAAATCGGCGGCGTAGACTTCCGCCCCGCCAACTCCGGCGCGTATCTCCCCGAATCCGACCTCCCCAAAATTAAATCCGTTTTCTGGCACAACAACATCACCGCCTTCGCCCCCATTTTGGAAGATCGCGCGTACCTCCTAACCGAGGGCCCGGCCGGAGCCGCCGATCAACAGCGACCGCGTGTTGTGCTTCAACCCGCACTCGGTGATTCTGTGCGGATTATCGGGACATGGATTGGACACTCGCTGCCATTGTCGGACGGCTCTACATTCACAACCGGGGCCGATAAGACCAATCCCTGGTGGAGTATCGATGGACGCTGGTTCAGAGAGGCAGCGAATGAATGTGTCGTCGGTAGAAGTCTTGCGAAGAAGTTCAGACTAAAAATCGGCGACAGTATTCATCTAGCTGGCTCTGGACCGCATGCGCAGACTTATTTTTCTGTCTCCGGGCCGCGTGTCTATTTGCGATCGTCGCTGCCGTCCTTCCTGGTAACCGGAATCCTCTCCGCCGGTGACAGTGAGGAGAATTCGGTTGTTCTTCCCCTGAAGATCGCCCAAGAGCTCTCCGAACGCGCCGGCCAATACCGCAAACTCTACCTTTCCGCATTAACCAAGCCCGAAGATGACTTTGCCCGCCGCGACCCCAGAACAATGAAGCCCGACGAGCTCGAGCGCTGGTCCTGCTCGCCCTATGTTTCCTCGATTGCATATTCGATCAAGCAGGTACTGCCGGGCTCGGACGTGCGCGTGATTCGCCGCGTCGCCGACGGCGAAGGAAAAATTCTCACCCGCGTCCGCACGTTGCTTTGGCTAGTAACGTTCGCATCGCTGCTAGCTGCTGCGCTTGCTGTAGGAGCGTCTTCCGCGTCTTCAGTCATCGAACGCCGCACCGAAATCGGTTTAATGAAAGCGCTCGGAGCAGGCTCCGGCACGGTCGGCTGGTTACTCGCAGCCGAACAACTCCTGCTCGCGTTCGTAGGCGGGTGCACCGGCTACGCGCTAGGGCTGCTACTCGCGCGTTTCCTCGGTACAAAAATTTTCGGCGTACCACCCGAACCGTCCCTACTCGTCCTCGGCGTCATCCTGGCTCTCGCCGCCACCGTCACTCTCCTCGGCAGCGCACTCCCGCTCCGTCGCGCCGCGCGTTTCGATCCCGCGCCCATCCTGCGAGGCGAATGATGCGCGCACTCACCTTCGCGCCTGAACAGATCTTTCCCGTAGAGGCACGGCATGCCGTGCCCGTTCTTCGTCTTCCGGTCAATGTTCCGACCGTTGCGCTGGCGGCTATTCCTTCTTGTATAGTGCCCGGCTTCAGCCCGGCTTCTTTCTCTGGTAGCTGCACTTGTAGCGGCCGACCTTCAGGTCGGCGCTTTTCTTCGGGTGTCTCATCCTCCCCGACCCGGTCGGGGAAGGCGTCGGTTCTTCTCCCTCTGATGGACTTCTCTTACAGCGAGCCCGTCCATGCCTGACCGCCGCTCCATCAATCGCAGCATGTTCTGGCGCGTCCTCCGCCGCTCGGTATTCGCCAACCGCGGCCGGCTCTTCGTAATCCTCCTCGCCCTCGCCGCAGGCGCCGCCATCACCGCCGCCCTGCTAAATCTTCAAGTCGACGCCAAGCGCCGCATCACCACCGAATTCCGCACTTTCGGTCCAAACGTCCTAATCGCCCCTCGAAACACGCAAGCGGACTCATCCCAACCAGCTACGCTTTCGCGGGACGTCGAGAGAGATATCTTGCAAATGGGCCTTGGAGGTCGCGTCGGAACTTTTCTGTACCTCAACGGAAGTGTATCCAGCGAAAATTCGCATCGTGTTTCGGCTGTGGTGGTTGGAATGCTTCCATTTTCATTCGATGTGCTTGAGCCGAATTGGAAAATCGAGCCACACTTGGCTGAAGCGGGACCTGGGAGCTGCATGGTGGGAGCAATCCTTTCGACACGCTTGCAGCTGTCAGGACAACGGCTCTTGCGCGTCTCCGTGGGAGATAAGGAATTCGACTGTACCGCGAATCGCACATTGTCATCCGGCGGAGAAGAGGACAATCAAGTCTTTGTCGATTTGGCCGCTGCACAATCGCTGGCGACGTTGCCCAACCGTGCGAGCTTGATTCAAATGAGCGTTGCGGGCACGCCAGCGCAAATCCAAAACTACATCACCACGCTACAGCAAAAATTCCCCGACGTTGAAGTGCGGCCAATCCGGCAATTCACGGAAGGAGAAGCGCGGCTCTACAGTCGGATTTCTGGGATTCTTACGGCCACCGTCGCAGTCGTGCTGATCCTCACCGCGCTATGCGTGATGGCGGCCATGACCAACGTCGCAATGGAGCGCAAGAACGATGTTGGCTTGATGAAAGCAATTGGCGGGTCGGTCCGCCGCGTCCTCCGGTTGTTTCTTGCCGAAGCTGCGCTACTTGGACTTGCTGGAGGTCTGATCGGCGCCGCAGTCGGCATCGTCATCTCCATCGGCCTTGGCAAAGCGGTGTTTGGCGTGGCCGCGCAGCCGCGGCTCATCGTGTATCCTATTTCTGTGGCTCTTACCGTGATCGTAGCGATCTTCGCGGCTTACCCGCTGCGGAGGCTGGTGCATATTCGTCCCGCGTCAGTCTTTCGAGGGGAAGAATGATGGCGCTGACAATCAAACCCGTCCACTTCGGAAAGCGGCCGCTACAACAGCGGGAGGGCGCGATCGGCTTGCGGTTTTGTAGTCTGCGGCGGGCGTTTCGGACCTTCGAATGAGCGGACAAACACAAGTCGCGACCCAGGTCGTTATTGACGCGCTCGTTAAAGAGTACGGCACGTTGCGCGCATTGAACGGAGTTTCTTTCGACATCGCCTCCGGCGAATGGGTCGCCCTCATGGGACCATCCGGCTCGGGCAAAACCACGCTCATCAACATTCTTGGTGGCCTCGACACCGTCACTGCAGGCAGCGTGGTGGTGGACGGCGTAGACCTCGCGAAACTCAACGAAAACGGACTAGTCCGCTACCGCGCGGAAAAAATCGGCTTCGTCTTCCAGCAGTTTCATCTGGTGCACTATCTGAACGCCGTCGAAAACGTAATGCTCGCGCAATACTTTCATTCCGTAACGGACGAAAAGCAGGCCGAAGAAGCGCTGAAGCGCGTCGGGCTCGGCGACCGCCTCACACACCTGCCATCGCAGCTTTCCGGCGGCGAGCAGCAGCGTGTGGCCATCGCACGCGCGCTCATCAATCAGCCGAAATTAATTCTCGCCGACGAACCGACCGGCAACCTCGACGAAGCCAACGAACAAATCGTCATCGACCTCTTCCGCGACTTACACAAATCCGGCCACACCATTCTGATGGTCACGCACGACCCCGACATCGCGCGCCAGGCCGACCGCCGCATCGAACTCGCCCACGGCCATCTTTCTTTCGACACCGCGCAGCACGGCCCCAATCATCCGATGGCCTGCCCGTTAGCCAACACCGCCGATTGCTGCACGCCAATCCCCGCCGACGAAGATATTCGCGTGGACCATCTGCTCGAACAAATCTGGATTTGCGGCGAAGAAGGCAAGCCAGCGCAATCTGAACTTTTGCGCGCCGAGGGCCCTGCCGGCCACCTTCCGATTGTGGGCGGGGAACCCGCGACGCGCCTGCTAGCGCGTATGGCGGATTCGCGCCTCATCGAATTCAACGGCAACAAAATCGCCAGCGCGCCAGACGGGCACTCAATTGCAGTGAATGGCGAAGTTCACCTGACCGAAGCCGGTTCACGCCGCGCCCGCGACGTAGTTCGCCGCCATCGCCTCGCCGAACGTCTCTTCACCGACACTTTCGCCATTGACGACGCCGAAGCCCACCAGCAAGCCTGCCGCTTCGAACACATCATCACTCCCGAACTCGACCAGCGTATCTGCTCGTTCCTTGGCCATCCAAAAACCTGCCCGCACGGCAATCCGATTCCGCCAGGCGCATGCTGCGAAATAAATTCCAAGAACCAAAGCTAATTACTGAAAACTTTTCCCATGCCAATTCCCATCGACCAACGCCGCAAGCCCGCCAGCGTGAAAATTCACGTCAGCAGCGGCGCGGGTGTGGACATTGCCTGGGCCGATGGCCACGCCAGTCACTTCGATTTTGCGTATCTGCGCGAAAACTGTCCGTGCGCGACGTGCAATGACGAACGCCTCAAAAAAGAATCGCTCGGCGAAGCTTCACCGGCTTTTGCTTCGTCACCGGCGCTGCCCATGTTCAAGCCCAAAGTGCGAGCGCAATCGGCAACGCCAGTCGGACAATACGCCTTTCAACTTTCTTTTTCTGATGGTCACTCGACTGGAATTTATTCCTACGAGCATCTCCGCACCATTTGTCCGTGCACAGAGTGCACCGCACAACGAAAATCGTCGTCATAATTTCGCTTCTCCGCAATAATCGCAGAGGCAAATCGCCTTCTCGCTCTCCGCAAACAAACCACGCTAAAATCCACGCATGCCAGTCATTCCCTGGAAAGTGGCAGAAGCACCGCTCGCTGGTAATCGCTACCTCGCGTTGATTTCGTATTTGCCCCTTAAACATTTTCGCGCCATCCCCAATTTCTTCCGCTTTACGTCTGAAATCCGGCGCCAGCTTCGAACTGCACCAGGACTAATCGGCTATTCGCTCGAAGCGCGCCCGTTCGCGCGGACATTCTGGACGCTATCAGTCTGGCGCGACCAGCAATCGCTCACCGATTTTGTGAGCCAGGCGCCGCACAACCGCATCATGCAAAAACTCGCTCCGCACCTGGGCAAATCACAATTCGCGCAATGGCAGGTGCAGGCACACGAAATCCCCCCGGACTGGAACAGCGCGAAAGCCCGCATCGCGCAATCTTAACTTGTCAGACGTAGCAGCCTGTGGAATCCTCTGACAACTTTTGGTAAGAATTTGCTTCGGAGAGGTGGCCCATGGGTTGCAACGCTGAAGAACTGAAACACATACCGCTGTTTGCGCTGCTCGATGACGAGGAGGCCGCGGTGCTGGCTTCGCAGGTGGAAATGAAAAAATTCGCGCCGCACCAGCGCATCTACAAAATCGGCGACACCGATGGCCGAGCCTACGTGATGTTCTCCGGCAAAGTACGGGTGACCACCGTGGATGAAGACCATCAGGAAGTGGTTGTCGATGAACCAGGCCACGGCGAATTCTTCGGCTTCGCCAGCATGCTGGAAAAAACTCCGCACCAGACCAACGCCATCGCGGTCGAGGAAACGACTTGCATCGAACTGGACCGCGGCGACATCGCCGTTCTGTTGCAGCGCAAGCCCATGGCCGGTATGGACATGCTTACCGTGCTCGGCAGGCAATTCCACGCTTCGCAACAGTTGGTGCGTCTCCGAGCCGTGCGCAATCCCAACGAAGTGATCGAGAAAGAGGCCACCTTCGGCGAACGCATCGCCGACAAAGTCGCCGGCTTCGGCGGTTCCTGGACATTTATCATCACCTTCCTCGCCTCGTTGGTTGCCTATGCCTTCCTTAGCCTCGTGATGGGCAAGACTTCCTGGGATCCGTACCCGTTTATTTTGCTGAATCTTTTTCTGTCCATGCTGGCGGCGATCCAGGCGCCCGTCATTATGATGAGCCAGAATCGCCAGGACACCAAAGATCGCCTCCGCGGCGAACTCGACTATGATGTCAACCGCCGAGCCGAATCGGAAATCCAGGGCATCGCGCGTAAACTCAACGCGCTCGATGATAAAATCGCCGACATCCACGGCCACCTGCATCACAGCGAAAACTGAACGGTCAAGCGCAATTCCAGCCTCACTTTTTTGCTCATTATGATTTCGCGTCCACGGCATTTGTTTTTCCTGCCGGCCCTGCTTGGTTGGCGCCAGGATTTCTTCAGCCCGCCCCCTCGGAAAGGTTCACCCATGTCCGTTGAGCGCCGCCGGTCCACGCGAATTCCATTTGCCGCCAACGCAGAAATTATCGACGAAGCGGAAAACACGCGCAGTACGTCGCAAGTTCTGACCTGAGCTTGCACGGCTGCTTCGTGCAGTTGCCCAATCCGTTTCCAGAAGGCACGCCCGTCACAATTGAAATTTACCAGGATGAAGATTTCGTGGAAACGTCCGCGACTGTCGCCTACTTTATGCCCAAACGCGGAATGGGCCTGACGTTCACCGGCATGGAACCCCAATTCACGTCCATACTGAAAAAGTGGCTTTCGCAATCCAAAGCGACCGTGCGGCACGCTTGAAGCAAAAACCGTTCAGCTCCACAAACGATAGGGCGCAATAACGAGCCGCTTCACCTTCGCCTTCCTGTCATCACAGTTGTTTCTCAACATCGCACACAAAAAAATCTGGTGCCCACCACCCCTGCGCGCACCTGATATTCTTTTGCAAGTTGCTGTGAAGTATTTGCTCCGCCGGCCGCTGCAACTCTTTTCGAGGCCAATTTGCTGCACACCGATTTCCAAGCCCCTTCCGAATTCCTTCCGATAGCCCTTCTGCTATTGCCGATCGGCCTCACGCTTTACATTGTTCGCAAGGCGCAGCGTGTTCAGGAAGCGGACCGCGTCGCGCTCTGGTTCTCATGTGTTCGTTTTCTTCGCTGGCTGGTCATCGGAACGTTCGTTGCCTGGTGGGCTGCAACGGATTTCGTGCACTGGAGGGACAGATTCGACGCTCTGCTCGGCTCGCATGGATTCTTTTCGATTCCCGGTGCTCACTTCGCGGCATTGATCGTTTTTTGGCTGCCTCCCGTCCTGGTGGTGTTGTTGTGCCAGATATTGTTCCAGCCGGTGTATTCCGGCGTGCGTGGCATCGAATGGACAAGAACCGAACTGGCACGCCAGATGCTTTACAGCTTGGGATCCAGCATTCTGCCGCTGATTTTGCTCACTTCAGGGTTTACGGGAGTTTTTGCGAATGACAGTGTGCTTTCTTTCGTAATTTGCCTGGTTCTGGCATTCATTTGCGTCATTTTCTTTGGCCGCCGCTTGCGTAAATTATTGCAGCTTTCTCCCAACGCGCTCACCACCGGCGAGCTTCGCGATCGTGCTTTTTTTCTGGCGTCGCAGCTCCGCGTCAAACTTCAGCAGATTTATCTCTTGCCGCCCAGCAAGAGCCGTATGGCCAATGCTTATGCCCGCTCCGGCCGCAGCATTCTGCTTACGCACCACCTGCTTACTCATCTCACCCGCAAGGAGGTAGACGCAGTTATTGGCCACGAATTGGCGCATATCAAAAATGATCACCCCCGGCTTCTTGGCCTGGCTTTAATGGGCGGCTACGCTGTCGTGGCTTTTCCTTATTTTGCTTTTCTCCCGCCCCCGCAATGGAAACCGCTGTTCGATCTGTTATTTGTCGCAATTCCTCTCCTCACCTACTATTTTGTCGCCCGCCGCTTTGAATTTATTGCCGACGCCACCGCCGTCCGGGTTACCGGCGATGCCGAGGCGATGATTACCTGTCTTGCAAAAATTTATCGCCTCAATTCGCTTCCGCTCCAGTGGAATCGATGGAGCGAAAAATTTCTGACTCATCCCTCCACCGTGCGAAGGGCGCAGGCGATCGCGCGCCTGGCGAATCTTTCGAACGAAAGAGTTGTGCAGCTTCTAGCGGAGCAAGTCCCGTCCCCCGGGCCTCTACAAACTGCCGATGACGCCTTATTGTTCTATCCGCTCGCAACTTCGGGCAGTACCGGGCAAAAAGTGTTTTCCACGGAGTTCAAACAATCCTTTACTCTTCGTTCGTATTTGCTGCTATTCGCGGTAGTGGCAGCGTTGCCGGCCCTGTTGTTGCGCATTTTCGACTTGCTGAACCTGTTCAACTCCGGATTCTTCGCGTTTGTTTTGTCACTCTTCATTTCTGTCATGCTTTTGCTTGTGGCCCTTAATTTTATCCCGTTCTTTGGGGCATCTCGCCTGGCCAGCCGTATGCGCGCACGTGCTGAATCGGACGGCGTTGTTCCTCCTGAAGTCCTTCGCGACGGCGCGAACTCACTGGTCGGGCTTTCTCCCGGCCCCGCGCCACGCATTTTTGAAGGCAACTATTCCTGGGATGTCGGATACCTGTTTTGCTCTGGCGAGCGATTATGTTACGTGGGAGAAGAATCTCGATTCTCGCTGCGCCGCGATCAGCTTGTTGCCGTTGAGCTCGGTCCTGGTTTCCCGGGATGGTTCGGTGCACGCAGTCTATACATCGTTTGGCGCAATCCCGAATCCGGCTTCAGCGCCATTTTCAACGTGCGGCCTTTTGCTGTTCGTTCCGTGCTGGCAATGAATCGAGCGCTGGCCGAGCTCGCACAGCGGATAGCCGCGTGGCGCGCTGCTTCGGTTTCCTCCCCCGCAATTTCTACAGCCTGTGAACAGCTGCCCCTTCCACAGGTTCGCGCTGTCACCGGAACTTCTCTCGCGGATGCACTGAAAGGTCGAGCCTATCCCGGTTTTGTTATTTGGACGGCTTTTTTCTCCGGTCTCGTGGCAGCTCTGCTGCGTCTTCCACTTCAGGGTCTCGCACCAATGTTTGCCGACGAAGGAGATGCCACGGTGTCCTACGCCAGCATCTCCGGCTGGTACGCGGTTCTCAGTTCTTGCATCCTGGTTTTTCTCCTCATCCTGCCGTTGCTCCGCGCTCGCGACGCATCCGCCAAGCTGCCGGCCGTCGCGAACTCCCCTGTTCCTCCCCCGCCCCTTCCGGATTAGGACCAACAAAAGTTTGTTTTTTCGTCAAAAATTGTTGTGTCATTTAAGCTCTCCAACTGGACTTCGCGCACCAAATTTGCGAGCATTTTAACCTGCGAGTTCAAACAGCCCTTACATGAGCACTACCCCCATTAAACCCGCGGCAAGCGGAGCGCGCGGCAACGGCATTCCACGCGTCATCGTTGCTACCACGGCCCTTTTAACCTTCATTTCTTTTTGGCGCGCCGCTGCCATTGTGTTGAATGACCTGGCATCGTCGGCGTACTACGCCGGCGGTGAAGCGGAAGGCTACATCGGCAAAACCGCCCCGTGGTTCATTTTGGCCATTATGCTGTTTTCATACGCCGTACGCGCGGTGTATGTGGAAAGTTGCAGCATGTTCGTGCGCGGTGGAGTGTACCGCGCGGTGAAACAATCTCTTGGTGGGGCGCTGGCAAAGTTCAGCGTTTCCGCGCTGATGTTTGACTATATTTTGACGGGTCCGATCAGCGGTGTGGCCGCGGGACAATACGTCGGCGGACTTCTCAGCGAGCTGCTTCCTTACGCTCACATCACCACTGGGCCGCTTTCGCCTCACTCCATCAATTTCATCGCCACTTGCTTCGCAATTATTGTCACCGTCTATTTCTGGTGGGAAAACACCAAAGGCATTCCCGAATCGAGCGAAAAAGCTCTGCACATCATGAAGCTGGTCACCGTCATGGTGGTGATTCTCATCGCCTGGTGCGTTTACACCGTCATGCTTCGGCACTCTCCGCTCCCGCCGTTCCCTTATCCTCGTAACCTTCACCTCACCGCGGGCTCTCTCGGTTGGCTGGCGCACAGTTCGCTGCCACACATGTTCGGCATTATCGCCATCTTCATTGCGCTGGGTCATTCCGTGCTGGCCATGAGCGGAGAAGAATCGCTGGCGCAGGTCTATCGCGAAATCGAAAGCCCGAAGCTGGTTAACCTGAAGAAGGCCGGACTGGTGATTTTCGTTTACAGCATGGTCTTCACTTCGCTGGTTTCATTCTTTGCGGTGATGATCATTCCGGACGACGTGCGGCAAAGCTTTCTGGAAAATCTTATCGGCGGTCTGGCGATGAATCTCGCGGGACCGTTCCTGGTCCGGCTGATCTTTCACGCGTTCGTGGTCGTTGTGGGTGCCGTGATTCTTGCGGGCGCTGTGAATACCGCAATCGTCGGTTCGAATGGCGTGCTCAATCGGGTATCTGAAGACGGCGTGCTCAGCGATTGGTTCCGCCAGCCACATCCGCGTTTTGGCACCAGCTACCGGATTATTAACACGATCGTGCTGCTGCAGATCATTACGATTTTTATCAGCCGCGGCGACGTAACCTTCCTGGCGAACCTGTACGCGTTCGGCGTTATCTGGAGTTTCGCCATGAACGGCCTGGCGGTGCTGGTTTTGCGCTACACCAATCCCGGCCAACGCGAATTCCAGGTCCCGCTCAACTTTACAATTCGTGGAAAACAGGTTCCGCTTGGGCTTGGCCTGATTACCCTGACGCTGTTCCTGATCGCGTTCATAAACCTATTTACCAAGCCCGTGGCCACGATGGCGGGCGGGGCCTTTTCCCTTCTTCTGTATATCGTCTTTACGATTTCCGAGCGGCGTGGCCGTCATAGCGGCGTTGCACACGTGGAGATGGATCAGTTCAACCTGGAATTGGAAGGCGAACTCACACCGGAATCGGTCGGAGCAAAGCCGGGCAACATTCTTGTGCCCATCAGCAATCACTTCAACATGTATCACCTGGGAAATGTGCTGGACCGTGTAAAACCCGGCCGCCGCGACGTAGTCGTATTGCACGTGCGCCTTTTGCGACGCTCCGCTTCCGGCGAGCAGGAACTCGACGCGGATCAGCTTTTTGGCAGCATCGAGCAGCATCTGTTTTCGCAAGCGCTGAGCATGGCGGAAAAACGCGGTAAATCAATCAGGCTTGCCGTGGTCGCCGCGAACGACCTCTGGGACGGTATTTTGCGCGCCGGGCAGAGCCTGCAGTCGTCGACCATTGTGGTGGGCACTTCCAGCCACTGGCAGAGCGAAGAGCAAGCGCGCCAAATAGGCGAAGCCTGGGAGAGACTTTCGGACCCGAAACCGCAATTCAACCTGGAAGTGCACCTGCCGAACGGGGACAAGGTGTACAAAGTTCTTGGCCCGCACGCGCCGAACCTGACCGCCAACGAAGTGAATTTGCTGCACCGGCTATGGTTGCGATTCAGCGATCAGGTCGCCCCGGAAGAGTTGCACCATCACGATGTGGTGCACTTCAGTCTGGAAGAACTTCAGCGGGAAATCGACGAAGGCCGCGAAGACCAGGTGGTCGAGCGCCTGCGCGTACACCTGGTCGCCAATCGCAAAAAAAGAACGCCCGGAAGCTAAGAGTCGATTCTGACGGATTGAATTTTGGCGTTCTGCACGCCACAACCAGAAACGTATTTGAAATGGCAGACGAAGTATCGGTGGAAACACTAAACGGCGGAAGTGCAGTGGCCGCACTTTTTTGCGGCGATGGGGATAGCCATCAGGCACTGCGGGCAATCCCTGGTGGTTGGCGCGGCGGCGGGCGCTGGCTTCAGGAGCCAGCGATTGACCATACGCAACAAAAGAAAAATCGCAAAAGCGACGATCACAAAATTCACAATGGTATTCAGGAACAAACCATAGTTGATGGTTGCCGCACCGTGAGCCTTGGCGTCCGGAATGGTCGCGTAATGCGTTTCGCTCAGATTGATGAACAAGTTGGAAAAATCGACGCGGCCGAGCGCACGGCCAATGGGCGGCATGATGATATCGTCCACAAGCGAAGAAGCGATTTTGCCGAAAGCCGCGCCGATGATGACACCTACAGCCATGTCCAGTACGTTGCCGCGCATTGCGAATTCTTTGAATTCCTTGAGCATCGCAGGTCTCCTTGCAGAGTCAAATTCGGAAGTGGCGCGCCCTGGCGGCGCGTGAAGGACTTAGTTTCGCCGAAACACTAACACGGAACCCGCCAGTCCGCGCAAGAGCAGAAGCAGGCCGGCGACGGAGAGCAGCGGGCCTACCCAGGAAAAGGGAACGCGTGAAATGGCGAGCATGACCGCACCGAGCAGAAGCAACGAAAGTCCGCGAGTGAAGTTTTCCGTGCGCGACCAATACTTTCCGGGTTGGTAGAGTGCACGCGCGCCCCATAGAATCAGCGCAATGCTGAGCAGCAGCCACCCGATGCGACGGCGGTCAAAGAAAATGTGTTGCGTTGCGCCGAGCCATATGACCAGCCCGCCAAGCAGAACGAAAATAACTTCGATCGAGAGGCGGAGAGATTTGTCGGGCGTGAGTGGCATCGAGAAAGTCCAAACTAAAAAATCGAGAATTAACAATGGGGAAAATAAGGCCTTGGTTCGTCATTCCGAGCGAAGCGAGGATGCTCTCTTCGATGTAAACTGTGCCGCGGCGTAACAATCGAAGAGAAATCCCTCACGCCGCTGCGCTCCGTTCGAAATGACGGCATAGCACGTACATGCATGACGCAAATTTTAGGCGACTCGCTCGATTTTTACGTGGTTGATGGTGACCGGCGTATTGGGACGGTCGCTGCGGTCGCGCGGGACGCCGGAAATTTTGTTGGCGACGTCCTGGCCTTCGACCACTTCTCCAAGAATAGTGTGGCGGTTATCAAGATGCGGCGTTGGAGCGACGGTGATGAAAAACTGGCTTCCGTTGGTGTTGGGACCGGAATTGGCCATGGAGAGTTTGCCGGGCTTGGAATGCCTAAGCGAAGGATGGAATTCGTCGGCGAATTTGTAGCCTGGCCCGCCCATGCCGGAACCGTGCGGGCATCCGCCTTGAATCATGAAATCGGGAATGACGCGATGAAAAACCAGGCCGTCGTAGAACGGACGCTTCTCTTTCTTTCCGGTTTTTTCGTTGGTGAATTCCTTGGTGCCTTCGGCCAGGCCGACGAAATTTTCGACGGTCTTCGGAGCTTCCTTTTCCATCAACTTAATGACGATGTTGCCCTGCGAGGTTTCAAAAATGGCATAGGTGCCAGCCGGACGAGTCATGCGATCTCCTTGGAGTGGGTGGAGAAATTATCGTACACGAGGCGGCGGCTCGTGGCCAGCGATCGTGGCCGCGAGAGAAAGTTCACAGAGATCGAACGCAGAGGACACAGAGAGGTTTTCGATTGGGCTATTGCTTTGAATCCGCGAGGAGCAATTGGGCGATGGTGCCTCTAGGCCCGGCGGCGTAGACGTGTTGCGGGTCAAGTGCGAAGAGGGCGTTCAATGGGAGGGTAGCGAAAGATTTCCAGTGCTGGCCCGCGTCGCTGGAAAAATCGGAGCCGGCAGGGCCGACAGCGAGAAATGTCTCTCCGTCTTGCGAAACGATTGCCGAGCGATAGCCCGCAGGTTGTTGTGCGGGGGATTGCCAGGTTTTCGACGGCTCTTCGGAAATGGCGGCAGTGCGCAGAGCGGTGCCTGGGTTCACGTAGTCGCCGCCGACCGCAGCGAAGTGCCCGTCGCTCGACCGGGTGATGGAAAAAATTCCCGAAGTCGCGTTATCCGCAGCGATTGGTACTGCGGC
Organism: uncultured Acidobacteriota bacterium; assembly: GCA_963743735.1. Classification (GTDB taxonomy): domain Bacteria; phylum Acidobacteriota; class Terriglobia; order Acidiferrales; family UBA7541; genus Acidiferrum. The sequence goes on from CAVURF010000009.1 coordinate 164,520, forward strand.
CGCGGTCCACGTTTTGCCAGTGTCGCTGGTGTGCAGAGCGCGAGCAGCGAAACCCCCGGTGACGACAAATAATTCGCTGGCGGATACTGCCAGCAGATTGGAATTGCTCGCGGCGAACGCTCCTTCCCTGGGCAAAGCGGTGGGGAGATCCTGCGGGGGCAGAGGATTCCAGCGGTGGCCGTCGGTGGTTCGCAACAACAAGAATTTTCCATTGATGGGATCGCCGAGGGCAAAACAATTTGTCGGCGAAGAGCAGGCAATGGAATCCAGAAAAAAAGCATTGTTTACGTCGGTGTACTGAAGTTCCCAGTGGATGCCGCCGTCGATGGTTTTGTGGATGCGGGATTTGTCGCCTTCACCGCTGGACATCAAATACGCGGTTTTGTCGTCGAAGGCCACGATACCGCGAAAATCGAGGTCGGGCTGGCCGGGGATGGAGAGCCGAGTCCACGTGGCGCCGTCATCGAGCGAGCGAAGAATTACATCGTGCGAACCTGAAGCCCAGATAGCGATGTGGCCGGTGGCAGTGATTTTGACGGCGCTGATGGCACGTAAGTTGGTGTCGATGCCGGAAGTCAGCGTGACCCAGGATTGCGCGCATGCGCCGGGTAAACCAAGCGTGAGGGAGAGTGCGCCCAATAGGAATGAAGCGGTTCGGCTACGCATAGAAAGATTGTAGCAATGCAGCTTGCATACGTCAGGGGAGAGCGAACGCCAGCAGGGAGTCGCCCTGCTTGGTCGAGAGTTTACCGTGGCCGCCCGCGGCAATCACTACGTATTGCTTGCCTTTGAACATGTAAGCCATTGGCGTGGCCTGGCCGCCCGCGGGAAGTTCATATTGCCAGAGTTCTTTTCCGGTTGCTGAGTCGAAAGCGCGGATGATGTTGTCCATCGCGGCGCTGGTGAAGACGAGGCCGCCGGCGGTGACCATCGGCCCGCCAAGATTAATGGTGCCGGTCTGCTGGCCGGGAGCGAACGAACCGAGAGGAACATTCCAGATAATTTTTCCGGTAAAAAGATCGACTGCCGCGGTCGTTCCCCAAGGTGGAGCGTTGCAAGGTGTTGCGCCGGGCGAAAAAAGAAAGGTCCGGTACAAGCCGAAGGCTGAGCCGCGTTGTTCGCCGAATTCCCCGTAGACGCGATTGTCCTGATCGGTTTTGGTTTGCGCGTCATACTCAGCGCGCGAAATTAATTTGATCCACGCAATCAAGCGATTGGTATTCGCGAACATCAAATGGTTTTGCGGATCGTATGCAGCGCTGCCCCAATTCACGCCGCCGACATTGCCGGGATACACGACGCTGCCTTTCAGACTTGGCGGAGTGAAAATTCCTTCGGAGCGTGAAGCTTTCAGTTTTTCCTGGCACCACTTGACGTCTTCGGAAGATTTTCCCCACAGATCCTCGAGAGCGATTTTTTCTGGAACTAACGAAATGCTGGAAAAGGGTTGCGTGGGCGAGCTTTTTTCACCCTGGATGTCGCTTTGCGGAACGGGCTGCTCCTCGACCGGCAGAAGCGGAGCGCCGGTTAGGCGATTGAGAACGAAAACATGGCCCATCTTGGTGTTGATGACGATAGCGGGAGTGCCGTCTTTCCAGGTGAAGAGGGTGGGCTGAGAAGCGACATCGTAATCCCACAGATCGTGATGAACGACTTGGAAGCCCCAGACGAATTTGCCGGTGGATGCGCGGAGCGCGACCACGGAATTGGCCCACTTGTTGTCCCCGAGGCGAAGCCCGCCGAAGTAATCGGGACTGGCGCTGCCGGTGGGAATAAATACCAGATCGTGTTCGGAATCCACGCTCAGGGTGGACCAGGCATTGCCGGCGCCAGTGTGCGGATTGGAGGTGTTGGCCCACGGGATGGGATCCCAGGTCCAGCGCAGTTTGCCGTTGCGAGCGTCGAACGCACGTACGATCCCGCGTCCAACGTCCACTTTCCAGTTGTCGGCGATGGAAGAGCCGGTAATGACCAGATCGTTGGCGATGGCTGGAGCGGAAGTGACTTGATAGCCGCCGCGCCATTCGGGAGTCGTGGAAGCGTCGGCGGAGAGATCAAACACGCCTGCAGTGGCGAAGTCAGTGCAAGGCTTGCCGGTTTGTGCGTCCAGAGCGATCAGGCGCGCATCGAGAGTGCCGAGGAAAATACGCAGAGCGCACGGCGTGCCGGGCTTAGCTTTGGAATCGCGCCACGCAGAGACTCCGCGCGAAGTGACTTCGGAGTAGTTGCGGGTGAGGTCCACATGCGGATCGAAATCCCAGATTTTTTCACCGGTGGCGGGATCGAGGGCGAAAACTTTGTCATAGGGCGAAGTGAGAAAGAGTTTGTTGTCGAAGAGGATGGGAGTGGACTCAAAGGCGGCTTTGCGGATGAGTTTGGTTTCGAGCTGCGAGGCGCCGGTGTGAAACGTCCAGGCGACTTTCAGTTGCGCGACATTTTCGCGGGAGATTTGCGAGGCGCTGGAATAGCGCGAGCCTCCCGGATCGCCTCCGTAGGAATTCCATCCGCCACTGGTTGCGGCTGGCTGATCACTGGCTGCAGCTGGTTGTTGCGCGAGAGCGCGTGAAGAAGAGAACAGCAGCAGGAGAAGTATTGAGAAGACGCGAATTGCATGGATGTTCTTTTTCGTGGCGTGCATGCTACTAGATATCATTTTCCGGGCGAAGCGACAATTGGCGCGCTGGAAAGGCAGGAGCAAGAGAGATTCCTTCCGACAAGGTCGGAACCTTCGGTCGCTTCGCCTGCCTGCGCAGGCAGGTTCGGAATCGACGGCGAATCGTTTCGCGCCGCTGCGCTGGCTGCCGGGCGAATAGTCATTGCGAATTGGGAAGCTGAGCCTTGACGTCAGCAACCTTGGTGGTCTGGATCATGAGCTGGGCGATGTAAGCGAGGAGAGCGCCCTGGCGGAGATCAATTCTTCTGAGGGAGACGGCGGAAAAGAGTTGCGCGAGGGCCTGGTTGATGTCGGAAGGGTCTTGACATCAGGGGAGGTGGCGGTGAGAGCGGAGGAGAGACGGTCCGCTTCGGCGGCTGGTTGCGCGAGCCATCATGGTGAGGGCAGAGAGAAGCATGAGAAGGAGCGAGGTTCATGCGGCAACGGCGGTTTAAGGCGTCAAGATGGGTGCAGCGGGAGGTTTCAGAGAATGTAGATGGGTTTGACATATGCGCCTCGGCAAGATTGAAGTAACGACGAAATGATGTAACGAAGTAACGACGCGCCGAACGAGAGCGATTTGCGCGAAGGGCGGAGTGCGCGACGCGAGCAACGCCGCTTCGGAAGCTGGAAGTTGATGAGGCAAAGGAAGTAATGAAGTAGAGGAACGGAGCGCTATCCTCTGGAGCGTATCGAGCCGAGCCCGCTGAACCTCAGTAGCGGCCAGACTCATGCAAGCTAGTAGCAAGATAGCGACATGATGCTTTCGCTGAAAAGGAGTCGAGGCAGCAAGGGAGGACTCGAATTACGAAGTTGCTCCGGCCCCTCTGGAGAACGACTGGATCGCAGCGGTTTCGTCTTCCTGGATATCGAACACGCCGTACAGTTTGGTGGTTTTCAGCAGATCGAGGACGTGGACAGACGGCTTCAGCAGCTTGATATCGGCAGCTTGATTGCGCGCAGTCGTCAACGCACCGACGAGCTGCCCGACGCCAGAACTGTCGACGTAAGTCACGCCTGCAAGGTTGAGTAAAATCTTCTTTTGGCCCTTCTTGGTCAATTCGCGAATGGTTTCGCTAAGCACGAGACCACTGCCGGGACCGAAGGCCAGTGCTTCACCGAGACTCAAGCGTCCGTTCAGATCGAGAATCGCGACATCGCTAGATTGCCGAACATTGGTTTTTAGCGACATTGTTCAGGTCCTCCTTTGATCCTTCGGAGATAGTGGATGCTCATACTTATCACAATTGGTACCCGCTTCGTCGGAGAACTTGTCTAGGGCCTGATTTAATGCGGTCACCGGAAACCTAACTACCGGCTGTACTGCTGAAGAATGGGCTAAAGTCCGGCGCTAGGCGACGGGGTACCGCGCTGTCTACTTTGGTTCTGCTGGAATCGTGGCGGGAAGCTTGACGGCGGCGAAGAAAAAACTCTAGTCTGGCGATTATTGCGTATCGGATCGGTCATGGCCCACTCTGTACAAGCTGAAGGGAGCGAAACCCGCGGCTGCCCGTATTGCGGCAAGCAGATAAGAGCACATGTAGAGCGCTGCCCATTCTGCCGGGAAGCGGTTGCGACAAGTCGCTCTGTTGTCCGTCCTTTTGCGGCGAAAGGACGCGCGCTGATCCGGCGTGGACTGTTGTACATGTTGCTAGCTGGAGTCATTCACTATTTTGCGGCTGGATACAGCGGCGTGGGGCTGCCCGTCGCCGTTCCCTCGATGGTCACTCAATACCTGACACCGATATTGTTCTTGTGTGGTCTCAGTTTGGGGTTGTACGGCGTTTACCTCCGCACGCGAAGTTGACACCGTCGTCGTTAGAGATGACCCACTACCGGCTGTACTGCTGAAGAGCCGGACTGAAGCCTGGCACTACGTGAACGAGGGCACGGCGCTGGCTACTTTGGTTCTGCTAGAATCGCGGCGAAATGGCGGAAATTCGAGAGATGCGGATTGTGGTGGAGGGAACGGGCGAGGTGTCGGCGGTGTTGATGCGGCCGGCTGACGCGCGGTGGATGCTGGTGTTGGCGCATGGAGCCGGGGCCGGGATGAAGCATGCGTTTATGGAAGCGCTGGCGGAGGAACTGGCTAGGGTTGAGGTGGCTACGTTGCGGTATCAGTTTCCTTACATGGAAGAAAGGCGAGGGGTACCGGACCGGCCGAAGGTGCTGACGGCGACGGTTGCGGCTGCAGTGCGCGCGGCGAAGGGGGCGGCGCCAGAATTGCCGTTGCTGGCGGGAGGCAAATCGATGGGTGGACGGATGAGTTCTCAGGCTGCGGCGGATGGTTTGTTGGATGGAGTGCGAGGACTGGTGCTCTTTGGATTTCCGCTGCATCCGCCGAGACAGCCGGGAACTAGGCGGGCGGAACATCTTTCTAAAGTGCCGATGCCTATGCTGTTGTTGCAGGGGACGCGAGATGCGCTGGCGGATTTGAAATTGCTGCGGCCGATTTGCAAGGAGCTTGGGCCGCTCGCTACTTTGCAGGTGATTGAGACGGCGGATCATTCGTTTCATGTACTGAAGAAGTCCGGGCGGAGCGATCACGAGGTTTTGCGGGAATTGGCTGAAACGACGGCATCGTGGGTGGAGAGAATCGCGGGCTGAACGAAAGGCGGAAGAAAACGATTATCGCAGAGCCGGAGAAGAGCAGGCGCAGAGATCAACAGAGACACGTTGCTCGAGATGCGAATATTCCTTCAGCCAAAAGACCGGACGCTATGCATGGATCGAAGAAAAAGCAGATTCCTCGTCGCTGCGCCGGCCTGCGACAGGCAGGCTCCTCGGAATGACAATTGGGGCGGAATACGTCGGCGCTTCGCTGCGTTCCCTCCACGCCAGGAGCGGGCAAGCGGAATGACAGGTTAAAAGGGATATTGAGGGCGCGGATGAGCGCGCCCCCTTTGAGTCAGCAGACTAGAAACGAGGTGCTGCTTCAGTTTGCCGAGAGATTGGTGGTAGCGGTGATGCCGCCGTGATTGACGCCGACGGTTGTGGTACCGGTGGCGAAGGTCGTTGCGAGCCCTGCGTGGACTGGAGCATTGGCGACGGTTGCTACGGTCGGAACCGTGGAGCTCCAGTGCGAGTTGATAGTGACGTCCTGGGTGGTGCTATCGCTAAAGGTGCCGGTGGCAGTGAACTGCTGCGTCGAACCGGCGGTAACGGAAGAGTTCGCTGGAGTGATAGCCACAGAAACGAGCGTGCCGGTACCGATGGTGACGGTGGTCGAGCCGGTCACTCCCGAAGAAGTAGCCGAAAGGGTGAGCGTGCCGGCTTTCTTGCCGTGCAGGATGCCGGTGCTGCGCACATTGGCGAATTGAGGTTTTGTGGAGTGCCAGGAAACGGTGGCCAAAGTGGAAGTGCTGCCGTCGCTGTAAACGCCAGTGGCAGTGAACAAGAGAGAAGTATGAGCTTCAACCCGAGAGTTGGCGGGTGAAATCGTGATGGATACCAACTTAACGGTGGAAATTGTGAGTGTGGTGGAGCGCGAGACGGCGCCCGAGGTTGCGGTGATGGTGGTGCTGCCGGTGATGAGGCTGTTGACGGTGCCAACGTCGTTAATGGTTGCGACAGCCGGGTTCGATGTGGTCCAGAGAACGGACTGGGTCAAATCCTGAGTCGAGTTATCGCTGAAAGTACCGATGGCACTGAATTGCTTCATCGCCCCGGCGGGCATGGAAGAGTTAGAAGGTGCAATCTGGAGGGAAACCAGGGTCGCGTTGGTTACGGTGACCGAAGCGGTTCCGGCGATGCCGCCGGAGGTGGCGGTAACGGTCGAAGTGCCGGCCGCTACGCCGAGGCCAAGGCCGTTGGCGTCCACGGTGAGTACGCTGGTGGCGCTTGAGGACCATTGCAAAGACGTGAGCACTTGAGTGCTGCCATCATCAAAATTACCTGTCGCGGTGAATTGTGGTTGTGTCCCAGCGGCGATCGATACGGTAGCTGGAGAAATAGTGAGGGAAGTGAGATGCGCCGGTACGACAGTGATAGTGGTTGAATCGGTGAAAGCGCCTACGGTGGCGGTGATGGTGGTGGTGCCTGCGGCGAGGATGGCAGCCAGACCGTTGTTGTCGATGGTGGCGACAGAGGTGGTAGAGGAGGTCCAAGATACTCCGCCGACCAGGTCCTGGGAGGAGCCGTCGCTATAGTTCGCCGACGCGGTGAATTGTTGGTCGATGCCGATAGCAAGCGTCAGGTCGTCCGGCGTAACCGAGATGGACGTGATGGTGGGAGCGGTGACAGTCACCGAGGTGGCCTTGGAAACGCTGCCCAGCGTTGCGGTGATGGTTGCGGTGCCAGCAGCGACGCCGCTGACCAGACCAGCGGCATCTACAGTTGCGTTGGCAATGGTTGAGGAGGACCAGGTAACAAGGTTAGTCAGATCGCGGCTGCTGCCGTCGCTGTAACTGCCTGTGGCGGCAAGCTGTTGGGTGGTATTGACGGGAATAGAGGGGTTGGCGGGCAAGACCGCGATCGAGGTCAGATTGGGGCTGGTTCCGCCGCTGACTGTGATGGCGGCAGAACTGGTAAAAGCTCCGGACTTGGCAGCAATCGTCGCGGCACCGCTTGCAACGCCAGTGACGACGCCGGCCGCGCTAACGGTAGCGACGTTTGGATCCGAGGAAGTCCAGGTGGCAGAGGAGCTGAGATCTTTGGTCGAGCCGTCTGAGTAGGAGCCCATCGCGTGAAGGCCGACGGTAGCGGTTGCGGCTATGGACGTGGCGCTGGGAGTAACCGAGAGGCCGCTGAGGGAGGCCGGAGCCGGTTGTCCGCCTGGGCTTGGCTGGCCGCTGCCCGAGGTTAGGCTCTTGGTGCCGGTGCCGCTGCAGCCGGCGAGGAGCAGGCAGAATGTGGGAATCCAAATCTTGTGTCGCACGTATTTCCTCCGAAAATTTAGTGGCGCATGAAATCGGGTGATATGGTCTTGACCGATTCGGACCAGCGTGTGGTGACCTGGCTGGAACGCGAGTGAAGATGAGGTGCGCTGGAGATAAGTGTGAGGGCTTGCTAAGAACCCGCCAATCGGGAAGTCGTGAAACCGTTCCGATGCGATACAACTCATTGATTCGACACAGTTCTACGAGATCGGTACTTTGGTTTGAGTGCTAGCGGCAGATGACGGTGCGGAATTGGATGCGCATTGAAATTATTGGGGAAGATGGACGGTTTGGCCTGAGGATGCGGAACGGCGGGCGGCGTCCAGGATTTCGGTGACGATGAGATTGGTTTCAAGGGAGGAGAGGGCGTCGGGTTTGGCTCCGTCAAGGAGGACCGCACGAAGATATGTAAGAGAGTCGTTATAGGGTGCGGGGACGGGCTCGGCCGCGCGACTACTGGATTGCGCCTGGTGTGGAAGGCGGACGATGATGTCGTTGGCTCCGACGGTGATGACGGAGCCGGTACGGCCGTAAACTTCCATGTCTTTGCGGCCGTAGGGCCAATTCCAGGAAGCCTGCAGGATCGCTTGGGCGTGGGGGTAGGTGAGGATAATGGTGGCTTCGTCGTCCACAAGCGGGTAGATGTCCGGCTTGATTTGTTGGGTGACAGCGGTGACCGTGAGCGGACGCTGGTCGTTCATTAACCAGGTCATTAGGTCGGCGCCGTAGCATCCGAAATCGAAGAGAGCGCCGCCGCCGTTCAGTTTTGGGTTGGTGAGCCATTTGAAAAATTCGGGTTCTACGTTGATTTCTTTGGGGCCTTCGTGGCCGTCGTGGACGACTACTTTGCGAATTTCGCCGATGGCGCCATCGTGGACTAACTTGAACGTGTCGTGATTGCTGGGATACCAGGACGTTTCGTAATTGACGAGGACTTGAATTTTTGCGGCGCGTGCGGCGCCAGCGATGGCTTGGGCATCTTCGTAGGAAACGGCGAGCGGTTTTTCCATCATTACCGGGATTCCATAGTGCGCGCAAAGTTCCACGACTTTGCGGTGATCGTAGGTGGAGGTGTAGACGAGGACGGCTTGTGGCTTGGTGGCGCGGAGAGTTTCGTCGAGATCGGCGTGGTAGAGGGATGGGTCGAGATGAAATTTTGCGGCGTAGCGGTCGAAGAGGGAACGGTCGGGTTCGGCGATGGCTACGATCTGGATGTCGGAGCGATTGAGGGAGTGGGAGAAGAAGCCGTCGGCGTGGCCGTGGACCAGGCCGGCGATGACTACGCGGAGGGGTGGTTTGTTGTCAGTGGCGTGGAGGGTGATTGTGAATATGAGGGTGAATACGATTTGCGCGGTTTGGCGAAGAAAAGTGGTTGGCATGCGGATGAACCCCGAAAAACGAAAGGATGATAGCACTGGATTGGAAAACGGTTGCACGGCGTTTTAGCTTGACGAGGTTGGGGACTGCTAAGAGCGGCAGCTGGGGTCCTGCACTGGAAAAAAGCAGGCGAGAAGTTGTCCGAGGGCTACGTCAGGCGATGGAGATAGAGGTACGCGCTGCACAATATGGTTACCTAAAGGTAGCCGCTACAGGAGACGTGGCTTATAGTGTTGAGCAATTTGCTGGTGATTTTGCGGCGCTAAGCGTCGAAGGACGGTCATGTTCGGGCTGAGCCACTTGTATTACCCGTGGGGGATTTTGTTGCAGATTCTCGCGCTGGTGCACTTTGTGAAGCGGCGGCCGGAGACGTATTGGCTGTGGATTATCTTGATTGGCGGGCCGATCGGGGCTGGTGCTTATTTGTTGGTGGAGGTGGCGCCGGATGCGCGGCTGCTGGGCGGAGTGTTTCAGGGGTTTGGGAGGCGGTCGCGGATTCAGAAGCTGGAGAATGAGATTTTGGACAATCCGTCGGCGGGGAACTACGAAGAGTTGGGTGAACTGAACTTGGAAGAAAAGAAATACGCACGGGCGCGGGAAGCGTTTGCGAAAGCGATCGAAGCGTACGGAGCTCGGAAGGCGAATGCGTCCGCTACCGACACGCTACACAGCTATTACGGACGTGCGAAGAGCTCACTGGCGTTGGGAGATTATGCGGGAGCGATTCCGGATTTGGAGCGTGCCGCTTGCGCCGACGTGAAATTCGATTACTACCGCGCGGCGGGATTGCTGGGCGATGCGTATGCGCGCACCGGTGAAATGGAAAAGGCGGCGCAATGGTTCGCGCCGGCTACGCAATATTCGACGACGCCGGAAACCTTCTATAACTATGCGTGGTTTTTGAAGACGCAGGGCAGAACGGATGAGGCGCGGGAGTGGATCAACAAATTAATGACGAAGAAGAGGACCCTGCCCGGATACATGCAGCGAGTGGAGCGGCCGTGGTTCCGCAAAGGTAAGACGCTGAAGAAGGAACTGGAAGCGAAGAAATAAGAACAGAACCTGAGATCTCCAGGCGTAAAGCCGACACCTGGGGCACCCGATGAAAAGATGAAAAGTAGCTACCAGGACTTTTGTTTGCGAAGCTCGGTGATGTGTGCGATGTGATGTCGGCCGTGCCAGGCGTAGAGGAAGAGCAGCCAGTCTACGGTGCGCGGACCATGTTGCGGATGGACGAGGACGCGGCCGAATTGATCCGCGGTGAGAGAGCGCCAGAGCCGAACCCATCGGTCATGGAGCGAATCGAGAAGAGCGAGGGATATTTCAACAGGAGACGTTTTTGCGTCCGGCAGTTGCGCCCAGAGATTTTCATCATAAGGCTTAATGGTAGGCTGCTCCTCGGTTAAAGCGAGGCGGTGGCGGATGTAGGCGTTCAGATGGCTGTCTGCGACGTGGTGCACGACCTGGCGAACGGTCCAGCCGCCTTCACGATAAGGAGTATCGAGCTGCGTTGGCGAAAGCTCACTGGCAGCAGCGCGGAGCCTGGCGGGAGTTTCGGCAACGATTTCAATCGCTTGCTGGCGCAGCGCCGAGGTAATTTCAAGCGGCGGCTGAAACTTTCCAATCGGGTAACGCGGGTCCATAAGGATCGAGGTCTCCTGGAGGATTGTCGTCGAATGACGAGTGCAGCGTCACGGTATTTGACGGTAGAGGTTGGGAAATGGTGACACCGCAGAAAAACTTTACATCAAATTGAAATCGTACGCCAAAGTGGACTGCTTGCGCTGCGGGTGGCGTGCGGGTAGGACCCAACCGCAGTGTTACAATGCCGATTCGTGTTTGTAACCGTAGGCCGCGCGGGGAATCAAATATGGGGAGAAATTAGCAAATGGAGAATGTGGTAATTATTGGCAGCGGATGCGCAGGGCTTACAGCGGCGATTTATGCGGCGCGCGCGAACTTGAAACCGGTTGTGCTCGAAGGGCACGAGCCGGGTGGGCAGCTATCGTTGACCACACACGTGGAAAATTTTCCCGGATTCCCCGACGGGATTATGGGCCCGGAACTCATCGAAAACATGAAGAAGCAAGCAGCGCGATTTGGGGCGGAGTTTAAGGCAGGAGCGGTGACGGAAGCGGATCTACGCGAGCGGCCATTTAAGATCACCGCTGGCGGGCACGTTTATGAGACGAAAGCGCTGATTGTGGCGGCGGGAGCGTCTGCGCGTTTGCTGGGATTGAAGGGCGAGAGGGAGTTAATCGGCCGAGGCGTTTCGACGTGCGCGACGTGCGACGGATATTTTTTTAGGGGCAAGCCGATTGCCGTGGTGGGCGGTGGAGATTCGGCGATGGAAGAAGCGAACTTTCTGTCTCGTTATGCGAGCAAGGTTTATTTGATTCACCGGCGCAATGATTTTCGCGCTTCGAAAATCATGATTGATCGCGCGCGCGCCAATGAAAAAGTGGAGTTTGTGACGCCGTATGTGGTTGAAGAAATTGCTTCGCCACAGGGATTGGTGCGTGGATTGAAGCTGCGCAATGTTGAACTCAGCGATACGCGAGAGATCGAGGTGGACGGCGTGTTTGTGGCCATCGGACACGATCCGAACAGCACAGTGTTCAAAGGCAAGCTGGACATGGATCCGAACGGCTACCTGATCGCAAAACACGGAGCCATTTCGAACGTGCCCGGCGTGTTTATCGCGGGTGATGTGCAGGACCACCGCTACCGTCAGGCGGTGACTGCCGCGGGATCGGGCTGCATGGCGGCCATTGACGCGGAAAAGTTCCTGGAAGAACACAAGCGCGCGTAAGCGCTCGTCTAGCAGACAGCGGAGCAGGCATAATAAATACGGTCATGGTCCGCTCGACGCTGCTGAAATTATCCGAAAGCAAATCCTTTGCGCGCTGGGTTACTTCGAACCAGACCACGCGAAAAATGTCCCATCGTTTTGTAGCGGGGGAAGCGCTGGACGAAGCAATTGCGGCGGCGCGTGTTTGTAATGACCAGGGAATGCTAGTCAGCCTGGACTATCTTGGGGAAAATGTCGCCACCGCCGCGGATGCACAGCGCGCGAGAGATGCCTACCTGGAAGTATTCGACCGGATTGCCGCGGAAAAACTGAACGCCAATGTGTCCTGCAAGCTGACGCAGCTGGGGCTGGATATGGGCGCGGAGTTTTGCGAGGGGCAATTGCTCTCGATCGTGGAACGGGCGGCGGCTTATGGCAATTTTTTGCGCGTGGATATGGAAGGGTCGCTGTATACGGCGCGCACGATTGATGTGGTGAAGCGTGTGCGTTCGCAAAATCCCGCGGTCGGCACGGTGATCCAGGCTTATCTTTATCGCAGTGAGCAAGACGTGAACGATTTGCTGCTGTACGGATGCCGGATTCGTTTGTGCAAGGGCGCCTACAAAGAACCGCCGGAAGTGGCATTCCCGAAAAAGCAGGACGTTGACGCGAACTACGTGAAATTGGTGAGATTGCTCTTGCCCAGCGGGTTCTATCACGGTATCGCGACGCACGATCCAAACATGATTGCGGCTACGATTCGCTGCGCCGCGGAGATGAAAATTTCCAAAGAGGATTTTGAGTTTCAGATGTTATACGGAGTGCGCGCGGATTTGCAGCGGCAATTGGTACGCGATGGATTCCGGCTACGGATCTATATTCCCTACGGACAGGATTGGTTCCCGTATTTCATGCGGCGGTTGGCGGAGCGCCCGGCGAATTTGGCGTTTTTTGCGCGGAATTTCCTCCGGTAGGGGAGGTTAGTGACGGATGCGAAGCGCCTGCTCTTGCGGGATCATTTCCTCGCCGATTCTGAAGGCGTCGGTCGAGAATGCAATCGGCAGTTTTTCTCCCGCTCCGATGTAACCGGAAAATGAAACGAACCTGGCTGAATCGCCTTTATGAAATCCCAGCGCGGCAGTTGCTTCCTCCCCCATTGAAACCGACTGCCCAGGCCAAAGCCATTCCGCTTTCAAATATGCGCCGGCCCAGCCCAGAGGATAAGGACGACAAGAACCTGCACCGGTAGAATCCGCCACCGTCGCCCAAGCTTCCTTTCTTGGATCCCACTTTTGTACAGAAAAGGCGACTTGCGTTCCAGGCGCGTTAGCATCGGTGACAAAGCTGCAGACCTGAACATGAACTGGAAGCAAGCTTCGATTCCTAAGCCGTGCGTCATACATCTTCGAGATGCCTGAAATACCGATATCGCCTTTCTCGATCTCATAGTCCGCGTGAAGTGCAGATCGACCGACTCCGCGTGAAAGAACAAAATAGCCGAAGATTGAAAGTGCAGCCACAACAACAGCCAGGACCAGGAATTTAGGGCGCATTTATTGCCGTTTGCCGCCATTGAGAGGCGATAAGTATTTAGACTCCCGCTTGAGAAACAATAATAGTGAGCCTCGGTATGACATCCAAGGTTTTCAGAGCGACTCTCCGGGCCTCAGCGTGTGGATGGTCACGTCTGGCACGTCTCTCGCCTCGCGCTGCAAGGCTTCCGGCGTTCCGATGAGGAAAGGAAACGTCGCATAGTGCATGGGAATGACGTGTTTTACGCCGAGCAAGCGAATAGCGTGAGCCGCTTCCCGTGGGCCCATGGTGAACCGGTCGCCGATGGGAAGCATCGCTATATCGGGTTGATACAGTTCGCCGAGCAACTTCATATCGCCGAACAGCGCGGTATCACCAGCATGGTAAATGGTGACGCCCCCGGGAAGAGCGACCAGGTAACCAGCAGGTTCGCCGGCATAGAGGTATACACCATTGTCATCGATAGAATTGGAATGCATCGCGTGGGTCATGCTGATTGTGAAGTCACCGACCTGTTGCGAGCCGCCTTTGCCCATGGGGCAGGTTTCCTGTTCGAAACCTTTGCTTTCGATCCAGAGACACGTTTCGAAAATGGCCACGATTCTCGGCCGAAATTCTTTAGCCAGCGCCAGAAGATCGCCGAGGTGATCCGAGTGCGCATGGGTGAGAAAAATGGCGTCCAGACGATCGAGTTTTTTCAGGGATTCCGGGCAGCGAGGGTTGGTGGTAACCCATGGATCAATCAGCGCAACTTGCCCGGAAGGAGTGGTCAGGGAAAAAGTGCTGTGGCCGAAATAGGTGATGCGGTTGCCTTTCAAGTCGAGCATAAAATACCTTTCGAAATAAGAGCTACCTGAAAATGCTAAAGCGAATGTGTTCCTCGAACAATACTTTTAAGCAATCAGGAGAAAACAGTTCGCATGTCGTCCGGAGTTGAGAAACGAAAGGCTGACGGGTACACTTAGTGTGTAAAGCGTTCGCGCAGCGATTTCGCCGCGGCGTAGCCGAGCCTTCGACGACTGGAATGACGCAAAGGAGAAGCTGAATGGCATATGTGATTGCCGAGCCGTGTATCGGCACCAAGGACACCGCCTGTGTGGATGTGTGTCCGGTGGATTGCATCCACCCACGTAAAGACGAAGCAGAACACGAAGGCGTGACGCAGCTGTATATCAATCCAGTGGAGTGCATCGATTGTGGCGCGTGTGTGCCGGTGTGTCCGGTGACCGCGATTTTCGCGTTGGAAGATCTGCCTGAGAAGTGGCAATCATTCACGGCATTGAATTCGGATTGGTACGCCAAGAAGTAAGCTCTTGAACGGATCGAATGGAAGGATCAAAGACGGCACCCGACGGCGTGCCGTCTTTTTTGTTTTCTGGTGGAACTTGTGAATAATGAGATGAAAGATGTCCGCCCGCAACTGAAAGAATTCCGCCACGGAGAAATCGTGCACGTGGCATAGCTTGCGGCGTGCGGAAACCGTACTCGCCAACCCGCGCAGGGTTTCCTGACATCTATGCGAATGGCGTAATGGACCCCGGGAACGTATTCGGGAAGTTTGAAAGGTATGGCCGCGTGAAGAGAATCGTGTGGTTGCTTTTGTATACTGGTTTGCTGACGGGCGCCGGAAGTGCTCGCGCAATCGCGCAGCAAGCCGCAACGGCGGGCAAAAGCGCTGGCGTCGCGCGCCCTACTTCGCTTGAGGGAGACTGGAGCGGCGCACTGCAAGTTGGCGAAACACAACTGCACCTGGTGTTGCATTTGACCAAGAATGCGCAAGGCGAGTGGCACGCAACACTCGATAGTTTGGATCAGGCGGTATATGGGATGGAAGCTTCCAACGTGAAGCGCGGCGAAGACACCCTGGCATTTGAGTTGGCGTCGGTCGGCGCGCGCTTTCAGGGCAAAATTTTGCCTGAGAATAAGGCCATTCGCGGACTATGGGAGCAGGGCGGAACGGGTCTGCCGCTGCGATTCGAAAAGCGGGCGGCGGGCGCGGAAAATTCTTCAGCCAGACCGATCTCAAAAGCGGAAGGCACGTGGCAGGGAGCCATCGAAACCGGCAACATGCGCATGCGGCTGCAACTGCACGTCAATCACGATGACAAGGGCGCGCTGATTGCGTCAGTGGACAGTTTGGACCAGGGAATCCAGGGGATTCCTGCGTCGAAAGTGACTGAACACGCTGGCGAAGTGAAGTTCGAACTTGCGGCGTTTGGAGCGGAATACACCGGAACTCTGAGCGCAACGAAAAATGAAATTGCCGGACACTGGAGCCAGAACGGAAATGACGAAAAACTAGACTTCCGGCGTTCCGAACAGGTTCTGGAATTGCGGCGTCCGCAAAATCCAGTGAA
Source organism: uncultured Acidobacteriota bacterium (assembly GCA_963743735.1). GTDB lineage: Bacteria > Acidobacteriota > Terriglobia > Acidiferrales > UBA7541 > Acidiferrum. The sequence continues at coordinate 180,108 of CAVURF010000009.1, forward strand.
GCCGTATCCATACAAAGAAGAAGAAGTTTCGTTTGTTACCGGCGATGGAAAAGCGACGCTCGCGGGAACGCTGACCCTTCCACCCGGTTCTGGGCCATTTCCTGCAGTGGTTTTCGTCGGAGGTTCGGGGGCGGTCGATCGGGACGAAACTGTCGCGGGGCACAAGCCGTTTTTGGTGCTTGCGGATCTTCTGACGAAGAAGGGAATCGCAGTTTTGCGCTATGACAAACGTGGCATCGCGCAATCCAAAGGCAATTACGCAGAAGCCACGATGGAGGATTTCACGCAGGATGCGCAGGCGGCTTTGGCGTACATGAAATCGCGCAAGGACGTGGATGCAAAACGGCTAGGGATCATCGGCCACAGCGAAGGCGGAATTCTCGCCGTTCTTGTTACTACGCGCTCTGAAGACGTGCATTGGCTGGTGCTGCTGGCGACGCCGGCTACGACAGGAGAGAAAACCTTACTGCGCCAATCGGAATTGATCGCGCGCACGGGCGGACTCCCCGAAGAACAAATCGCGCGCAGCCTGGAGTTTGACCGCAAGGCGTATGCCGCGGTTCGCGAAGAAAAAAATACCGCAGCACTGGAAAAGAGATTGGGCTTGCTCGTGAGACAGAGCGGACTGGGCGAAGCCATGCCTCCGGCGGCGCTACAGGCGCAGATTCGGTTCATGACTTCGCCGTGGTTCCGGCAGTTTATTGATTACGATCCGGAGCCGGCGCTGGAAAAATTGCGATGTCCAGTGCTGGCGATAAGCGGCGATCGCGATCTGCAGGTGGATTCAACCGAGAATGTGCCGCTGCTGCGCAAGGCGTCTGACGCCAGCGAGAACAAAGACTTCACCGTCGTGGAGATCGAGGGCGTCAACCACTTATTTCAGACGGCGCAATCGGGATCACCGGCGCTTTACGGAGCGATTGAGGAAACGATGGCGCCGGAGGTCTTGACCGCGATCGGAAATTGGGTTGTAAAACACAGCTCACAATGAATCGTTGCGAACTGGTAGCACCAGGTTGCACGCGCGGGTTGTGATTGCGAGGCTCGCGGTATGATTATCGATGGAGCCCAGGAACGCCCCCGTGCCGCCAAAATTTCATCTGTCCCTGCTGATTCACGCACACCAACCCGTCGGAAATTTCGAAGACGTTTTCGAACGTTGCTACCAGCGCGCGTACCTTCCATTTGTCCAGCACGTTGAAAAGCATCGACGGATTCGCGCTGCGTTGCACTTTTCCGGGCCGTTGCTTACGTGGATCCAGCAAAATCATCCAGAATATTTCGAGCTGCTGGGATCGCTTGTAAAATGCAAGCAGGTGGAAATGGTTGGCGGCGGATTTTACGAGCCGATATTGGCGGTGATTCCTCCGGAAGATCAGCGCGAACAGATCGAGCGGCTCGCCGCGTATATTGAAGAACATTTTGGTGAACGGCCATCCGGGGCGTGGCTGGCCGAGCGTGTGTGGGAGCCGCAACTGCCTTCGGTGCTGGCCGCGGCACAAGTGAACTACACGCTGGTGGATGATTTCCATTTTCTCGCGGCAGGGTTCGAGCCGTCCGAACTTTTCGGTGCGTATCTAGCAGAGGACCGCGGCAAAGCGGTGCGGCTTTTCGCCGGGCAGAAAGCATTGCGCTATCTGGTACCGTTCGGCACGGTCGAAGATGTGATTCAGTATCTTCGCGAAGAGGCGATGATGCATCCTGGCGGAGTCGCGGTGTTTGGCGACGACATGGAAAAATTCGGAGTGTGGCCAGGTACGTTCGAGCATTGCTACGACGATCACTGGCTCGAAGAATTTCTGACGGCGCTCGAGAAAAATTCCGATTGGCTGAGCGTCACGCCGCCAGGCGAGTTCGTGGAATCTCACGCGCCGCTCGGCCGCGCGGACCTGCCAACCGCGTCATACCCGGAAATGGCAGAGTGGGCCTTGCCTACGAGCGTGCGGCAAAGGTTTCACACGGTGCAGCAGGAGTTTACCAAGCGCCCGGAAGTGGCGGCATTTTTGCGCGGCGGTTCGTGGCGCGGATTTTTTCGCAAATATCCTGAGTCGAACCTTCTACACAAGAAGATGCTGCGCGCCGGGACGCGGTTGGCGGCAGTGCCGCAGCGCCGCACGGAAAGCAAGCCGGCACAGGAGATTGCGACGGCCCGCGATCAACTTCTCCGCGCGCAATGCAATGATGCATATTGGCACGGAGTTTTTGGTGGGCTCTACGCGCCGCATCTACGCACTGAAATCTGGCGAAATCTAATCCGCGCTGAGGCCGCGGCGGACAAACTCATTCCCGGAGGACAAATTGGACGCGTCGAGATGCTCGATTACGACACCGATGGCAAAAACGAATTGTTGTTCACCGGGCCGGAATATCAGGCGCTTCTCAAGCCCTCGGATGGCGGAACACTTGCCGCGCTGGATTTTCGTACCACGGCGGCGACGCTTATTAATTCCATGCAACGACGGCCGGAAGCGTATCATACGCGCTTGCGTGAAGCATCACCAAGCGCAACGGGAGCTGTTACCTCAATCCACGAGCAGACGCGTGTTAAAGAGCCGAACCTGGAGCGCTACCTGAAATATGACCACTGGGCGCGTCACGCGTTCCGGATTTTGTTGTTCAGCCCAAAGCGGACGCAGGCCGACTACGAATCTTTGCAATTGATGGAGGATGCGAGTTTCGCGGGCGGAGAATTTTCCGTGCACTCTTCCGGGCCTCATCAAGCCGAGCTTTATCGGCAAGCAGTCATCGGCAGCAATCTAGCAGGAGGCGAAGCGGCTTCGGTAGACATCACCAAGCATTTTTCATTTGGACCGGCTCCCAACGGTTGCGAGGTTTCCTGTGAGGTAGGGCTCAAGCTCAAACAGCCCATGGAGCGCGCGGTAATAGTGGGCATTGAGACCGTCATAAATTTACTTGCGCCGACGGAGAGCGACCGGTTCATTGAAACCGCTGCGGGTCCGCAAGGATTGCGCTTCAGCGGAGAACTACCCGGACCGATTCTCCATTTGCAGGATGGCTGGCAAAAACTGCGGATTACTTTACACGCGCCGGGCGCGGAAAATTTCTGGATCGCGCCGATTGAGACAGTTTCGGAATCGGAAGAAGGGTTCGAACGCGTATATCAAGGTTCACAGATTCTGGCGCGCTGGCGTTTGAGTACGCAGAAAGTTTTGTCATCGCGAGTCGTATGGCGAATTGAAGCCATCTGAACCGGAAAGAGAGATTCCTCGCTGCGCTCGGAATGACGGTTCAAAAGATCAGCCGCGCGAAAAAGATCGCTGAACGTTCACTCTACAATCCAAAGGTTTTGCGCGAAGGGCCACTCTTCGTCAACCCATTGGGCAATTTGTCGAAATCCTGCGCGTGCCGCCATTTCCGCCGGTTCTGGGGGACGGTATTTGTGCGAACTCTCAGTCCAGATCGTTTCGCCCTCTTGCAATCGAACCAGCAACGCCGCGCCTGGAATATTTATGCGCTGGCGGCGGAGCGATTGGAGATGCATCTCGATGCGGCGTTCGGAAGAATTCCACAATGCGAGGTGCCGAAAGTCGCGTAGCCGAAAATCCGCGCCGAGTTCGCGATTGATGCGCGCCAGTAGGTTTAAATTGAACGCGGCAGTTACGCCCACCGGATCGTCGTACGCCAGAAGCTGCACGTCCACGTTTTTTTCAAAGTCCGTGCCCAGCAGCAGCGAATCACCTGCCTGCAAAACGTCGCGAACCTGGCGCAGAAAATCGTCCGCGGCCGGGCGGTCAAAATTTCCGATGGTGCTGCCCAGAAAAAGTACGCAGATATGCTCACCGGGCTCTCGCCGTGCCGCTACTGCGCGCAAGCCTTCCAAGTAAGGTTTTTCATAGCCGACCAGGCTCACGCAATCCAGTTGGCCGAGTTCTTTTTCGCAGGCCGCAAGCGCGGCTGGAGAAATTTCAATCGGATAGTAAAAGGTCTGCTTTCGCTTGGCCAGAGCTTCCAGAATGTAGCGCGTTTTTTTACCGCTGCCGCTTCCCAACTCTGCCACGTGGGTGGGCAGCGGCGTTTGCGAGATAATTTCGCCAGCATATTTCTGCAGCAACCGTGTATCGGCGCGCGTCAGTCCATATTCCTGCAGCAGACAAATGGCTTCGAACAGTTCCGAGCCAACCTCGTCATACAAGTATTTGCTGGGAAGTTCGCGTTGGCCGGTTTTCGTGAGGCCCTCGCGGACATCCATCGCAAAATCCGACAGCACCAGTTGCTGCGCAGTTTCGCTCGACATTTTTGCTCCTGGATCGGAAGTTGGATTTACTCTTCCACGCAACGAAAAGTCGCGTAGACATACGGGTAATGCGGCTGGAACCAATTTCGGAAGGAGCGCCGCAGCATGCAGGCGGCAGTGCGCGGCGAACCTCCTTTCATCACGTAGTGCTTTCCGTCAAAGAAACTTGCAGAGTAGCCGGGATAAAATGGCATCGGCGCAAACCCAGGCAGCGGTGCGAAGACCGTGCGCGTCCATTCCCAGCCATTGCCTACCAGGTCGTGAATCCCAAATGCGCTGGCGCCGTCCGGATATGCACCGCACGGCGCAGGATCAAAATGAACAAAATCGAAATTGCCATGTTCCGGCCCAGGCTTTTCTTCACCCCACGGATAACTGCGTTGTTCGTCGGAATGAGGCACTCCGTACGCGGCGCGATGGAACTGTTCTTCCGTCGGCAGTTTTCGATCGAGCCATTTTGCGTAAGCAGACGCTTCGGCGTGACTGACATACACCGGCGAGTCCATGGCCAGAGGCATCTCGCCGAACATTGCCCGGTAATTCCAGATGTTGCCACGGCGTACCCAGAAAACCGGATGCTTGATTTCGTTCTCTTCGCGCCATGTCCAATCGGCGCTCGACCACAACGAGCGGTCACGATATCCGCCGTTCTGGACGAAGTGCATGAATTGGCGATTGGTAACGTTTTGATTTTCCATGCTGAAGGCGGGAACGCGCACCGTCAAAGTTCCGCGCTCGTTGTCCCAACCGAAATTCTCGCTGTCGATACGCAGCCCAAGTGTTGCCGGCCCTTCTGGAATTTCGACCAGGTGATGGCGGACGCGCGGCGCACTTCGATGGCTCTTGATGGGCACGCTCTTTTTCATCTGCAACGGCAGGCGATGGAACATATACGCCAAGGTTTCCGCGTGCATCAAGCGGTGCTCGATGGCAGTGTCCAGCATGGTCAGAAGCTGAGGATGCCCCTCATAAGGATGGCCGAGTGTCTGTTCAAGGGCGGAATCGAGTTCCCCTCGCAGCCGTTCATTGTACGAGGCAATTTGCGCGCGAGAAGGCCAATCGCGCGGTTGATCCGTTGGCAGTCCGCCACCAACCGGATCGATTCCAAATGCAAAAAGTTGATCGAAAGAAGGGTTAAAGCGGCGTAGGCCAAAGGCCCGCTCGCCCAGAAGGTTCCAGTCAAAGGCTTCGACGTGGCCCAGATAAAAAATAACGCGATGCCGTTCGGCAATGGGCCGTTCGTAGAACGCTTCGTCGGACAAGATTCTAAATAATTGATCGGTGGTAGCTCTGGACTCGATTAGCCGCAGGTGGTGATCGTGGCGTGTTCGGACTGCTGTGGCGAGTGCTCCCATGGTGTTTTCCCTTCCATTTGATGCGACGACCCATCGAAGGATGCACCAATTCCTCGGCGCAGGGAGGCTGGCTACGTTAGGATGTTGACTCGGGCCCACGAAGGTGTCAACTCAAAACGAGAAAGCCCCAACTTGACGCAAGCTACCATCGAGTTCAAAGACGTGGAATACTATATTGCAATTACGGATTCCCGGCGCATCCTCTCCGGCATTTCACTTAAAATTCACCAGGGCGAAACCATCGCATTGTTGGGACGAAGCGGCAGCGGAAAAACCACCATGCTGAAGCTGGTCAACCGGCTTCGCAATTGTTCATCCGGAGAGGTTGTTGTCGAAAATCAGTCGGTCCGGGATTGGGACGTGATTCGGCTGCGACGGCGAATCGGCTACATCATCCAGGAAGTGGGATTATTTCCACATTTTACAATCGAGCAGAACGTCTGCCTCGTTCCGGGTCTGGAAAACTGGCCCACTGCGAAGATCGAATCGCGCTTTAACGAAGTAATGCAACTGGTCGGACTGAATGCGGCCGAATATGCAGGCAAATATCCGCGCGAACTTTCTGGCGGCCAGAGACAGCGAATCGGCGTGGCTCGCGCCCTGGCTGCCGATCCTGCCATCCTGTTGATGGACGAACCCTTTGGCGCGCTGGATCCCGTGACGCGGGCTGAACTGCAGCGCGAATTTCTGGCGCTGGCGCGCAAAGTGTCCAAGACTACCGTTCTTGTGACGCATGATCTTCGCGAAGCGTTACAACTGGGGACGCGGGTGATTCTGCTGGATGCCGGGCGGATTGTTGCTGATGCCAGTCCCGGCGATTTTCTGAGGCTCGATCAAGAAGTTGCGCGGGAATTCATCACTGCTTCGGAATTGCTGCCCGGAGCCGCGCAATGAACGTCTGGCAATTTTTCGCGAGACATCACGTGGAAATTCTTGCGGCCACGCGCGAACATCTCACGCTGGTCTTGATTTCGATGGCCATAGCAGTGGCGATCGGAGTGCCTCTTGGACTGGCGCTGGTCACGCATCCTCGCTGGCGCGCCGTGGCATTGGCCGTTGCCAGCATTTTCCAGACAATTCCCAGCCTGGCGCTCTTCGGCTTTCTGATTCCGCTGCCGCTTCTCGGAGGTATCGGTATGCGCACCGCAATCGTGGCGCTGGTGCTGTACGCTCTGCTTCCCATCCTGCGCAACACTTATGTCGGCCTTACGGGCGTTGATCCTGTAATTCTCGAAGCGGCCGAAGCCATGGGCATGACCGAAGATCAGATTCTTTTTCGCGTGCGGCTTCCGCTGGCCACAAGTTTTATTCTTGCCGGTATTCGCACCGCCACCGTCATTACCATCGGAGTTGCAACAATCGCAGCCGCCATCGGCGCTGGAGGTCTCGGCACATTTATTTTTCGCGGGGTGGCGATGGTCAGCGATGCTGTCATTCTCGCCGGCGCGATTCCTGCGGCGCTAATGGCGTTGCTGGCTGATTTTTTGCTCGGCGCGTTGGAACGCCGATTGCGAGTCGTATGATGAGTTGCGTCCAGATGAGACGCTCCGTCGGTTTTTGTATGCTGCTGATAACATTTTTTTTCAGCGCTTGCCGCGATTCTTCCCGTCCGCCAATCGTCATCGCTTCGAAATTCTTCACGGAGCAGGTCGTCCTTGCCGAATTGCTTGCGCAGCATATTGAAGCTCGCACCGGGATTCGCGTTCAGCGCAAAACAAATCTTGGCGGAACATTGCTGGTGCAAAAAGCCATGCTCAGCGGCGACGTGGACCTCTACGTGGAATATACCGGCACGGCTCTGACGGCTGTCCTCGGGGAAAAGCCCGCAGGCGACGCTGCCGCCGTATACCAACGCGTGAAGGAACAGTATGCCCGGCGTTTTGGATTCGAAGTGACCGAGCCTCTAGGATTCGCAAACTCGTTTGCCATGGTGGTGCGTGGCGAAGATGCGCGCAATCAGCATCTGGCGACCATGTCCGACATAGTGCGGCTGGCGCCGCATTGGCGTGCCGGCGTAGGCTATGAATTTCTTGAACGTCCTGACGGGTACCGTGGTTGGACCGAACGCTACTGCTTGAATTTTGCCAAGGCACCAAGCGTGCTCGACCTCGGCTTGCTTTATCGGGCGCTGGCGGAAAAAAAGGTAGACATCGTGGCCGGAAATTCCACGGACGGTCTGATTGATGCCTTGGGATTTGTTCCGCTAAAGGATAATCGCCATTACTTTCCGCCCTACGATGCTATTCCGATAGTACGGCGGGCAGCGCTCGAAAGAGTTCCGCAATTGCGCGTGGCTCTTTCCGATCTGGCGGGGAAAATTTCGGAAGATGAGATGCGTCATCTGAACCGGCAAGTGGATGCTGACCAGCGCGACGTCGCGGCAGTCGTCCGCGAATTCAGAGTCACAAAAGGGCTCTAGCCCTCTCGCCTACAATTGGCCAACGGTTGCTTTTCCTAGCGTACCGGGTCGATGAACGCCTGCAGCATGTCCGCGCGTTCCTTGTGATCCGTGGCCAGCACACGAAGCAAATCGCGCACCGAAACCATGCCGCAAAAATTGCTCCGCCCGTCCATCACCAAGAGGTGGTAGACGCCATGCCGGTCCATCAGGCCCAGACAATCCTCCAGCGTCATTTCAAACCCCACGGTAATCAGGTCGCGCGACATGATTTCGCCGACTTTCATCCACGCGGGACACCTGTTTTCCGCGGCAACTTTATCGGAAATGTCGCTCTGCGACACCACTCCGATTAACCGCCCGTTCGAGTCCAAGACTCCGGCCGAGCGAACTTGCCGCTCTCGGAAGTATTGGGCCGCCTGATGAACTGATGCATCTTCCGGGATCGAGAAGACTTCTCTTCGTGACCCGATGAGATCCAAAACTTTCATAGGACCCTCCGGGCGGGACTTGGCGGGATTGGCCTGATGGTAGGCCTGTCCCCCGCGATTTGCAACCGCTATCCCAATCGTGCGGCTGGCTGCTTGCGTCAGTTTTCTCCGGCTGCGGCGGCGCGAAAACGCAACGGCGCACCCGATCCCGCAGCGTAGATCAGTAGCTTTCCGTCCTGCATCGCAAATTTCTCCAATGTGTCGCGTGCCTGTGCTCATCCACTCGCGTTGCGCAGGCAAAGAAAAAGATTGCCGCGGCTATTTCGCTGGGTTGCCCCTCAGACATGCCCAGTGCTAGAGTCCCAACAGAATCAGATAAAGGAAACATCATGGCGATTTCGCAGGACTTGTTGGAGATGCTGGTCTGTCCCGTATGCAAGGCGCCCGTCAAACTGCTCGATGATCAGAGTGGCTTGAAGTGCCCCGCTTGCTGCAGAGTGTATCCCGTGCGCGATGACATTCCCGTCATGCTGCCCGAAGAAGCCTCCATTGCAAACGAATAACCCCGCCGCAAAGGAACATCTTTTGACCCCATCACTTCTTGTCGATTCACTGCCTCGTCTCAAGCGCCTATTGCCGCGCCTCAAAGCCCGCCGCATAGGCGTGCTTGGCGACTTGATGCTCGACCGTTATTTGTGGGGAACCGCGACGCGGCTTTCACCGGAGGCTGCGGTTCCGGTGGTGGATTTCGTCGAGCAGAGCGAATGCCTTGGCGGCGCGGGAAACGTCGCGGCAAATCTGGCTGCCCTGGGCGCGCGGGTCGCAGCTTTTGGCATTATCGGGGAAGACGAACCCGGCAGCGTGCTCCGCCGCTGCCTTCGCCAAGTGAGCATTGGCGATCAGGGAGTCGTTGCCGACAAATCGCGTGTGACTACCGTCAAGACGCGCGTGATCGCGCGGCATCAACAAATTGTTCGCATCGACCACGAGCGTCACGAACCGGTCGCCACGCCTACTGAAGAAAAACTTTTTCGGCGGTTGCTCTCCGCTTTGAAAAAACTCGATGGCCTGGTCCTTTCCGATTACGACAAAGGCTTGATCACCGATGCCTTCGCGGACCGTGTGCTCAGCGCATGCCATCATTTGAAGGTGCCCGTTTTCGTGAAGCCGAAAACGTCGCGTCTGTACGCTTATCGCGGCGCGCGGGTGATCGTGTGCAACGCCAAGGAAGCGGGTTTTTTTGTAACGCGCGCTTTACAAGACGAAAAGTCATTTGAAGAAGCAGGTCGCGCACTTCTCGCGCATTTTGGTTGCAGCGCTGTCGTCATCACCCGCGGCGAGAAGGGCATGACCATGTTCGAAGAAACGTCGCCACGCCACATCACAATTCCCGCCACGAGTTTCGAGGTTACGTATGCGCGAGTAGGCCAATCAGGTGTGGAACGTGGCGCCACCGGACGCCAGGTCTTCGACGTCACGGGCGCAGGCGACACAGTGTTAAGCGTGCTCTCGCTTGCCGTCGCTGCGGGAGCGTCCCTGCCAGATGCCGCGATGCTCGCAAACACCGCTGCCGGCGTGGTGGTGGGAAAACTGGGCACGGCAAGCGTCACTGTGCCCGAACTCGCCCACGCGCTAGACGACCTCCGCCGCTGATCCCTGCGCCATATTTTGAATTGTCTTCCTGCGGCGAACGGAGTTGCAGATCGATTCCGGTTCCTGCCGGAAAGGATCTCAACCCTTAACTAAGCTGAGTCTCAAGAATCGTGCACGTGGATTAGAACGATGGCGGAAAACTAAACGACTTGTCGGCCGAATTTACCCAAAGATTGACCTGCTTCGTGCGGCGGCTCTTATCAACGTCGCTTTTATCCGGCATCGGCGAAAAAGGACTCACCTGTACTGTCAAGACCACTCCGTTCGCGCCTTTACCGGAAGCAGCTTTCACAATCGAATAACTTTTCACCGGCCCGTAGTAGCCTTCCGGTCCCCAGTCGGCCATGAAGTCGCCGATCTTGTAACTTTCCGATGGCTTCCAGAGTTCATACGCTTGCTTGGCGTTTCCAACGACCAACGCATCGAGAAAATGTTCGGTCGCGCGCTTCTCCGGATAGTAGCGAAAGGCAAAATACAGCACTACGGCAAGCGCTATAAACAACGCGACGCCGGTGTACGTCAGAGCTTTGTATTTATTGGAGGGTTCCGGCGGCGGTGAGAGGAGTGACATTTCGTCGGGGCTGCGATTCTCGCGGCTTCTTTATCCTAACAAACTCCGGCGACACAGAACAAAGGTTGCAGGCGTGCTCATCGAACACCGACGAAGCGAAGAGAGACTCTCATTGCACCGCACTGCGCTCGGTTCGCAATGACACTCAATGCAAACGGGCGACACTGGCTTAGACACCGCGGTCAGGCTTCCAGTGCCCCGCCAGCGCCTTCGGGCAATTCGATTTCGTACTTGGTGCGCGCCTTTTCCTGATGAACCTCGAGAGCCAGCGTGATCAGTCGGTCGAGCAATTCGCGGAACGGGATTCCTGTCGCTTCCCACAATTTCGGATACATGCTGATCGAAGTAAAACCGGGAATGGTGTTCACTTCATTCAGGTAAAGCTTCCCGCCTTTTTTCTCCAGGAAAAAATCCACGCGCGCCATGCCAAGCAATTCCAGCGTTCGAAACGCCGCCACCGCCAGCGTTTGGATTTTCTTGATCTGCGCCGGCTGCAACTTTGCCGGAATGATCAGGGCGGTTCCTTCTTCCAGATATTTTGCGGTGTAATCGTAAAATTCCCGGTGCGGCACGATTTCGCCGGGTATCGATGCCTTTGGATTGTGGTTGCCCAGCACCGAGACTTCAATTTCGCGGGCGCTCACCGCGCGCTCCACCAGAATCTTCATCGCAAATTCTGATGCCAGATCCAGGGCCGGTTTCAATTCCTTACGTGAATGTGCCTTGGACATCCCCACGGACGAACCAAGCGCTGCTGGTTTTACAAACAGCGGATAGCGAAATTTTTTCTCAATTTGTTTTTGCACCCTCCCGGGATCGCGCTCCCAATCCGCGCGGTACACCGTCACCCACGGCACCACGGGAATCTTTGCCTGTAGCAGCAACCTCTTCGCGACATCTTTGTCCATGCCAATGGCCGAGCCAAGTACTCCCGCGCCCACAAAAGGCAGCCCCGCCAAATCCAGCAGTCCCTGAATCGTTCCGTCTTCGCCGTAGGTTCCGTGCATTACGGGAAAGACCACGTCCAGCTTCTGACCCGTTTCGCCGCGATCCAGTGGAATCAATGCCGCATCGGTAGGATCAGCAGCCATCACCACCCGCCGCCCACCCTTCAAAACGTCCGGCAGCAACTTGTGCGCGGCGGTGCCAACCAGCCAGTGGCCCTCTTTCGAAATCCCAATCGGCACCGCTTCGTACTTATCCGGATCCAGCCCGCGAATCACCGAAGCCGCCGACGCCAGCGACACTTCATGCTCGCCGCTCCGCCCGCCAAACAAAACTCCCACCCGCAATCGCTTCTTGTCGGTAGTCACGTTCAATATCTTTTCAGAAAAGTGGTCAGAGCCAAAGCAGAGAAGCGAGAACCGTTTCCCAATAGTCAGCGGCATTTGAATGACTGAGACAAATGGCGCACGCGGGATTGCAGGCCCGATATCTTCCGACCAGAAAGAGATATTTGCTATGCGCCCCGCATATCAAGAGCTATTGGTCAGATCGTGCGGTTTGTGGACGACGACCAGCCCGGGTAGAGTGCGAATTCGTCGGCGCAAAAGGCTACAAGCACAAACTCCTCGACAAGGTACCGATTTTTACAGAAGACCTTCTCGATAAAACGAGTGCATACCCTCAGCTGGGCAGAGTTCCTTGCGAAGTGTCGGAAGAATGGCAGGACGCCAGTGGGCGAGAGCTTAGACAGGTCAGCACTGCTCGACCAGCGGGCGTCGAGTCCACCGAAGGATTGTCAGAGTTCGTAGTTTTGTCTAATCAGCTTTCGACCTAGGGAAGCGCGCGCTACAAAATCTTCTGCCCGAGCCCCGACAGCACCAACTCCACTCCCAGCAGTGCCGTGCGGTTGTGCTCGTCGAGAATCGGGTTGATCTCAACTACTTCCAGTGAAGTCATCGCCTCGGAGTCGGCGATCATTTCCATGGCGAGGTGCGCTTCGCGATAGGTGACCCCGCCGCGGACCGGTGTGCCCACTCCGGGCGCGTCCGTTGGATCCACAAAATCCATATCCAGCGAAACGGCAATTCCGTCCGTATCATCCATCGCGTACTTCAGCGCGTCGGCCATCACTTCGCGCATTCCGCGTTCATCAATGTCCCGCATGGTGAAAACATGAATGCCGGACTTCTTCACGATCTTGCGTTCCTGCGCATCTAAGTCGCGTGCGCCCACAATCACGATATTGCCCGGCTCGGCCTTGGGCTTGAATCCGCCAAGCATTACCAGTTCATCCGCGCCATATCCCATAATCGCGGCCAACGGCATGCCGTGTACGTTTCCCGATGGCGAGCTGTCCGGCGTGTTCATATCGCCATGCGCATCCAGCCACAAATAACCGATTCGCTTTTCTTCCTTGCGAAAGTGCGACGCCACTCCAGCTGCAACGCCCGCAGCAATCGAATGATCTCCGCCCAACACCAGCGGCAAAAATCCTTCGGCCAGCGATTTGTCCACAGTTTTGGCGATGTCGTTACAAGTTTCGGCAATCTCTTGTAGATACTTGGCGCGCTTTTCGCCAACCGGCATCTCTTCCGGCTGTTTCACTTCCAGGTTCCCGATGTCCTCGACTGTGTGGCCCAGCTTTTTAATGGCGGCCTGCAAGCCAGCGCCGCGCAGCGCCGAAGGACCCATGTCCACGCCGCGGCGGCTCTGGCCCAGGTCCATGGGCACACCAATAATCCTTACTTTTTGTGGCATTGCGTTATCCAGATTCGGCGGCAAGCCGAGCCAAACGGGCTTCAAGGTTTGTTGTACAACCTTGAGATAAACAAGTTGTACCTACAAACCCTGAACGACCAAAGTCCAAGCGCCTACCCAGACGCCCGGCCGTTCAGCGGCCAGCCACTCCTAACTTCCGAGGAGCCCTAAGGATACACCCGGTAAATCATTCGCGGGAAGGGAATGACCTCGCGTATGTGCTCGGTACCGCAAATCCAAGCTACGGTTCGTTCCAAACCCATCCCAAAGCCCGAATGCGGCACGCTGCCATAACGCCGCAAATCCAGGTACCACTCGAACGACTCTTGCGGTAAGTTATGTTCGTTCAATCGTTTAACGAGCAAATCGTAGTCGTGGATACGCTGGCTCCCGCCAATAATCTCCCCATAGCCCTCCGGCGCAATCATGTCGAACGCCAGCGCCAACTCCGGACGCTGCGCATCTGGCTGCATGTAAAACGCCTTGATTGCTGTCGGATAGTGGTGAATCAAAACTGGACGATCGAACGAGCTCGATACGATGGTCTCCTCGTCCCCTCCAAAGTCATCGCCGAACTTTGCTGGATTGCCGTTCTGATTCAGCACCGCAACCGCCTCTTCATAACTGATACGCGGAAAGGGTGGCTTCACATTTTCCAGTTTTGCGACGTCGCGCTTCAGAGTTTCCAGTTCGCTTGTTTTGTTCTTCAATACTCCCTGCACGATGGCGCTGACCAGCCCTTCCGCCAGCGACATCGCTTCTTCGAACTCGACAAACGCCGCCTCTGGCTCCAGCATCCAGAATTCTGTCAGGTGCCGCCGGGTCTTGGATTTTTCCGCGCGAAATGTCGGCCCAAACGCATACACCTTGCCCAGCGCCATGGCAATCGCTTCCGCATACAGCTGTCCGCTCTGCGTAAGATAAGCTTTTTGCTCATCAATATAGTTCACTTCGAACAGTGTCGAAGTGCCTTCGCACGCGGCAGGCGTAAACATCGGCGCATCCGTCAGCGTGTAGCCTTGCCCATCCATGAATTCGCGCGCCGCGCGAATTGCCTCGGCGCGAACCCGCAGAATCGCAGCCTGCCGCGGCGTGCGTATCCACAAATGCCGCTGGTCCAGCAGAAAATCCACGCCATGATCCTTCAGCTGGATCGGGTACGGCGTCTGCTCAGAGACTCTTTGCAATACGTTTACTGCCGCCACGCCCATCTCGTACCCGCCAGCCGCGCGCTGCTCCGCGCGAATCTTTCCGCTGACAATGACGCTCGATTCCTGCGTCAGACCCTTCAATGCGCCAAACGCTTCAGGGTTTTCCTTCAACGAAACCACGCCCTGGATCAGTCCCGTGCCATCGCGAAAAATCGGAAATAATAATTTCCCGGACTCCCGCAAGTTATAGAGCCAGCCCCGAATTGTTACTTCCTGTCCCTTGTATTTTGCCGCTTGATCGATGGTGATCGTAGTCATGGTCCGCTTTTTCGGCCTGTTGCCAAAACAGCAGTTTATCAGATTCGCGCAAGGTCTTCTTTGTACAGCAAACTCCTTGTACCCCCGTTCGCCCCTCTGAACGTCGCACTTACCGGACCCTGGTGGTGCACGGTCATGGCAATTGGACTCGCGCCGGCACCTGTTCACTTGAAAATCTAGGAGGAAGCACGACGATGAGGATTCGGTTCGGAATTCCGCTAACTCTGGCGCTGTTTATTTCTCTACCCGCGCTTGCCCAACATCCCGAAGGGCATCCGCAGGAACGGCACGACAATGTTCATGGCAATCAAGGCCGCATTCCGCAGGCCGCTCCGCCGCACCGCGATGCTCATGCCAAGCCTGAAGTCGAACGGCGCCCGGGTGGCCGCGTCAACAGCGTCCCTCACGTCAACAACGATCATTGGTATGGCCACGACCGCCCGAACGATAAGCGCTACGTTATTGCTCACCCATTCGAACACGGGCACTTCGAGCACTTCGGGCCGTCCTATCGCTATCACGTCGAACGCTTTGACCGCGACCATCACCGCTTCTGGTTTCCTGGCGGTTTCTCTTTTGAAGTTGCTTCCTGGGATTGGGACCTGGCAGCGGATTGGTGCTGGGATTGTGGCGGCGACAACTTTGTTGTTTATGACGACCCCGATCACCCCGGCTGGTATCTGATCTACAACAGCCAAACCGGCGCCTACATCCACGCGCAATATATGGGCTCCTAAACGCAACAACTCGTTTTTCGAGCGACGCCGCGCAGCAGCCGCAAACCTGCTCCGCGGCGTTTTTGTTTTTCTAATTGCGAATTCCGGCTAACGATTGGCCAGGATCCGAATGGTGCCCAATCCAAGAAGCTTTTCGTCTGCGGTTACCAATGTCATCTCGAAAACCTGTGCCGTCGCCGCCAGGAAGCGATCGGCAGTGTCGCGGTGCAGCGGAATTCGTCCGGCCGCTTGAGTTTCATGCGTGAGCGGCGCTTCTTGTGTTCCTCTAGTGGCGCGTGTCAGCCACGACTCCGGGTCGCCGCTTAGCCGTACTCGCCCTTTCGCATGGAGCATCAATAATTCCCAAGTGCTGATCGGCGACATCGGTCAATTCACCACTCGTGCGCCTGCCGATGCGTCCAATATCGGTTACCAGCCAGTACCAGATGTGCGTGTCCAGCAACAATCTCAATCGCGCAGGACCTCCCAGTCATCCTCATCCGTCGCGGGTGAAATAATGTCGCCAAGAGCCTCGCCAGAACCTTGCATTGAAGATCTTAAACAACCGTCGGTGGGACGATCTTAGCAACAGGTTTGCCGTGGCGTGTGACGCGCAGTGGCTTCCTAGTCTTGCGGACTCGGTCCAGCAGGGCTAAGCACTTGGCCTTAAATTCGGAAATGGCAACTTCTTCCTTGGTCAATCTTTATGGTCCACGCTATAGACCATAGTCAAGAAAACTGGTCAATTCGGATTTCGAGGCACTAACGCGTAACTTACAAACGCAATGCTTTTGCTGTCCGGCGACCACGACGGCACATTGTTGGTACCCTGTCCGCCAAACAGTGTTGCCAGCACTTTGATCTTTTTATCGGCCAGCGTCATCAATCGCAGCGTCACATCCTTGTTCTCCGGATGCCCGACGACCGATTTGTCGAAACTCAAGAACACCATGTATTTTCCGTCCGGCGAAATGTGCGGAAACCAATTGTTGTAGTCATCAGCAAATACCTGCGTTTGCTCGCTGCCATCCGCTTTCATTCGCCAAATCTGCATGTGGCCGGTGCGCTCGGAATTGAAATAAAGGTACTGCCCTTCCGGCGAATATTCTGGACCATCATCCAGGCCCGGCGCCGTTGTCAGTCTGGTTTCTTCGCCGCCCGCAACCGAAATCGTATAAATGTCAAAGTCGCCGTTGCGTTGCCCAACAAACGCCAGCGTTTTTCCGTCGGGAGACCATCCATGCCAGTACGAAGGCGAATTCTTTGTCAAACGGCGCGGAGTTCCGCCCGCCATCGGCACTACATAAACGATCGAACGGTGCTCTTCCTGCGATTGGTCGCTGATTGCCAGCAGCGAACTGTCCGGTGAAATCCCGTGGTCGTTATTGCATTTGTTTGCAAATCCCGTATCCATGATCTGGGGCTCTCCACCGTTTACCGGTAGCCGTAAAATTCTTCCATCGCGATTAAACAGAAACGCTTTGCCGTCGCGCGTCCAGTTGGGCGCTTCGAATCGCCCCTGCGAAACGTAAACCGCTGTGCGGTCGCCAGAATCAACCGGCACGGTTTCCAGAAAACTGTAGAGTGTCGCGGGGGACGTTGCTCCTGCGGCGTTCAGCCGCGGCGCAGTTATTTCGACATTTGAAAAAACTGCCTTCTCGACAACGTCCTTGTCGTGGCTGCATACGCCGATGCCCACATAGAACGGCTCTTTCAATTCGATCTTCGGCGATCCGCCAGCCATCTCCATTCCACCATTCGGCCCTGAAAGCCACATCGTGAAATAGGCGCCATGCTTCTCCATGCGCAATTGCTTCGGCGCAACGATCAGCGATTGCACCTCCTGCGTGATGCCGCCTTTCTCATTGCGGAACTGCAACGCCGTGAGCCCGTTGCCATGTAGCGCCACATCCGCATAAATCGAATCGGCATCCAGGCTCTGCCGTATCATCAGCACTGCTTTGCGGTGTGGATTTCCGCCACTTCCGAGAAAAGAAATGTCCGCCGAAATCGTCGCGTCGCCAGACATCTTCTTCCAAACAAACTGAAAAGCATCCGCGGCCAGCCACATGTTTTCGCCGCTTCCAGTGATCGTGTAGCTCTTCTTCGCTGCGTCGTACTGCGCGGCCCCGGCGTGCAGGACCGTACCCACGTCCTTATGCGACTCAAACGCCCCCGCCGATTCTTGGGCAGCGAGTGGCCGCGCTTGACCCAGAACACAAAAAGCAAAACAGAATGCGGTCACAGACCAGATGCAAGCAAGTTTCGTCAACGAAGACTCCTATTCACGGAAAAACCTGCGAGCGGGATTAGGAACCCTTCAAGGCCAGAGACTTTATCATTTGTGGGCGGCCGAGATGCAACGAGAGATTAGGAAGACCACGATTCTTCAAACCTATCGAACGCTGCACGCGCTGCAGCAAGTTGTTCGGCGGCTGACCGCGCATCCGGTCCGAATTTCTCTTTCAGCTCCAACACGATTGGCGGGTTCTTCTCCGGCACACTTTTCAACAGTGGAATAGCCGTACTCCAATCAATAGACCCATCATAAGGCGGCAGATGCTCGTCCTTCTCTCCATGGTTATCATGGAGATGCACTGAGGCTACCAGATCCCGCAGCGACGCAAAACTTTTTTCAATGCGTTCGTCTGCAGGACCATCCACAAGATTTGCGTGCCCAATATCGAAATTAAATCGTAGTCCCGTCAACCGCGTCTCGTCCACGAATGCGCGCAAATACGTCGGGTCGCCCATTTCGCTGGTGGTATTTTCCACTGCCAGCGTCACACCGGCATGATGCGCATGCAGCACCAGATGTTCCAATGAACTGAACGCCGCGTCGCGCTTGCGCAGGTCGGCAGTTTCGCGCGAACCGCCCATGTGCAACACCATGCGTGAAAACGGCAAGTCCTCAGAAACATCGATCGCCCGCTTGAACTCGTCCATAGCCTCGATACGGCGCACGCGCTCGATCTCGCAGATGGAAAGCGGCGTTCCGCTCTCCCGCGTGGCGCTCATGTCGCGGCTGGTCGGCGCATGCAACGAGCTGAGTGTCATGCGGTTGGCTTCCAGCGCCGATTTCAAAGCCTGAATTTCCTGCTTCGAGGCGTAATCAAAATGCGCACGCGAACAAAACACTTCCAGCCCCGAGAATCCGTGCTCGGAGATCTGTGCCAACAGCTCATGCGTCAATTTGCGCGAAACAAACAAGTATGTAGACAGAATTTTCTGCATGGTGGCTTGGGCTCGCCGTTCGAGTCTAACTTCGGGGGCTGGAACGCGCCGTTAGTATCCCACGGCCGAGCCCTCATCGCGAGGGTCCGCCGCGCCTAATCTTTCTCCGGTTTTCGAATCAATACCTATGGCGTTGACCAAGCCGATATGCCCCTTGCGCTTGGTGGCATGTCCCATGGCGTTTAATCCCTGTTCCAGCGAAGCCGGAAACTGCTGCTCCATTAATATTCTGTCCGGCATCCACTGATGATGGAATCGCGGCGCATTGATAGCCGCTTGCGCGTCCATTCCCAGCCGCATCCAGTTGATCACCGTCAGCAGCACTGCTGAAATAATGGTGGGCCCGCCCGGAGAGCCGGTCACGAAACTCAGATTTCCGTCGCGCAGCAAAATTGTCGGTGTCATTGAACTCAGAGGCCGGTGGCCCGGCGCAATGGCGTTCGCATCAGACTGAATCAATCCAAACAGCGCATTCGGCACTCCCGGCTGCGTCGTAAAATCGTCCATTTCATCATTCAACAGAAATCCCGCACTGGAAGTTACGTGCGATCCGTAGCTGTCATTCAAAGTAGTGGTGCTGGCAACGGCGTTTCCCGCGGCATCCACCACGGAAAAATGTGTGGTGTGCGGACCGTCGTTCAAACTGATTTCAACCGGGGCGCGGTTACGCGCTTCTTCGCCGCAAACATGCGGCTCTCCAGCATGAATTGTTTTGCTGGATGACGCGCGTTTCAGATCGATCGTGGTCAGCAGTTCCTTTGCATAGCACCCGCTGGTCAATCCATCCACCGGCACTTTTGAAAAATCGGGATCGGCGAGATACGCCGCGCGATCGGCAAACACTCGCCGCATGGTTTCCGCAACCATGTGCACGCTTTCCAAATCATCCCAACCTTTGATGGGAATGTTCTTCAGCACATTCAACGCTTCGATGATCGCCACGCCTCCGGAGCTCGGCGGTGGCGACGAAATCACTTCCCATTTGTGTCCATCGAGGGGATATTTGGCGCGCACCACTTCGCGCACTTTCGGTTGGTATTGCGCAAGGTCATCCAGGGTGATTAGGCCGCCCAGCGCGGCCATATCGCTGACCAGAATGCGCGCCGTTTCCCCGCGATAAAATTCCGCAGCGCCATTTTTCGCGATGCGTTTCAACGTTGCGGCAAGTTCCGGCTGCCATATCGTCTCCCCGGCCTTGTACATTTCTCCATTTTTCAGAAATATCCGCGTACTCACCGAAAATTTCTGCAGATCCTTTTTCTCTTCCACAAATTCGCGTACAAGTTTCGCGCTGATCGGATAACCGTTCTCCGCAAGGCGAATCGCCGGCGCCATCACCGCCGGCAATTTCATGGTTCCGTATTTCTTCAGCGCAAGTTCCAGTCCCGCCACCGTTCCCGGCACTGCCACGGACTTGTATCCGATCACCGACGCAGTTTCGTCGAGCTTTCCGTCCGGCTTGATGTACATTTCGCGGGTCGCTTTGCCCGGTGCGACTTCGCGGTAATCGAGAAAACTTGCACGGCCATCCGCCATGCGCACCAGCATGAATCCGCCGCCGCCGATATTTCCGGCCGCGGGTTCCACGACTGCTAGCGCAAACGCCGTGGCTACCGCCGCGTCCACTGCATTGCCGCCGCGCTGCAGAATTTCCACGCCCGCGCGTGAGGCGAGTTCTTCGTCCGTAGCAACCATGCCGTGGGCGCCGCGCACCGCTTCCTTCGGCCATGTTTTTTCCGAGTCTGCGCGGGCTTTGTATTCCACGGCGTCTTGCGCACGCGCCAATGGGAGAAAAGCGATGGTTAAGAAGGAAAAACTGGCGGCAAGTGACAGAGCCAATCGACGGTTCATAATTTATGCAAATACCAATTCACGTGTCCCGCTAGCTCCCGGCAAGAAATTCGACGGTGTCGGGGCCGGGGAGGACGCCGGCTCGCGTTCCGCGGGTGATGAGTTCTTGCACGGCTTGTCTGCCTTTTTCGCCGTAGCCGAGAGTCCATTTGTTGACATACATGCCGACGAATTGATCGGCGAGTTCGGTTTCCATGTCGCGCGCGAACTGCATGGCGTATTTCAGGGCGTCTTCGCGATGATCCAGGCCGTAGGAAACGCTATCGCGAATAGTTTTTGAAATCAGGCGGCCGAGATCAGGACCCAACGCTTTGCGAACTGCATTGCCGCCAAGCGGAAGCGGCAATCCGGTCTGCTCCTGCCACCAAATGCCCAGATCGAGAACTTTGTGCAAACCCAATTTGCCGTACATCAATTGGCCTTCGTGGATCAACAAACCCGCATCAACGAGTTCGTCCTGCACGGCATCGAGAATTTTATCGAAAGGCATCACGACCGCTTCAAAATCTGGCTCGTAAAGCCGCAACGAAAGGTACGCGGACGTTTTCAGGCCGGGCACGGCGATGCGCTTGCCCTTGATGTCTTCCTTCTTCATCGATTTGGCAGCGACTACGATTGGGCCGTAACCTTCGCCAAAGCTGGCGCCGCAATCGACGAGAATATATTTATCGCGAATGGAAGGATAGGCGGCAAAGCTGACTGCGGTGACATCGTAGGTTTCGGTGAGCGCGGCTTCGTTCAAAGTTTGGATGTCGGACAGCACGTGCGTGTACTTATAGCCCGGAGTGGGGAGCTTGTGAGTGGCCAGCGCGTAAAACATAAAAGCGTCATCGGAGTCCGGAGAATGGGCGAGCTTTATTTCGACGGTTTGTTCGCCGGATTTTAGAGTTGCAGTGGGTGAAGACATGGTGGTGACGGTTCCTTTTGCCTCGGCGTGCCACGGAGTGAAGAGACGCCTCTCCCCAGAATGTGATGCCAGAAGCAGGAGGAGAGGACCGGGGCTACGTCGGAGACATGCGTGGCTCGATGCCGGGTCTTGTTGTCTGCGAAAAGAAGGGTAGCACAGGAGCGGGGCAGCGGCCAGCGAGCAGAGAGACAGTCGACAGTCGAAAGTTGGAAGTTGAAGGGAAGAGCGAACGAGCTGGGAGCGGGAGATTAGGGGATAGGGACTGGGGAGTAGGCTGGCCGGAGACGAAGGGCTGGCTGGCGTTCCAGAACGGAACGCGCATCTCAAATTGGAAAAATGTGTTAGATGCTCGAAGGGTGACGAGTCAACGAAAGAGAGCGTAAAGCTGCTGAATGGTGGGAGGGCTCTGGGCAACTGGGCGGAAATGAGGTACAACGCGTTGCGCGCCGGAAGAGAGTGGCGTTGCGTAGCCAGGACGCGGGAGGGCAGGATGCCGGTAAATGATGCAGCGAGTTTGGCGAGGGGATTTCGAATACAGCGAAGCGAGTCCGAGGATTGCACGGTGGTGGAATGCTTTGGGCGGCTGACCAGCGAGAATGTGCCGCTGCTGAAAGACGCGATGCGCGAAGCGTGCGAGAGAAAAGGGCGAATCGTGCTGGACTTAAAGGAAGTCCCGATGATGGATAGTTCGGGGCTGGGGGCGGTGGTGACGCTGCACGTTTCGGCGCGGACGCGGGGCTGCAGGCTGGAAGTGGTGAACGCGAGCAAGCAGATTTTGGAATTGTTCAGCGTGATGAATGTGCTGTCGTTGTTCGAAGCGACGGGACGCTGCGGTGGCAGGTTGATGTGAATTTTGCAGATTTCTGGAGCGGGGGATGGGAATCGAACAATCCGCAATCTTTGTGCCTCCCTAACAGCAGAGCCCTCACCCACCAAAATAAGGCGGGTTCCGGATGACAGCCCAATTTGAGGGCGAAGCGCCCGTTTTCGGGATGGCAGCGGTGCGTAAAGCGAGTAATGGTTTTGTACTATTCCGAAGGGGAGGGGAAAGAAATAAGGTTACGCAAATTTCTGAATGTAGTGGCTCACGGCACTTTCTAAGTGCCACTTCAAACTGCTGAAGACTTCTGTGATGCCATGGAGGCGCGTGTGTCGGCACAAAATCCTGCGATCAGTTTGGAAATACCGAACGTACGAGTGGGCGCATGGCGCAGCCGGACGCTGGCCGTGGTGTTGATGGCGGTGATTGGCCTGGTGTTTTGGGTGGACTCGCGATATCCGGCGCTGATGAAGAGATATCACGCGGGGACGCAGGTGAAGGCGGCGGGAGCGCTGACTTTTGGCGCGGTGTATCAGTTGGACCGGACGATGCCGCTGCGGGTTCGGGTGTGGCGGACTACGGTGAATTGGCTGGATGCGAACCGGATTGGAATGACGTTTTCGTTTTTGTTTGGGCCGGCAGCGCTGACGTTTTTGGCGATGGTGCCGCGGAGGCGAACGAGGTCCAAGTATTTGAACACTTTGTTTGGGGCGGTGGCTGGAATGCCCATGGCGGTGTGCACGAATTGCGTCGCTCCGATTGCGCGCGGATTTTACGCGGCGGGCATGAGCAGGGAATCGGTACTTGCCGCGATGTTTGCATCTCCGGCTTTGAATGTGGTGGTGCTGGCAATGACGTTCGCGTTGTTTCCAGCGAAGGTGGCGGTGTTGAAGTTGGCTACGGTGCTGTTTTTGATTTTCGTGTTTGCGCCTACGGCAGCTTCGCGCGAAGAAGAAAAAACGTACACCTGCCCGATCGACATTCGGGTGGCTGAGAGTTGGTGGCAGGCGATCGTGAATGTTCTCCGGTCGTATGCGAAAAGCTTCTGGTACGTCTTTCGAGTGGCGTTTCCTTTGATGATTCTGGGAGCGGTGTTGGGAGCGCTAGTAATCGAGCTGCTTCCGCCGCAAGCGATCATTGCGCAAGCCAGTATCGGCGGAATCGTGCTGGTGGCGTTGCTGGGAGCGTTCCTGCCGGTGCCGATGGCGTTTGATGTGGCGATTGCGTACATCGCGATGAAGCATGGCGCGCCGATGCCGTACGTGGTAGCGATTCTTTGTACGCTAGGGATTATCAGCGTGTTTTCGTTGTCGGTGCTGGGGAAAACGATTTCGTGGAGATTGGCGGGTGCCGCATATGCAACGGTGGCGGCGCTGGGCATTGTGGCTGGGATGATCGCGCGCGGTTGGTGATGGTTCGCGGCGCGTTGTCGGTTGCAGTTCATCTCGAACATTGAAGATTTGATCGGGTCTATATTCTTGCGGCGAAACTAAAGCCGTTGCCGATCCGCCCATAGAATAAAGGTATTTCCCTACCAACATAGATGTACCTGCCGCTTTCGAAAATCATCATATAGGCGTACCACGTCTAGTCCCTTTCATCCGTGAAATTCATCCGTGAAAAGGAGCCGACATGAAAATTGCAGTTGTGATTGCGCGTATTTTGATGGGGGTGATCTTTGTCTTTTTTGGATTGAACGGATTTTTACAATTTCTGAAAGCGCCGCTACCCGGCGGGCTGGCCGGACAGTTCTTGTCAGTATTTTTTCAGTCGCACTGGGTGCTGGCAGTGAGTGCGGTGCAGTTGGTCGGCGGGCTGCTCTTGCTGGTGAACCGCTACGTGCCCCTGGCGCTGGCGCTGCTTGGCCCGGTGATTGTGAATATTATTTTGTATCATTCATTGATCAGCTCGGTGATGTGGCACCCGGCGGCGCTGGTGACAATTTTGTGGTTCTTTCTGTTTTATCGTTATCGGCAGAATTTCTCGGGAATCTTTGCGCAGAAGGCGTGAGTGATGGCGATTCTGGGGGCGAATGGGCGTCATGTTCAATTCGGCATCTTAGCTGAGCGCTGTTGCGGGTGCAGCGGCATTTGCCGCTGGCGGTTCACTTGGCGCGGTAAGCGTGGGGAGCGAGGACTTTCCGCGCAACTTGCGCCGCGACGGCTCTTCAATAAACCGATACACCAATCCTGAAATTCCCAGTGCGAGCACGAAATAAAGGAAATACCAGCCCGGCCCGCGGTGTCTCGGCGCTCCGGTCTGCGTGAAGAAGAATGGCCCGAGGAAGAACGAGTGCAACAGGTACAGGCTATAGCTCGCGTCGCCTAGAAATACCAGAGGCTTCCAGTTCAGTACAGCGCCCCAGCGGGGCTGCAACGCAAAACCGAAAATGATGGCTGCAAATGCCGGGGCCAGCAACGAGGTGTGCAACACCGGATAGGGAATCCGCGCGGAAAAGTGCGCGACCGTTGCGGCAACCACCAGACCTGCGAGCACCAACGCCAGGGCCAATCTTGCGTCGCTTCCGGACGCCGCATTCTTCCTGGTCTTCAAGAACATAGCGCCACACGCCATTCCCAGCAGAAATTCCGGAAGCCGCGCGAAAGGATGAAACTTTACGGCATTCAGCCAGAAAGCATTCAGTACGTCCGCGTCGATAGCCTTTAGATGGTCCGGATTGCGCAGCATGTAGGTCCAACTCACGCCGAGGCTGACCGCCCAGCACGCCACCGCGAGACCGGCCAACCCGGGTAAGCCAATTTTCAGGAATCGTTTTTTGAGAAAAGGAAAAAGCAGATAGAAGAACGCTTCATCGGAGAGGCTCCACGCCACGGAATTCCAGGCCAGTGACGCCAACGGCACCCACGCCTGCAACAGTAGCGGCACCAGCAGCACTACCAATTTCAGGTGAGTAGAGAACCAGGCGAAGAAGGGCACGTTCAACATCAGTGCGGCAAAGAAGAAAAAGGGGCCGGTGAGCAATAAGGAGAACGCGAAGGCTGGATAAATGCGAGCGAAGCGGGCACGCCAGAAATCGCGCGCCGGAGTGTCCCGGCCGGCATAGGTGTAAACCAGGATGAATCCGGAGAGCACGAAGAAAAAACTGACTCCCACGTAGCCGATCGAGGAAATCTGCCCCAACCAGCCCCCGCTGGTCACAATTTTGAAAGCCAGGAAGTGGAAGAATACGACATGCAGTGCCGCGAAGAATCGTAGCGAGGTAAGTGCCGGCAGGCGTGGGCGATCGTTATCAGGGTTCATGCCTGAGATACGCAGCCCGCAGGAGGAATGTTTCGATCCGCGCGGATTGGGCGAAGAAAGAAATTGGGAATCCTGCTGAGAAAGGACGCCCTGGGAACGAACAATGTAGGAATGATTTGGGTCATCTGTTCAAAAAGCGCCTTCCTACTAAGCCTTTGATCATTTCTTGGCCGTTGTGTCGGGCGAGCTATTTATTTCCTTTTCCGCTTGGGCACGCAGTTCTTTGGCGCGCAGGCCCGCCGGACTGTCCGGATCGAGTTGCAGATAGGCATCCAAGTCCGTGAGCAGTGCGGAATAATTTTTCTGGCGCAGATGGATAATAGCCAGCAGCCGGTAAACGACGGGCTGGCTTGGCGCGAGCTCCGCCGCCTGTTGCGCCGCGTCCAAGGCGGGTTGCACGTGGCCACGCGTCAGTTCCAGTTCTCCCAGCGCAAATTGGCCGGGCCAGGAATGAGGATTCGATGCCAGCCCTTGGTGCAGCAACTCTTCTCCCTGGCGCTCTTCGCCTCGTTGCAAGAGGAGCGAAGCGAGGGCAATGTCCGCGTCAGCGTATTTCTTCTGGCTTAGGTCAACCGATTTGCGAAAGTGCTTTTCAGCTTCGCCGGAATTTTGCAACGAGAGATAAGCCATGCCAGCCAGGTAATACGCTTCGTAGAAGTCTGGCGACGTCTTGATCGCAGACTGGAAATCCCGTAACGCTGCTTGGCTGTTTTTCTCCGAATAGAGTTTTTTCTTTCCTGAATCGAGAAGTTCGCGCGCAGCTTCGGGTATGGCCAGTTCGCGGGCCGATACGGTCGAGCCAGCTGAAGGTAGCTGGTCCGCATTTCGCGCGGGCCTGAGCCTCACGGAAAGCCCGTGCTGCGAAGTGGCGCTTAAGTCAATCGGCAACTCTGTGGATTGAAAACCATTCGCCTGCACTTTAAGGATGTAGCGCCCGGGCCGCAACCCTTGAAAGGAAAATCCGCCGGAATCGTCCGCCGTGGATTGCTGCAGGACCGCGCCGCCGGCATCGCAAAGGACCGCGTCCGCATTGGCGATTCGGGCGTTGTTTCGATCGGAGAAAATCGTGCCGCTTACGGCGACTGCGGGGTCCGATGCATGCAAGACTGGCTGAACAGAAAAAAGAATAAGGCCAAGAAAGACTACACCGCGGCCGCAAGGAATCCGAGCCATATAGCACCCCGTCAGAAAGGGAAGATCAGTACCGACCGATGCGCGGGATTGTACTCCTCCGTACAAAGAAAGACAGAGAAATCGAGGGGTTCGCTCAGCGGATAGCCAGCGTGTCGTTCACCTGGGGTCGACAGCGGTGTAGACGATTTTTCCGCGAAGGAGAGTTAGCTCGCAATCAGACGAAAAAGGTAACGTCACAGGGCGGAGACCATGTGCGCGATGGCGTCATCGAAGGTGACGCGGCCATCCAGGTAAGGCTGCCAATATTCGGTCAAGAGGCGAAGATAATTTTCCCAGCCGCGTTTGTACAGGCCTTCGCGCACGGCGTAGGGGACGTATCCGGAAGCTGAACCGGAAGTCGAGCCACCACTGTCGAGCGCGAGTGGACGAATCAGTTCGCCGGTCGTATAGAAAAGCAGTGCATGCCAGAGATCGCGGGGAATTGGTTTTTCGCGCTGGCGGCATTCGCGGAAGATAGCGTCCTGCACGGAATCGGCGATACCGTGGGAGGCTTCGTGGAAAAGAACTTCGAGAGCTTCGGGACCTTGATTTCGAGCATCAGCGCTGGACACGGTGACGCGAAGCGGGTCGAGCGTGGTGTAAGCGCCGGTCAAACTGGCGTAGCTCGTGACGTCCACACGGATGCGATCCTTGGGCCAGTTGGTTTGATAAATTTCGGCAAGGCGGTGGGCGAGGTCGAGTCCATTGCGGCGAACCAGAGGAGCCACGGCGGAAATCCAGCGGCGATTGGCGCGGTCATGCTCGGGCCACAAGCGCGCGCGATAGACCGGAGCGGCGGCGTCGAGCACTTCGGTAAGCTTGGCGGGAAGTCCGGCATCGCAGGATTTCTTTTTGTGGCCCACGAGGTCTTCGCAGGTTTCAAAATCCCCAAGCTGGTTTTTTATGAGAATCATTTCCAGGCTGACGGTAAGGTCGCTATCGGCGTAGGTTTTCGAATAATAGACAATGGCCGCGGTCCACACGCGCTGTTCGGCAGGCGACAGGTTCGCGATACCCGAGTTCGCTGCTGCGGGATTTGCCGCGGAGTTTGCAGCACGCTGCGAGCGCGCCATACGGTACAGCGTATGGTGGAGATTGAGCCAAAAGCCGCTGTGAAATTCAAAAACGGGAAGCGGTGCCGGAGGCGGTTCGTCCTGAGCGGGAGCGAGCGGCACTAAAAAAAGCAGAACGAGGCATACGAGGAAACAGAGAGCGCGACGAATGGAAGTACCCAATGGGCGCATGAGAAGAACACAGATGGTATCGCCAAATGGCTGGAGCGGCAAACTTCAAACTCTTCTAACCGGGACTCGGAGCAATCTGCAGCGCGATCGTTTCGAATTTAAGAGGCTGCCAAGAGAGTGTTTTGCACGTAGTTCCATCTGCACGCTGTTCGAGGTGACCTGGCGACCTATGTCTCTTCAGCTCAGGAAGAAGAAGAAAAGAGATACCTCGTCGCCTCGGGCTCGCTAGGAATGACGATTGGCAGCGATGTTTCGCAATGTGTCGTTCCCAGACATGGTTACTTCGCGTTGGAGAGCCAGCGATTGAGAATCGCGAGCTGCGCGGGAGGCAAATTTTCGTCGAAGCGTACACCCATTCCCAAGCCGGGGCTGACATAGACGATGCGGGCAGGAACTTCCAGCTCTTCGCCGTCGTGGACCAGGCGCACCGAACAACAGTCTTCACGGGAGTGGGATTGAGAGTGTCAATGTAGCAACCGGTGCGGCTCAGGTCGCTGGTGCGCGCGCTGAGGCGAGTACCTGTAGCCACTTCGGTGACTTCCGCCGCGGCGATGAGTGGTACGCGAGGATCGTTACGCTTGTCCTGCATACTGCCTGACATAGCTGGATCTCCTGTTCTTCCTGCCACGAGAGAGATCCGCGAACTGCAAATTGCGATTAAACCGCAACCGGAAGGACGACCCTGAACGATTGTGCGAGAGTTGTGCCGCGAAGACAAGAAAAGAAGGCATGCAGGGTTTCGAAAAAGTGACGCCGCCATTGTGGGTGGTCAAATAATTTCTCGTTATTGGACCATGGGATCGAGGGAATGGCCGACCGCGCCCTGGTGGTCGGCAGCATGGAAATTCCCGTGGAGGTCGCGGAAAAAAGAAATCTTGCCGGTGCGACCGTAGACGGCGGGAGTCGCCGATAGTTCGTACTCCGCGGGCGCGCCAATCTCATTGGCGCCGACAATGACCATACGGAAAAGGTAGCCGTTGCTCTTTCCCGCGACCAAATCGGCATCAAGCAAGCCGGCGGCTTCGGGGGAAGTTTTGGAAGCGTGGCCCAGCTTGGCTAGAGATTCCGGAAGTCGCGAATAAGTGTGGCGATAATTCTCAATAGCGGCGGCAATGTTTTTGAGATCGTTCAAGGCGTCACGTTGGTTGGAGCCGATGGAGGCCTGATCCCATTCGACTTCGAGGGATGGAAGATCCAGAAACAGCATGCCGAGCGAGAGTATTTTCCAAGAAGCAGTTTTCTCGCACCATGCCCATCAGAATGTGATGAGGGTCACCACCGCCGAGTTCGGAAACGTCGCGAATATCCAGCGGAAGCAGGGCAATGTTGTCGTGCAGTTCCGCACCGCCCAGCTGAATGTCGGCGGCGCCGTCGGGAGTGGCGCAGCGAATGTCCGGACGGCCGGATGGATTAGAGGAAAGAGTGGGTTTGCCGGCCGCGTCGAGAAGAACGAAACGCTTCATCAGTTCGGTGCGCGCGGTGGGAGCGAGATGCGAAAAGGACTGCGCATTGCGGGCAGTGAGGAATTTTTCAAAGGAAGGCTCGTCGTGAGCGCAGGCGGCGGCAAGCAGATCGCGCAAGCGCAGCGGAAGGCGCGTCGGGCGCAGGAGAGCGCGCGGACGAGGAATGTAGCGGCGCAGGATGCTGGACTGGAGGCGACCGGGCGAATCGGGGCGCGAGGTGGATTCCTGGCAAGCTGCGGAAGGGCGTGCTCATCAAGAACAGCGCAGCCGAGACCGAAGAGAGAATATTTACGAGTCATTCTTTCCGTTCTTTGCCAGTGCGGACGCAAGAATATCGGGCAGGTTGATGGAAAATTTTGAACGCGGCATGACTTCATCAAATCCCGCGGCTTGGGCTTGTTGCGCCAAGCCGGTTTGCACGTGGGACAAAAATCCGATGACCCGCAGGCGCGGCTGCAGCTGGCGCAATTGCTGCATCGCGGCGAGCGGTTGCGAACGTGCGTTCAAATCGATGATGACCAATTCCGGCGGAGGATCGAGCAATTGCAGCAAGGATTCGGCGGTGGCCGCGACTTTGACTTCGAGACCGAGATGCTTGGCGGTTTCCGCCAACTTCATCTGGAAAAACAGATCATCCATGTAAGCGACGATGCGTGGCATTGCAGGGACTCTCCGGGTTCACGTCGGTTGAATGATTTCGGCTCTAGGATAGATGCTTATAAAAGTGAATTTGCTGCCAGCGGGAAATCCGTGCGCGACGAGGAAGCACCGACCGGTTCAGTGGCCGGAAGTAGGGCCGTGCGCGCCGACGGTTTCGTCCGGCACGTCGCCTGCGCGGCCTTTCACGCGGTCGTACACGGAAACCTGGCTGACCGAGCCGAGAGCCTCATTATAAAAAGTTGGCACGTTCAGCGCGGTGCGCAGCTCTTCGTTGAAGTTGCGAAGATTCTGCAAATGTGTGGCCAGAGCAGGAAGTTTCAGGCCGTCGTCGGTGAGCAAAAATTTCTGGTAGCCGGCATCCCACAGCCGGGCAAATTGTCCCTTGACCATAATGGTGGGGAGGACGGTGAGCTGGAACTTTCCATCGGTGCCCTGGCGAAATTCCGCGCCGCAACCGTATTTTTCCACGCGCACGACACCGCGCGTGCTGCCGACTGCAAAGCCGAGGGCAGCCATACTTTCGATGGCTTTCGGATCAAAGCGCTGTTCAATGTTCCACATGGTGTGATTAAGACTAAAGAAAGCGCAGTCCGTCTGTAAAGTGAAGCCGGAGCGAAGGTTCGGAGCGCTTGGAAGTTCAGTGCTCCACCTTTTTCGTTTCCATGGCGTCTTACGGCTGGTTAGCGGCTCGCCTGGTTCAATGCGCTGGCGCGGCATTCCTGCGGTTTATCTTTCGCGGAGCCGATTTGCATCCAATTGGGAGTAAACTGGTCGGATATATCGGTAAGTCGAATTGATGCTAGAGGGTACAGCCACGAGCCAGGCACACCAGATCGGCACAGAGCAATCGCCCGCTGGCGAGAGCACGCCGGCGAAAGTGTGCTGGATCTGATTGGCAATACGCCGCTTCTGCGAATCGAGCGTGTCGCAGCGCATCTGCCGAACGTGGAAATCTCTGGCCAAGGCGGAGTGGTGCAATCCCGGCGGTTCGGTGAAGGATCGTGCCGGCCTTAGGCATGATCAAAGCCGGAATTGCGAATGGCGAGTTGCTACCCGGCAAGACGATTCTCGACGCCACCAGCGGCAACACTGGAATTGCCTACGCCATGATCGGCGCCGCGCTGGGTTATCTCGCTGAAATTGTTCTTGCCGCACAGCGCTTCGAAGAGCGCAAACGCATCTTGCAGGCATATGGCGCGGAGTTGGTGATGACTCCCGGTGACGAAGGCACGGACGGCGCGATACGGCGTGTTCGCGAACTGGCCGCTGCTGAGCCCGAAAGATATTTTTATCCGGACCAGTACAGCAATCCGGCGAATTGGCAGGCGCACTACCACGGTACCGCCGACCGAAATTTGGGAGCAAACGCAATGGGAGTGTCACGCACTTCGTGGCGGCGCTGGGCACTAGCGGGACGTTTGTGGGCATGACCCGGCGTTTGAAGGAGTTGAATCCGAAAATTCGCTGCATCAGCTTGCAGCCCGATGGTCCGTGGAACGGCCTGGAAGGATGGAAGCACATGCCGACGGCGCTGCGCCCTGCGATTTACGACGACACGCTGGCCGATCAGAATTTGGAAATTTCGACCGAAGAGTCGTATCGACTTGGTGAAGCGACTGGCTCGCGAAGAAGGCTTGCTGGTCAGCCCGAGCGCGGCCGCAGCTTTGATCGGCTGCATCGAGGTGGCCAACAAGATTCCCCACGGCGAACACGCTGTGATGGTTACCGTCTTTGCCGATAACGCGTCGAAATATTTGAGCGAACGTTTTTGGAACGAAGAGTAGCGATGGCCGAACACTTTTCAACTTGCCGATCAGTCACGACTGGCGGAACGTATTCGCCGCCACGGAGGGAGACATTTCCGCACGAGTGTTGCGGCGCGCTTCTGGGCCGGGATTCTGCGAGCGGCTGAAATACTGAGTGCCAGATGGCGTCTCGCGCCGCGAAGTGTTGGAGCTGTTTCCGCTGGTCAATCGCCGCGATGATTCGCCACGCAATCGCTTCGCGGTCACGCGGAGGATGTGCGCGATGCCGAGAAAGCCGCGCGCGAGCATGGCTTGGAAGTCATTGGCTGGTATCATTCTCATCCCGATCATCCGGCGCGGCCCAGCGAGTTTGACCGCGAGCATGCTTGGCCCTGGTACAGCTACGTGATCGTCAGCGTAATGAGCGGCACTCCGGCGGAAATGACCTCGTGGCGTTTGAACGATGACCGGCAGAATTATTCGCCGGAAGCTATCGAAATTCGTAACCGCGCTTTGGCTTGAGACGGAAACTTTGCTAGGAAGGCATGAAATGACGGGCTAGACGGAGAAAAAGATGGCAGTGAAAGTGATTATTCCTACGCCCTTGCGGGTCTATGCAGGGAAGAAAGATTCCGCCGAAGTTTCGGCGCAGACCGTCGGCGAAGCGCTGGGCGGTTTGACCACGCAGTATGCCGAACTTCGCAAACATCTTTTTACGGAGGATGGAAAACTGCGCAGCTTCGTGAATGTCTATTTGAATGACGAAGATATCCGCTACATGGCCAAGGAAGCAACGCCGGTGAAGGACGGCGACGTGGTGAGCATCGTGCCTTCGATTGCCGGCGGAAACTACGGGAAAGTAGAACGAAATTCCAACGAGCTTAAGCAACGAATTTATTTTCGAAATGGGGCAGGAAGTCATGGCAACAAAAACACAAACGCTGGGCGTAAACGCGCCGGCGACGAGTTTGTCCAACGAAGAAATTCTTCGCTACAGCCGTCACCTGATCATGCCGGAAGTTGGCATGGAAGGTCAGCTGAAGCTGAAGAACGCAAAAGTATTGTTGATTGGCACTGGCGGACTTGGCGCGCCGCTTGGGCTTCTATCTCGCGGCCGCGGGCGTGGGCAAGCTGGGTCTGGTCGATTTTGACGTGGTGGATTTCACCAACTTGCAGCGACAAGTGACATTTGGCACCAGCGATGTCGGCAAGCACAAAAGCGAAGCGGCGCGCGCGCGGCTCTCAAATCTGAATCCGGACATCGAGGTGCTGAGCTTCGAAACGCAGCTCACCAGCGCCAACGCGCTGGAACTGTTCAAAGATTTCGACATCATCGTGGATGGCACGGATAATTTTCCGACACGCTATCTGGTGAACGATGCCTGCATCCTGCTCGGCAAGCCCAATGTTTACGGCTCGATTTTCCGCTTCGAAGGGCAAGCCACGGTCTTCGGCATGCCCGATGGCCCCTGCTACCGCTGCTTGTATCCGGAACCGCCTCCGCCGGGTCTTGTCCCTTCCTGCGCTGAAGGCGGCGTACTCGGCGTGCTGCCGGGAATTGTCGGCTCCATCCAGGCGATGGAAACCATCAAGCTGATTCTTGGTGCGGGAGACAGCTTGGCGGGCCGTTTGCTTGCTGTTCGATGCGCTGGGGATGAAGTTCCGCGAGCTGAAGTTGCGCAAGAATCCCGATTGCCCGATGTGCGGAAAAAATCGCACCATCCACCAGTTGATTGATTACTACGAATTCTGCGGCGTGCGTGGCGAAGAAGCGCCTGCCCCGGATCTGCAAGTTCCAGAGATGACTCCGCGCGAGCTAAAGTCGCGACTTGATCGCGGCGACGATCTGTACATTCTCGACGTGCGCGAACCGCACGAATATCAAATTTGCAACATCAAGGGACACCTGCTGCCGCTCGGCGAACTGCCGCGGCGTGTGCACGAACTGGATTCGTCGCGCGAAATCGTGGCGCATTGCC
Source organism: uncultured Acidobacteriota bacterium (assembly GCA_963743735.1). Taxonomy (GTDB): domain Bacteria; phylum Acidobacteriota; class Terriglobia; order Acidiferrales; family UBA7541; genus Acidiferrum. The sequence goes on from CAVURF010000009.1 coordinate 213,996, forward strand.
GCAGCGGGAAGCGTTCCGCCGAAGCGGTGGATTTTTTACGCAAAGCCGGCTTCCGCAAAATCCACAATCTCAAAGGCGGAATTCTCGCCTGGTCGGATGAAGTCGATCCGAGCGTTCCAAAATACTGACCATGGCGCAGACCGCGGCAGGCACAGCAAAAACTGTGTTCGACGATATGATGGAACACAACAAAGGCTACGCGAAGCGCTTTGACCTTGGCCATCTGCAAACACCGCCGATCAAGAAGTTGGTGATTCTCACTTGCATGGACTCGCGCATGGACCTCGAGCAGTTGTTGGGTTTGAGCGTGGGCGATGCGCACATGATTCGAAACGCCGGCGGCATTGCGACTGAAGACGCGATAAGGTCGTTGATTCTTTCCACGCAACTGCTCGGTACTCGCGCGATCGCTGTAATTCAGCATACGCAGTGCGGCCTGATGTCCATCACGGATGAAGAATTCCGCTGGCGACTCTCTACGGAAACCGGGCGCGACGCGTCGCATCTGCGTTTTCACGCATTTCGCGATATCGACCAGAACATTGCTGACCACGTTCTGCGCATCCGCGGAAATATTTTTCTCCCCAAGCAGGTTCAAGTACGCGGTTACGCTTACGACGTGACCACCGGCGCACTGCGCGAAGTGCTTGTGCCGTAACCGATTCGCAATCGCGCGTAACCGAAAGTCATGTTGCGCCAGGTCGCGCTTTCGCAATTCTTCCGCTATGATTTGCAGAGTGCCGCCGCTTGCGGCCCGGAGACGGAATGCCCTCGACAAAAATCACCATCAATAACAACGGCAATATCCGCGTTGAAGGCGACTTCGAAATCGTTGATCCGCAGGGCACGCCGTTCGGACTTGCCGGACGCACCGCTATCGGCCTGTGTCGTTGCGGCCACTCGAAAAACAAGCCATTTTGCGATGGTTCTCACAATGCTGCCGGATTCAACGACAACGTAATTGCCCGTGATTTGCCTGCTCCAAGACCGAAGATCTAGGCCGATTCAATGGTTCGAAACGGGTGAGACTGTCTCAGCTTGAGACAGAACGGCTCCGCGACGCTAAAAAGTGTCCAATCCCCACGTAACTCTAACGGAACAAATCGCTTATTCTCCATCGTTGTGAGAATTCTCAGATTCTCAGTGTCTCGGAGTTGCGATTCGAATCACCACATATTTTTCGCGCTCCAGTAAGTCTAACCAAATCAATCAGGTGCGAACGCACCCATTCCGTGCATTAAGCGGTCATTGGCGTGCATTTATCGGGGCTTACCGAGTTTCGTCGGGTATTGGGGGTTTTCTTGGGAAGTTGGACCAAAATCGTTGGCAACTTGCGCAACCGTCCCGCCCTCGTGTGGGCGGCTGGGGTTGCGCTTGCTGCGATCTTGTTCCTGACCGGACTCTCCTACCTTCGTGATGCCGACATCTCTGGAAACTATCAGACCTATCTCTATGTAGAAGTCGGCGGCACGCTTGTCAGCTTCTGCTACGCCGCCAACGCGTTGGTTCGTTTTCGCGGCACGCACGATCGTACCGCGCTCATCCTTTCCTTTGGCTTTGTACTGTCGGGCGTGATTGAGACGGTCGGCTACTTTAGTTTCAATCACATTCTTCATTTAGGCGGTGCGGGCCTGCACATCCCACTCGGATGGATGGTCAGCCGCACCTTGCTTGCCGTCCTGCTGCTTGCGGCGCTGGGCGTAGAGAATTACACGCCGACTGCCCGCCAGCCGAGCAAGGAAATCGCTATTGCACTGCTGGTTGTTGCACTGGCCGCATACGCCACCAGCGGAGCGTTCTTAGCCGCGCCTTCCGCGCCCATCGCGCATCCCACGCATCTTCTTTCCCGCGTATGGGATCTGCTCCCGGCGCTGCTGTTTCTCGCCGCTGCGGTGGCGTTCTTTCTGCGCATCAAGAAAGACGAAAAGTCGGCGTCCGTTTTGGATTACTCGCTGTTCCTTGTCGCTTCAATGAATGTGGTGTGCCACATCGCGGCGTCGTTTTCCCGGCATCTTCTGGACGGACCATTTTTCCTTGCTGAGCTAAGCAAGACCGCCAGCTACGTGGTGATGTTGTTCGGCGCCATGCTGGACCAGGCGCGGCTCTTCGATCAAGTTCGCAAACTCGCGGTCAGCGATTCGTTGACCGGCCTCGCGAACTATCGCCGCTTGCTGAGCGTGATGGAAGCGGAACTGGACCGCTCGCGGCGCACGCAGCGCCCGTTCAGCGTCGTGCTCTTCGACATGGACGGACTGAAAAGCATCAACGATCAATACGGCCATCTGACCGGCAGCCGCGCGCTGGTGCGGCTGGGGAAAATTCTGCGCAATCATTGCCGCGCGATTGATACCGCCGCACGCTACGGCGGGGACGAATTTGCCATCGTGTTTCCTGAGGCCGATTCCGATATCGCCACTCGCATCGTGGGTCGCATCCACGAAAAAATGTCGACAGATGCGGAAGCACCCAGTCTTTCCGCCAGCGCTGGAACTGCTTCTTATCCCGCGGATGGCGACACTCCCGAGAAATTGCTCGCCGCAGCGGATCGTGCTCTTTACCGCATGAAGCATCGCACCAGCAGCAGTATTCCAAATCTTTCGCGCATCGCCGCGTGTCTCTAGAGGATATGGACCAGCCCATGACCAGACAGCTCAGCTCAGTCCATCCCTTCAATCGCGCCGAACGCCGCATTCCCATGGAGATTGGTGTGTTTCTCGAAGGCAACCGGCAAGCGCCGGGCGCCGAATCCACATTTACGGAAAATGTCAGCGAACGCGGCGCGCGCGTGGTCAGCACACGGCGCTGGGAGCCCAACGACCGGCTTACCCTTAGTTCGCGTACCGGAGAATTTCGTTCCTCGGCCCGGGTGGCTTACTGCCAGCCGATGCAAGGCGAAGGCTTTGCCGTCGGCGTGGAGTTTCTCGAGCCGCGAGGACGATGGGTTGTTCAAAATGCCAGATAGCTTGGCCGAACGGCGTAGCGGAAGGGAGGGGAGCCAAGGGACCATCAACAGGTGAATGTAGATTACTAGCGCGTAGTAAAAAATCTGAAACGCCGGACGGATCGAGAAGGAGCCGCCCGGCGTTTCGCTTTTTTACGGCCTTGTTTTCAACAACTTTTAGCCATCACGACCCTCGCTCAAAATTTCATGGTAACCAGCCAGCGTATTTTGCACCATGCAGGAAGCGGAAAATTGCTCTTCCATCGTGCGTCGCGCCGTTCGTCCGAGAATTTCGCGCGCCGAACCGTCGCTGAGTAGTTGCAAAATTCCATTGGCGATCAGATCCGCTTTGGATTCTGCGACCAGGAGTCCATTTTCGCCGTCGTTCACATATTCAGGTACCCCTCCGCTCGCTACCGCCAACACCGGAAGCCCCCACGCCATCGCGGCCAGCAACGACGTGCCCAGCGGCTCGGCAAGCGATGGGAAAACAAAAATGTCCAGCGCCGCATACACTTGCGCTACATCCTCGACAAATCCCGCGAAAATCACCGTGTCCTGCAGACTTAATTGTTTCGCCAATCCTTCCAACCGCTCGCGGCTGGGTCCATCGCCTGCCAGCAGTAAGCGGATTCCGGCGAACCTTGCCCGCACTTCGGGCAGGGCACGCAACACAGATTCCTGTCCTTTTTCCGGCAGCAAGTAGCCCACACAACCCAGCAAAGGTTCGTTGTCAGTCACGCCCCAGCGTTGTCGCGCCCGCTCCCGTGCTTCGCGCGTGACCATCGCTGGAATTTCCACTCCTTCGTAGACCACTTTCACCTTGTCAGCCGGAATCCCGGACTGCACTACGCTTGCCGCAACGAAACGAGAAACTGCCAAAATGCGCCTGGTTGCCAGATATCGGCTGCGCGCAATCTTATTTTTTTGTAGCAGGTACGCCACGCGTCGCGACGCAACCACTGGAACTTTCTTGTGCGCGCCGGCTAACCACGCTGCCGTTAGCGCATGCGGTTCGTTCGCATGCAGCACGTCAAACTGTTTCTGGGAAAGAAGTTTACGGAGCAACAGCGCGGCGCGCGAGCGTCGCGCTCTGGTACTTACCTGGTGCACTTGAATGCCTGCCTGTGTCGCCCGTCGCGCCAGCGGCGAATCGCGAATCGCCAGCAGTTGCGCTTCATGTCCGCACGCAAGCAGTCCTTTGGCTGTAAGCAGCGCCTGACTCTGTCCTCCCCGCCACTCCGTTTCCAAATCCACGATCAGCGAAATCATCCCGGCGTGCTCCGCTGATCGCGCTGCGCGGCCAGCAGTTTGCCCAGTTTTCCATATTTCAGTTTGACGCTGCGTGCCGCCATGTGCGAGATCAGCGCACCGCGGTAGCCATCCAGAAATCCTCCACGCAACACAAAATTCTGAAAGAAACTCCAGGGCGTAGCCAGCCACATCGCCGGCCGCCAACGTTGCTTCCCGTTTTCGAGCAGTTGCTGCGCCGCCAAGGTCGAGTACTGTTCGACTTTTTCCTCGTGTTCCGCGAAGGTGCGCACCGTGTAGTGCAATAGATCCCCCGCCAGCCGCCCCGGTGCACCTTCGAAACGCAACGCTTCGTGAATCAGTCCGGTAAATTTCGCGGCGTCCCGGCGATATAGCCTTCGCTGCCAGTCCGGATACCAGCCGGAATGATGAATCCATTTGCCCAGGTACCACGTGCGCCGCGCCATCTCGTAAACAGTCGCCTTCGGCTTGCGTTTTTTCCAACTGAGTAACGCAGTCTGCAATTCTGTGCTCACTTCTTCGTCCGCATCGAGCGCAAAGATCCATTCGCTCGTCGCGCGCGACGTCGCGAAATTCCTTTGTTCAGCGTATCCATCAAACTCGCGAGTGATAAAAATTGCTCCGTGTTTCCGGGCGATCTCTTCCGTTCCATCCGTGCTGCCGGAATCCACAATCACGATTTCATCCGCGATTTCCTTCAACGACGCCAAGGCGCGAGGCAGGTTGTGTTCTTCATTCAGTGTGATCAAGCACGCGGATAGGCGATTCATGGTGAGGAAGTCTCTGAGAGGCATTTCAAGTATCGCACAATTCCGGTCACGCCTTCTTTCCGACTCCGGCCTCTGTGATAGCATTGTGGTTCGAATAATTGTCAGGAGAACAAGCTTGTCTGAACATCTTTCGCGCAAGGAACTGAAGCAGGATAAATTCCGCGAATCGATCGAGCACGGCGCTGAGGCGGTTTACTCTCACAGCCAGGCTGCGGCCATTCTCATTGGCGTCGCGGTCGCTGCGGTATTGATCTACGGCGGCTGGAAGTTTTACAACGATCGTCAGACGGTACTCGCTTCCGCTGCCCTTGACGATGCCATGAAAATTTATAATGCGCCGATTCGTCAGGCGAACGTGCCTGTAGAAGCGGGCGAACTCACCTATGCCGATAGTCAGGCTCGCTCACAAGACGCCGCCGCCGAAATTTGCGGCCGCAGCCGGCAAATTTGCCACGCACCAATCCTGGAAAACTGGCTCGCTACTATGAGGCGCTGTCACTTCTCGATCTGGAGAAACAGAATCAGGCGCTGGAATCGCTCAAGAAGGTTGCCGGCGGCAGCGACAAGGAACTTTCCGCAATGGCCCAATATCAAATGGCCAACATATACGCCCGTACCGGAAAGACTGATGACGCCATCAAGACCTATCGCGCCGTTGCCGACGCGAAATCCGTTCTCGTTCCCAGGCCATTGGTTCTGATCGAGCTCGCCGACTTGCTCAGCCCGAGCAAGCCCGCGGAAGCCGCAAGCCTTTACGAGCAGATCAAGAAAGAGTATCCAAGTTCCGCGGTTTCCGAGCGCGCCGACCGCGGCCTCGATATGCTCGCTACTCCTAAATCCTGACGCGTTTGCAGGAATCCTCTACTCGGTGGAGCGGACCATCCCGAATCCCTCCTCACTCTCGAAGCTTGCGATGCGCGAAGAATTTTCGCGCGGACGACGCTATCACGAACCCCGCCATCCTTACCGCACCGAATATGCGCGCGACCGCGATCGCATTATTCATGCCCGCGCTTTTCGTCGCCTGGAAGCAAAGACCCAAGTCTTCACTACCCGTTATTCTGATCATTTTCGCAATCGCCTCACGCACACGCTTGAGGTCACGCAAATCGCGCGCACCGTTTCCACCGCGCTCGGCCTGAACAGCGAACTGGCCGAAGCTCTTGCCCTGGTGCACGATATCGGGCATCCGCCGTTTGGCCACGCTGGTGAACGCAAGCTCAACGAACTGATGCAAGCGCACGGCGGATCATTCGACCACAATCTCCATGCACTGCGCATCGTCGAGCAGTTCGAACACCGCTATCTCGAATTCACCGGCCTTAATCTCACCTTCGAGGTGCGCGAAGGCATCATCAAACACTCGCGCGATTATGAGCCTGGAGCGTCACGCCATCTGGAGGAATACCTTCTCGATCTTCGGCCGCCTCTTGAATCGCAGCTTATCGACTGGGTGGACGAAATCGCATACAACACCGCCGATCTCGATGACGCGCGCGAGGCGGAACTGCTTGATCTCGAACTTCTCCGCGCCGAAGTACCGCTCTTCGCGCAAGCTTACGCGCAAGTGGATCGTGCTTTCTCAGCGTCGAAGGAAATACTAAAATTCAGCGAAGCTCTCAAGGATGTCTTGAATGCCCTGGCATCCGATTTAATCGAGACCACCGCCGCGCGCACCGCGCAATCGGGAGTTGGTTCGATCGGGGAAATTCGACTCTGGCCGGAACGCCTCGCCGGATTGAGCCCGCAAATGACCTCGGAAAACGCCACCTTGAAACATTTCCTCGCCGTAAATCTTTATAACAACCCGGTCATCACGGAAGACCGCGATCGCTCCATCGAATGTCTTGCGCGCCTCTTCCGTTTCTATCTCGGCAAACTGGAGTCCATGCCGCCGGATCATGAACAGCTCGCCCTCACTGTTCCGCGCCATATCGTCGTTTGCGATTACATCGCGGGCATGACCGACCAATTCCTGCTAAAGCAGTATCGCGATCACTTCGGCGCTTCCACATTGCCTTGCGTTTCAGAAGTGTAGCCACTTGCGTCACAGGTGGTTCGAAATTCATCATGGAAGGGCGGTCGATTCGCACGATCGGGAGCGTGGCATGGCAAGACTTCGGACAATCCTACTCGCTTCACTGCTGTTGCCCTCGCTCGGGCGAGCAGCACAAATTCCTGGCTTGCCTTCCAAGCCTGCTTACAAATCAGCGCCGGCTGCTATCACATCAGCTGATCCGCTTGGACGTGAAACGCCGCGTGGTACCGTGATGGGTTTTCTGCGCGCTGCACAGGACGAAAACTATTCTCTCGCTGCCCAATACTTCCAGCCTGCTACCGGGCATCATCGTCTCAATCCCACGGAAGAGCAGGACCTGGCTGCGCAACTTCTCGCGGTCATCAATCAAAAAATTCTCACCTCATCCCTTGAATCGCTCAGCAACGATCCGCAGGGTAAGCTCGACGATGGTTTGCCTTCCAATCAGGAACTTCTCACCGGCGTTCGCGAATCTGGCGGCGTATTCTCCATCGCGCTCTTGCGCCTCGACGATGATCACGGCAACAAATTCTGGTACATCTCCCGCAAGACTCTCGACACCATTCCCGAGACCTACGATTCGCTGCAATTTTCTGATATTGAAAAAAAGCTTCCTGCTTACCTCAGCAAACATCGCGTTCTCTCGATGCCGGTCTGGCAGTGGGTGGTCATCCTAGTTGCGATTCCGCTGGCTGTTGTGGCCGGCTGGATCTTTTCGCTTCTGCCGCGCCTGGCCGTCCGTTATTACCGAAAAAAGCTCGATCCTGCCGCAGTCCCCGCGCAAACTCTCTTTCACGTCGGCCCGGGCACACTGCTGCTTGCCGCTCTCGTTCATAACGTTTTTGTTTTTTATATCGGCGCGTCCATCGTCTACCGCGAATATTATCGCCACCTGATCTGGATTTTTCTTGCCGTGGCGTTTTACTGGATGGTGATTCGTATCACCCGCGAAGTTTCCGAGCGTCTCGCGATCCGCCTCACCTCAAGGGGAAGGATGGCGGAGCGTTCCATCGTATCTCTTGCGCGCCGCGTGCTTGAGGTTGCTATTTTTATTCTCGTCGCCTTGATCGTCCTTAGCAGTCTCGGTGTCAATGTCACGGCGGCTCTTGCCGGGCTCGGCATCGGCGGTTTGGCCATCGGCCTCGGCGCGCAGAAAACTTTCGAGAATTTGCTTGGCGGTATTTCCATCCTGACCGACAAAGCGCTCGTCATCGGCGATCCCTGCCGTATTGGCGATCAGCGCGGCGTTGTCGAGGACATTGGTCTTCGTTCCACCAAACTTCGTACCGAAGAGCGCACGGTGGTCACCATCCCGAACGGCACCGTCGCCACTGCCATCCTCGAAAATTACCGTCAGCGCGATAAAATTCTCTTCCGCCAGTTGGTCCGCCTCCGCTACGACCTTTCCTCCGACCATCTCCGATACGTTCTCGACGAAGTCCGTTCGGTTCTGCAACAAAACAACCACGTCGAAAACGCCACTTCGCGCGTTCGCCTTATTCGCATGGCGGAATATTCTATTGAAGTCGAGATCTACGCCTACATCCTGATACGCGATTACACCGAATTTCTGGCGCAACAAGAAGAACTCATTCTGTCGATCGTGGAAGCCATTGAAAAAACCGGTGCGGCCATCGCCCTGCCTACTCTTGGACCCATCCTCACACAAGACACCTGGATCGACCCGGAAAAGGCCAAAGCCGCCAAAGCTCGCCTTGAAAAATCCCGCGAGTCCCGCGCATCCGAAAGCAATTCGCCCCCCAAGTGATTCTTACAAAAGCCGCCTGACACACACTTTCTCGAAAAGGCTTTGCTTTGGAATATGCGAAAAAATGCGACTATCTAAAGAATGCGCGCGTCATTCCGCCTGCCCCGCTCTTCGCGGGGGAGCGCAGCGAGGAATCTCTCCTACGTTGCGGTGACTCGAGATTTATTCCTGCGTGGCGAACGTGTTGCAGGCTGCGATCGATCCGCTGTCAAACCCCTGCTGAAACCAGTGCATTCTCTGCGCCGACGACCCATGGGTGAACGAATCCGGCGCTACATGTCCTGTGGACATTTTCTGCAAACGATCATCGCCCACCGCCGCCGCAGCCCCCAGCGCCGACGGTATATCACCCTGTTCCAGCAAATTTCTCTGCTGCGTCGAATGCGCCCACACGCCCGCATAACAGTCGGCCTGTAATTCTACCTTCACAGAAAGAGCGTTATCCATGCGCCGGTTTCCCTGGTTCATTTGTCGCACTCGGGCCTCGGTGCCAACGATTTTCTGAATGTGATGGCCGATCTCGTGCGCCAGCACGTACGCCTGCGCGAACTGTCCCGGCGCGCCAAAACGCTGTTTCAATTCGTCGTAGAATCCCAAGATCGATATAGACTTTTTCATCTTCTGGACAGTAGAACGGTCCCGTCGCTGATTCAGCTCCGCCGCATCCCGATTGCGTATAGTTCCGGAACAAAACCAGCTTGGCGTGACGGTAGGGTTTTCCCGCCTGCTCCGGCAAAATCTGCTCCCACGTTTTTTGCGTATCATCCAAAACGAAGGACACGAATTCCACCAGCGGCTGTTCCTGCTGGTCGCGCGCGGGATTTGGCTGCCGCGTGACCGGCGCGTTCGGCGAGTCGCCCCCTCCGCCACCCAGCAAAGCAAAAAAATTCTGCTTAAAAACCAGGCTTAGCACCAACAGGATCAGAGCGCCGCCGATCCCCAGGTGCATGCCGCCAAATCGAAATCCTCCCCCGCCACCTCCGCCTTCATCACGGCGATCTTCAATATCCTGGCTTTCCCCGCCCGGTGTCCATTTCATAGGGTTCTCCTGCGCGACTCGCGGCCGATGGCGTCACTTCGCATTTCTTAATGTCGCTTCAATATTCTGAAGCGGCGGTTGTGCGCTATCGGCCTTGGTTATGGACGTACTTGCTCGGATTCCTCGCCGGTCAATGTGAGATTATCCAGGCGTTCCGGCGCATCAATGCGAATCTCTGTCAGGTCGGACAGCAAATTGGCGGCCCAGCGATACACGTTGTAGTCCTTCACTTTCGCCCGCATGCGATACATCCTCGCCGCTTGTTCATCGTCCGGCATTTCCAGCGCACGCAAAATCGCCGCCGCAGTTTGCTGCACATCGTACGGATTTACCTGCAGCGCATCCGTCAGTTCCAGCGCCGCTCCGGCAAACGTGCTCAAAATCAGCACCCCGTGCTCGTCTTCGCGCGATGCAACGAATTCCTTCGCTACCAGGTTCATCCCGTCGTGCAGCGAAGTCACCATGCAAAGTGATGCCGCGTGATAAAACCTGGTGATCTCGTGATGAGAGTGATGTTTCTTCAACAGCACGATCGGTTTCCATTTTCCCGATTGGAATCGGGAATTTATTCGGTCCGCTTCCGCCGTTACTTCGTCCAGAAATTGCTGGTATCTTGGAATATCCGTCCGGCTCGGCGCTCCGATCTGAACAAACGTAAACCGTCGGTGGTACGCCGGATTCATTTCGATGAACCGCTCGATTCCCCGGAACCTTTCCAGGATTCCCTTGGTATAGTCCACGCGGTCCACTCCCACGCCCAGCAGCGAACCTTCGATCCCCAATTCCTCGGACAGCTTCGCCCGCTCTGCTCCTGCACTTCTCCATTCTTGCTTCGGCTTTCCGTCCGGAAACGCCACGCTGATCGGATACGGTCTGACGCGCGTCACGTGTCCCTGCCGATTGACAGCAAACCGGTCCCATTCCGTGAGCGCTTCCACTGACCGGTCCACCGTCTCCAAAAAATTGTTGCAATGGGTCTGAGTATGAAATCCGATCAAGTCCGCGCCCAGCAATCCGTCCAGAAGCTCGCGCTGAAACGGGCAAATCGCAAAGACTTCCGCGTTGGGCCACGGAATGTGCCAGAAAATCGCCACTCGCGCGTCCGGTCGCGCCTCTTTCACCATTTTCGGCAGCAAGGCGAAGTGATAGTCCTGCAGCCAGCACGATCGGCGCTTCCACTCCTTCCATCTCCTGCAACACCGCGTCGGCAAATCGCCGGTTCGCCTGCTGGTATTGCCGCCAATCTTCCGGCCGAAACGTCGGCCTGCGTGTGCGCGATATGGCACAGCGGCCATAGCCCTTCGTTCGCGAATCCTTCGTAGTAGCCCTTCACTTCTTCGTCGGTCAGCCACACGCGCCGCAAGCGTATAACTCGGCAAGTCCGGCGGCACTCGCAAACGATCCGATGTCGTCAACCGTTTCGCGGTCCGCGTTTCCGGATCCATGCGCTACCCACGTGCCATCGCTCGCTACCAGCACCGGCTCCAGTGCCGTCACCAATCCGCTCGCCGGCACCAGCGCTTCCGGGCCGTCGGTCGCTCTTGACGTGCATGTACGGCTCGCGGTTTGAAACTACGAACAGTGGGTTCCTTTTCAGTTTGCTTTGCAGACTGATCCGCAGCCGTTCTGCGGTCCACACCGAAGCGTGCGTTTCGCGTAGTTGCGCTTCCTCGGCGGCCGCGGCACGCGCAGCACCCAGATCGCGAGCCAAGTGCGTCATCTCCCGGTTTAATTGGTCGAAAATTTCGCCTTGCGGAAGGGATGCGGGAATTTGTGTCTCGCCCGCTCGTAGCGTTCGAAGCCACTTCGCGGTTCGCTTCAGCGGATCCAAGAACGTCCAGCGAACCAGCAACAGCGCCAGTCCGGTGATCAGCAGCGTTTCCAGCAGGGCCGTCAACAGCGCATCGCGGACCGTCAGCAGCACCCGCGAATTGATATAACTCCGGTATCAAAGATTACCAGCAGCGCCCCGGCGGTTTTTCCTCCCCGTTCCAGCGGCATTGCGTAGAGGTACACAGGAGTGTTGTTTACGCTGGTAAAAGCGCCCTTGCCCGACATTCTTTTCGATACCGAGTTTCGCCGTGGCCGGCGCTTCTTTGTACGCGTGCTCTGAGCGACGATGTCATTACCCGCAGACTTCCGTTCGCCTCGTACACCGCGATGCCTTTCATGTGCTCCCGCTGCGCGAACCGGTCCACTACCTTTTGCATCGCCTTCTCGGCGCTACGATCACCCTTCTCGAACAGTGGGGCAATTGCTTCTTGCAGGCTGTCCGCCAGCACTTCCGCGCGCCGCGATAAATCGTTTCGCAAGCTCTCTTCGTTGCGTTCGTACCTGATACGCCGCAAAAAGGAGCGACACCAGCGCTACGCTGATGATCAATGGCAGAACGAGTTTCAGTGTCGTCCGCAATCTCTATCCTTTCTCAGGGTCTGTCACTTCTTGAATCGCTTTTGCGGAGCGCGGGCCGGTTCTGGTTCCGCGCCTGAGATCTGCTCGAGAATGCGAAGTGTTGCCCTTTTACCGGACTGAGGCTGGGAGCCCGCTCTGATTGATTATACGTCCAGGCCAGTCTCTAGCGGATGTTTTTGCGGCGTCCTCGAGCGGCCTGTCATCTCAACGTCCTATCCTTATCCTTGCTTCTTTTCGCTTGGCGGTCGCTCAGTTTTGCCCGCTCATCGGCGATCTCCATACCGCGATGGTGAAAAACGCCATGAAAACTGTAGCCACCGCGCAAATGGTTCGTAGTTTCACGATTGCCCCCCTATAGATATAGCCAGAAATTGATTCATGCTGCTTCCTGGCACGAGGCCTGCCAGGCCGCCAGCCTCGTTATTGATTTCTAACACCTTTGCTGTCATTCGGATACAGGGGAATATGTGTACGCCATTCCGCTCGCATCCGGGCGTGCGCGCAAATATTTCATGGTTCCCACTGTCCATACACGACGAATCTCCTCGATTTTCGTTCCCTTGAAAGCCGATGACGAAAGTGCTTTCTCTTGCCCACACCACTATTGCAGCCTTGCGTATTCGGACTTGGCAGCACTCAACCATCGGCAATCCCCCAACGGAGTAACTCCAGCCACGCCGTCGCGTCTCCGGAACTCGCAGTTCGCACCTTGGCCCTATATTGTCTTCCAGCTTCGCGCGGGCCAGATCCAGATTCGAAGCCGCATCGGTGCCGTCCGTTCTTTTCTGAATCGCGTTGAAAATTATCCGCCTCCGCGGTTGATCTTCCGCGAAACGGCAATGCCCCTGTCGCCATTTCGTACAGCACCGTTCCAAACGAAAACAAATCCGTCGCGTGCATCCAATACTTTACCGCGCGTTTGCTCCGGCGACATGTACGCCACAGTCCCAATCGTCGTGCCCGGGCTCGTCAAGATGATCGCCGTCCAGCGTGTCCGCGCCCGTTGCCGCCGCTTTACTTGAACCTACTCGCCGCCGCGGTGATTTTCGCCAGACCAAGTGAATGCAAGATGGCGTGCCCGCGGCTGCTTACAAAAATATTCGCTGGCTTGATGTCGCGATGAACAATCCCTTTTGGCGTGCGCTGCTTTCAGCAGCCTCCGAAATTTCGATCGCCAGCGCCAGCAGCGTGTCCGTCTCTATCGCCGGCCGGCCAGCGCGTGCTTTAACGTCACGCCTTCCAGAAACTCCATCGCAATAAAAGCACGGCCGTCCGACTCGCCAATGTCGTAAATCGTGCAAATGTTCGAATGGTCTAAAGCTGATGCCGCCTTAGCTTCGCGTTTGAATCGCTCCAACGAATGTGGGTCTTGGGCCAGCTCTTCAGGAAGGAACTTCAGTGCCACCGCTCGGTCCAGGCGCGTATCTTCCGCCTTATAAACAACTCCCATCCCGCCGCCGCCCAGCTTCTCCAGGATGCGGTAGTGCGAAATGGTCTGCCCAATCAGCGAAGAAGAGTCCGGCATGTACCGCACGTCTTAGTTTCTACTCCACACCAAGTCAACGAATCGCGACCCGAATCACGCGCCTGTGCGAATGCGCCTTTTTTTCGTCTCGCTCAAGGTTATCTATTAATTAGTGTCAATACTCGTTACGCAGAAGGTTTTCTCTCCAGTTTCGCGATAGAATTGACTGTAAGTCTGAGATCGCTTATGGCCGTGGGACACCAGGATTTTACTCAGAAAAAGCCCGACCAGCTTGTCTATCTGGAGCTGGGAGTGGGCAACGGTGGCATGCTGCTTACGGTCTCCGAAGATGGTTTCCGTTTTCGCGCTGTGAGCCCGGTGCGCGCCGACGGTATCATGCCTTTTGCGTTTTCTCTGGACGGCAGAAACCGTCTGGAAGGCGAGGGAACTGTCGAATGGATCGAGGAAGACGGCAAGTGCGGCGGCATGCGCTTTACGCAAGTCTCGGCGGAATTTCACGCGGCGCTTGCTGATTGGCTTAATTCGGATTCTTCGCAGCATGCCGGGCGCGAAGTGGCTCCGGCGGCGGCCACTCCGCCCGATACCATGGAGAAAATCCGCCAGGAATTGCGCTCCGGCTACCCACAGCGGCCTGCCGAGCCTGCGCCCCCAGCGCCCGGGCCCGCTGCGAGGGTTGCCGAGCAAAAACCGCAGCCGGTGATTCGTCCACACACCGCTTCCGTCAGAAACGTTCCGGAGAAAAACCGACCGGATAAAAACTTCGCTGAAAAGGTTGTTCCTGAACAAAAGCCGAAACCAACCATCTTTGCGCGAGGGTCCGAAAAAACATCTGATTCGAGCGAGTCGCTAACAGCGAATCGGCTCTTTCCGATCCGTCCCGCGAACCCAACCGAGGTGGAAAAACCGGCCGCGGCATCGTCAGCATTCTTGAAGCCGTCAACGGAAACGAAAACTTCGGTGGCTTCGCCCGCGCCAGTGCCGACCGCACATTCGGTTGACCCTGCGTTTCCGCACTCCCCCGCTAAACGCGAGACGCCATACACTCCAGCAAGCTCCGTCCTTTTCGGTACTGCACCAAGGCCGGTGGAAACACATGTTCCTGCGGCGCCTCCTGCTACGGCGGAAACGCTGTTTCGTCCGGAAACAATTGCACCTTCGCAAGCGCGGCCCTTCATTCCGCCTCTGGAAGATTCGTTTGAGCAAGCCTGGGAACGTGCCAAAATTAATTCTCCGTCCGACTCGCCACATTTTAGCCGCGCCGCGGCGGGCGGCATCATCGTCATAGCGCTCGCCGTAATTCTGGGCGCGCTCGCGTATAACTTCCGCCAGGACATCGGCAGCATTTTTATCCAACTGGGGCAGTCGATCTCCGGCGACAACCGCGCGGCCGCTCCTGCGCCGGAAACCAAATCAAGCGCGGGAACGTCTGATGCTCAGAGCCAGACGCAGTCGTCGCAGCTCGCGGCTTCCAAGACACAGACCCAACCTTTGGATTCAACGAAGACTGGCAATGAGTCAGCTGGACCGCCGGCTACGAAAACTCCGGCTGCTGCATCGGTTGGGACGGAGAGCGAGAAAAGCGATAAGACGGACGCGGCCAACACCCAGAATTCCGATGGCACTGGCACCCCTCCGGAAGTAAAGGCCCGGCGAAACTTACCGGGACAGATTCCGGCGGATGCCGCGGCGAAAGACGGAACTTCCGGGGACAACGGTATTGGGCAGGAAGAATTCACCGTTGCGCGGGATATTCTGCGGGGCAGCAACCGGAATCGCGATTTCCCGCGCGCAGTGGAGCTGTTGTGGGCCAGCGTGAAAAAAGGATATGTGCCGGCGGAAGTTGCGCTTGCGGATTTGTACCGGCACGGCAATGGGGTGGAGAAAAACTGCGACCAGGCGCGAGTTCTTCTCGTAGCGGCTTCGAAAAAAGGAAGCCTCGACGCGCGCGAAATGCTGGAGCAGATTGCGGAGCATGGCTGTGAATAGCTACCTGCAATCTTTATCGCAGAATCGTGAACTATTTAAACCACTTTCCCTGGCTGAATCCGCTGCGATTGTTCGCTCTGCCATGTGTGCTCGCCTTTCTGCGGATTTTCGCGTTTCCTGGTGCCGCTAGCGCTCAGCTGTCGACTTCCGATCATTTGCAGGATCCTGGTTTTTGGCCCACGAAGCCTTACTCTTCGCTGAAGGATTTTACGGGCTCCGCAGCTTGCGTGGACTGCCATCACGAGATATCCGAAACACAAAAAATGACTCCGATGGCGCGTACCCTTTCGCGCGCCGACCGCAACCAGGTGCTTAGCGAGCATACGGATCTCAACTTTAGTCATCGCCAATACCAATTTCGAATATCCACGGCGAATGGCAAGAGCGTGTATTCGGTCAGCGATGGAAACGAGAAAATCTCGGTGTCGCTGGCGTGGTCGTTCGGCTTGGGCCACGTGGGCCAATCTTATTTGTTCCAACGTAATGGAGTGTGGTACGAAGCGCGGGCTTCTTACTTTCCGACCCTGAATATGTTGGGGTTCACTCCGGGACGTGCGTTGGATGAACCGCGTGACGTGGCAGACGCAATGGGCCGGCCGCTCGATCCGCGGGAAATGAGCCGTTGCTTTCTGTGCCACGCGACGGGCGTGGTGGAAAAACCCATTGCCGGGCAGGCGGACTTCACTAGCGGGATTTCCTGCGAAGCGTGTCATGGACCAGGCGCAAAACATGTCGCGGCGAAACGCGCAGAAAAATTGCAGCAGGGCGAAGTGTCCGGAGCCGACGGCGGAAAACTAGTTTTCAATGTGCGCGATCTCTTGCCGGCCGATTCGGTGGATTTTTGCGGTTCATGCCATGCGACTTGGTGGGATGTGCAACAGAGCGGCCTAAAAGGAATCTCTTCGGTGCGGTCACAGCCGTACCGCTTGGAGAACAGCAAATGCTGGGGTAAGGGCGACGCGCGGATTGCCTGCATTGCGTGTCACGATCCGCACCAGCAGCTGGAGAAACGTTCCGACGCTTACGACGCGAAGTGCCTGGCGTGTCACGTAAATAGCAAAGGTGAAGCGGTGAGCAGCTCGCAGCCCGGCAGGGCCTGTCCGGTGGCAACGTCGCAATGTTCTTCATGCCACATGCCAAAGGTTGAGGTTCCGGAGATGCACTACGCGTTCACGGACCACGACATTCGCGTGGTGCGCGCGGGCGCGGCGGTACCTGACTGAGAAAGATGTAAGTTGTAAGGTTCTGGCTCGATGGTGGAAATAACGGACACGGAAAATCCGCGGTTCGCCGGCGCGAAGCGAGGATAGGCGGGCGCGCCGGGCGAAAGGGAACTGTTCGCAGGAATGAGCGAACGCTTGGCGACGGCTTTTTGCGTGGCGCTGAGCAGGTGCGAGAGAAAAGTTTTTGGAACATTGCGAATGATGGGATTGACGATCCAAGCGAACGCGAATGGCACGGTGCGGCTGAGTTCGATGGCTTCGACCTGGATGTAAGTGCCGCCGTCTTTTTCCTCGATGTGCCACCAGGTGCAGAGTTTCCATAGATAACCGCGTGAATCGGCGGGCGGAAGTTCATGCTCGTTTGGCGTGCCGAAATTTTCCACGTCCGCGACGCGCGTGGAACAAGAGCGAATCTGGGTGCGCGTGGGCGAGTAGTTCGCTGGTGCGCGAAGCGAAATTCACGTTGAAAACAGCGGTGACGATGGTCTTGCTGTAAAACTGCAGAAAAACTTCGCTGTCGCTTCCATTCTGAGAGAGCAATCGCGATTGGCGGACGTCAGGAAAATAAATATCTTTCTCGTGCGCGTAATCTTCCAGGACGGATTTGGTTTGCGCGAGCGTGACGCCGGGAAGAAAGGCGATGCCGATCCAGTGATGGATGATGCCGCCGGGAACCTGGATGCGGTGGCCGTCATCGAGGGTATGCAGTTGTTCGAGGTAAAACTCGTTGCGGCGGAGCTCGGCTTCGATTTCGTGGCGGCGCGAGTCGGGGAAGCGGTCGATGTAAAGGAACTGTCCGGCGAGAAGATCGGAGCCCATGCGCGCTTCGGTTCTGTTGCGATACTGGTCGAAGGCAGTGAGAGTTTCGGGCTTGGGCTCGTGAGCGCGGGCGAGCGGAGCGAGAAGGCAAATTGTGGCAGCGACCACGGTTGAGAAGAAAGAGCGGGAGACGGCTGGCGGCACGAGAGAAATGTCCTGTAAGGCTGCTCGAGAAGGTTGGATGAAGAGGGGAAGAGTGAGGTTAGGGTAAAAGAGGGGGCGGGTTCCATTTTGGAACGGTCGATGTGCAAAAGCGAAGTCGTCGAAAGTTTCGAAAGGGAAGGAGGCCTACCCCGGGGACTTTGCGTAAGAGTGGCAAATGCAGGACTTATTTCTTCAAGAGTGAAAAAGAGTAAAGAAAAGTGAAAGAGCATTTCTGAAAAAGAATGGAGTTAGAGGTTCGCGTTTTGTGAGCTCTCGTAAAGAAAAGAGTGAAGAGAGCGATCGCTAAGGCTTGAGAGTGGACGGGCGACCGCGACGCGAGGGCATGCCACCCCCGGTGTTTTTGCTTCAAGCGTGCGGAAGTAATTGAAAAACAAGGAGATAGCAAAACCGTCCGATACAAACGTGCGCAAGCGTATCGAACGACAGGACTTAGGGTAATTTTTGGCTGAGCGAGCTGAGCGAGAGAGTAGTGGGATGCCGGAAGGCCTACAGGGAGCGGCTCGATAACCACACGGTTATAAAATATGATTTCGGAATTTAGATGACGCACTCGAGTGGATTTTTGCCGAAGACCAGGCGGTTTGAAAATCCTCTGTACATAACAGCTGAAATAATCGAGAGCAGATGATCCTCGTCAAATCAAGTTTTGGTCCATCACCCACGCGATAACCCAAGACCTCACACGCAACTTCGGCGTATGGGGCGCCGAAGAGAACGGTTAAGGACGTCGGCGCGACCCCCAAGATGGCCTGATAACGGGGAATTGCGGTGGGGCATCGTAGAAAGAAAGAGGGCTGGATGTTTGAGCCCGAGAAAAATTCGAGTGCAGGAGGCTGCGATGACTTTTCCTTTGCAGGATATTCGTGCGAATCGTGATTATTTTGCGCATAAACTACATGCGGAAAAACAGAGAAATGACGTATTGAACGCGGTGGAGGGTGGCAAGTTTGATTTTGTGTTGCTGGACACGCGAGGGCGTGAGCCGTTTGCGAGCGGGCATATTCCAGGGGCGTGGTGCGCGCCGGAGGACGAGATCGAGAGCGTGGCCAAATCGCTGCCGACTGATCGCGAGATCGTTACATATTGCTGGGGCCATGATTGACAGCTTTCCGCGAAAGTGGCTCTGCGGTTGGCAGAGCGCGGCTTCTACGTTAAGGAAGTGAATGTTGGCTGGAAAGAATGGACGTACAACCGGCATCCGACGCATGAGGGCAAGGCGGATGGAGTGCGTTGCAGTTGCAGCAAATAACCAAACCCGATAGCACAAGCATTTCGCTCTGCCTGCCCGCCACGGTGGGCAAGCGGCATCGGGCTTCTCGGAATGACGATTCCCAAGGAAAAGTCAGAAGTCCCAGGTGCTAAACCGGCACCTGGGGCGTCCGACCACTGCGAAGAAAAGCAGATTCCTCGCTGCGCTCGGAATGACAATCAAGGGGCGCGTAGGCGCATGCGTGGGCTGCCCCAGGATGCCAATGACGGCGTATAACAACGGATGTAAGTCCGGTTAGCGCTTCTTTGATGAATAGGCGGCTAGAAGGAAGGAAGAGCCGGAAAAGGCCAGGGCTACCAAGAGGCTGACTAGTTCGTCGGTGTTGTGGGGGCTGGCGATTACGCGTGGGGTGTGAAGAGTTATGACCCAGAGGAAGAACATTATGCCGAGAAGGATGGAGGCCATGCGGGAGAAAATGTGGACAGCGATGGCTACTCCTGCGGCGATGAAAGCGGTACCGGTGAAGTACGCTAGGAAGAGATGAGCGGGCATCCATTTGGGGATTAAAAAGGCGATGAACTGCGCGTACATAAAATGTTGAATGCCGAAGATGACCATGGAGAAGGCGTAAATGTAGCGGCCGATTACGGCGAGCACAGGATTGGCTGACGCGAGGAGTTGGATTGAGGAACCTTTGGAGACGAGAGCCGCGAGGATGAAGGCGGCTCCGCCGAGGGCGAAGGTTTCGAAGGCGCGGGTGCGGGTGTTGCCATCGTGAATAATTCCCGAAAAATGTTTCGCGGCGTGCAGGAAGACTACGGAGAACACGAAGAGAAGGCCGAGGATCGTGGCGGAGAAGCGCGCTTCTTTGTTGATGAGAAGGGTGATGCTGATGACCAGCAGGATGGCGCCGGCTCCATAAGAAAAAATGTGTTCGCCATGGGTCCAGGGAGGGACGGGAGGCATGCCGCCTTGCCAGCGGCCGCGGGCGAGATATTCAAGGGCGAAGACCATCAGGGGAATGGCGAAGAAGAAGCGGCCTAGCTTGGTTAGGAGAGGGGCCATGGTTGTCCTTTTGGGATGGACATCATTATAAGGAACGCAGGCAAAAGGTCTACATGAGGTTGCCAGAGCCGGGCTCAAGCCCGGTACTAGGTAGAAGTGGAGAGGCGCCCTACGCCTCGTGAAAATGGGCCGGATTTCTTGACTTGCGCGGAAAGCGACCCAATAATGGATAGGCATGAGTGCGAGCCCTAGAGGTGCAGAGTCGATGTTCCTGGATGTAAAGGAACTGGCAGTCCATAAGCTCAACATCCGGAAGAGTTACGCTCCGGGGAATATTGATTTTCATACGACTGAATTGAAACAGATTGAGCCGCTGGAAGTGGTGGCTACCGCTGAGCTGATTGACTTGCAGATTCGGATTACCGGGCAGCTGGAAACGAGAATCGAGTTGCAATGCGCGCGTTGTCTGGAGCCGGTAGTGGAGGACGTGCAGCGGCACTTTGATCTTTTCTACAGTCCGATGCCGAAGATAAGCAAGCCGGAAGAAGAGCGGCTAAAGGATTTGGACGCGGATATCGGATTCTACGCGGGCGACGGGTTGTTTCTAGCGGATGTGTTGGCGGAGCAGGTGTTGTTGGCGGTACCGATGAAAGCGATTTGCCGCAGCGATTGCCGCGGGTTGTGCGCTGCGTGTGGGGCGAATTTGAATCACGAAGAATGCCGGTGCGAGACGCATGCGACGGACCCTCGGTTGGCTCCTCTGGCGCGATTGAAGCAGGACTGGCTTAAGAAACAATAATTTGCGGGAGTAGCGGTGAATTTAGCGGTTAGGTGTGTGAACGCGGCGCGGAAAAGACGTACAGCGGTATTAGAGTAACAGGTACAAAGTTGACGGATGGCGGCCTAAAGGCCGCCGCTACAAGATACAAGAAAAGAATTAAGAGCAGCGGGATAAACCCTGTCTGCGGTAAGCGGGCCGCTGCTAAGCAGGCAGGATAAAGACAAATAATAAGGAGCAGTACGATGCCAAATCCGAAGAGACGCCATTCCAAGCGGCGAACCAGCACACGCAGGGCTCACGATCATTTGTCGAAGCCCGCGTTTGGAAAGTGTCCGCATTGCCATGAGATGAAGCAGCCGCACCAGGCGTGCCCCAGCTGCGGCTATTACAAAGGCAAGCCGGTGAAAGAAGTTCGCGCGTAGTTGGTTCGCTAAGCTTACTTGCACTGCTGTTTCAGCTTGGAGTTTGACAGGCCCTAAACCCTTTTTCAACGCAGGGTCTGCAAGTGCGAACTTGTTTATCTCAGGGTTGTAATACAAGCCCTGAAGCCCTGAAGCCATTTTAAACTCAGGGTTCCCTGAAACCCAGAAGCGGCACCAGGCCCCCATGATTACAATTGCCGTGGACGCGATGGGAGGGGACAATGCGCCCCGTCCCGAGGTTGAAGGAAGTGTGCTGGCAGCACGCGAGCTGGGAGTTCGTGTGATGCTGGTTGGCCAACCGCATGCGGTGAAATCGGAATTGGCCAGGCACGACCGTAGCGGACTGAAGATTGAGATTGTGCCGGCGAGCGAAGTAATCACTATGGACGATCACCCAGCGCAGGCATTTCGTCGAAAGAAAGACAGCTCGGTGCACGTCGCGGCCAGGCTGGTGCGCGAAGCCAAAGCCGATGGACTGGTCAGTGCGGGGAATACCGGTGCGGTGATGACCGTGGCGCGATTTTTGTTAGGTACGCTTGAGTCGGTGGATCGCGTGGCGCTGGCGGCTCCGTTTCCGAATGCCAAGGGCGGCGTCAGCGTCATGCTGGATGTCGGTGCGAATGTGGATTCACGACCAGAGCATCTGGTGCAGTTCGCGGTGATGGGCGAAATGTATTACCGTGCGACCTTTGGCAGCCGCAAGCCGCGCGTGGGGTTGCTCTCGATCGGCGAAGAAGAGAGCAAGGGAAATGAGTTGACGCGCGAAGTGAACGAGCGGTTGAAAGGCGCGCACATGCAGTACATCGGCAACGTCGAAGGCGGCGATCTTTTTTCCGGCGATGTGGATGTGATTGTCTGCGACGGATTCGTGGGCAACATCGCGTTGAAGATTTGCGAAGGATTGGCGGTCCAGATATTCGGGCTGCTGAAGAAATCGCTGAAGAGCTCCCTGTTGTCCCAGTTCGGCGCCTTGCTTTCGCAGGGGGCGTTCAAGGGATTGAAGAAGACGATTGATTACACGGAGTACGGCGGCGCGCCGCTGCTTGGAGTGCGGGGCGTGTGCGTGATCGGGCATGGGCGTTCGAACGCGAATGCCATCAAGAACGCGATTCGCGTGGCGGCTGGACTGGCCAAGGCCAACATGAACGAGAAGATCGAACAGGAGCTGTCGGTGGTTACCGAGCGCGCGTAGAAGAAAAGCAGATTCCTCGCTTCACTCGGAATGACAAATGGTCGTAGTGAAACGACATTGGTTTATAGGCCTGGTTCGAAATGACGGATCCCCGTCCGTTATGAAATGAAGTCATGAAATGAAGTCAACGCGAGAAGTGCTGTAAAGACAGGAAAAAGCGTATGGGAAAAGTAGCATTTGTTTTTCCGGGACAGGCTTCGCAATACCCTGGAATGGGACGAGAACTGGCGGAGAAATACGCCGTGGCGCGGGCCGTGTTTGAAGAAGCGGACCAGGCGCTGGGATTTTCGATTTCGAAAATGTGCTTTGAAGGCACGGAAGAAGAGTTGAAGCAGACGGCGAAGACCCAGCCCGCGATTTTGACGTGCTCGGTGGCGGTTTTTCGCGTGGCGGCGGAGAACGGATTGTTGCCGGATTTTGTGGCGGGGCACAGTCTGGGAGAATATTCCGCGCTGGTCGCGGCCGGTTCGCTGAAATTCTCCGATGCGGTGCAATTGGTGCGCAAGCGTGGGACGTACATGCAGGAAGCGGTGCCCGCGGGTGTGGGCGCGATGGCTGCGATCTTGGGATTGTCGCCCGCGGTAGTGGCGGACGCATGTAAACGCGCGGCAGATCACGAAGTGTGCGCGCCTGCAAATATGAATTCACCGGAGCAGACGGTGATTTCGGGTCACGCTAGTGCCGTGAAGCGGGCGGTGGAGATTGCGAACCAGTTGGGAGCGAAGCGCGCGGTAATGCTGCCGGTTTCGGCGCCGTTTCATTCGGCGTTGATGATGCCGGCGCAGGAAAGGCTGGCGAAAGATTTGGAAAAGACGGAATTGGCGGATTTGAAATGGCCGTTGGTAACCAACGTGGATGCGGATACGGAGATAAAGGGCAGTGAAGCGCGTGATGCGTTGATACGCCAGGTAACGATGCCGGTGCGTTGGGAAGAGTCGGTGCGGACGTTGATCGACGAAGGCGTGAATACGTTTGTGGAAGTTGGGCCGGGACGTGTGCTGACTGGCTTGCTGCGGCAGATCGAGCGGTCGGTGGCGGCGCTGAACATCGAAGATGAGAAGAGTCTGGCGATGACGGTGGACAAAATCGCGGGAGCGAAGTTCGACGCGGCGTAAGATTTTCGCCACGGAGAACACAGGGGACACACAGAAAAGATGTTCAGTTTGAAGGGCAAAGTGGCGGTGGTGACGGGCGCGTCGCAGGGAATTGGGCGCGAGACGGCGCTGGCGTTAGCGGAAGCTGGCGCCAAGGTTGTTGTTGCCGCGCGCAGTGAAGAAAAGCTAGTGGCGTTGGCTGGCGCGATTGCAGCGGTGGGCGGTGAAGCTTTCGCATTGAAGATGGATGTCGCCGATGCGGAGCAGGTGAAAGCGGGATTCAAGCAAGTCATGGAGAAATTTGGCCGGCTAGATATTTTGGTGAATAACGCAGCCGTCACGCGCGACGGTCTGGCGATGCGCATGAAGAAAAATGATTGGGATGCGGTGCTGCAGACGAATTTGACTGGCGCGCATTTGTGTATTCAGCAGGTGTTGCCGGCGATGATGAAGGCGCGGGCTGGACGGATTATCAATATCTCGTCGATCGTGGCGCAGATGGGGAATGCGGGGCAGGCGAACTACGTGGCGGCGAAAGCCGGGCTGATCGGATTGACGAAAGCAATTGCGGTTGAAATTGCTTCGCGAGGAATTACGGTGAACGCCGTTGCGCCAGGATTTATTGAGACGCCGATGACGGATGTGCTTCCGGACAAAATAAAGGAAGAATTGAAGGTGCGAATTCCGCTGGGGCGCATGGGTTCGGCGCGGGATGTGGCGGCTGCGATTGTGTTTTTGGCCAGCGACGAGGCGGGGTACATCACAGGCCATGTCTTGAATGTGAATGGCGGGATGCATTTGGCGTAGGAGGCGGAAGGTGATAGATGGCAAAATTCCGCGACATGCCGGAATGGGAAGAAGTGAAGAAGGATCTCGCCAAAAAGTTGGGCTTTGATGAGGCGACGATCGCCAGAATCGGTGGAGTAGAGGGTGACTGTCTGGACTCATTCCCGATTGGCCGCGTGTCAGAAAGCTTGTCGCGAAACGGTTAGAAAAGAGCGAAGACGAGGTTCAGGCCATGAAGGACAGTGGGGATTCGCTAGAGCGAGTCGAGCTAGTCATGGCTGTCGAGGATGTTCTCGACGTCCTACGCCGCTAGGTCTCGTCAAGTTGACCTAGCGGGAGGGCGTGCTTAGAATGGGCAGGTTGCCCAGGCTGTCTAGAACGAGACGTTTTTATGGCGGTTCGAACTAAAGCGAGTTTAAGCAAGAACAACAAGCGATCCCGGATCGCGGAGGAATGCGAATGGCCAGCGTAGAAGAACGCGTAAAACAGATTATCGTCGAGCAGCTCGGCGTGGATGAGGCGGAAGTGACGCCGACAGCATCGTTCGTGGACGACCTGGGCGCGGACTCGCTGGACCAGGTGGAATTAGTGATGGCGTTCGAAGAAGCGTTTGGCATCGAAGTGCCGGACGAGGACGCCGAAAAGATGACCACGGTGAAGGACGCCGTCGAGTACATTGATAAGCACGCCAAATCCAAGTAAGCCGGTGCGTTCCGCGCGGCATCTGAACAATAGTCAGTCAGGGTTTGTAAGTACAAACCCTGAAACTCTGACAGGAGCATTACCTTGACTCGCCGGGTAGTGGTAACGGGAGTTGGGCTGGTCTGCGCGCTGGGCATTGGCACAGACGAGAGCTGGAAAAATCTCATCGCCGGGGTCAGCGGCGTTGGGCCGATTACACACTTTGATGCTGCCGCGTTCGACTGCAGAATTGCCGGTGAAGTGAAAAACTTCGATCCCTTCCTGTGGATCGAGAAAAAAGAATTGAAAAAAATGGGACGGTTCATCCAGTTGGCACTGGCTGGCGCCGACTTTGCGGTGAAGCACGCACAGTGGAAACCGGAAATGTCCAATCTGGAAGAGGTGGGCGTTTATGTTTCTTCGGGCATCGGCGGATTCGACATCATCGAACGCGAGCATGGCAAGCTGCTGAGTGGCGGGCCAAATAAAATTTCGCCGTTTTTTATTCCTTCCGCGATTGTGAATCTGGCTTCGGGGCATATTTCCATTCGCTATGGAGCGAAGGGCCCGAATTCGGCGACTGCGACGGCGTGTTCAGCGTCGGCGCACGCTATTGGCGATTCGTTCAAGATTATTGAGCGCGGCGCTGCGGACATGATGATCTGCGGCGGCACCGAAGCGACGATTACTCCGATGGGAGTGGGTGGATTCGCTTCGATGAAGGCACTTTCCACGCGCAACGATGATCCGGCGACGGCCAGCCGTCCCTTTGACGTGGACCGTGACGGGTTCATCGTCGGCGAAGGCGCGGGGATTCTGATTTTGGAGTCGCTGGAACACGCAACGCAACGCGATGCCCCCATCATCGCGGAAATTGTCGGGTATGGAATGTCCGGCGACGCATATCACATTACGCAGCCAGTGGAAAATGGCGACGGCGCTTTCCGCGTCATGCGCGCGGCTTTGAAAGACGCGAAACTAACCGCCGACGACATCGGCTATGTCAATGCGCACGGAACTTCTACACCGATTGGCGATGTGATTGAAACCACGGCGATGAAGCGTTTGTTTGGCGAGCGCGCGGTTGCCAAGAAGCTTCCGGTAAGCTCGACAAAATCCATGACTGGACATTTGCTTGGCGGCGCCGGTGGATTGGAAGCAGGCATCAGCGTGCTGGCGTTGCGCGATCAGATTCTGCCGCCGACCATCAATCAATTTCACGCCGACCCGAAGTGCGATCTGGACTACGTGCCAAATGTAGCGCGCAAAGCGACCGTGGATTATGCGCTGTCCAATTCATTCGGATTTGGCGGAACAAACGCCGCGCTGATTTTCAAGCGCTGGGCCGGGAAATAGTTGCTAGCCGCATGCACGGCGCCGCCGACTTTTTGTTGTCATTCTGAAGCAAACCGATAAGGCTCGCTGAAGAATCTCACCTGATCAATTCACTTCGGAGATTGACAAGTTGAGATCCTTCGTCCGCCTCGGGCGGGACTCAGAATGACAAGAGAAGAGCAAGCTCAAGATGACCAGCACAAAACGACGGGTTCGGGCTGACATGCACCGGGCAAGGAAAACTCCGTGAAGATTATCGTGTGCATCAAACAGGTTCCGGCGAAAGACGCGCCGCTGGCGATTAGCGGAAACTGGATCAAAGAATCGGACATTGGATTCGAGATGAACGAGCCGGACAGCTACGCGCTCGAGGAAGCGCTGCGGCTGAAAGAGAAGCACGGCGGCGAAGTGATTGCGCTCTCCATGGGGCCGGAGCGTGTGAAACAGACCATCAAGGAAGCGCTGGCGAAAGGCGCGGACCGCGGAATTCACATTGCGGATGATCAGTTCGCGCAGCTCGATCCACTGGGCGCGGCTAATGCGCTGGCGGCAGCAGTAAAAAACGAAAATGCGGATCTAATCTTGACGGGTTTGCAAAGCGACGACCAGGGATTCGGCCAGACCGGCGTATTGCTGGCAGCACTTCTTGACCGGCCGCACGCTACGATCATTATGGCCATCGAAGCCAATGACGGAAAATTAAAATTGAAGCGCGAATTGGAGGCGGGCTGGTTTCAGTGGATTGAGTGTCCACTGCCTGCGGTGCTGTCCATTCAATCCGGCATCAATAAAGTGCGCTACGCGACTTTGAAGGGCATCATGGCGGCAAAGAAGAAAGAGATTGCAGCGATGACGCGAGAATCGTTGAACGCTAAGAGCGAGTCGACACAGAAAGTAGAAAAGATCTACGTGCCAGTGAAAACGAAAAAAACCGAATTCTTGACCGGGACTCCGAAAGAAGTTGCCAGCAAGCTGGTAGAAAAGTTGAAGTTCGAAGCTCGGGTGATTTGACCATGAAGATTCTCGTGATGGCGGAACAGCGGCAGGGGAAGTGGAATAACGCGAGTTTTGAGACGCTGGCAGCCGCGCAGCAGATCGCGGCGGCATTGTCAGGTTCGGTGGCCGCGCTGGTGATCGGCAAGGGCGTCGATACGCTTGCCGCAGAGCTTGCGGGCAAAAATGTTGCTGAAGTGTTGCAAGTCGAGCACGATTTGCTCGAATCCTACACGCCCGACGGATATTGCATCGCTTTGAAGCAAGTGATCGAATCTGCGAAGCCGGAGTTGGTGCTTTTCCCGCATACGTATCAGGTGCGCGATTTTGCGCCCAAGCTCGCGGCGATGCTGGGCAAAGGAATGATTGGCGACTGCATCGGCTATCGCAATGAAAGCGGCAAGCTGATCTTCGTGCGTCAGATGTTTCAGGGGAAAACAGCCGCGGACGTAACGTTCCTCGGTGACGGTCCATGGTTCGCATCGTTCCAGTCGGGAGCATTTCGCGCGGATCAAGTAGCAGCAGCCGAAGGCGGCGCAAAGCCGATCAATCGTGTTGCGATAGAACTGAAGCCGGTCCAAATCCGCACCAAGCCGCTGGAGCTTTTCAAGGAAGCGAAATCGGCGGTGGATTTGACGCAAGCGCCGCTGATTGTGGCCATTGGTCGTGGAATCAAAGCGCCAGAGAATATTCCGCAAGCCGAAGCCGTCGCAAAAGCCATGGGCGCGGAGATTGCTGCTTCGCGACCGATTTGCGATGAAGGCTGGCTCCCAATGGAGCGACAGATCGGAAGTTCCGGCCAGACCGTCGCGCCAAAATTGTATCTGGCACTCGGAATCAGCGGGGCGATTCAGCACGTTGTCGGGATGAAGGGCGCGCGCACGATTGTCGCGATCAACAAAGATCAAAATGCGCCAATTTTCGAAATTGCAGACTACGGCGTAGTCGGCGACATTTTCGAAATCATGCCGGCGCTGACGGAAGAGCTGCAGAAGGCAAAGTGAGGATAGCCATAAACTGCGTCTAGGCATATACTCACTTTTGTTATGAGCGTGGAAGATTACAAAATAATTCTCGATCGTCAGGAAAATGGCTCTTGGGTAGCCGAAATCCCGGCGATTCCGGGATACTATGCTCTGATGAATACGCGTGAAGAAGCTCTCGCCGAATCGCCCAATGTATTCAGCATGATTGAACAAGAATACCGCGAAAAAGGGCAACAACTTCCCGCCGATTCCACTGAGATAGTTAATGCCTAGCGCCACGGCGCGCGAATTTCAGCGCGTCGCTCGCATAATAGGATTCGTACTCGTCAAACAAAAAGTAAGTCACGCCGATGGAACCATCCCGACGGACGGGCTACGACCATTCCCGGTGCACGGCGGCGAAGAAATTGGGCCTCCCTTATTCAACAAAATTCTCCGGCAATTGGGCATCATCCCGGATGAATTCAGAAGCTTCGCTAGAAGTAAAATAGCTTTTCGATTTTGCTAGGATTTGAATGAAGTCATGAACGTACAGCGCGAACAACTTGAAGCGGATGTGCTGATTGTAGGGGCGGGGCCGGCGGGGTTGAGCTGTGCGCTGCACCTGGCGAACCTGATCAAGAGGCACAATGAATCGGGCGCTAAGCCGGAACTGTCAGCGGAAAATATCTATGTGCTGGAAAAGGGGCGCGAAATTGGCGCGCACCAGCTTTCCGGCGCCATCATGAACCCCAAGGCGCTTGCGGAACTTGTGCCGGATTTTGCAAAGACCGCGCCGCTCGATACACCGGTAACCGATTCGGCGGCGCTGCTTTTTACGGAAGGATCGTCGTTTCGTTTTCCGATCACGCCGCCGCCATTTCAAAACAAGGGCAACTATGTAGTTTCGCTGAACAAAATTGTGAAGTGGCTGGGCGGATTGGTCGAATCGACGGGTGTAAACATTTTTAAGGAATTTGGCGGCGCAGAACTTGTGTATGAAGGCCAAGGCGTTGCCGGCGTCATTACCGAAGACAAGGGCCTGGACAAAAACGGCAATCCGAAGGACAACTACACGCCAGGCTACGAACTGCGCGCGAAGGTAACAGTGTTGGCCGAAGGCACGCGCGGTTCGCTCACCAAAAAACTGGTAGCCGAAAGAAAACTCGACAATATCAATCCGCAGAGCTACGGCATCGGCATAAAAGAATTGTGGGACGTTCAGCCCGGTGTCACAAAGCCGGGTTACGTGGCACATACGCTGGGCTGGCCAGTTTCGACGGATATGTACGGAGGCGGCTGGATTTACGGCCTCTCCAATAATCGTGTTTCTATCGGCCTGGTACTGGCCCTCGAATATGCCGACCCGCTATTCGATCCGCACGCCGCTTTTCAAAAGTGGAAGACGCATCCGTTCGTCAGAAAGATTTTGGATGGTGGCAAGCTGGTGCGTTACGGCGCGAAATCGCTGCCCTACGGCGGATGGTATGCGATGCCGCGCAACACCGTGGACGGCGTGCTGATCATCGGCGATGCCGGCAGCTTCCTCGATTCGCAGCGCCTAAAGGGAATTCATCTGGCGATGAAAAGCGGCATGCTGGCCGCCGAAACGATTTTCGAGGCGCTGAAAGCGGGCGACACGACCACTAAGACGCTCGGTGAATTTCAGAAACGCGTCGAGCAAAGTTACATCCGCGACGAATTGTGGAAAGTGCGCAACTTTCACCAGTCATTCCAACACGGAATGTTCCGCGGCTTCATTCAGACAGCATTCCAGCAAATTTCCGGCGGGCGCGGGCTGGTAGATCCGATGCGCGCCGACGCCGGCTACAAGCACTACAAAAAGCTCGACCCTGCAGAAAAACGCAACACGAATCCAGAAGAACGCTTCAAGGGCGACGGTAAACTTACCTTCGACCGGCTGACTGACGTCTATCACTCAGGCACACGACACAACGAAGATCAGCCGTGCCACCTGCACGTGCTGGACACCAACATCTGCATTACAAAATGTGTAGAAGAGTTCGGCAATCCTTGCCAGTATTTTTGCCCTGCCGCAGTGTACGAAATGGCAAAAGAGAAAGACACTCTAAAACTCAAGATCAATTTCGCAAACTGCGTGCATTGCAAGACCTGCGACATCGCCGATCCATATCAGATCATTGATTGGGTTGTTCCAGAAGGTGGCGGAGGCCCGAACTACGAGGGCATGTAGAATTTCCAACCCCGTCCGGTCCGAGTGGGTGCGGAAGTGAATGTAGAAAAAAACGATCGCTAGGCCAGTAGCAGGCCGTGTACCGTAATCCGCGGATTTCTACGGAAGCAACCCGTAAACATCGAGCTCGCCAAAAACAGTGCCGGAGCCGTTGGTGTTGTCGTTGCCGCGGGTGCCTAGATAAACCTTTCCGTTGGCAACGGTGGGCACTGTGAATTTCACCGCGAAGCCCGCGGCGTTTCCCGTTCCCTGCGCGCTGTTCCGGAGTTCTGTCCCGATATTGGTAGCCGAATAGGCGTGCAAAATCGCGGGTCCCGCGCTCAACACGCCGCTGTTTTTGGTGCCGTACTGCTGACTGTCGATCGCCCAGACAATCCCGTTGGAAGTGCCGCTGGAGGAGACAGAAGGGGTTGCGCCAGGGAAGCCCAAGCCAACAGACGTGGAAAAGGCGGGCGTAACGTTGAACATTCCTGGGCTGGGAGTTGAATGTGTATTCCGCCGAATCCAGCGCCGAAATAAAACATGGTGTTGTTCCAAAACGCGGAAGTTGAGAACGAACGGCCAGTTGAGGTCCGGCCTTGAACCACAGCGGAGTCGCCAGCAGCGCTATAGTGTCTCATGTTGTCGCGATTCAGCACATAGAATACGCCGCTTTTGTCTTAGCCCAATAATTCTGTGACGCCTTAATGGCCGAGTGAAAATGTCACCCTATGAACAGGGAGACATTCTCATTGAGTCAGAAAGAGTTGCAACGAGTGGCGGTGATTTCAGCATGTATCAAGGGAGAGGTGCGGCGTGTGCCAGAGCCGCCGAGCTGCTCTGCTTGAGCGTGCGCCAGATCAAACGCTTGAAGAAACGTCTACGCAAAGACGGGGAGGCGGCTCTGGCACACGCCAGTCGCGGGCGACCTAGCCCGCGCCGCCTTCCTGTGCGTATGCGGGACCGTATCCTGCATCTCGCCCGCACCCGCTATGTCGGTTTCAACGATCATCATCTCTGCGAGAAGCTTCGCGAGGTGGAAGGTTGCTCACTCGGTCGGGGAGACTCTCCGCCGTCTGCTGCGCCAGAACGGTCTCGGCTCCCCCAAGAAACGGCGCGCTCCTACGCACCGCCAGCGACGTCTTTGCCGCGCTCGGGAGGGCGAAATGCTCCTCCTCGATGGCAGCCTTCATCGCTGGCTCGAAGAGCGCGGCCCACAACTCACCCTCCTCGGCTTCCTTGACGACGCCACCCGCAAGGTTCCCGTTGCCGAGTTCTTTCCCACGGAAGATGCTCGTGGGTATTTCCACCTGCTGCGCCACTTGCTGCGCCGCTACGGCGTCCCCCTTAGTTTTTATGGGGACAAGCACGGGGTCTTCGTGCGTAACGACGACCACTGGACGATCGAAGAACAACTCGTGGGGAAACGGCAACCTACCCAGTTTGGTCGTGCCTCGGCGCAACTCGGCGTCACCTACATTCCTGCCAACAGCCCTCAGGCCAAGGGCCGCATCGAGCGCTTGTGGGGCACTTTTCAAGACCGCCTTACCAGTGAACTCCGTCTCGTCGGCGCCACCGATCTGCTCACCGCCAACCAGGTCCTGCGCCGCTTCTTGCCCGACTACAACCGCCGCTTCGGCCGCGCTCCCCGAGAAACGGAAAAGGCTTGGCGCACGGCCCCCAAAGATCTCAGCCGCATCTGCTGCTTCGTCCACGAGCGCATCGTCAGCAATGACAATGTCGTGCAATGGGACGGTCGCCATTTCCAAATCCCGCCCCAACCAAAACGCTTCAGCTTCGCCGGTGCGAAGGTGAGCTTCTGCGAATCCCTTCGAGGAAGCATCGAGATCTACCACGGAGACAGCAAGCTTCATCATGCGGACTAACAAGGGGGTGACATTTTCATCGGGCCGTTAAGGTGACATTTTCACGTTGCTATAACATAGAATACGCCGCTTTTTCCGGCTCCCACCAGCAAGTGGGCAATCGGACCGGAGGTTTGATCGATGAGCAGTGCGGTGCCGCCTGAGCCAACATCGAAGTCAGTGCTGTCCAAATTTGATTGATCGTGAGGTGTGAAGAAGTCCAAAACGGCGAGGCTGCTGTTGAGTTTCACGTAGCCATTGCTGTAGTTCGAACCGCCGCTGCAGGCATCGAAGACCCCATTGCCGGTCATGACGTAGATATTATTGCTGCTGTCGATTGCGGGCGCCCCGCCGGACATCCAGATCCCGCCGCGGCAATAGGATATGGCGGCGATTTTGTTGGGAGTGGCGTTCCACAGGTTGGTGCGCGCAAGAGTTGATGCGCTGAAACCGATGCCCCAGCCATGGTAGTTGTCCACGTCGCCGTGCGATGCCAAGACACGTAGACTGTGTCGTTGACCAACGCAAGGCCGGACGCTGGTTCTCGCGGAGCGGATCGAACGAGACCGTGGTGCCGCCGTCGCGATAGGTCAGGACGCCCAACAGGTCAGTCACGCCAATGGTCGCCGACGCCGTAGCAGACGAGTCCGCGACGCTGGTCGCGGTGACCGTGACGACGCCAGCCGTCGAGGGGGCCGTAAACACAGCGCTAGTGCTGGTCGTCGACGTAAAGCTTCCGCCCCCGGTGGACGACCAAGTCACTCCGGCATTGGTCGTAGCGTTAGTGAGGCTGGCGGTAAGAGAAAGCGCCTGGGATGTGGTCGCGCTGCTGCGCCGCGGGAGAACGCTCACCGTGATGCTTCCGCCTCCGGAAGAGGATGTGATCGCGGAAGCTGTATTGGAATAGTCGCTCAGATTGCCGACAGCATCGGCGGTGCGCACGCGATAATTGTAGGACGTCGAAGTTGTCAAACCAGAGTCCGAGAAACCGGGTGAAGTGGCGGTCGTGATCTCGGTGAACGAAGTACAACCCGATCCGGCGCACCGCTCGACCCTATAAAGGGCCACGCCCACGTTATCCGTCGAGGCTGTCCAGGTGAGATTTATCTGTGTTCCAGAAATCGCAGTTGCTAGGAGCGCGGAGGGTGTTGACGGCGCAGTCGAATCAACGGATGGAGAAGTGATGCTTTGCGCCGCCCTGTCTATCGCCTTACGAACTGGGAGTCCACAAGCTCCTGAAGAAAGTCTTCACGCGGTCGACCACCGAAGTGCTGGTAGTCTGCGGAGATTTCGGCGAGGGTTGCTGAGACTTGGATGTGCTTAATGAATTTTGCGCGGATGGCAGAGGATCGCCTGTGACGCGGCTCTGAAAAATCAGCGTAGGGCGCACGCGCACTCGGCGCACCAGCACAATCAGCCTTGGATCGACTTCGTCCTGAATTTTGGCATTGGCATCGTAACGGAGTGGCGGCATGAAAACCTGATATGCGGGCTCGGCAGCGGGCACCTTCGGCAGTTCGGGAGCTACAGGGCTTGCCGCCGTCTGCGCCGCAGGTTTGCGAGGCGCGGAATCCTTTCTTATTTCTTCACTCTTGGCCAACGCACTGATTTCGGGTCCAATTGCGGCAGACGGTACCACGCCTGGATCGAATGCTTCGCACGCGCAGAGTCCCGTGTTGTTGTGCAGATTTTGCAGTTGGCCACCAGCCAGGGTTACGTCGCCGCCTTGCGGCACCATTACGCTCTGTCCTCCGAATTGTTCCTCGAGGCGCAGGGCGCCGAGCCCGGCGCGCACGCACATCAACCCTGGCGAATCGAATCCGACGAGAAAATCCTGCGGCCCGTCGCCGATGGCAACGGTTTTCGCCAGAATCTGGGCAGTGAAAACATTCAGGGTGAGGTTGCCGGCTACGCGGGCATGAATGGTGCCGGTATCGAGAGCGATGGTCAGCGCGTTTCCAGACTTCAGCATGGAAATGTGCGCCGGACCGCAGATTGCGATCGTGCTGCCGTCGGTGAGGGTGATTCGCGCGCGGCCTGATTTGACGCGGATGTCCACGCCGCTACGCAGCAGGGTTTTCACCTCGTTGCCGACCACTTGAACGCTCATCGGGCCCTTGACAGCAATGGCCTGGCCATCTACGGTGCCGATGATTTCGCCTTGCGGTTCCTGCGGTCGCGGCGAGGCCATGACGGCATGGCCACTGGCCGATAGCATCGCGTACAAAACACACCAGCATCACGCTGTGCGCGAGCCTGCACGCAGCATGGCAGCTACAGTCCGATTGTTTACGCTGTGTCTTCATCGCGGCGCGAAGAGTCGCCGAAGCGCTCTCTTCTTTATACTATACGTCTGACGCTTTGCCGCCACAGGGAAAAGGGTTTCGGTGTTCAGGGCTTGTACTTGCGAGCCCGGAGCTAAACAAGTTGTTTTTACAAACCCTGAGATAAAAAAAGATGACGCCCGCGCACCAGCAAACAAATCAATCCGGCGGCGACCACTCTGCGCCACTCGACAGCGAACTGGAATCGCACAAGGTAGGCGTGCACTACGACACGCAACTGCCCAAGTTGCCGTGGTCGCGCCGCATCCAGATTCCGTTGATTGCGGCGCTGGTATATTCCGTGATTCGCATCCTCGGTCCGACGCTGCGATTCGAAGTGCTGGGCTGGCAGAATGCCGAAAATGTTTACGCGTCCGGCAGACGATGCATTTGGGCCTTCTGGCATCGCGTGATTATTCCCGTAGTGTGGTGGCGGCGCAATTGCGGCGTGGTGGTGATGAATACCACGGCATTCGACGGGCAATGGACGCGCAAAGTAATCGAGTGGATGGGCTATGGCACCGCGCAGGGAAGTTCGTCGCGCGGAGGATTGCGTGGATTGGCTGTGATGGCGCGGCGAATCGAAGAAGGGCACGATTGCGCGTTCACCATCGATGGGCCGCGCGGCCCGCGTTATATCGCGAAACCCGGCCCGGTGATGCTGGCGCGGCGCAGCGGAGCGCCGGTAGTCGTCTTCCACATCGGGGTCCAACACGGAAAAACCTTCGAAAAAACTTGGGACCATTTTCTGCTGCCCCGGCTCTTCACCAAGACAATTATGATTTTCGCGCCGCCGATCGAAGTCCCGCCCGACGCAGACGCGGCGCTACTAGAGGCCAAGCACACCGAAATGCAGAAAGAATTGGAGCGGGTGCGCGATATCGCCGAAGGCTGGTTCGGATTGACTGAAAGTGAACGCGAAGACCATCGATTGAAGATGGGTATAGTTCTCTAAAGCTTTGGAACTCTGTCACGAAGGTTGCTTTAGCGAAAACCTATGCTCCAATTCTTTCCACGAGCCTTCGGCGATTCGCTGCAATTTGAATTCGGTGCGCACGCGGTTCTCTGGGGAAAATGCCTGGACTAAATGCGGGAGCGCTGGACCGAGCAATGTGCCTAGTTTCGAGAGGTTCAGATATATGACGGAACCGGTGGGACTTCGTCATCGAACTCCTTCATTTCAAGTGCCGCCAACGCCGATCCAATTGCGTACCACCGAGTGTGGTCTTCGCCTGAATACTTTGAAGAAATAAGAGCGAAAATATCGTCCTGATCATGCACAACTCGGATTTATAAGTTTTCAACTCGAACATCGATATAGGCGTTTCCAAAATGCCGCGAATCGTAATTCGTCGGCATCGTCCATCTCTTCGCTGTGCGGGAGGAAGTTTTGATTCCTCAGTTGTTGCCCGGCCGCTCCGCCAGTTTTATCTGAAGATCCATCTTTTTGCCGCCACGGAAGAGTGTAACCGTCACTTCATCGCCGGGCCGCTTCTTGTTCAGCGCAAGATTGACGTCCAGCGGACTGGAAACTTTTTGTCCGTCGATCGCGGTAATGACGTCGCCACCGATATAAAAACGACGCATACCGGCTTGCGCCACTCGGTCGCCGCCTTTGATGCCCGCAGCAGCAGCCGGTCCGCCGCGCGTGGTGGTTTGTACCAGCAGCCCTTCTTGTGCGGGAAGTCCCAACGCTTCGGCAAACGATTCGTTGATGGGAATCGTTTCCACACCGAGGAATGCCTGGTGCACACGACCGTCAGTAATCAAATCGTGCGCAATCAGTTTGGCCGTGTTGATGGGAATCGCAAACCCGATGCCGGCCGTCGTTCCGCTCGGCGTATAAATCGCGGAATTAATTCCGATGACTTCACCATGCGTATTGATCAGTGGACCGCCGGAATTTCCGCGATTGATGGCGGCGTCGGTCTGAATCGCTTCATCAATCAGCGTGTTCTGTCCGGTTTGCACGGTACGACCCAGCGCACTGACCACGCCTGTGGTCAACGTGCTCTGAAATCCGAATGGATTGCCAATAGCCAAAACTTTTTGGCCAACCTGAAGCGCAGCGGAATCGCCCAGCGGCAACACCGCCAGCCGTTTGCCGGCTGGATCGATTTTAATCAACGCTACGTCGTTGCGCTGGTCCGCGCCAATGAATTTCGCGGAATGTCGCGACTGATCGCCCAATACCACTTCGATCGTTTGCGCGCCTTGCACTACGTGATAGTTCGTCAAAATGTAGCCCTTGGCGTCAATCACGAAGCCGGAGCCAGCGCCTTCCACCGGCACCGGGTCCATCCAGAAATCGTATTCGGTAGCTTTGGTAAGAATATTTGCCACGGCCGAAGCGGACTGGCGGTAGATGTGAACGTTCAATGCTTCGTCGCTGCTCAACGCCGCGTCGCGCTCTGCAAAATTCACGTTCTTCGCCGCCGCTGAATCCGGTTCGCCCGGCCCGGCCCCTACATTGATGGGCTGCCGTGCGCCCCAGCGCGCACCGGCCCAATAAGCGCCCAGGATCAGAATAGCGATGACCGCTAGCGGCCTAAGAAATGAAGTTTGATTTCGGGGTGACATGGCAATCCTTCCAGTCTGTGATTCCTAGCGATGATGATAGCGCAAATCGTGCTGCCGGAATTATTTGGCTGCCGAAGAGCGGCTTAATTTTTCCGCAAGCGCTCGCACCTGGCGCCGGGTTTCTTCGAGCGATCCTGAACAATCGATTTTTTCCGCGGCCAGCGCCAATTTTTCCGCAACCGGCATCTGCGTGGCTATGCGTTTGCCGGCCTCCGCTTCGCTCAAGCCACGCTCCATTAGACGCGCCACCTGTTGTCCCGGCAGGCACCAGGCCACTACTACACCGTCCAGCTTTTTGTGCAAACCAGCTTCAAAGATCAGTGCGGCTTCAACGAATGCAGCAGTGTGCTTGCCGCTTTGCGCGAGCTCCACAAACATTCGAAGCATTTCCTGCTCCACGCGCGGATGGATGATCGCGTTCAATTGGCTTAATTTTTGCCGGTCGCTGAACACGATGGCCGCCAGGCGGCGGCGATTGATGCGCTGGTCACTGTCCAGAATTGCTTCGCCAAAAACAGAAATCACTTCGTCATATGCTGGCTGGCCGGGCTCCATCACTTGATGCGCGACGCGATCCGCTTCGATCACAGGGAAACCATTTTCGCGAAGCATCGCCGCTACTGTGGACTTGCCGCTGGCGATTCCTCCGGTCAGACCGTAGCGCAGCATCGCCGCTCAGCGCGCCACGGATGCCGGTTGCGATTTGCCAGCCAAGCGGCGCAGCTTCGCGGCCTTTACGGTGTTGCTCATCAGCATGGTGATGGTCATCGGGCCGACTCCTCCAGGAACGGGAGTCAGCGCGGCGGCAGTGTTCACAGCGTCTGGGTGCACATCGCCAATCAGCACGCTTCCTTTGGCCAGGAATTTTTCCAGCCGTTGCGGAAAATTTGTGAGCAATCGCTCCGCCTGTGCGCGGTCCGTTATTTTGTTTGTGCCAACATCAATCACCGCTGCGCTCGGCTTGATCCAATCTGCCTGCACAAATCCCGCTCTGCCGATTGCAGCAACAAGAATATCCGCGCGGCGAATAATTTCCAGCAGATCGCGTGACTTCGAATGGCAGATCGTCACTGTGGCATTCGCGTGCAGCAGCAACAGCGCCATAGGCTTACCGACGATGTCGCTGCGGCCCAGTACAACGGCGTTAGCGCCTTCAATCGCAATATGATTACGCCGCAAAATTTCCATGCACCCGGCGGGCGTGCATGCCACCAGCCCCGGACGGTTGCTCACCAGCATCCCCATGCTCACCGGATGAAATCCATCCACATCTTTTGCCGGAGAAACCGCTTCCAGCACCCGCTTCGAATCCACCTGCGCCGGCAACGGCAGCTGCACCAATATCCCATCCACATTGTCGTCGCGATTCAAATCGTCCACCAACTGCAACATATATTCAGTAGTGGAATTCGCTGCCGGAGTGTGCAACCAACTAGCCATTCCCAACTGTTCGCAGGCCGCGACCTTGCTCTTCACGTAAAGCTGTGAAGCCGGATTCTCTCCCATCAGAACCGCCGCCAGCCCGGGACGCACTCCTGCGGCCGCCATCTGCGCAACTTCAACCTTCAATTCCGCAAAAATTTCATCGCGAATCTTAATTCCATCCAGAATTCGTGCAGTCATACAAAAAGCATAGCATAGGGCAACGAGTCACCTTCGGTAGCGGGCTCTAGTACCGGCCATCGGCTTTGTAGCAGCTTTTGTAGTGGACACCTTCAGTTGGCGATCTTTCCTGACCGACCGCAAGGACTCTGTAAGTCGAGTCCCTCGCAAACTGGCAGCTCCTGAACGCTGCTGTTACTCTAATTCTTGGAAAAGATGGTCGAATTTCTACAACCAGGCGATCGCAGAGAACTCGAAAAAAAGGCCAAAGCCGAAGGCCGCCTGCCACCCGGCCAATCCCTCACACTGAAATGGCCGGTGCTGCACTACGGCAGTGTCCCCCACTTCGACGAATCGAAATGGGACTTCAAAATCTCCGGCGAAGTCGCCGCCCCGCGAAAATTATCCTGGAAAGAATTTCGCGCGCTTCCGCAAATCGAAGTTACCTCCGACTTTCACTGCGTCACTCGCTGGAGCCGCTTGAACAATACGTGGAAGGGTGTTCTGTTCACCGAAGTTCTAAAACTCGTCTCGCCAAAACCGGAAGCGAAATACGCTCTGGTGCTGGCCGAAGAAGGCTACACCGCAAACATCCCGCTTGAAGATTTACGGCGCTCCGATGTCTTGTTCGCATTCGATCACGATGGCGTAGCTCTTACTGCCGAACACGGCGGCCCAGTCCGCCTAATCGTTCCCCATCTCTACGCCTGGAAAAGCGTCAAGTGGGTGCGCGGTTTCATGCTGCTCGATGAAGACCGCCTCGGCTTCTGGGAACGCAACGGCTACCACGCCTACGGCGATCCCTGGAAAGAGCAGCGCTATTCGGGCACCTGATTTCTTTTTTGCGAAGAGATTACGGTGTGTCGCTTTTGCCGTGGTTCTTAGCGACTTGTGCGATCGATGTGCTCCACTCCCTAGCGGCTCAGGAGTCAGCATGCGCAATTTGTTTCTGCACATTTTGGCGAGCGTTGTCGTCGTGCCACCTGCAGCTTCTGCCGTTGCGACGCTTCAAGCCGCGTGGCAGCCGCCTTCCGGCCACCTCACGGTCGAGCTCTGGCCGCATGGCGCTCCCGGCGCAATTCCCAATCCTCCTCCCGAGGTTGACTTGAGCCCACCCGATGCCCCGCTCGGCGCCGGCAAACCGCTCGTCCGCCTCAGCAACGTTTCGCGTCCAACGCTCACTCTCTATGCTGCCAAAGACCAGGCGTCCGGCGCAGCGGTGGTGGTTTTTCCCGGTGGAGCGTACCACGCGCTAGCCATTGATCTTGAAGGCACCGAAGTCTGCGAATGGCTCAACTCCATTCACGTCACCTGCATTCTTCTGAAGTACCGTGTGCCCGATTCGGGCCCATTTCCCAAATCTTCCGCCGCGCTGCACGACGCCCAGCGCGCGCTTGGCATCGTTCGTGAGCACGCTGCCGAATGGAAGATTGATCCGCAACGCACTGGTGTCCTCGGATTCTCTGCTGGAGCGCACCTGGCCGCAGCCCTCGGCTCGCATTTCGATCGGCGCGATTACGAACCCGTTGACGCCGCAGACAAACTCAGTTGCCGCCCGGATTTTGCCGTCATCATCTATCCCGGTTATCTTGCGCTCGCCGAACAGAACTTCGCGCCAAATCCTGAAATCCATGTCACCAAGCAGAATCCTCCGTCATTCATTCTGCAAACGGAAGACGATCCGGTGCATGTCGAAAATTCCACTCTGTATTTTCTGGAACTAAAAAATGCAGGAGTTTCCGCGGAACTTCATCTTTACGCTGAAGGTGGTCACGGCTACGGTCTCCGCCGAACGGCTCTGCCGGTCACTGCCTGGCCCGCTCTCGTGGAAACCTGGCTGCACACCATCAAAGTGTTGCCGCCCAAGTATTAACGAGACCCGCAGCCGTGCGCGCATGCACTTTTCTCTCTTCTTTATCGGCTTCCGCCTTGTTCGGGCTTATGGCCATCCCATGGAATCCTGCTGAAGCGAATGGGATTGCTTAATTAACGCGTATTCCGTTGTCTCTGAATTCC
This sequence comes from uncultured Acidobacteriota bacterium, assembly GCA_963743735.1. Classification (GTDB taxonomy): domain Bacteria; phylum Acidobacteriota; class Terriglobia; order Acidiferrales; family UBA7541; genus Acidiferrum. The sequence goes on from CAVURF010000009.1 coordinate 254,960, forward strand.
GGTTGCCATTGCGCCGTTCTCTGCCCACATCCGAATGAACAAGCCGATCCGTCAGCGCCCGTAAACCAGCACGTGAAACGTTCCGCGAATTGCCTCTCCACGTGGATGCGGATGCTCCGTCGTAGCTGCCGGCGCCGGTGCAAAGTCCGCCGTGTCCAAAAATAGTTTGTGAGTTTTGGTGTCCAGACCCATGGTCTTGGCGCCAATTTCGGTCTTGATAGTTTCCACTTCGCTGAATTTGTCGGGCGAGTCTTCATGGAATACGTGCACCGCGCCCTCGCGCGTGGAGGCGAAGATCAGCCCGGTTTCGGGTTCGTACGCTGCGGCATCCACTCCACCGGAAATCGCAAACGACTGCAGCACTTTTCCGCTGTCGGAGTCGAGCACCACCAGCTTCTGCGGCTCGCGCCCCGCGCTGAACAGCCGATGGTGCTCAACGTCCATCGCCAGAGCCGTCGGTCCTCCCGCGGGAGCGACCGGCCAGCGCGATTTGATCTTTAGCGAATTCGAATCAACCGCGACAATTTCGCTTTTGTCTTCCAGATTGATGTACACCGTTCCCTTCGCCATCGGCCACCGCAAACTCCGGACCGCCGCCCAGCTCAATCTTTCCCACCACGCTGCCGCTCTTGGCATCAATCACTGTCGCGTTGTGCGGATCGCCATCCATCACGAAAACGCGCTTCGAGAAATGGATCGTAGATGACGCAGTCCGCGTCCTTGTCGGCAGCGGCTTCGCCGGTCACCTTGAGGGTCTTCAAATCGAAAATGATTACTTTGCCTTGCGCTCCGTCGCTGATGAACCCGCGGCCAAACTCGCTTGCTACCGCGACGCCGTGAGTCTTGCTTCAAACCCGTGACGTTGCCGATCAGCGCTCCGCTGTCCGCGTCGATCACCTTGATTTCAGTGCCATGCGACAGGTATACGCGTCGCGCCGCTGAATCGACCGTGATGTAGTCGAAATATTCTCGAGTGCTCCCCTCCGCCGCGCCGAAAGTGTATTTCTTCAGCAGGTGATACTCATCCGCGGCCGCCATCAAGAGCGAACTACCAACCAAGACAAGTAGTGCCCCACTTGCGATACGTCCGAGATTAAAAGACTTCATGTGCCCCCCTCGCGATGGAAAGCATAATTGTTCTCATTGTGATTCTGTCCCGCTGCCTTGACTCTCCGTCGCGAACGAAACTAACTCATCGCGTATAAACACAGCATAAATTGCGATGAACCATCAAGATCAGCGTGCAGATAAGGGGGGCGCGTTTTCTTGAGGTTGCAGTGGTCGGTCTTTCGCGCAGTTTGCATCCCGTATGCCTCGACGGGAAGACCGGTTCCGTTGAATTTTGAATCTCGGCCCAGCTCCGGTCCTGCTGACCTCTCAACTAGCGGCGGCCTTCGAGGATGTCTCTGCCTCCGTTGTGGCGCCGCCAGATTTGGCCGTAATTTCCAGTCCATTCTTGTTCATATCGAATCTCTGCTTCCGGTCCAACCCTTTGACAAACTCACGTACCGCCTTACCGACCCCTCCCGGAAGACTCGACGCCTCCACTCTGACTGTCGATTCCACCGTTTCTTCGTTTCGATCTCGATAGCGAAATTGCACCTCAAACGTTTTCATGCTCCGAACCTCCCTTTTCTGACCGTGACATTTAAGTCCGACGATGTTTCCGACTCGCAGCTTTCGAGTGCTTCTTCCGGGGCTTCATTTCTGCCTTAAGCTTTTCGTTTTCTTTCTGCAACGCATCGCGCGCAGCTGTCATAGTTTCCAGATCGTTTCCCAATTGACCGTTCTCTTTCTGGAGTTCCGCCACCTTCGCCTTCAATTGTTCGTTCTCTTGCAGGGTTTTTGGGTCCTTGCAGGCAGTCAGCGGCAGACTCAGCGCCGCTGCCACGGCAAATATCGCCCAAGTATTTTTGCGCATCACACGTCGTCCTTCGTTTGACGAGAATTTGAATTCCAACTGGAGCAACCGATAGCGGGCTGGGAGGGAAGAAACCGCTGGCAACTGGGTCAGCGTAATGGAGTTTTTCAGATCGCGCAAGCCTGATAATTCCGATTCCTGGAGAAGGCAATCATAATGCTGTGCAGACGGTCGCACTCCGTAACCCGACTTACCCGGCCCGAACGAGTCTCGTACTCCTTTCACCGCACGTCACTGCGTATTTCCCAGACGAGGAATCGCCAAGACCGAAGAAGACCTTGTCGGAAAGGACCTCAACTGCCACACAACGCAAGAGTTTCATTCAACTAAACGCCCGCGCAGCTTGCCTTTCCGTTTTTGCGCCGTTCTTAGAACCTTTCCGCTCTTTCGGTATCTTGCCAATTCGCGGGTCCCCGGCAAGGATCAAGTCACAAGCGTGCAGCGCCGTTTCTTCAAAATCAGCCGCATCCGCTGGAAGCACTTGCCACCCCGTCACCTTCTTGCCAAACACCGCAATGGATCGCATGTTCGGAAATTCTTTGCGCAGGCTCTCATGGTGCTGTTCGGTCGTCGCCAGCCACACCCCGTTGTCCACGGTTTTTTTCGGCCGGTCGCGCAAAATCAGCACAATCTTTTCCCCAACGTACACCGCAAGACACCCGAACATGGGCTTGGTTCTCGGCGACAGCGCCGCAATCGTCTCCAGCACGAATTGATGCGGCACATTTTTGCGCTGCTTCACGCGAAATGGCGATTCGTCGCGCGGCAGGGCGGAATTTCTGTTTCGCAGCTTCGACATCAACCTCATGATAACAGGCAATTTCAGCTCGCGCCGCGACCGCGACAACATCTCCATTGTGGCTTTGCGCGTCACATCTCCGGTAATGCGACTTGACGGAGTTACGCGCCTACGGACACTTGCCGAGCGAATGCCATTGGAGTAGGTTCTCCGAAGGCAGCCTTCGCTATGAGACAGCGCCTTCTGTTCTCGTTTCTTGTCCTTCCTATGCTTGTGCCGTGGGCACCGGCTTTGCCGCAAACCACGAACTCAACGCAGCAAGCTGCCTCGAAATCCAAGTCTCAATCGCCAAAGTGGACAAAGGCGGATGAGAGAGCACTTTTGGCAAAGGCGCAACAGGGTGACGCGAGTTCTCAGATGTGGCTGGGTTGTGCGTATGAACAGGGTTGGTTTGGAAAGGCCAACATTCCAGAAGCGTTGAAGTGGCTCAGAAGGTCGGCAGAGCAGGGTGACCCTGACGCGCAAGTTTCAATGGGACAAATGTATGAGAATGGAGTAGGCGTAATCCAGAACTATTCCTTAGCCGCCAGGTGGTACAGAAAAGCTGCTGAGCACGTTCCAGATTTGGGGGGCGCAGGGCAGGGAAGAAACAATTTGGGACTACTCTATCTGGAGGGTCATGGAGTCCCCAAAAATTACGTTCAAGCTTACATGTGGTTCAGGCTGGCTGATTGGGAATCGAATCCAAACCTGTCTCTTGCCAAAGCTCACATCACTCCCGAACAGATTCTTGAGGCTGAGCAATTGATAGAGGAGTGGAAGAGTCGGCACGCGATGCTGCACAATGTCGGCATACGGTATCGGCAATAACTCAGCCGCAATTATTTCTCCACAAATTTGGAAAACTGTGGATCACTTACAAACTCGCCCGGCGCTACTTGTGGTCACTTGCATGTTTTAGCCGTAAGGGTTAGCGAGCTAGCCACTGCCCAAGACCCTTCGCTTCAGCAAGTCCTGGATGACTTAGGGCGTAAAGCAAAGGAGCGAGGCCTCACTCCAGAGATACTGGATTCTCTACTGAAAGGCGCTTGCGTATTCTACTCGTGTTCACCCTGAGTCGCGAAGGGCCTGTGTCCATTTATTCAGTAACATCCAGCAAAAGGAGCACAGGTTCATGCCGGGCTGATTCTTCACTGCGCGGCCGACCGTCCCGCTGGGGCGGAACGGGAAGAAAAAATCGGCCTGATACGTTCAGAATAACGGTTTTGGGGGTTAGGCTGACAGAATGACGAGTTAGCCGTTGGGCTGAATCCTGTGACTACAAGCATTACCTCCTCCGTCTCAACTCCGCCAGCCACGCACCAGCCTGCAGCGATTCCCGCAACGCAACCTTTCGCGCCAGCTCAGACACCTGCAAGCTCGCCTACTCCGTCGGCAAAAAGTTCTGGCGGCCCGCCTGGAACAATGTCTCCTGCCACGTGATGCCGAATCGCTACGCGATGCCGAGTTCCGCGTTCAAGAACGAAACCAGATATTTCCATACCAGGTAGTAAAGAATCATCGCGATGCACAAAATGGCGGGCCAAAGAGCGACCACATGACGGGGGATCGGAAATTCCAGCAAGTGCGCGACGAAATAGCCGAGCGGGGCCAGCAGCAAGGGAAGCAACGCGCCAAAAACTCCCAGCGAAAAACGCCGCGAAAAAAAAGCGGTATGCAGCAGATTCCACAATCCCCATGCGTTCGGCACAAACGCCATGGGAAACACAATCACGCGCTCGACCGGAATCGGAACATTGTAAACGTAACGGACCAACGTATAGTTCGCCATCACCACCAGCAGAAAAACCGTTGGGACGGCAATGCCTGCCAGATAAGCGTGTAGCAACGGATGCTTATTCATGATGCCTCCTTACAAGTGGTACAGCAGCGCGGGAATCAGCGCTGGGAAAAATATCGCTGCTGCACCCGCAGTGGCCAGCAGCGCCCAGTCAAACCAGGGCACTCGAACTTGCGGCCGTTCCAGCCGGCACAGCATCTCCGGCCAAAGATCGCGGTGCAGTTCCGCCCCATGCTCCAACACGTCGAGCGGCGGCACAGCGTCACGCAATTTTTCACGCATGCTCGCAAACTCGTCCGCGCTCAAACCATCTTCTTTCGTCGACTTCTTCATGCATGCACTCCCACTCGTTGCAATTTTTTCCGCAGCACGCGCACCGCGCGGAACATGCGCGTTCTCGCCACGCCTGCCGAGATGCCCAGAGCTTGGGCGATCTCCGCGTACGATTCGTCTTCGACCAGTCCAAGCTGCGCGACCACGCGCAGCCGTGGTGGCAATTCCGCAAATGCCTTGCGAAGAGCGACCCGCGTTTGTTGCTGCACAACAGAATCCGGCTTCTGCTCAGCGGCAAGGTCGTCCGGTAATTCGACGTACGGCCGTCTCTTGCGCAGATGGTCCAGCGCCAGGTTCGTCGCGATGCGCCTCAGCCACGCGGCAAAATTCGCTTCAGGATCAAATCCGGCATGTGCCTTGTGCGCGCGCCAAAAAGCCTCCACGGTTAAGTCCTCCGCCACCGCCGTATCGCGCACGATGCACATCACCCAGCGGTACACCTCGCGTTGGTATTGCCGAAAAAGCGATTCAAAGGCATCCAGATCGCCCGCCGCGAATCGCTGCAGCAATTCCATGCCCCGCCGCCCTCTTATCTGTACTTACCGTGGATCAGCAGCAAACGTTACATTTATTTGTGCTGCGCTTCCAACGGCCTCATCCAATAAGCAATTGCAATGAGGACATAACCATTTCGCTCGCTAACTCGAATCATCGGGGTACGATCCGAAGGTTCCGGAGTCTAACAAATACGGCCACACTAGCTGCGTTTACTATGATCGATCTCCTACCAGTCGACGGGGAAACAGGTCTGACTACTCGAAAACTTCGGCGTGGTCGCCTTCACGGATTGCAAGAGAAAGGCTGACCAAGAGACGAAACGAATTCTTGTGCAGGATGGAAACCTCGGTATTCGGCAGTGTTATCTGGGCATTTACTGCGCTCTTCATGGCAATCCAGCCGGGTCCGCATGAACTGGCGCTACTTCCATCACCGGATCTGATCTCGGTAAAACAGGCCGCGCTAATGCCAAGCGCCCTCCGTGAAGATGCGTTGCTTGTCACTGTAAACCGGGATGGGGCGTTCTTCTTAGGGAGTCTCGAAGCCATGCCTGACTACTTGGCCAGTCTGATCAAAACCAAATTGCAGCAAGTTGCACAGCGCAAAGTCTATTTGAGAGTCGACGGACGAACTAGCTACTCGGACATCAGCATTGTTCTGGAGGAAAAAAAGCGCACAGGTCTGCAAGACATCTGCTTTCTCGCACAGTAGAGCGTGTGGAACGGAGTCAACTCAGCCAAATGTCGCGAAAGGAAAACGCCCGGAAGCTATATGGCTCCCGGGCGTTTTGGAATTGAAAACCGATGACTGAAAACTGACGACTAGTAAATGTCGTACTGCTCCCAGTGCAGCGTGGCGTCGGATTGGATGATGATGTGCTTGTGCGCGTTCTGCTCCAGTTCGTCAATGAGCATGGACTCGCGCGTCTTCAAAGCTTTGGCGATTTCCGGATGCACGCGCAACGTCAGATTCGGATTATCCGGAGTGGCAACGGCCATCTTGCGCGCTTCGTTCTGGATTTCGTAGCACAGCGTTGGAATGGATTTGACCATTCCGGAGCCGGTGCACGACGGGCAAGGCTGGCACAGCACACGTTCCAAAGCCTGCTTGGTACGTTTGCGGGTGATGCAGACCAACCCGAATTCGTTGAACGAAAGAGCCTTCGACGGCGCTTTGTCCTGATCGAGAGCTTGCTGCAGCGCGGAGAGAACGCGTTCGCGGTTGCGGCGCTCTTCCATGTCGATGAAATCCACCACGATGATGCCGCCAAGGTCGCGCAGACGAATCTGGCGCACGATTTCTTTCACGGCTTCGAGGTTGGTCTTGACGATGGTGTCTTCCAGGCGCGTCGAGCCTTTGCCAACGAACTTGCCGGTGTTGACGTCAATCGCTACCAGCGCTTCGGTGTGGTTGATGACGATGTAGCCGCCGGACTTGAGCCACACCTTTGCACGTAGAGCCTTGTCGAGTTCGTGCTGGATGCCGAACTCTTCAAAGATGGGCTGTTCCTTGGCGTAAAGTTTCACGCGACTGACCAGCTTGGGTTGAAAGCGGCTGACGAATTCCGTGACCTTGGCGAATTCTTCTTCGTTGTCGATCCAGATCGCGGTGAAATCGTCGCTGACGTAATCGCGCAGGATGCGTTCCACGAGATTCAAATCACGGTGCAAAATCGCCGGCGCTTTGCGGTCGTCATTTTTATGCTTAATTTCGTTCCAGGTCTTGCCCAGGAAATCGATGTCGGTGCGGATCTCTTCATCCGTCGCACCGCCTGCCGCGGTGCGGACGATAAATCCACCCGGATAGCTGCCGCGCGCTTCACCAACCAGCCGCCGCAGCCGCGAACGATTCTCGGCGCTTTCAATTTTGCGCGAGACACCGATGTGATCGATGGTCGGCATGTACACCAGGAAGCGTCCCGGCAGCGCGACGTGACTGGTGATGCGTGCGCCCTTCTTGCCGAGTGGCTCCTTGGCGATCTGCACCACGACTTCCTGGCCAGCCTTCAGCATTTCGGAAATCAGTTGCGGACGTCGCGAATGTCCATGACCGCCGGGATGTCCGTAGCCAGGCCGTCCGCTGCGATGCTGTCCGCCACCACCGGGGCGCCGGTCAAAACGCCCGCGTGCGCGGTCACCACCTCTGCCACGATCGCCGCCGCTTCCACTCCTGTCACCGCCACGGTCGGGGCGTCCGCTTCGGCCGCCGCGATCCCTGCCGCCGCTGCGAAAAGGCCGCTGAAAACGCGAACGGGGGTTGCCGCCGACGCGCGCCGATTGTCTTGGGAATTCGCCGAGCGGTTCCGGCGCCTGCCCGGGAACGCGCGAACGTGTTTCGCCTGGAAGTAAAATCACGCCGTCATCAACATGCGAGGGAGCGTTGCCGCCTTCGTGCACATGCTGTTCGCCATGCGCTTGGTGCGAATCCTGCGGCTCGTGTGAAGGATCGGTTTCGATATGATCGCCAAGGGCGGCAACGTGCAGCGCATTTTCGTGCGCGGCGTCGGCTTCCGCTTCGGCCACTGCCTGCGGCGAGCTTACGATTTCCTGAACATCGTTATCGCCATCCTGTTCCTGTTCGTGCTCATCGCCTTCATGTTCCTCGGATGCCTCCGCTCGTTCGTTCTCTTCGTGCAGCTGCTCTTCGTCGTCTTCATCCTGCTCGACTTCCGCAGCTGAGCGCTCGTCAACGGATTGTTCCTCGTCGTCTTCTTCGACCTCATCCTCTTCAAAAATCGCCCCGCCGGAGGTTGAAGCCGCGGAAACTTCCTGGCGAACCAAATCCTGCTTGGCTTCGATTACGCTGGCGGAAAGCAGTTTGGCTTCTTCTTCGCTGATATCCACATCCACAGCGTTTTCCGCTTCCGAAGATACGAAGGCCGAAGTTTCTTCATCCTGATCAGTTTGCGATGTCGCGGCGCCGCGAACTTCGTTTGCCAGGTCTTCAGCTATCGATTGGTTCGGCTCGGCTGATTCAATTCCTTCCGTGGAAGCGCCAGCCAGCAGCCAGCTGGGCAAACCGCCACGCGAACGGCGCGGAGCATTGGCAGGAGCGGGCTGACCAGCAACCCGTGGCTGCGGTTCATCCGGGTCGGCCTGCGGTTCGAAGCGTTCCGGTTCCACGACAGGAGCTGCCGCAGTCGGTTCCGGCACGGGACGCCCACGATATTTGGCGAGTGATTCACCCGGCAGAACGAACGGCTCTTCCGTCGAGTCCGTAGGAGCGGATGGCGAGGAAGCGCGCGGAGCGTCGCCGCGGTTATCGAAGTCACGCCGAGGGCCACGATTATCGTACCCGCCGCGCTGCGAATATCCTCCACGACCAGCACCACGCTCCGGGCCGCGATCCCCACCGCGAGATTCGCCACCCTGCGGGGAAGCATACTTGGACGGAGGCAGATCGCGCGCGCCACCCTGGCGGTATCCGCCGCCACTGCTACGACCACCGCGTCCGCGGCCACCGCCGCCACGCCCAAAACGTCCTCTGCCGCCGCGTCCGCCAAATTGTGGCCGGTCGCCACCGCGGTCACTGCCGCCGCGATCGCCGCCTCTGTGCGGTCGCCGCCGCGATCACTGGCACCGCGTGGACTGTAACTGGGAGATGGACGGTATTGAGTGGGGTTGTAGCGCGGAGCAAAATTTTGCGGAGCCGATTCGTTCGAATCGGGCTGGCGCTCTTCTTCACTTGTGTGCTGGGCTTCGTCGACGCCCGGAGCGCCAGGTTCTGACTCTTCGACATGAGTATGCACGTCGTGCTGTTCGGAATCACCGTGTGATTCTTCGCTCAGGGATTCCGCAGCAGGCGCTTCGTGAGCGTGCGCCAGCATTTCTCCCGGAAGCTCGATGTGCTCGGAGCTCGAAGGTGGCTCGCCATGAGTGATTGCGGGCGTTGGTTCGTGACCGTGGCCGTGATCGTAATCTTCGAGATTTTCGAAAACGTCGCTGACGTACAGGAAGGCGTCGCCGTCGAGGCCGATATCCACGAATGCCGACTGCATGCCAGGAAGAACGCGGGTGACTCTGCCTTTGTAAATGCTGCCGACGAGAGCGAACTCTTTTTCGCGCTCGATATAAATTTCTACTAGCTGGCCTTCTTCCAGAATCGCGACTCTCCGCTCATGGGAAGTCGCGCTGATGACCAATTCTTTTGACATGAAAACTCCTCTTTTTTCAACCGGACAGGGCCGGGAACAGGACGCATCACCGCAGGTTCATGCCCAACGGGTAGTCCGGAGAGACGAAACCAGCCCCGATTGAACGGGAGCACACATGCGCCGCTACTGAGAGCTCAGAGTCTGAAAATACGACTTCTTTGTCGCAGGGTTTGTAAGACAAACCCTGAAACCCTGACACCTGTAGTAAAGCGGCTTGTGGTTCGTAGCCGAAGGAGAGTTGTTTGAACTCTGCGTAGCTTACGAGGATGGTCCGTCGCCTAACGGATGACTTTTTCTTGTCCGGGTTTGTAGAACAAACCCGGAACCCCGGGCGAACGGCGGACGATGCTGTCCTCACTGATAATTACCTATTTCGGTTCAGTATCTTTGAAACCGAGACCTGAAACCTTAACTTTCTGCACGTCTAGCATCTGAACTGTGAGTTACTGGAGCTCTGCTCATAAATACTGTGAGAGTTTGAACCTGTGACCGCAGGGGTCAAAACCCCTGCCTAAACTGTTCTTTCGGCACGGCTGAAGCCATGCCCTCCCGCAAGAAATCTATGAGACAACTCCCAACGAATGGTCCGAAAATTCGGAGCTTTCGTTTTTTGCTTCACGGCCTAATTGACGAAGCGGCGCAGCCGGACATTCATCACCAAGCCGATCGCCATGAACACAAACAATGTAGCCGAGCCACCGTAGCTCATTAACGGCAACGGTATGCCGGTCACCGGCATCGCGCCAATGACCATAGCCACATTCACTAAAACGTGGAAACCCAGCGCTGCTGCAACTCCCATGACCAGAAACATTCCTGCGCGATCTTTCGCGCGTTGTGCATTCTGTACGAGTCGTAGCAGAAGCGCCATGTACAGCCCTAAGGCAAGCAGCACGCCCTTGAATCCCTGTTCCTCCGCCCAAGCCGACATGATGAAATCGGAATACCGGACGGGAATATAACCCAGTTGATTCTGACTGCCGTTGCCAAAACCTTTACCCCAGAAGCCACCGGAGCCCACGGCAATTTTCGATTGCAATAACTGATACCCTGAGCCTTTGGCGTCTTCCTCCGGGTGGAGAAAAGAAGTAATCCTTTCTCTCTGATACGCCTTTAGGATGTGCTTGCTGACGGGAGGATAAAACACCGCTCCAACAAGCAGAACCCCAGCTAAAGTAAAAATTCCGGCGTGTTGCCACTTCAAGCCCGCCAAAAAAGCGCCCACAGCTAGCATGGGGACAAGTACAAGAGCGGTGCCCAAATCGGGTTGCTTGAGAATAAGTGCCAGTGGCACGCCGACGAGCATACCCGCCTTCAACAAATCACGCAAATCGAGCTCGTCCGACCGCACCTCCGCGAAGAAGCGGGCCAGTACAATGATTATAATCAACTTCGCGAGTTCCGACACCTGAAAGTCTTGTCCCAGGAAATGAATCCAGCGTTTTGCGCCGAAGCGTGTACCTCCAAGTACTAGAACTGCTGCAAGTGCCGCCAAGCAGACAACATAGAGAATCAAGGCCTGATCGAGAATTAAATGATAGTCCACCCGGGAAAGGCCGAACATAATCGCAAAACCAAAAAGGAGCCATTTAATTTGTTTGATATGCATGCCCGCCAGGTTGCTGGCATGGGTGGCCGAGTAGATTTCGATCACGCCAAGGGCGCAGATGGCGGCCAGAATGGCGATCAGCCACCAATCGTAATCACGGGTGCCGGGACCGTCTTTCATTGGGGTTCCGGTTTCTCGTCGGCGGAATGCGCGGGCGCGGCGGGAGTTTCTTCGGGCTTAACGGCAACCAGTGGCGCGACCACCGCGGCACCATTTGCCGGATGTGTGCCATGCTCGTCGGCAGTTACCGTGCCCTGGATCTTGTGATTCTTTTTTTCGTAATAGGCTTTAACGATATCGCGAACGACCGGACCGGCTGCCTCACCACCGTGCTGACCGCTTTCCTGGATGAGAACCGCGACGACAATTTCTGGATTGCGCTTGGGGGCGTAGCCGACAAACCAGGCGTTGTCTTCAAATTTTTTCTGTTTGCCGAAGCGATTGCGGGTGTCGTAGCCGATGACCTGTGCAGTGCCGGATTTTCCGCTGAATTCGATACCGGTGAGTTTTAGTTGAGTGCCAGTGCCGCCGGGTTCGTTGACCACGCCATACATTGCGTCAGTGAGCTTGGCGACCGTTGGTTCTGAAATAGGAAAGCGCTCTTCGCCGACGTTTTGAGCGTCCTTAAGCATGTGCGGCTGCTTGAAAACGCCGCCGGAGGCGATGCCGCCGATGAGGCGGGCGAGTTGCAGAGGAGTGGTGGTGACGGCGCCTTGACCAGTGGAGACGGAAATGGTTTCGCCAGCGTACCACTTGCGATGGAACGCGCGTTGCACCCATTGTTCGGAGGGCATCAAACCGGCTTCTTCGGAAGGAAGATCAATGCCGGTCTTATGGCCGATGCCCAGCTTATCTCCGTAGTAAGAGAGACGGTCAATGCCGAGTTTCATGCCGACGGTATAGAAAAAGACGTCGCAGGATTTCAGAATGGCTTCGTGCAAGTTGGTGGCGCCGTGGGAAGTCGCTCCCTTCTTGGAGAAGTAGACCCAACATTTGAATTGGCGGCCGTAGAAGGTGCCGTAGCCTGGGCAATACGTGGTGAAACTTTCGGGGATGCTGTGGTCCTCGAGCATAGCGGTGGCAGTGACGATTTTGAAGACGGATCCGGGCGCGAGTTGGGCTTGAATGGCGCGGTTGAGGAGCGGATGCAGAGGATCCTCATTGAGCTTGCGCCACTCTTCTTTTGGAATGCGCACCGCGAAATCATTGGGATCGGGAGTGGGGCGGCTGACCATCGCGAGGACTTCGCCGGTGCGCGGATCAAGGGCGACGACAGCGCCCGGGCGCGCGCCAAGAGATTGTTCAGCAACCTGTTGGAGATCGAGATCGATCGTGAGCGTGACTTGTTTGCCGGGAATCGGATCTTGCTGGGAAAGGTGATCCACTTCTTTGCCGACGCTGTTGACGATCACGCGGCGCATGCCGTCGGTGCCCATCAGGATGTCGTTGTACTGGCGCTCGAGGCCGGATTTGCCGACCACGTCGCCGGGGCGCAACTTGCCATTGCTGGCTTCGATTTGTTGTTCGCTGGCTTCACCTACATATCCCGTCGCGTGACCAAGAAAACCGTTGGGCATATAGCGGCGGCGCGAAACGGAAAGCATTTCAAGAACTGGAATATCGGAACGATGCGATTCGATGAAGTCGAGATCGGCGCTGGAAGCTTCCGGCTTGATGACGATGGGCTGAAATTTAGGGAGGTTGCGGGTGTTTTGCAATTGTTCATGCAAGTCGTCCACGGAGATGCCGAGGCCGTCGGAAATTGCGGCGAGATATTGTTCGACGAGCTTGGGATCGTCGCGCAAGAGAAGGACGCTGAACGAAGGTCGGTTGTCCACCATAACGCGGCCATCGCGGTCGAGCATACGTCCGCGGGGAGCGATGATGGGAATCGAGCGGACACGATTTTGCTCGGCCATCTGGCCGTACTTATCGCTGTCGATAACTTGGAGCTTCCAGAAACCTAGAAGCAATAGCCCGATCATGCCCACGATAATGTAGGAGACGACGGCCAGCCGCGTTTGCGGCAATCGGTTGTCACTGTGAAAGGAGTACGACACGAATTCTTCTTTTTTAGTTCAGGGTTTGTAAAACAAGCCCTGAAACCCGTTCAATTCCAGGCTAGTAACTACCACCTGAAAATTCACTCCGCGCGCATGCAATTCGCCCGTGATTCACGAATTTTTGTGCGGAAACTGCGAAATTCTGCGCAGAACTTCGTCGGCGACCGTTTAATAAATGGTTCGTCGAAGCCTTTTCCAACCTAACACTTAGGTATGTGCGCTGCAACCCGTCCTCAAGGACAGGTTTCCGGCTGGTCAACGCTGGGGTTTGTCTTGCAGCGAACCCACACCGGAATGCTGCGAAAGGGGTTGTAGTTGAGCTCCTTCACGGGCCTTTGGCGCGCTCAGGATGACACCGGGAGTGTGGGCGCCAGAACCGGTCCTAGAAAAGTTGGTCTTAGAAGAGGGCGGTGGGACGGCGCGTCCAGGCTGTGCTTTTTTCTTTGGCGATTTTTTCGAGGTCGCCGATGTGTGTGCCGGCTTGCGTGAGGATGTGGTGAAGATCGTTGCCTATGCTAATGAAGGAAAAACCTTTGTCGAGAAATTCGCCGACGCGCGATGTGCCGAAGAGGAAAAGTCCGAGAATGACGTTATTTTTGCGGGCGGCTGCGACGAGGCTCTGCGTAGCGGCATTCAATTCCGGCGAAGTGTACATGAGCGGGAATTCATATTTTTCGTAGAGGCCCATGGACATGCAGAGATCGTTTTGCCCGAGGAAGAGAATGTCCACGCCGGGGATGGCGGCGATTTCAGCGATGTTTTTGATGCAGTCGGCGGTTTCCACTTGTAGCGCGACCATGCCTTCTTTGTTCCAGTTGCCTGCGTAGCCGAGTAGCCCAGCTTTGTTCATGCTGCGCTGGGGAAAATAAACCGAGCGAGTGCCGGTGGTGGGATATTTTGCGCAGCTTACCGCTTGTTTCGCTTCGGCGGCGGTGTTGATATAGGGAATCAAAACGCCGTCGGCGCCGAGATCAAGGGCTTGCTGAATGCCGCCGCGGTCATGGTAGCCTTCGACGCGTACCAGGGATTTTGCACCACCACTTGAGATTCCGCCGAGCATCGCGGAAAGTTTTTCAAAGCCCATGGGGCCGTGCTGGGTATCCACGAGCAGCCAATCGTAACCGCTGTGCGCGAGTTGTTCGGCTACCGTGGGGCTGTGGGAATTCAGGAACAATCCCATTTTCGGTTCACCTGCGCGCAATTGTTTCTTGAATTCGGCCCCGCTGAGTTTTTCGCCGGCCATCGTTTTGCACCTCGACACTGATGTTATTGTTGCGATGATTCGTTTGAAGCTTCACTACACTACTACACGGCTGGCGGAATTTCTCCAACTGTCGGCGACGGTACAAAGCGGGCCGGGTGCATAAAATCGAAGAGGAAAAGATTCCTCGTCGCTGCGCTCCTCGGAATGCCGGCGGGGCGGGTGGGGGGAATTGTATGCGCGACGCGCGACCGCGCGCGGTGCGGCTCCCGTCAGTATTTCTAATGTTTGTTCTGGAAATCGCCGATTATAATTATGGATACTTCGCGCGCTTCGCCGCGCATTTTCATGACGAACCTTGCAACGAATACTTTGAATGCTCCTGCTAAGCCGTTACGGCTGGCGCTGATCGGCATGTCCGGAGCGGGAAAAACTTTTTGGATGCGCTGCATTGCGGCGACTGGCGTGCGTGCGATTTCCTGCGACGATCGCATCGAAGAGAAACTTGCGCCGCGGCTGGCGGCGGGTGGCTACGCCGGAATTAATGGAGTGGCGGCGTGGATGGGCTGGCCGGATTCGCCGACTTATGCGGAGAGGGAGGCGCAGTATCTTTCCGAGGAAATTTCGGTGTTGGATGAAATTCTTGCGGGGCTCGAACGCGATCCGCGTCAATCGCTAGTGCTGGATACGACCGGGAGCGTGATTTATGCCGGGAACCATTTGTTGCACCGCCTGCGAAAGCTGATGACCGTGGTGTATCTGACGGCGTCGGGTGTGGAGGAGCAATTGTTGATTGAGCGTTATCTGAACGATCCGAAGCCGGTATTGTGGCGCGGGGCGTTTCAGGCGAAGGCGGGCGAAATTGCGCGCGAGACTGTAGCCCGCTGCTATCCGCATCTGATAGCCGCGCGGCGGCAGAGTTACGCAGCGCTTGCGCATGCGACGTTGCCGGTTGGCGCGCTGCGCGAATTGCCCCAAACTGCTGCGGCGTTTCTGGGACTGTTGCCGAAGTCCTTTCGACCGCACGAGGCTGGCGGTTCGCGATGAGATATCGGAGCACCGGTGGGAAAGCCCCACTCACTTCGTTGCGCGGGGCGGTGCTGCGCGGGCTTGCCCCTGATGGCGGGCTTTATATGCCGGCAGAAATTGCGCGGCGTTCGCCGGAAGAATTGGAGGAATTTCGCGCGCTACCGTTTACGGAAGTTTGTTTTCGTGTGGCGAAACCGTTCGCCACGCCGGACGTTCCCGAAGAGGTGCTGTGGCAGATCGTCAGCGAGGCCATCAATTTTCCGGTGAAGCTGGTTTCGCTATCGCCGGGACTGCACATTCTGGAACTTTTTCACGGACCGACGCTGGCGTTCAAGGATTTTGGCGCGCGGTTCATGGCCCGGTTGATGGCTTATTTCGTACGCGGTGAGAATCGCGAGCTGACCGTGCTGGTGGCGACTTCGGGCGACACTGGCAGCGCAGTGGCGCACGGGTTTTTGAGCGTGCCGGGAATTCGCGTGGTGATTCTTTATCCTTCGAAGCGCATCAGCGAGGCGCAGGAGAAGCAGTTCACGACGCTGGGCGAAAATATCACCGCGCTGGAAGTGAGCGGCACGTTTGACGATTGCCAACGGCTGGTGAAGCAGGCTTTTTGCGATGAAGCGCTGAACAAGCGCGCGTTTGTGACCTCGGCGAATTCCATCAATATCGGGCGGTTGTTGCCGCAAATGTTTTATCACGTGGCTGCATACCGGCAATTGCCGGTGGCTTCGACGCCGCTGGTGGTGGCAGTGCCGAGCGGGAATTTTGGGAATTTGACGGCAGGACTTTTTGCCAAGCGGATTGGTTTACCGGTGGCGAAATTTATCGCGGCTACGAACGCCAATGATGTGGTGCCGCAATATTTGTTGAGCGGCAAGTACGAGCCGCGGGCGGCGCAGGCTACTTGTTCGAACGCGATGGATGTGGGCAATCCGAATAATTTTCCGCGGCTGCTGGATTTGTGCCGCGGACGTTTGGAATATGTGCGGCGCGAAATCTGGGGCCACGGCGCGAGCGATGATGAAACGCTGACGGAGATGAAAACGGTCTGGGAAAAGTACCGCTACATTTCTGATCCGCACACGGCGGTTGGGATTCTTGGTTGGGAAGCTTATAAGAAGGAACATTCCGAGCCGGCGCAGGGATTGGTGCTGGCTACGGCGCATCCTGCAAAATTTGCGGATGTGGTGATGAAGGCGATGGGGACTGCACCTCCCCTGCCGGACCGGCTGGCGGCCTATTTGAAGCGGCCGAAGCTGTCGGTGGCGATGTCTAATGGTTATGAAGAATTCAAACAGTTTTTGTTGGCGCACTAGTTGTTTCACGTTTTGCCAGTCTCGCAGAACGGATCGTGAGCCCAAGAGAGATTCCTCGCTTCGCACGGAATGACGGTCACTGATCGGAATGACGACTGATTGTTGCTGCCAAGATGAGGCTACGATTTGCGGAGGCGGTCGAGGAAGTGATAGAGGAATACGCCGAGGATGGCGTTGACGACGCAGGCGACGAGCAGGCGCATGGTAAACCAGGGTTGCGGCTGCGCGAGGAGCAATTTTTGTACGAGCACGACGATGCCTTGATGCAGGGCAAAAAACGCGGCGGTCAGCGCAAAACGCGCCAGCGGATGCTCGGTATCGAGGCGCGCCCCAATGGAAGAAGCGAGATAGCCGATCACGGTTTTGGCGATGCCGAAAAGGCCGATTGGAGTTTTGCTCAAGCTGTCCTGCAGTAAACCGATGAAGGTGCCGAGCAGCAAGCCGGTGGAAGGATTTCTGCGGCTGAGGCCAAAATAAATCGTAATCAGCAGCGGCAGATCGAGGAGGCTGGCTTTGGGGATGTATACCGGAAGAAATGCCTGAAGCACGAGAGCAAAAATCACGCAGAGCAGAATGGTTCCGCCGTGAAACTTGTGAACTTCAATGTGCGATTCGCTGATGCGCAGATCGAATGTGTCGTTCATGGATGTTTTTCCGCGGGCTTGGTGTTGGTTCGCCCGGAGATTGGTTGCGCTGAGGATGGCGGCGTGACTGCAGCGTTTCCGCCCACTGGCACGTCCTGCTTAATTGCCAGGGGGTCGGTAGTCAGCAGAACGATTACCTCTTCCAGTCTTTCGATATTAGCCGAAGGCCGCACGCGAATTTGCTTGAAAGGTGAGCCTGGTTTCACCTGGCTGACGGTTCCTACCGGCAAGTCTTTCGGAAAAATGCGATCCATACCGCTGGTGACCACGCGTTCGCCGACTTTTACGTCATCGTCGTTGCCGACGTGCTTCATATCTAGCAGAGGCTCGCCCACTCCGCCAACCTGGCCATGGATCCGCGAATCAGCGATCATTGCTCCGACGCCGCTATCGCGATCGGTCAAAAGCAGAACCTGGCTAGTATCGCCATAGGATTCGATCACTTTTCCGACTACGCCTTCGGGAGTGATCACGCCCATATTCTTGCGAATGCCTTCATGCAGGCCCTGATCGAGATAGACCACCGCGCTGTTGGCGTCGGCGCTGGAGCCGATCACGCGCGCCAGGACCATGGGAACCTTGGCCTGTTTCTGTTTGAAATTCAGAAGACTGGCAAGGCGGTCGGCTTCGGCGGACTTGCTTTGCAGCTGCATGATTTCCAGCTTGAGCTGGCCATTTTCGCGGATGAGCTCTTCGTTCTGGCGTGCCGTATCGCTCAACGCAAAATAGTGACGCCAGGCGTCGCGAAATTTTCCGATGCCCCAGGCGCCGCTGCGTTCGACGGGCGAAACGGCAGAGACGGTCCACACGCGGATCAGGCGACCCTGCGAATCGCGTTTAATTTGCACCGCGAGCAGCAAGATTTGCAGCAACACTACTCCCGCCAAGAGAAACAGCGAGCGATGTCGAGAAGGTAGGCCGGCCATAAGAAGTCAAAAGGTCAAAATTTAAAGTTCAAAGTTAAAACCATTCGGAGCAACTAGCGAAGAGTGGCTGGTGACTCGTGACTAGCGACTCTCTGCAAACAGCTTGCAACTTCGTGAAAAAACAAAAGCGAACTAATCGATGCAAACCTGGCGCAAAAGTTTGAAATCGCTGAGCATCTTGCCGGTACCGAGCACCACGGAGGCAAGAGGATCATCGGCAATCGAGACCGGCAAGCCGGTTTCTTCGCGGATGCGCTTGTCGAGATTTTTGAGCAGCGCGCCGCCGCCGGTGAGAACGATGCCGCGATCGCTGATGTCCGCGGAAAGTTCCGGAGGCGTGCGTTCGAGCGCCACGCGTACGGCGTTGACAATGGTCGCAACGCATTCCGCGAGGGACTCGCGAATCTCGCTGTCGTCAATAGTAACGGTCCGCGGAACGCCTTCGATCAGGTTGCGGCCCTTCACTTCCATGGTCAGCGGCTTCTCCAGTGGATAGGCCGAGCCGATTTCCATCTTGATTTGTTCCGCGGTACGTTCGCCGACTAGCAGGTTGTATTTGCGCTTCAAATACTGCATGACGGCTTCATCCATTTCGTTTCCGGCCACGCGCACGGAACGCGAGTACACGATGCCACTCATGGAGATGACCGCAATATCCGTGGTTCCGCCGCCGATATCCACGACCATGTTTCCGCTGGGTTCCTCGATGGGAAGACCGGCACCAATCGCGGCGGCCATGGCCTGTTCCACCAGATAAACTTCACTGGCGCGTGCCCGATACGCGGAGTCCTGGACGGCGCGCTTTTCCACGGGAGTAATTTCGCTGGGAACGCCGATAACGATGCGCGGATGCACCAAAACGCGGCGGTTGTGAGCCTTCTGAATAAAATACGTCAACATTTTTTCGGTGACTTTGAAGTCGGCGATTACGCCGTCTTTCATGGGCTTAATGGCCACGACGTTGCCAGGAGTGCGGCCGAGCATTTCTTTGGCTTCGCGACCGACGGCGACGACTTCGCCGGTCACTTTATTGATCGCGACGATGGAGGGCTCGTTGACCACGATGCCTTTGCCGTGCGAAAAAACTAGGGTGTTGGCGGTCCCCAAATCAATCGCCAGGTCGGACGAAAACAAACTGAACACCGACCTCATGTTGTAACCGTTCTTGTTCATGCCCCCAGTCCTTTCGAATCAGAAACGCAACATCCGCGCGATCAGCATTGCTCGGTCAGGATTTGCAAGACAAAACCAGAAACAGTTCTTTCTGTCAGGGTTTGCAAGTACAAACCCTGAAACAGTTTTCTGTCAGGGTTTGCAAGTACAAACCCTGAAACCCGGCCCCTGCGGAGGGCTGAGAAAATAACGAGCTGCGCGCGATGCTCTATTCTCGCCGAAGATTGCGGTCAGCGCAAAATCGGCGCCGTCGGCGAGAAAGAAATTCGGCTAACTTACTTTGGCACGACGATGGTCACCTGCTGCTTTGCTGTGCCGCCGCGGCGATTTTGTCCCACGATCACGATGGAATGTTCGCCGGGTTCCAACGGTTCGGTGAAGTAGCGGAAGCCGCCGTCGCCGCCGATGCTGGGCACGGGCTGGCCGTTGATAATCAGCGCCGCGCCCGGCTCGGTCTTGCCGAAGACTTCCACCACGCGGCCGTGCAGTTGCGTGCCGCCGATTTCCAGCATCATCTCCTGCGTGCGACCTTGCGCGACAAGAGTGAATTTAAAGGTTTCGCTGACTTCGCTGGTCTTCTTGTTGGCATCGGTGGCGATGACGTTCCAGAAATAATCTCCCGCGTCCAAGCCGGCGATATCGACGGACGGGCCGGATACTCTTATTTGCTTGACCATCTTGGTGAACATCGCGGTGG
Organism: uncultured Acidobacteriota bacterium; assembly: GCA_963743735.1. Lineage (GTDB taxonomy): Bacteria > Acidobacteriota > Terriglobia > Acidiferrales > UBA7541 > Acidiferrum. The sequence continues at coordinate 275,102 of CAVURF010000009.1, forward strand.
CGCTGATACGCAGGGTATAGGAAACGGCGTCCTTAACAGGCTTCCATTCGAAATGGACGGTCGCTGCTTTGGGAACTTCGACAATGATGGGAGCCAGATTCAAGGGCTCTGAAAGGTCGGGAGGCGCGAGCACGTCAGACCTGGTGATGGGGCCAATCGAGGAAATATTTGCCTTTTGCCATTGACCCAGTTCGACTCTTTCGGTGCCACGGCGCACTTCCGCGCCACCACTGGCCACGGTAATTTCGGTTTCTTTGGATTGCGGATCGGACTTCACTGAGGCCCGGCTATTGGGGCGGATTTGCGCAACGGTATCCTGCACCGTTACTGCAGCGTGCGAATTCGGGCGAACTCCAATTCGGAGTGGAGAGGTCGACCGCGCCGGTAGGTAATGCGAACTGCAGTCGTGGCCTGTTCCTGGGTGACATTATTTTCTTCCACGGTGACCAGGGTATCGGCCTTGATCGTGTACGAGGTGGTGTCGCCAAAGGTGATGCGCGCTGCCCCGTCGCCGGCGGTTTGAATTAGATCGCCCTTATCGAGAGTGGTTCGAAAATCCGCGTCCACCCACTGAACGGAGTTGACCTTTTTCACTTGGACTCGTCCATCCAGGTTGACGAATTTCACCTGGGTTACCGCCAAAGGCGTGACATCGCTGCCGGCACCGCTTACCGCATTGGAAACTTTTCTCAATGCCGCAGCATAAAATCCTGGAGTGACGAAATATACGGATGCGAAAATCAACGCCACGAGAATCATGGAGTACAACACCAGGCTTTTGTATGAGACGGCGTGCCAGTACACCTCGACGCGTTTGACCCGTTCTGGGCCGCCCTGGTGCTGCGAATTGTTTGGCAGTTGAGTGTTCACAGTCAGGGCGCACACGTGCGCCAATTCTGAAATCTAACACACGGTTCGAAGGTGCGAGCATCGGCGCTGCAGCTCGTAGTCAAACTGCAAATAGCGATCCGGTTACAGTGCTGATTACACGGTCACGCCGTTTTTTTTCCTTACCTGTCCGGCGGTACAGGATGACTGCGGGAGCAACGCAACGTGTTGGTGGCAAATGCGAGGGCGAAATTGGCCGTGAGGATGGCGCTTAATCATGGTCAGTTGTACACCATCCGAGTGAAAACAAAAAAGCCCTGCTGGTGAAGGATTCACAGGCAGGGCCCCGACCGTACAGTTAGAAGGAATCGTTTGTCAGAAGCGAATGTAAGGGCCGAACGACGCGCGCAGATTGTTGTGCGTGCCGTTATTGAAGTAGATTTCGTCTCCTACGTCCAAACGCAGACCGATGGGACCGATGTGCCCTTCGATTCCGCCTCCCGGATACAACGTGCCATACGTTTTTGTCACGAAGATTCTCAACAGAGCTGAAAAGAGTCCCAGGAGTGGCCGGCGCCGTATCGAACATAGCATCCAGAAAGCCGCCTTTGATGGTGACAAAAGGATGAAAATTGGTGTGCCCCAAGGCTAGTTTCGGTCCAAAAAGTCCCTGCAGCAGCCGCAAGTTTGATCGGTTCACGGGGATGGTCCCGTCATGTCGAAACTTTCGGTGAATCCTTTGTTAAAGTCGTAGCTCATTTCCGCTTCGACCATGACGCGACGACCCAACGCGACTCCGAACCGTCTCCCGAGACCGGCGAAATTGCTATCTGTTTGTGATAGCCGAAAGTAGTCGGCAAACGCTCCGACCGCCACGTGATCCTGGGCAACTACGGCCGGGGCGGCCACAATTCCGCACAATACTAAGAGCAGCGCAATACGGCTCATTCGGGTCTCCTGGAATAAGGTTAGGCGTTGCACGGCGAGAAAGCCGAGGGGCTACGGGAAGGCTGAATGCGGCTTCTCAGTGCTAAATTAGACGTTTGCCAAGAAGGCGCCGTTGTGCGTAGTTCGCTGTAGGTAAGCGGGAGAAGTGCTGGAGCTTAGCAGAAGGAATTGATTAGAAAATGGCTCGCAGCGAAAGTTTGCCGTTGACGACGCGAAAACAACGTATTAGCGTACTATTCGCTGGGTGAGAGGTTCTGGTACTACTCCTCTATTGTCCGGCCTAAGGACAACTGAGAATATGGTCGCACTGCGGGATGGTTGGCTGCTGCGGCCGGTAGGAAGAACGCGGTAAATTCCGCAACTGCTTCTACGGCTGGCCCTCCGCGGAAGCGTCCTCAAGTTCGAGCCAGCAGGAGTATCTGGCGTACGTTATGTCCCTATTGCACTTTCGCTGTAAAGAACGCCGCCGCACACAACGAGTCTCTTTGATCGTCCCATTGGCTGTACATGGACATAATGAGGACGGACAAAAATTCTGTATTCATGTAAAGTCCAACGCCGTCAGCCAGCACGGCGCACAAATTGAGACCGAACATCCGCTGGTGGTGGGGCAGGTGGTGGTGATTGTGAACGAAAGCAGCGCCCGGAAAGTGGAAGCGCACGTGGCGTCTATCCAGCGCAAGCGTGACGGCAAGACCTACGTGGGCATGGAATTCCTCTCGACCGAAATTAATTTCTGGAGCATGACGTTTCCGATTCCCGGAGCCAAGCCGCTCCGTCGCTCCCTTCCCAAAGTAACTCCCAATAAAGTAACTGCTTAATTTTTGTGTTTGCGGTGGGCGGATTTTCTGGCTTTCTTTTTAGGGCTGGGCTTACTGCTGCGCTCGCTTCTTTTGGGTAAGTTTTCCCCCTTCAGCTCTTCCTGCGTTCGCTTTGGCAATTTCGCGAATACCAGCTCGTACGATGCGCGAAGCAGTTCCGATAATTCGCTGCGGGTGACGGCGTCGGGAGATTCCAGGGCCACCCATTTCGCGCGTGCGAGGTAGGGCGCGGGAACGATTTTGGGCCGTTCGGTCAGTTCCGCGAATGATTCATCGGAACATTTGAAGCTGAGGCATACAGGCGCAGGCTCAAGAGGCGCGACGGCAAACATTTTTCCACCCACTTTGACGACCAGGTCGTTGCCCCACTGAATTTGCTCGGTCACGCCGGGTAGCGGAAGGCAGACTTTGCGCAGCCAATCGATGTCGATCATGGCTTTCTCTTTGAAGTTAGATTTTGCGAAAGACTTCCGTTACAAACACTGCCGGGCACTACTGGGCTTGAGCCTCTGCATAGCGTTTGAAGAAGGAGTCCGGCTTCCACTGCGGGCGGTCTGTTGCATTTGCCGTGTCCAGCAGCAAACGCCTGACGATTTCTTCGTACAGCGCTGCGGCGTGCAGGTCCACCGGCTGATTGACGTCATCGCTGGGTGCGTGATAGCGCTGCGTGAGCCAGTCCTTGAATATTTTTGCCTCGGGCGAATTGGGTTCGTAGAAAACGTCCATGATTACGGAGGGAATGCCGTGACGGATAAAATTGTACTGGTCGCTGCGCACAAACAGATTGCGCAGAGGCTCGGGGTCAGGAACCGCTTGCACTCCAAAGGATTGCGCCACGGCGGAAGCTCGATCGCCTAAAGTCGAATCGTTGATGCCCTGCACACGCAAGACTTTTAGCGGCACGATCGGCAGAAACATGTCGATGTTGATGTCCGCGACGATCGCTTTTGCGTCCACGGTGGGATGCGCGGCGAAATATTTTGAACCAAGCAGGCCTTTTTCCTCCGCGGTCACCAGTACAAACAAAATTGAGCGGCGCAATTTTTCCGGATGACGCTTTAGCGATGCCGCAATATCCAGCACCGCGGCTGCTCCGCTGCCGTCGTCCATCGCTCCGTTGTAAATCTTGTCGCCGTTGACCGGCTCGCCGATTCCCACGTGATCCATGTGCGCCGAAAGGACTACAAACTCCTTTTTCAGCTGCGAATCCGTTCCCGATAATTTGGCCACGATATTCGCCGATTCCAGATCCACCTTCTGGATGATTTCGCGGGCCTTGAGCGCAACTTTCAGATCAAAATGCGGCAGCAGGCTGCGCTGCTTGCCCAGCGCGGCGATTTCCTCGAACGTGTGCCCGGAACCTGCGAACAGCCGTTCCGCCGACTCCGGATTAAAAACCATCGCCATTTTCAGACCGCCGACTTCATTAAATTCGGCATCTGCCAAGTCCATCGAAGGGTGAGCTCGATTCAGCGACATGCGAGACCACGGAATATCCATGGAAGCAGGATTTGGAATCGCGATAATTCCAATGGCGCCGCGTTCGGCATAGCGTTTCCAGCGTTGGCCGATCCCGCCGTAGTGCGCCGCCAGTGAGCCGGGCACAGTGGATGGCGATCCGGCAAGATACACGACGATTTTTCCTTTGAGGTCCAGACCCGCCAGCTCGTCGACATTGTTTTCCGCGACTTGCAGACCGTTGCCCGCAAATACCAACGGAGCATTCAGTTCCTGGTCGCTGCCCTCGATGCGGGTTGTGAAATACGCATCGGAGCCGAGCGAAACAGGACTCGGCTGGCCTTCCGATGTCAGGAACGCGAACGAATTCTTCTCGTCGATGCTGCGCTGCACGAACTTGACGTTTTGGTAGAAGCCATTGGTGCCAGCCGGTTCCAGGCCGGCATGCTTCAGTTGCTCGACCGCGTAGGCTTCCGCTTTGCGCAGTCCCAGGCTGCCGGTTTCCCGGCCTTCCATGCTGTCGTCCGCGACCACTTTCACGTGGTCCCACCACGACCTTCCGTCGAAAAGTAACGGGGTCTTCTTTTGCGCCGGGGCGATGGTCGCGAAGAGCAACGCCACGCAAAGAACTTCCGCGCCCGAAACGTAAGTCGGCCTGCTCATGGGTTGGCTCTCCCCTCTTTCTGGATTCTTGGTTTCACGATTAGGCTGCTCGGGCCGTGTCGAAAAGATTATTTCGTCCGGCTGAATTCCACGTATTCGCGTCCGGTGTACAGGCGGAACTTCCCCGCCTCGGGAGCCATAACCTGCAGCGGCACTGGGCGCTTCATCTCAGTGTCTTTCTGCGAAGCCGCCCGAAACAGTTCGTTGGCCGCCAAATCCAGCACCACAAATCTTCCGCCTTCGATAAATCCAACGCCGTACGCTCCGGGCTTCAGAGTTTGCGTGCCGAACTGCAGCGTGACTTCCGTGATCAGGTAGGCCTGATATTTTTCGCGAATCCCGGTCGAGTAACCGGAATTGTCCACCAGTCCGGCCAGCATGTAGAAATCGTCGGAGAAATGGACGCCGCCGGTATTGCGCATCTGAGCCGGCGCGGTTTGCCCGCGAAAGAAAACCGATTCAGGGAAAAGTTTGGGCTTGATGTCTGATGCCTTCAGCACCGTGTCTTTGTCCGGCTTCGGCAACGCCGATTGACCGTGCGACATCGTGGAGGTTCCGGCGAGCAGGCTGGTAAAAAGAATCGCGATGCCAACGAATCCAATTGCACGTCGATTGAGCTTCATTTTCCCTCTCAAATAAAAACTCATTGGCCTTAGAGGGTAACTCAACTTGAGCGCGAATTCAGCATTGCGGCGGTCGAAGGGAGCGGTTTTCAATTGGCACCCAAAACTCGACGCCTGATCTTGGCGTGCGTCAGCTGCCTTTTTGAACTGGATAGCCCTTTTCCACCCAGTCGGTGTTGAAGTTGTTGGGGAGAAGCAGCACCCGCAGGCGCGAAAATCCCAGGTCTTTCAGTGCCGCGAATGAGGGACGCAAGTTTGGACATTTCTCCAACGGGCAGCACCCACAATACAGGACCACATCGGAATTCTTCGGCAGCGTGGCTGCGTATTTTTTCAGATCGCTGATACCTTGCTCTGTCGATCCTGGCCCGTAGTAAACCGCGCCTGGAATGTGTCCGCCGTTGTACAGCGTGCGCACTCCTACGTAAATGACCAGGACATGCGGATCCTTCACTTCTTGAAGTTCAGTAACTAGTTGCGCGGGCTGCACCGTTTGCGCCGCGGTCCACGGATCGGAGGGCATCGCGACAGCAAGGTTCCACGTAAGCGCGCCGATCGGCAAAATAACGCAAAAAAGCGCGAGAAGGAGTTTCTTGGCGGAAACGGTAGCGATCCTTTTCATCGGGGAAAGCATAGCGTTCGGAAGACGCCGTAACAAGGGCGGCGCAATTCTGCAGAATTATTTTTTTGATTCGTTGCGCTGGCGCATCAGTTTTACGGCAGTCGCCCGCAGGGTTTCCGGAATGTTTTTGTTCATGCCGAGTTTTTTGAGGTCGGGGGGATTGAGCATGGGAAGAAGGCCCAGCGAGCAATCGAGTGGAGCTTTGCCGTTATTCAGCAGGTTGCGAACGACGTTGTAATTCTTGCGGAAATTCCGGTTCTTTCCGATCATGCGCAGAATTTCATCGGTCAGGTTGGTCATGGACGCGAAGGCTTCCACTTCCTGATCGGTAAGGCGCGGGGACTGCAGGACCGCGCGTTGCACCACTTTGTTGGTGTCGCGGATCAGCGTGCGGCGCGCTTCGGAGCCGCCCTTCATAGCAAATTTCACGCGTTGTGAAACGGTCATGGTGGAAATCTGTTGCAGCAAAGTTTTGCGGCGTTCGTTGTCCGGTTCGGCGTCTGCCAGGGCTTCGGCAAGCGCGTCCATGTCCGGCATGGCGTCACTGAGCAATTCGCCCAACTGACTTTTTTGCTCGAGCGTGATGGAACTGGATTTTTCCAACGCCTCCGCGAGTTCGCGCGAATCGCTGACGCGGTCCAATTCATCCATCAGCGATTGAACGCCCAGCGCGGAAAGATGCTGGACCAGAGGGACGAGGTGCTCCGGCGGACAATTCTTATTCTTGATCAGCGCGTCCGCGATGCCTGGTTTGGCTGCCAAGTTTTTCGAGGCAAATTCGAACAGCGGCTCCAGCGCCTGCTGCCGGTGTAAAGCCTCCACGAAATTTTCAATGGGCAGGGCCAGAATGGATTCCTGGGCGCGCGTAGCGATCAGTTCGTCGGAATCGAGCGCCAGCACGGTGAGAATTTCGGCGAGGTCCGGGGCCGGCAATACAACGCCGCCGGTACAGACTGCGAGCTTTTCTTCGCGTGTCGCGTTTCCGCGGCGCAATTCCTGTAGTACTTCAGGGCTGAGTAGGTCCACCGGCTGCCTGCCTTAGATCCTTCGACGTCAATGAAATTGTACCGGAGGATCCGGATGCGTGGGCGGGCATAACTTTCTGACCGTTCAACTGCAGCAACAGCGTGGAAGCGTCGCTGGCAGTCACTTCAAATTTGTCGTTTGCGGAAAGATGCAGGTTCTGCCCAGCGGCCAGCTCCGTGTCGTACACCACCATTCCGTCAGCCGAGACTTTCAGGCGTGTTGCCACGACCGCAGCGACGGAAAGATCGAGCGGAGACGATTTTTCAGTTGCATTGGCTGATGCAGGTAATGAGCCGTTCACGAAAAGGTTCTGCTTCGCATCCTGGGAAGGAATGCCGACCACAGCGGAAGCTTTTTTTGCAGCGCGGCGCGCAGCGTACCGCCGCCAGACGTAACGCCCGCCAAACACCACGCCGACCAAGACCGCAATCAGCAGAACGACGGCGAGCGCGGGCATCCATTTGGGGGGCGACGGAATTCGCTCTTTTGGTTGTTGCGGAGCAGGGGGGGAAACTTCTCCGCGCGCCTGATCGTAATCCGAGAGTAAATTTTCTTCGCTTAACCCGAGGTAGCGAGCAACACTGCGCACGAAGCCACGTCCAAAGACGCCACCGGGAAGCTTATTCCAGTCTTCGTCTTCGAGGGCCTCCAGGAATTTCGGAGCAATGCGCGTGGCGGAAGCGATTTCCTTAAGGGTGACTTCGCGCAGTTCCCGTTCGCGCTTCAGGCGCTCCCCAAACGTGCCTTTGGCCATTTCGTCGAACCATTCCTCGATTTTGACGCCTCCATTTTGGCGCCCGATTTTGGCGAAATACCTTGGTTCCTCCGGAACGGAGAAGCGCCGGCAGGAATGGGCGGAGGTCTTGCCCTGACGCACTATAGGTGCGCCGCCAAGTCGGTGTCAAACCCTTGAAAAAGAATCGTATTAGGTAATATTGCACGACCGGCAAACGGCTGCCGAAACGTCGCGGCAAGTCCTGGATGGCGAGATGGCAACGCCTGTACCACGGATAGGTTGCGCACATTTTTGCCGCATGACTATACTGGCGTTGATCGCAGACAGAAGAAAGCTGCGAACGGCGCCGTGTATCCATTCGATTGCGCGGTTGCCGACACAGAAGGGGACAGGTCCACCGAGCGTGGAGGAACCCAAACAGTTTCCGGCGGTTGACCGGCGCAGAAGTCCTGGACTACCAGGGGAGAGACGCGAAGCGGGTGAAGTCGCAGTCTTCCAGGAGCTGGGGAAAGCGCTGACGTCATCGCTGCAGCTCGATCAGGTGCTGCGGACGATTATGGAAAAGATCGACGAATTCCTGCGCCCGGACAATTGGTCGCTGTTGCTGCTGGATGAGGCCAAGCAGGAATTATATTTCGAACTGGCGGTGGGTACGGCTTCGACCGCGCTGAAAGACGTACGCGTGAAGATGGGGCAGGGAATTGCCGGCTGGGTGGCGGCGCATGGCGAGACGGTGGTGGTACCGGACACTTCGAAGGACACGCGATTCTTTTCCCAAGTGGATGAAAAGACCAAAACGGAAACGCAATCTATCGTTGCCGTACCGGTAAAGTTTCGTGATACCTGTCTTGGAGTGATTGAGTTGATCAACTGCATCGGTCCGGAAGGATTCGATGCGCGCGACTTAAAACTCCTGGAGGCGCTTTCGGACTTTGCGGCCATCGCTCTGGAAAATGCGCGGCACGTGAAACGCATTCACGAGCTGACCATCACCGACGACTGCACAACGTTGTATAACGCGCGGCACATGGGCTTCATTCTGGAAACGGAAATTTACCGTTCGCAACGATACAACTACGAATTTTCGCTGATTTTCATCGATCTCGATCACTTCAAACAGGTAAACGATACGCAAGGCCATCTGGTGGGCTCGCGACTGCTGTGGGAAATCGGAAATGCCTTGAAGGCACACAGCCGGCTGATCGATTTCGCGTTTCGCTATGGTGGCGATGAATTTGTGCTGCTGCTTCCGCAAACTTCGAAAGATAACGCAATGCTGGTAGCGCGCAGGCTGCACAAGATGCTGCGCGAATCGACGTGGCTGCCGGGCGAAGGACTGAACATCAGGCTGACCGCAAGCATGGGCGTGGCGTCCTACCCGGCGGACTCACGCACCAAAGAAGGCTTGCTGCACCTGGCGGACGAAGCGATGTATCTGGCGAAAAATACCAACCGCGACAGCGTCGCGGTGGCCAACGTGGGAATCCTGGAGCCGCTCCCGGCGGCGAGCGCGGAGTCGGCGGGGTGAATGCAGGTGTTCGTCAATAGTGGATCGAGAGCAGTTGTGACTGGTAATCGGTAGGCAAGTCTCAGTGTGACTGTGATTCGGGCAGCACCCCTTCACTCTTTTTCTTTCGCAACTGCAGATTCCAAAGAAGTTAGAAAATGCAATTTGTGTAGCCGCCGCCCGTGCAGTCTTAATTGCACTCACTGTCAAACTCAGCGGCATCGTTCGGGCGTTCCATTCCCAATCCCGCATTTATCCTGTCGACGGCCCGCTCCTGAGTGGCGATGGCAGGAGAACAATAAAGATGCCGAATGGAGTCAGGAACAAGAGTCTTGTTCAAGGGGTCGAGAGTCCAATGACCGGGCTGGCCATCGGGATTGCTAAATTGCGAACCGAAGACCTGCGCCTGGTGCAGGCTCTGAAGGTAGCGGTCAAGTGTTGCAGTGGCAATCCAACGAGCCTTCGCGTTGCCCTTGGAAACGGCTGCCATTGCCAGTATGTGAGCTAATAAGAAGTCATCGGATGAGACTCCATGCTGAAAAATGAAGGCTGCTTGTGCGAAGTCCTTGCCAGTGTGTAAGGCTCCATGCTCTAAGAACTGGCGAACCCGATCTCGGCGTTCGGCATCGCGAGGACCGGCCGCTTCCGCCCACTTCTTTCCTTCTTCCTTGCTCATCTTTGTGAGGTCAGCGTCCCGATCTTCTGGTCGGCGGCATAGATCCGCGTCATTTCGCCGAAGTTGGACTGCGACTTAGCTTGACGGCTACTCGAGCACGCTTGGAGTGTGACCACGACGATGAAAAGGCCCGCCAAAAAGCGAGCGATGGAACGGTGCATCCGAATTTGACTGCGCCCAGATCGATCATCGGAGTATGACGAAAGCCATCGCTGGCATGGTTCACTTCCCTCTTGTCCTCTGCGCTTCAGCATATCTGTATTCCCCTTATGCGATTGGTTCCTACCATTATCGCGTCAGGGCAATTGAGCTGCGACTTTCTGAGCGATTGTTTTCAGCGCGTCGGGGGATGGTTTTTCCTCCGTGATTTCTTTCAACTGGAAATCGGAGCTGCTGGTATGAACGATTACGGAAGCTTCCGTGAATTTTCCATTCGGAATGGTTTCCAGATAGGCCTCGGCGCCAATGCCGCTTACGACTGCGAGGTTTTTTCTGCCGGGTTGAAGATGGCGCAGAATCTTGAAATCTTCCCATGCGGATTTCTCATCCGAGGCCGATTTGTACTTCCTTACATTCAGTACGGTCTGACGCCGCCATGCGCCGCCGATGGCGGCAGCCGATTCGTAGGAGCATCCTCCGACATTGGTTACGGGGCGAACCGGTGTTCCAAGAAGTTGCGCAGCCTCCGCCGCACTGTACAGAGTGCAGGCGTCGAATTCCACGGGTTGTGGATCGGAAGTGGCAGCCGATTGCACCGGTTCGCGTGGAGACGCCGGCGACGGCGCGCTGCTTTTGCCGCAGGCAGCGGAGAAAAGAAAAATGAGTGAAGTGATGCAAACTGAAGACAGTCTGGAGTATTTCTCGCGGAAATGCTGGTACCGGCGCTTGGTTGCCCGGAGGTTCATGAAAGCCACCCTTGAACGGTATTAGTAGAGGAACGTAAATCCCTCGGTTTTGATGCTAACCGACGTGCGTTTTCGCAAAAAGTAGATTTCTGCTTCGTGCGTCCTGAAAATCAGGCGTTTCGGTTGTCGCAATGAGCCGCCCACTTGCACAGTTCGCGAAAGATTGGACCGCGGCGATCGAGATACCCGTATATGGGCTCCAGGTGTACAGGGTTGGCTAATTCTGATTAACTGAGAACGATGAGGAAGAGCGAAGCGGCGAGGTATGCGCGATGGAGCGCGGCGGTGGCGCTGGTGTTCGTGGGCCTGACGGTCGGAGTGTATTTGAAGCGCGGCTGGACGCGGTACATCGAGCGCAAGAATGCGCCGCCGTCGGCTCCTGTGGATGTCGAGCGGCAATCCAGCCATCTGACATTTTCCAAGGGCGAAGGGACGCGAAAGATTTTTACGGTAGAGGCGACCAAATCGACGGATTTTAAAGGAGCAAATGCCAGCGACCTGGAGGGCGTGAAAATTACCATTTTCGGTAAAGAGGGAGTGCGGCACGACACCATGGAAACGCACACCTGCCGCTACACGAAGGACAGCGGAGATATTTCCTGTGCGGGCGAAGTGGAAATTATTCTGATGAGTGCCGACGAGTGGAAAGCGTCTGGCGGAAAGCCAGGGGCGCCGGGGACGATGAAAATCGAAACGCGCGGCGTTTCCTTCAACCGGACCAGTGGAGAAGCAACGACGGATGAAAACGTTCGGTTTTCGTTTGCGAATGGAAGCGGCCAAGCGGTGGGAGCGGAATACAACTCGGAGGAAGGCACGCTGCGTCTGCAGCGGGATGTGAAATTGAAACTGGATCAGCCCGCGGCTGTCGGCGCTAAAAACACTCTAAATGCAAATAGGGCGGGACAAACTAAGCAAGATCCGGTGGAGGTTACGGGAACGCGCATGGATTTTTCTCGGAATGACGGGACTATGTATTTGTCCGGGCCGGCAGTGGCCAAGACGCAAACTGAGAGGCTGACCGCCGCGGCATTGTTGCTGGAACTGGATGGGAATTTTCATGCAAAGCGTTTGATCGCGCAGTCGCACGGCCAGGACGAGTTGGCGGAATTCAGCGCCGCCAAGGGCGCCGGGAAACAAAAATTATCTGCTCAGGCGATAAGTGCGACGTTTGCTCCGGAAGGCTGGGTGATCCGCGCCCAAGCCACGGGACGAGTAAGCGGAGAATCCGGGAGCGGCGCGGCAAGCCAGACCCTGCAAGCCCAGAGCGCTTCGATGGAAATGATGCCGGGCCAAAATACTCCGAAGTTGCTGGTCGCAAGGGGCGGCGTGGAGGTGCGGACCAGCACTGGCGCGAAAGGATCGCAGGGCGGAGAAATCGCAGATTCACGGAAGCTGACGACGGAGGAACTGCGACTGGCGTTCCGGGAGGAGAGCGGCACGAAAGGGACCAAGCTAGCGAGCGCGGATACCGTCGGCGCTGGACGGATTGAGTGGAATGAACTGGCGAACGCGAACACCAAACCTTCACAGACAATATTGCAAGCAAACCGGCTGAGAATGGTTTTTGATGCCGATGGAAAAGCTTCGCGGTTGGACGCGAAAGGAAACGTACGTACCGAGCGCAGCGCCGCCGGAGCAGATAAACAAACGGCCACTGCGAAAAACGGATTTGCGCAGTTGCAGGAACAAGGCGGATGGTCGCGCATGGAACTAAGCGAAGATGTGAAGTTGAATGAGGGAACTCGATCGGCGCGCGCAGACCATGCGGTTTTCGAACGTGCGGAGCAGACCGCGACTTTAACGGGCCACGCCACGGCGAGAGACGCAACGAATTTGACATCCGCACAAACTCTGACCTTCTGGCAGACAACCGGCGATGTGCAGGCTGAGGGACGTGTGCGTTCCTCGGATTTGGCGGCGCGCGGCAGCACAGTGCACCTTGCGCCGGTAGCCGCGAACCTGAGCGCGGATCATTTAACTGCGAATTCAAAGAGTGGCCGGGCGCTGTATGCCGGCCATGCCAGGTTATGGCAGGGAGATTCCGTGTTGGAGGCGGAGTCCATCGAATTGCTAAAGACCGAGCGGATGATGAATGCGACAGGCAATGTGCGGGCAGTATTTCCGCAGGTTCCCTTAAGCGCGGCGGAGTCTGCAGCGAACCCGGCAAAGGCTAAGCCGCCGGTACTCTGGCATGCGCAGTCGGCCAAGTTGACTTACTGGGATCAGGAGAATCGCGCGCGCCTGGAGCAGAATGTGATCGTGCAATCTCCGGATGAAAAAATCAGCAGCGCGGAAATGGATTTGTACTTCACGCGAGCGAATGGCGCCACCACTGGTGGCGTAACGACAGGGACCGGTTCAAATGGAAGCGCAAGAGGACCCGGCGGGGCGCAACAGATCCACCGTGCAATGGCCGCCGGCGGAGTGACGGTACAGCAAGGGGAGCGGCGGGCGACCGCGGAGCGCGGAGAGTACACGGCGGCGGACGGAAAATTCGTGATGAGTGGGGGAACGCCGATGATTTTTGATGCGGCTTCGGGAACGACGACGGGGCGTCAATTGACCTTCTTTTTGGCGGATGCTACGATCATCGTTGATTCAGAAAACGGATCGCGCACGCTGACGAAGCACCGAGTCGAAAAGTGAATTGACGAGGAATGCTGAAGCTTCAGGCTGTCGAGTTAAATAAGTCGTACCGGGGCCGCAAGGTCGTCGACGACGTTGAGCTGGAGATCGGACAGGGTGAGGTCGTTGGGTTGTTGGGCCCCAATGGAGCGGGTAAGACCACTACTTTCTATATCTTGGTGGGTCTGGCCCGCCCGGATTCGGGTCGAGTTTTGCTGAACGGCGAAGAAATTACGGATCTTCCGATGTATTTGCGGGCCCGCAGCGGAATCAGCTACCTTCCTCAGGAACCCTCAGTCTTTCGACAGCTTACGTGCGAACAAAATCTTCTCGCGGTACTAGAAACGCTCCCTCTTAGTCCAGAGCAGCAGCGCGACCGTTTGGAGGAATTGCTGGTGCAAATGGGGTTGGAGACGGTGCGGACCAGCAAAGCGTACATGCTGTCGGGTGGGGAGCGCCGAAGGTTGGAGATTGCGCGGTCCCTGACGCTGGAGCCTTCCTTTATTTTGTTGGACGAACCCTTTTCGGGCATCGATCCGCTGACCGTAAAGGACTTGCAGGAAATCATCCGGGGCTTGGCGGAGTCCGGTATCGGCGTGCTGATCACGGACCATAACGTGCGAGAGACCTTGACGGTAACCGACCGAGCGTACATCCTAAAAACTGGCAAGATTTTCCGCAAGGGGCGGCCAGAGGAGTTGAGCAACGATCCCGAAGTGCGCCGGGTGTATTTGGGCGATCATTTCCGCCTGAACTGACAGGCGTTTACGGAAAATTTGGAAGGATAGTCGTTCCCGAATATGGCTTGGCAAGGGCTCAAACTCAACTTACGGGTGGCGCAAAAGCAGATTCTGACGCCTGGCTTGGTGCAAATGGTCAGCGTGCTGGCGCTGAACCGGCTTGAATTGAAGGAGATGATCAACACGGAGATGGTGGCCAATCCCGTGCTCGAAGAATTAAGCGAAGAAGCCACCACCACTGACAACTATAGCGACGAAAACTTCCTCAAAAACGAAACGGAAAAGGTTCCCGAGAAGCCAGAGGCCAATCCTTTCGACGAATTCGATGTGGGCAGTTTTTTTAACCAATATCTGGACACTGGCGGAGATGGAGGGCAATCGCAGGAACGGGAAATCTCGGAACGGCCCTCGTTCGAAAAATTTTTGTCGTCAGCCGCTGGGCTCTCCGAACATTTGAACTGGCAATTGAGCGTCACGATCTGTTCCGACACGGTGCGCGAGATTGCCGACAATATTATCGGCAACCTGGATGAAAACGGATATCTGACCGCCACCAACGAAGAATTGTTGCAGGATGGGAAGTACACCCAAGACGATCTGGATGACGCATTAGCGGTGGTGCAGGACTTCGATCCCATTGGCGTAGGCGCGCGCGATTTGCGGGAATGTCTCCTGCTGCAGCTGCACGCCTTCGATCCCACCAATACGCTGGCCTACCAGGTAGTGTCCGAACATCTGAAGCAGGTGCAGGCCAACCAGTTGAAAGAGATTGCGCGCGCCTTAAACCGTCCGATCGAAGTGATCAAGCGGACTCTGGAAGTCATCAAGAAGCTCGATCCGCGGCCGGGACTTCGCTACAACAAAACCGAACCCCGTCTGGTCGAACCGGATGTTTATTTCCGAAAAGTAGACGGAGTCTGGGAAGTTTTCCTGAATGAAGACGACATGCCACAACTGCGGTTGAGCCCGACGTACCGCAGATTGTTGGCGCGCGATGCAGCCGACCGGGAAGTGCGAAATTATGTCAAAGAACGGTTCACGGCGGCGATTCAGCTACTGAAAAATATCGAGCAGAGAAAGCACACCATTTTGCGTGTTTGCCAGTCGATCATCGCGCGACAGGGAGAATTCCTGGACCATGGCCCGGACGCGCTCAAGCCGATGATGATCAAGGAAGTCGCGGAAGAGGTCGGCGTGCATCCTTCGACGGTAAGCCGCGCGGTGGCCAGCAAGTATGCGCACACCTCGCAAGGCGTGCTGGAGTTGCGATCCTTCTTCAGTGAATCCGTCAACGGGCCGGAAGGCAGCGGGATGTCCTTGCTGACGTTGAAGCGGCTCGTAAAGAAAATGATCGAAGAAGAAGATTCCACCAAGCCCCTGACTGACGAGCACATCGCGCAGAAATTGGAAGACGCGGGCATCCATGTGACCCGTCGCACCGTGGCCAAGTATCGCGAAGATATGCGCATTCCCAGCACTCACCAACGGCGAGTAAAAAGCTGAGCGCTGCCTTGAAAGCGAAATCCCGAGTTAAAAGAGATTCCAATCAGCTCGTGATCCTTACCGGACTTTCCGGTTCCGGCAAAAGCACCGCACTAAAAGCGTTTGAAGACATGGGGTTCTACTGCGTGGACAACATGCCAGTGGGACTAATCCCGATTTTTGCCGAGCTGAATGAAGCGGGCGAAGGAAACTTCAGCCGTGCGGCGCTGCTGGTGGACGCGCGCGAGGGAGCGCAACTGCAAAAGTTGCCGGGACTGTTGACGCACCTGCGCAAAGAGCATCCGATTTCGCTGGTGTTCATTGAAGCGAATGATGACGCGCTGCTGCGGCGGTACAGCGAAACGCGCCGCCCGCATCCACTGGGGAAAGACTATTCGGTTCGCGAAAGCCTGCTGCACGAGCGCGAACTGATGGCGCCCATCCGCAAACTCGCGGACCTGGTGATTGACTCGACGCAATTCAACGTGCACGAGCTGCGCAACTTCATCACCCGGCGTTTCAAGAGCGCTGACCGGCACCCGATGCTGATTTCCGTGGTCAGCTTCGGCTACAAATACGGAGTGCCGGTGGACGCCGACCTAATCTTTGACGCGAGATTTTTGCCCAATCCGCATTTTGTGCCTGCGTTGCGAAGATTTACTGGGCGCGATGCCAAGGTGCGCCGCTTCATTCGCTCTTTTCCGCAAACTGGAGAGTTTTTGAAGCGCATGGAGAGTCTGCTGGCGTACCTCATGCCGCACTATATCGAAGAAGGAAAAAGCTATCTGACCATCGCTTTTGGATGCACCGGCGGAAAACACCGCTCGGTCATGCTGGCCGAGGAAATTAAGAAAGCCCTCGAGAAACGTAAGTACGCAACCAAAGTATTTCATCGCGACATCGATAAGTAATATCCGCCGCGTAATTGCCGAAACAAACTTGACACGTCCCTCTATTGGCGAATAGCGTACCAAAGGGAATTTAGCGCGCGCGATATTTCGGCGGGGGCGGAAAGCTTGGCGTCAGTGATTTCACCACAATTGAAGCGGCTGTTGGCGTTCGTATGGCCGTACCGGCTCCGCATGGGCCTCGGTGTGATTCTGCTGATGTTTGTTGCGCTGGCGGAAGGGGCGATTGCGCTCCTGATTGCGCCGATCGTTGATCGTGTGCTGAATCCGGGGAGCAGCGACTCCACTGTTCCATTTTTCCGGATGCCCTTCGGCGGACACACAATTTATCTGAATGAGTTTTTTCCGCCCAGCATTCATAACGTAAAGACAGTCGTTATTATTTCCATGTTGGTGGTGTTCCTCACGAAGTCTTTCTGCGAATTCGCGGGCAGCGTCCTTATTCAATCCGTCGGGCATCGTGCGGTCACGGAGTTACGGAATAAGGTGTACGAAAGAGTGATCCGGCAGCCTATCGCATTTTTCCAACACGAACCGGCGGGCCGTCTGATGTCCGCGGTGATCAACGACGTCGAAAGGGCGAGGCTGGCGCTCTCGGAATATCTGGCGGATGTGTTCCGGCAGGTGTTCAGTCTAATCGTGTTCCTGTGCGTGCTGTTGCAAATTGATTGGAAGATGACGCTTGGCTCGATTGTGCTCTTGCCGATGGTGGTGTGGCCGGTAGCGAAACTTGGGCGGCGCATCCGACGTTCCGTCGAAAGCAGCCAGACACGGCTGGGAGAGCTGAACCAAATCCTGCAGGAAACGGTAAGCGGCAATCGAATCGTAAAGGCCTTCGGAATGGAGGATTTTGAGATTCGCAAATTCCGGAATGCGGCCGCGCGTTTATTGCGGGAAACCATGCGGTGGGTTCGCGCGCAGGTAGTGACATCTCCGCTGATGGATTTGCTGCAGCCAATCGTGATCTCGCTGCTGTTACTTTACGCGCGCGATAAAATCCGCCTGCACCAGATGACTGTCGGCTTGTTTTTTGCGTTTGTTTACGCGCTGTTCAAATCGTATGAGCCCGTGAAGAGAATGGGCGCGATCTACCAGCAGTTTCAACAGGCACAGGGCGCGACGACACAGGTGTTTGCGTATCTAGATCGGCCCGAAGAGGAACGCGACGCCGCGGGCGCTACCTCTCTGCCGCCGTTTTCACACGACGTGGAATTCGAAGGCGTGAATTTTTCGTATGACTCAACTCCGGTGTTGCGGGGTATTAACTTTAGCGCGAGGAAAGGCGAAGTGGTTGCGTTTGTAGGTTCCAGCGGAGCGGGAAAAACCACCCTGGTCAACCTGATTCCGCGTTTCTATGAGCCGACGGCCGGTACAATTCGAATCGACGGCACGGATATTCGTGGCGTAACGCTGCGCTCCCTCCGCGAACAGATCGCCATGGTCACACAGGAAAATATTTTGTTCCACGATACCGTCTGGAACAACATTTCCTACGGGCTGGGCACCGTCCAGAAGGACCGCGTGACCGCCGCGGCACAAGCCGCACTGGCCCACGATTTCATTCAGGAACTCCCTCTGGGTTACGATACTGTCATCGGCGAACGCGGAACTCGGCTCAGCGGAGGGCAGCGGCAACGCATCGCTATTGCGCGAGCGATCCTGAAAGATTCGCCCATTCTCATATTGGATGAGGCTACTTCGGAACTCGACGCCGAATCTGAAATGTTCGTACAAAAAGCTCTGGCGAATTTAATGGTTGGAAGAACGACATTTGTAATCGCGCACCGGCTGGCGACCATTCGCCGCGCCGATAAAATTTTGGTATTGGAAGAAGGCCAGATTCGCGAAACTGGAACGCACGCGGAACTGATCGCCAGGGCTGGAACGTATGCTCGGCTGCATGATTTGCAATTCGCCGACGACGAAATGGCCGCCCCGGTGCAAACGAGTTTGCCCCCACTGCCCTCTACGTCCTCCGCAAGGAATATCAGATGAGCGAAAAGAGCGCAGTACAAACCAAAAAAGCCGAATGTCTCTCGATGACCGGCTACGCGCAGTCCAAGGGCAGCGCGCTGGGCTGGGATCTTCGCGTAAGCGTAAAGAGCGTCAATCATCGTTTCCTGGATCTGAAGCTGCGCCTGCCGGAAGGCTTTGACCTGTACGAATTGCGCCTGCGGCAGTTGGTGCGTGACCGCATTCATCGCGGCCACATCGAGGTCCACGTCAGTGTCGAACCCGGCGTCGCGACACCGATCCAGGTGAACAAGGATCTGGTAACGAATTATTTGCGCGCGGCGGACGAACTGCGTTTCCAGACTTCGGTTTCCGCCGCGTTGGACGTAGTCGCCTTGCTACGTCTGCCCGGTGTGATCGGCGGCCTGGCGCCAGCCGTGCCGGAGTCCGAAGAGGAACAGGAAAAGCTCGGACGCGAACTCGAACGCTGCCTACTCGACGCGTTGGGAAAGTTGGATGAGATGCGCCGCGCGGAAGGTCGCCACCTGGCGCAGGATCTTCGCGCACGGCTGGCGCACATTAGCGAACAAACCGAACAAGTACGAGGACTAGTCGTCCAGCTTCGGCCAGCCTTCGCCCGCCGTCTCGAAGCGCGCCTGAAAGATTTGCTGAGCGCCACCGCGATTGATCCGGCGCGCATCGCGCAGGAAGCAGCCATGCTTGCCGAGCGCAGCGACATCAGCGAAGAACTGGATCGCTTGCGGAGTCATCTACAACAATTCGGGAAATTATTGGATGGCGCCGGCGAGCTGGGCAAGAAACTGGATTTTCTCCTGCAGGAGATGCATCGCGAAGCCAATACTATGCTTTCCAAGACTCCGGGCGTCGAAAGTGAAGCGTTGAAAATCACCGGCATCGGCCTGGAAGTGAAAGCCGAGATTGAAAAATTGCGGGAACAGGTACAGAACATCGAATGAGTGAGGACAAAGTTCTCGCACCGCTGGTGCTGATTGTTTCCGGTCCCTCTGGATCCGGAAAATCCACGCTGGTGCAGCGATTGTTGCAGATGCCGGGAACCATGGCCTCCAGATCATGTACTACACGGATGCGCAGGGCGACTGAGGCCACTGGGAAGTGTTATGATTTCGTCACCACTGAAGAATTTGAGGCAATGGTGTCGCGCGGAGAATTTTTGGAGTACGCGCGAGTCTTCGGCAGACATTCCTACGGCACGCCCAAGAAATGGCTCGAGGAGTCACACACCAGGGGTTTGGACCTGGTCCTGGAAATTGACGTACAGGGAGCCGCGCAGGTAAAAGAGAAGCTGCCGGAATCGGTGGCTATCTTCATACTGCCGCCTTCGCGTGCCGAACTGGAGCGCCGGTTGCGCAGTCGCGGACAGGATTCGGACGAAGAAATTGCGCGCCGGCTGGCCAGGGCTCGCGCTGAAATTGAAGCCTTCGGAAAGTATTACGATTTTTGCGTCATGAACCAGGACGTGGAGCAAGCGGGACGCGAAGTAGAAGCGATCTTAACTGCGGTGCGCTGCAGCAGACCGCGGCAGCGCGGCCGGGTGGAAGAACTTCTGGCATCATTTGGAGGGAAAGACTGAAATGACCGTGCAGACGAAAGCTCCGGAGAGCCAGTTCGCGTATGTGGTGCTTGCGGCGCGGCGGGCACGCCAGATCATGGCGGGGGCGCCGCCGATGTTGGAGAATCCGCGAACATTGAAACCTACGCGCGTGGCCTGCGAAGAAGTGAACAGTGGCTTGATAGAATACGAATTCAGTCCCGGAAAATCCGTGGACGAGGATAAGGACGGCGTCAAGCGGCGCAAGTAACGCCGCGCGAGAATTCCATGCGCATCACTCTTGGCGTTACCGGCGGAGTGGCGGCCTACAAAGCGGCCGAGCTGGTGCGCCGCCTGCAGCAAGAAGGTTTCTCGGTTGAAGTAGTCATGACGCGCGCGGCGTGCGAGTTCATCACGCCCCTTACCTTTGCTGCCCTCACCGGAAAAAAAGTAATCACCGGACTGTTCGCTGAATCCGGCGGCGATGCCAATCTCGAAAGCGCCATTGAACACATTGCTGTCGCGCAGCGCACCGATATGCTTTTGGTTGCGCCCGCGACTGCCGACATCATTGCGAAATTCAGCCGCGGCATCAGTGACGATTTTCTCAGTACTCTTTATCTCGCCACTACTGCGCCCGTCGTTGTGGCTCCTGCGATGAACGTCAACATGTGGAATCATCCCGCGACACAGGAAAATCTCGAACGGCTGCGCAGCCGCGGCGTTCACGTTGTCAATCCCAATGAAGGCTATCTCGCTTGCGGCATGACCGGAGCCGGACGCCTTGCCGGACAAGATGCGATCATTTCCGCCGTCCGCGAAGTTCTGCAGCTGCGGCGCGACCTCGAGGGCCAGACAGTTTTGTTGACGGCCGGACCGACGCAGGAAGCTCTCGACCCAGTAAGATTCTTGACCAATCGGTCGTCCGGACGAATGGGCTACGCCGTGGCCGAAGCCGCCGCACAGCGCGGAGCAACGGTAACTTTAATTAGCGGACCGACCGCCCTTGAAGCTCCTGCGGGCGTCACGCGCGTGAACGTACGTACGGCCGCGGAAATGCTGGCGTCTGTCGAAGGCCATCTCTCCGCAGCAACTGTGGCGATTTTCGCTGCGGCCGTCGCGGACTACCGCCCGGTCGACGCCCCTTTACAAAAAATAAAGAAAACTGCCGGTGAACTTACGCTACGCCTGGAATCTAATCCCGATATCCTCGCGACCGCCGCGCGCAAAAAAGGCAATCGCTTGATCGTGGGCTTCGCCGCCGAAACCGATAACGTTGCGGAGAATGCGCGCAAAAAACTCAAAGACAAAAACGCCGACTTGATCGTCGCCAACGATGTTACCGCCGAAGGCGCGGGCTTCGACGTTGACACCAACATCGTCACCCTCTTCGCTCGCGATGGCCGTGATCTGCCGCTCCCCAAAATGACCAAGCGCGAAGTGGCGCACCGCATCCTCGATGAAGTTGTGCGGTTAACCGCCAGCGTTAAACATCACTCTGCGGACTGAACATCCGATGCCCGAGCGAGCCAAAATCACAATTCAGGAAAAACTGAGCGCGCGGCTGAGGTTCTACGAGGATCTGGGGCTGGACCCGTTCTATCGTGACCGCCGGTCTCCCGAGAAGCAACTTTCAACATTTTCAGTCGAATCGTCATCCGCATCCACCGAGGCACCTATCTTGCCAAAAGCCGCTCCGAAGGCTACTGCTGTACCGCACGCCGCTCCGAGACCCGTTGTTCCCGCGCTGCCCGTCGCTACTGGCCCATCGCTGTTTGAAGGCGCTGGTAAAATTCCCGGCGAAACGCTGCTGAACGTCCGTGAAGACCTTGGCGAGTGCACGCGCTGCAAGCTGCACAAAACCCGCAACAAAATTGTCTTCGGCGATGGAAGCGCCAAAGCGCAACTCGTTTTTGTGGGCGAAGGCCCCGGTGCGGATGAAGATGCGCAGGGATTGCCGTTTGTGGGCCGCGCTGGAAAGCTTTTGACGCAAATGATTGAAGCGATGGGCCTGCATCGGACCGACGTTTATATCTGCAACGTGGTGAAGTGTCGTCCGCCGGAAAATCGCCAGCCGGAGAATGACGAAGTCGAAAAATGCTCGCCATTTTTGTTTCGCCAGCTGGATGTCCTGCGGCCGAAAGTGATCGTTTGCCTCGGTGCAACCGCTGCGCAGACGTTGCTGCAAACCAACCGCAGCATTTCTCATTTCCGTGGACAATGGATGGACTTCCGCGGTTACAAAATGCTGGCCACTTATCATCCCGCATACTTGTTGCGCAATCCGAACGCCAAGGGTGAGGTTTGGAAAGATCTTCAGAAAGTCATGGCCGAACTCGGCCTCGAAATAAAAAAGAACAAGGCGCGGTAAGTGCCCAGCGGCATTGTGCTCGGTGTGGCCACCGCGGTTTCGTGGGGAAGCGCGGATTTTCTGGCGCGCTTCGCAACGCGCAGCGTCGGAAGTGTACGCGCTTTGTTCGGCATGCAATTCTGGGGCGCCATCTTTGTCACCATTCTTTTATTCTTCGCGCGCGACTGGGGACATTTGTTCGATGGCTCCGGCTGGCAGCCGTGGGCCTGGGGAATTCTCGCCGGGTCCATAAACACTTTCGCGATGCTGGCCCTATATCGCGCTTTCGAAATGGGCAAGCTCTCGTTGGTTGGCCCAGTCTCCGCCAGCTATCCTGCGTTGACAGTGATTCTGTCGCTGCTCTCCGGTGAACGGCTGTCAGCGTATCGCGCGCTCGGAATCATTGCGGCGGTGCTCGGCGTGGTTTTGGTCGCTGCCGGAGAAAAATCCAGCGGAGTTCCAGGCCCGCGAGTTTCAGGCATTGGCTGGGCCATCGCGGCGGCTTTCAGTTTTGCCATTTTGTTTTGGCTCCTCGGCCTTCGCATGATCCCGCGCACCGGTGCGCTCGCAACCGTTTGGCTTATTCGCGTAAGCGGCGCACTCATCACCTTAGTTGTTTTGCTTGCAAAGAAAATTCCTCTGCCCGTAAAAGACAAACGCACCCGGGCGCAACTCTACACCATGGGCTATCTGGACACCGCCGCCTTCACTCTCAGCAATCTGGGAATGCGCATCGAACAGGTTGCGATCATCAGCGTGCTCGGCTCGCTCTACGGAGCAGTAACCGTGGCCCTGGCCGCCATTTTCTTAAAGGAACGCATCGCGCCCTTGCAATGGACCGGCATCGCCGCAATCTTCCTCGGTGTCGCCCTGATGAATGGTTAGATGTTCTCCGGTAAAACAACGCCCGAGGACCACCTGCTACACTACTCGTCGCAATGAACGAAAAACTTTGCAACGTAGCGCTCGCCGTTCCGCTACGTACCACATTCACCTACAAAGTTCCGGATCGCCTCGCCCCGGAAATCCAGCCCGGTTCCCGAGTTGTCGTTCCGTTTCGCAAAAAATCTCTGGTCGGCGTCGTCACCGAATGGGCCGAACAAGGACCGCCAGACACTACACTCCGCGAAGTGCAGAAATGTCTCGATGTGATTCCCGCGCTGACAAAAAATCTCCTTGACCTCGGCCAATGGATTTCCTCCTATTACGTCGCGCCAATCGGCGAAGTCTATCGCGCCATGCTTCCGCCACTAACGGAGCTGCGCGCACAACAAATTGCTCGAATCACCGAATTAGGCCGATCCGCAACCGCCAACCTCCTAGGTGAGATGGAAGCCAAGCCAGCCTTTCTGCAAAAACTGCGGTCCGCAAAAGATGGTTTGCCGTTGCAGACCGCTCTCCGCTCCGGCATCACGCTGAGCGATTTGCTCAAGCTACAGCGTCGCGGCTTGGTGGAAATCCTCCAGCAAATCCAAACGCGCAAGCGCCGCACCCAGCGAATCATCGCCTGGCGCGGTGCCGAAATCGACGCCCCGGTCTTACCAGAAAAGGAAGCCGCGCTCAGAGACATGCTCCTGCTGCAGCGCGGTGCCTTGCCGCTGACGCAGTTGCTCAAGCTTGGAAGTGTCTCGCGGGCCCTCGTGGAAAGATTACTGCGCGAGGGGAAACTGGAGGCGTGGGAAGAAACACTCGATCCCGCCGAAGACCCTTTCGACGTCGGCTACACTCCACCCGCGCACACGCTGAATCCAGAACAAGAACACGCCTTCAGCGCCATTCGCGCGCGGTTTGAACTCGGCGAATTCGGCGTGCAACTCTTGCACGGCGTAACCGGCAGCGGGAAAACAGAAATCTACATGCGAGCGGTGCAGGACACTCTGGCCCGTGGCAAGACCGCTATCGTGCTGGTGCCGGAAATCGCACTGACTCTATGGATCGGGCGGCAATGCCGCGCGTGGTTTGGCGCGCGCTTCGAAGGCGTCGCAGTACTGCATTCCGCGTTAAGCGACATCGAGCGTGCCCGCGAATGGTGGCGCGTTCGCAACGGCGAAGCCCGCGTCATCGTCGGAACGCGTTCCGCGATTTTTGCGCCCGTAGAAAAACTTGGCCTCATGATCGTGGATGAAGAACAAGAGTCGAGTTACAAGCAGGAAGAAACTCCGCGCTACCACGGCCGCGACGTAGCCATTGTTCGCGCCAAGCTGGAAAATGCCCTGGCTCTTCTCGGCTCGGCTACTCCTTCGCTGGAAACGTATCATCACGCGCGCAGCGGAAAATATGAATTGCTCACGCTGGCGCAGCGTGTAGCAGAACGTTCGCTGCCTTCAGTCGAAATTCTCGACCTTCGCGAAGAATTCGAACAGACCCATCAGACCAGCCCGATATCCTCGCGGCTTCGCGAAGCATTGCAGGAATGTCTGAATTTTCAAACTCAGGCGCTGGTTCTGATCAATCGCCGCGGTTATTCCTGGAGCGTGATCTGCCGAAGCTGCGGAGCGACCGTGCAATGCGCTAACTGCAGCATTTCCATGACGCATCACAAAGATCGCAATCGTCTCGAATGCCACTACTGCGGTTCCGTGCAACCCATTCCCAAAAATTGTCCGAAGTGCGGTTCGAAGTATGTTTATTTTTTCGGCGAAGGTTCAGAGCAACTCGAAGAACGCCTGCGCAAGGAATTTCCCAAAGCGCGCATCGCGCGTTTGGACCGCGACACCGCGCGCACCAAACGCCAGTACCAAGAAACGCTCGGCGCCTTCGCCGATGGTGCCCTGGATATTCTTGTCGGCACGCAAATGCTTGCCAAAGGCCACGATTTTCATCGGGTCACGTTGGTGGGCGTAATCAGCGCGGACAGCTCTCTGACCATGCCGGACTTTCGCGCCGCCGAACGCACCTTTCAATTGATGACGCAAGTAGCCGGCCGCGCCGGCCGCGGCGAACTACCCGGCCGCGTGCTCATCCAAACTTTTTATCCCGAACACTACGCAATTCAAGATGCCATCAAGCAGGATTACGTCGCCTTCTACGAACGCGAATTGCATTATCGCCAGGTCATGGCCTATCCGCCATTCACTTCACTGGCCAACCTCATCGTGCGCGATTCCAATCTGGAAAAAGCCATCACCTGGTCGCGCGAACTCTCGCAATTCCTCGCGCCGCACAATGGCGACGGCATGCGAGTCCTCGGCCCCGCCAGCGCGCCACTGGCTAAACTCAAAAGCGAATATCGCTTTCAATTCCTCCTAAAATCGAAGCGCAAAGCACGACTCAGCAAATTGCTAGCAGGCGCTCTCGCCTATTGCGACAAAAAAGAAATCCCGCAAACCGCCGTCCTCGTCGACATGGACCCTTTGCAACTCTTGTAGCGGCACTATACATCGCGCCCTCTTCGCACCTTCAGGACGTCCAGCACCGCGCCCCTCCTCCTATTTTTCGTCCTGAGCGAAGTGGCCCGGCCTTTTCTTGCGTTCACGAGCGAACGCCCGGGCCACGCAGTCGAAGGATTTGGAGCTAGATGGTGATATGCCCGAACCTGTGCTCTACGCTGCGCTGTTCCCGCGCGCATTCCACCACCGCCAGAAAAAATAAGCAGGAACGCCCAACACCAGCAGTATCAATCCAGCCAGCACATGGCGAAATTCCTTCGGATCGCGCGTAGCCAGAAAAATCGCATTCCCAACCACCGCCCCTGCCGCCAGTAGAAAAACAATCGGTGTCCACGGATAGCCCGGAACGCGATAAGGCAGCGCCTTCGTCAATTCCCCGAGCGCCGAGCGCAGAGGAAAAATCGCCGCCGCGCCAAGTCCGTAGAAAATCCAGCCAATAAAAACCACGCCCTCGGCCAGCTCTGAAAACCGTCCCGCAAACGTCAACACTGCGGACCAAACGCATAACGCAACGATTGCATTCGCGGGAGTGTGAAATCGCGGATGCACTTCCGCCAGCGTCTTGAAAAATAAATTATCTTTGGACATTGCATAAAACACGCGCGGCGCCGTAAGCACCACGCTATTCGTTGCACTGAAAACCGAGATCAGAATCGTGAGCGCAACAAATTTGCCCGCCCACGGCCCCAGAACTGCTGTCGCAGCCGTAGCTGCAATCGCGTCGCTGTCAGTCGCTACCGCCGGTCCCAGCGCCACCAGGTACGCCAACACCGCCACCACGTACAATCCAATCAAAATCAGCGATCCCCAAAAAAAAGCGCGCGGAAAAACCTTCTGCGGCTCGATCACTTCGCCCGCGCTGTAAGTACCGAACTGCCAGCCTTCGTAGGCCCACAACACCGCAATCATGGCCAGGCCGAAGCTGGAAAACAGATTCAGTCCGTGCAATTGCGTGCCGGCGGCAGGAATAATTTCCCCGCCGTGCTTGCCAAGCGTCAGCAAAACGCTGCTCAGCATTACCACCAATCCACCTTTAATCAGCGTGGTCCAGTTCTGTAAATCGGAACTTTGTCGCGTTCCCCTAACGTTTACGACGGTCACCACTGCAATCATCAACATTGCGGCAGCGTTGGACTCCATCGGCGTCAGCCGAATAATTTCCGCCAGGTAACGCGCAAACGCGCGTGCCAGTGCGGCGATTGTCGCCGCGGAAATCACCAGGAAGAGGCACCACCCGTAGAGAAACGCGGGCAAACGTCCAAAACCATCGCGAATATAGCAGTAGAGTCCGCCGGCTTCGGGATTTGCGGCGGCAAGTTCGGCGTAGGTCAGCGCACCCAGCAATGACATCACTCCGCCCGCGATCCACACCAGCATCGACAAGCCAACCGAACCGTTCACCAGCTTCAGTATCGGTCCTGGCGAAAGAAAAATTCCCGATCCAATAACCGAGCCGATGAAAAGAAAAAGCAGATCGCGCAGGCGCAGTGTGCGAACCAGTGTAGGCATGAATGGCTGCAGAAGGCCCGAAGTGCGAGCACCTCACGCACGAGCATCATATGCGCGGCGGCGAAGAGGTCAATGAGAAGTTGCCGGCTGCCACAGCGGCACTGGCATAAAGCACAAAATCATTACCAGCAACGTGGCGACCGCAAGCACCACACGCGGCGCGTCCAGCGGCCGCTGATCGTAAATCGGCGGGATGCGCAGAAATCGCAATCCCAGCAAAATTCCCGCCCACGCCCACCAGATTTCGGATCGGAAATATCCGCCAAGAACGGCAAGGCATGCCGGAACCAGCCAGCCCACCCACCGATGCAAATGCGGATTCAACGAACGCAGAATATGTCCACCATCGAGTTGCCCTGCGGGAAGCAAGTTCAGCGCGGTAGCAAAAATTCCCACCCACGCAGCACGGCCTACCGGATGCAACAAAATCGTCAGCGGATCTGTTCCAGGAAAAAACCGCTGCGCCAGCAACCGCATCGCCAGCGGCACTCCGAAAACCACATCAGCGTCGGCGGAAGTAATTCCCGACACCACTCGCGAGTGCACCACTCCATAAATCAAAATTGGAATTGCGACCGTGAAGCCCACCAGCGGGCCAGACGCGCCGACGTCAAACAGTGCACGGCGGCTGCGAATCGGCGAGCGCATCAGAATAAACGCTCCCAATGTTCCGATCAGTGTCGGCGCGGGAATAAAATACGGATAGCTCGCGCGAATGCCGTGATGTTTGCACGCGAAGTAATGTCCGAGTTCGTGCGCCAACAGAATTCCCATCAGCGCAATAGCGAAAGGAAACCCAGACGAAAGCGCCGTCGGATCCTTGTACAGCAATTTCAGCGAAACCACGAATTCATCCACCGACGCAGCCTCGCTGTTCGCAAACGAAATCGCAAACTGGCGCCCGGCGGCCAGGCACGTCAAAAACGTAATCACAAAAAGCACAATAGCCAGCCACAGTCGTCTTGGTGTCTGTGAATTGGGACTTTGCTGCGGAGGAAGCGAAATCGGGGCTTGCGTCTCTAGTGGCTGCTGCTCGATTGTCGCCGGGGGCTGGTTATCGCTGTTCACGATTTCCTAGGTAAAGTGGTTTTGCGCGGGCCGGAAGTAAACATCGCAACGATTATAACGCGAGCTCCAAAAAGAACTCGAACCGATTCTGAATGTGGGCATGGGATGCGAAAATTTGCAGGACATTCCAGATGCGTTTTGCGAATCTCGGCTGCGATTTCCTTTTACAAACCGCCGAGGCCTTGCAGCTCTTTGCCGGGCTTAAAGCGGACGGCTTTGCCGGGAGGAATGTTCACTTCTTCGCCGGTCCGCGGATTGCGGCCGATGCCGGTCTTTCGCGGCTTCACAGTAAAAACTCCGAAGCGGCGCAGTTCGATTCGCTGGCTGCGGCCCATGCCGTTCTTAAGCGATTCAAAAACCGTCTCGACCGCCTGTTCGGCCTTCACGCGGCTCACGCCAGCCCCATCGAGCTTTGCCAGTACGGCGTTTACGATATCCAGTTTAATCAAACGTTCCTCCGCTGCTCTGTGGGCAGATGCTAGAGGCTGCGCGACGGGTTGTCAAGACGTGACGCCTCGACTAAACTAACTTTCTTCACGCCATTGATATTGCCTCAAAAATTGTCGGCAATCGACAAAGTATTAAAGGAGATGTGAATGTCTGTCAGGCCGGATAGCTGGATTCGCCGCATGTCGCTGGAACACAAAATGATTGAGCCGTTCACCGACCGGCAAGTCCGGGACGGAGTCATCAGCTACGGCGTGTCGTCGTATGGATACGATATTCGCGTCGCAGACGAGTTCCGCATTTTTACCAACGTGAATTCCACCATCGTCGATCCCAAAAAATTTGATGCTCGTTCGCTGGTGGACTACAAAGGCGACATCTGCATCATTCCGCCAAATTCGTTCGCGCTCGCGCGTTCCATCGAGTATTTTCGCATCCCGCGGAATGTCCTTACCATCTGCGTTGGCAAGTCCACCTACGCGCGCTGCGGCATCATCGTCAACGTCACGCCATTCGAGCCCGAATGGGAAGGCTTCGTCACCCTCGAAATCAGCAACACCACGCCGCTGCCCGCAAAAATTTATGCCAACGAAGGGCTCTGCCAGGTCATCTTCTTCGAATCTGACGACGACTGCGAGATCAGCTACAAAGACAAAAAAGGCAAATACCAATCGCAGGGCGGCATCGTCCTACCTCGGCTCTGACGCCGCCGGCGTCGGCTTAACCTGCCGGCATGTTCGATTCATGTTCTCGGTTTCGCTCCACGAACCGCGCAAACTTGCTCCCTCTGTCAAATTCTTGCTCTGCCGGACACCCGGCGCCTGGCCATTTGGCTCGGACAAACCCCCGGCCCTAGGTCCAAGTTCTCCACGCGAAATCCCGGCCACCGCAAAGCTTGTCGCCTTGGCGATGTGCCCCCAGCATAGAAGCAGCCCAGTTTCGTTTCAAATGATCTTTTCAGGAGGAAAGAAATGCGTAAGTTAATGATTGCATGTGGGTTACTTTTCTTGGTTGCCGGGCTCGCCAAGGCCCAGGAGACTCGCGGATTTGAGGTTTCCGGCACCTATCAATACGTCCGTTTCAATCCGGGCGATGGGGCCTCTGGGGTCAACTGCCAGGGCGGTTCCGGCTCAGCGGGAGTCTATCTGAGCTCTCGAATCGGTGTCATCGGCGAGTTCGGAGCGTGCAAAATTACCGGCACACCTTCCGGCACTTCGGCACACGAATTGAACTACCTGTTCGGACCGAGGATCTACTTCCCAACCACCCGCGGACGCGTCTTCCCCTTTGTCCAAGCGCTCTTTGGCGGCGAACAATTCTCTGCGGGCGCCAACGGTTTCGGGTCGGCCTCAGCTAACGCTTTTGCCATGGCTGCGGGCGTAGGTGCGGACGTCACGTTAACTCGCCACGTTTCTCTGCGCGCTATTCAAGTCGATTACCTTTATACGCACTTCGGTGGTGCTTCGCAGAATAACTTGCGGCTGCAAAGCGGCATCGTCTATCGCTTCGGCCGCTAATTACTTTTGCCACGCTCCAGACCTCAGGGACTTGGAGCCGTCGCTCAGCTAATGATCCTGTTCTCTCTTGGGCGTACCGCACTTTCGCGGTGCGCCCTTTTCTTCTATTGTTTCCTGCCGGTGCCCTTTTAGTCTTAAGCGAACAAAAAGCGAATCTGGTACAATGTCGCTGTCATGGCTCGCCGTCCCATCAATCCCACAAACGACGCCATGACCCGCGACCAACTGAACCAATTCGAGCGCAGCCTGCGTCTGCTCAGTCCGCACATCGTCAAGGAAAAATACAAACACCTCGCTGATCGCTGCCGCTTCCTCGACCTCCCCTCTCCTCGGCTCATGCAGGAACTCGTTGCCACCTGGAAAGTCCTCTGGAAGTGGCATAAGTAAAGCTTGGAGCCACCCGACCCGGCGGAACAGTTACAATCAACCTCTTTGCCATTCTTCGCCTCCGAATTGAGGACCACCATGCAACACGATCTGCAACACACGGTTGCCCTTCTCACCCGAACTCCCGCCACTCTCAACACGCTTCTCCGGGACCTGCCGCAAATGTGGACACACCAAAATGAAGGCGAAAATACCTGGGGCGCGTTCGATGTTGTCGGCCATCTGATTCATTGCGAACAAACCGACTGGATGCCGCGCGTAAAGCTGCTTCTGCAATTTGGCGAAAGTCACACGTTTGCGCCCTTCGACCGCTTGGGACATCAACGAGCGGTTCAAGGCCAGTCGCTCGGGCAGCTACTCGATGAGTTCGCCTACCTACGCGCAAAAAATCTGGACGAGCTTCGCGCCTTAGATCTCCAGCCGGCCGATCTCGACCGCCGCGGCCAACATCCCGCCTTTGGTTCTGTGACCCTCTCAGCCCTGCTGGGCACCTGGGCCGCCCATGACTTAACTCATCTTCACCAAATCTCACGAGTCATGGCCCACCAATACCGCGAGACCGTTGGTCCGTGGAGCGCTTACCTTGGAGTCCTGCAGTGCGCCGGCCACAGCGTTCTTGAATGAAGTTTCTGTCGTGTTGGGTGCGGGCTCTACTTGGAGCCCGCTATAAGAAACTCGTGCCCAACTCTCCGTTCGGTTCATGCCGAGTTAACGAACTCAACCGCCGATGAAGGATACGGCACTTAAGCTAGGTCTGGGACTCTGACCTGATGCCGCTTGCCAACAGCGCTCGGACTCACTTCAGGCGGTGGAATGCGTTAGTGGGCAGTAAGCGGTCGCTTCGCAAGCGCGGCCGGACGTTTGCAATAATTGCGGATTGGATTTTCAAAGAGCCAACGAGAGCGGTCCAGCCGCTCCGTGGGCGAATGTCTTTGAGTTTCGCCGCGAACCCCGGCGCATAGTAACTCGCTATATACGTAATTTAGGCATGGCAAAGGTGCAGGTTGGCCCAAGGGATGAAGGTACAGGCCTCGGTGGCGCTCAATTTCCGGGAAGGTTTGAAAAACGACAGCCTCAAAAAATACCCACCCTTCGCAAAGCGAAAGATGGGCCACCAAAATCTTTCGATGTGTTAGCCTTGCTCCGCCCGCCGCGTAACTTCCTTTCCGCCCACGCATCACTTACATGGTTGTCAAACTATAGAATTAAAGGATTTCATTGCACGGAGAACATTATGGGCAAGCTTACGAATCAAGTTGCAGTGGTAACAGGGGCTTCGAAGGGCATCGGCGCAGGAATCGTCAAGGCGTTCGCCGCGGAGGGCGCATCGGTGGTGGTGAATTACGCGACCAGCAAAGAAGGCGCTGACCGCGTGGTACAGGAGATCACCGCAAAGGGCGGCAAGGCTATTGCGGTACAGGGCGATGTCTCGAAACAGGCGGACGTCACGCGGCTGTTCGCGGAAACAAAAAAGGCCTATGGCAAGCTCAACATTTTGGTGAATAACGCCGGCGTCTATGACCTCCTGCCTCTGGAAGGCGTCACCGAAGAGCATTTCCACAAGCATTTCAATCTCAACGTGCTGGGACTGTTGCTGGCAAGCAAGGAAGCTGTGAAACTGATCGGGCCGGAAGGCGGCAGCATCATCAACATCGGCTCCGGCGTCAGCAGCATCAAGCCACCCAATTCTGCCGTTTACACCGCCACGAAAGGCGCCGTGGATGCAATCACCGGAGTGCTCGCCAAGGAACTGGGTCCGCGCAAGATCCGCGTCAACTCGCTCAACCCCGGCATGATTGAAACCGAAGGCGTGCACGCCGCCGGCTTCATCGAAAGCGATTTCCGAAAGTGGGTGGAATCGCAATCGCCGCTGGGGCGTATCGGGCAGACCGATGATATTTCGCCGACGGCGGTGTATCTGGCGTCGTCCGATTCGAAGTACCTCACCGGAGAAATTCTTCGTGTGACCGGCGGCATTCTGTAAAGGACCGCAGCCACTATTTTGCCGCACATCCAAAAAACACGACTGTAAGTCTTTTACTTGCCGCACATTTTCTAAATTGGGTTGCGGTCCCCCCTTCGCCACGAAATAGGGACTGTAGTTCCTATTTATTCAGACGCGAGAGCGGCTACGCAGTTGGTATCAGGATTTGCGTGACCAGTTCGGCTTCGGGAGTGGTTCTGGGGTCGTTGGCGTAGTTTTCGATGTTGAAGTCGTCGCGCGTTTGGATTTTTTGATCGGCGACCATTTGGAAAACGCGGCCGGAAGCTTCGGGCAGATTGGAGTACGGTCCGGTCAAAACAAAACGGCTGTACTTGCCGCCTTGGAATTTTGTGTATTGCATGCCGGGTGGTAAATTTTGCGGCTCGGCAGCGATCGAAACGCCGGCGCGATAAATTTTTGGCCCTAGTTTGTACAGGCTGGTGTAGCCAGTGATTTTGTTGTGCTCTGCAATGGCGGGAACGAGTTTATGCATTTCCTGCCAGGCTTGAGGGGCGGTGTCCTGGAATGGTCCGATCTTCTCGAGGTAAACGTAATGGGTTTCCGGCCAGGTGACGATTTCGGGTTTTTCGGTGAGCTGCAGTGCTTTTCCTTTTGCGGTGGACATGAAGATTCTCCGTATCGTGAAAAGTTTTTGGCGGGGCAAATTGGGTGAGCATAGCAAGTTTGCCACATTGATTTTTGAACGCAAGGCAAAGTGTTGAGCATTCAGAATCGGCGAAAAGACGAGGGCACGATATATCGTGCCCCTACAATGGATGAAGCGGTGAGATCCCTTCCGGCAGATTCCGGAATCTTCGATCAGCGATTCCTGCCTGCGGCGGGCGTAAAACAAAACGCCGTATCGGACTAGCAATTCGGGAGCTTCAGAAAGTATGAGTGACAGCAAATCGCAACCACTGGCGCTGACTGACGAAGCGGAAATTCGCTCGCTTATCGAGCAATGGGCTAAGGCGGTGCGCGAAGAAAACCGCGCGGCCATTCGTGCCGACCACGACCCCGACATTTTGATGTTCGATGTGCCGCCGCCGCTTTTATCGCGGGGCTTGGATGCCTATATGGCAACGTGGGAGACGTTTTTCTCGTCGTCCGAAAAGCCCGTGGCTTTTGCTTTCCACGAAGTGCAGGTCACTTGCGGTCAGGACGTCGCCTTCGCTACGGCGGTAGGACAGTGCGTCAACATTGATGCCAATGGCAATCGGGAACCTCTGGAATTTCGGTTAACAATGGGCTTGCGAAAAATTGACAACAGATGGCGGGTCATGCACGAACATCATTCGCTGCCTGCCACGTAGAGATTGAAGGAACCCTTGATGGAGGCTACATACTTCTGGATAGCTGGCCTACGCCGTTGTCATTTATTCGGCGGTGGTGGTGGCGATTGCGATGGTTTCTATGGGGTAGCCGAGTTTGCGCCAGGCATCCAGGCCGCCTTGCAGCGGGCGGATGCGCCGGATGCCTTGTTTTCTGAGGAGCAGCGCCACACGGGCGCTGGTGGCTTCGTTTGGTCAAGTACAGTAGAGAATGACTTCGCGGTCGCGCGGCAAGCGATCGTTTTTCTCTTCCAGTTCGTGGGCGTCCATGCGAAACGCGCCGGGAATCGTTTCCGGGTCAGCTTCGAAGTCCATGGAGTGGCGCAGGTCAACGATGACCAGTTCCTGGCCGGTGTCAATTTCCTGCTTCAGTTCTTCCGGAGTGATGCGCGCAATGCGCAAGTCGCGCAGGAATTTCTGCCGGGAATAAAATTTCCAGGCGATATAGCCGGCAAGCGCAGCGATAATCAAAACTGCGAGCGAACCGCCCAATCTCGCGGCGCGCTCTGCGATGCGCTCGATTTGTTCACTAAAGATGTAGCCGGCGCCGAGGATGGACCCTCCCCAGACCAGCGAGCCAAGACCGTCGAAAAGCAGGAACTTGCGCGCGCGCATGTGGAAAATTCCCGCGAGCGGCGGCGCCACAGTGCCCAGTCCGGGAATGAATTTCGCGAGCAGCAACGAACGCGCGCCTTGCTTGGAAAAGATGCCTTCGGTGCGGCGAACGCAGGAGTCCGGTTCAAGAGAAATTTTGCAGAGAAATTGCAGGATGCGAATACCTTTCCTGCGGCCGAGGGCGTACCAGACGGAGTCGGCGGAGAGCGCGGCGATGGCGACGAAAAATAGCGAGGCCCAGAAACTGAGGTGGCCGGTACCGGCAAGCGCGCCAGCGGCCAACACTACAGGGAGCGAAGGGATCGGGAGGCCGAGTTGCTCAGCGAAAACCCAGGCCAGGAGAACGACGTATCCGTGTTTGATGAGGAATTCGAGCGTGCTGTGCATGGAGCTGGGTTGGATCCTCGCGGAGCTTAGTTAAATAGTAGAACTGATTTTGGTCGTGGTGTCATCTTTCGTGCTGCCTTCTATTGTACAGCGGACCGCAGGCACTAAAGCCCCTGCAGTTGCAGGCGTTTCGGCACGGCAAAAGCCGTGCCCTCCCGAAGAGAAGAGAGATTCTCCGCGCGAACGTCGCGCCCCAGAGGAAGCGGTCCTCGCTACGCTCGGAATGAAAGTTCAACGCTACGACTAGACATATATTTTACTTGGAGATGAAGTCGGCGGTGTGGCCCCATTTGCCGGACATGACAAATTCGCGGATGGGTTTGCGGACGCGGGGCGCGGTTTCGCGATCGCGATAGGGTTGCGGAAGGGAAGCGGGGTCGCCGGGATAGCCGATGGCAAAGGCTGCGAGTGCGTCCCAGCCGCCAGGAATCTCGAAAACTTCGCGCGCAGTATCTGGATCAAAACCGGCCATTTGGTGAACCAAGAGTCCGCGTGAGGTGGCTTCGGTGGTGAGCTGCGACATGGCAGCGCCTGTGTCATATTGCGCATTGCGATTGGGAGTTTTGTTTTTTGCGAAGGACAATGCGGAAACGGCGAAGCCCAAAACGTAGGCGTGCTTGGCCCAGTTGATGTTGAACTCAACCAGCGGGTGCAAGGCCTTGGCGAAATTTTCGTGGTCGGCACGAGTGGCGACAATGAAGGCCCACGGCTGTTCGTTGCTGCTGGAAGGCGCCCAGCGGGCGGCTTCGAAAAGGCTGCAAAGGTCCGCGGGAGGGATAGCTTTGTCTGAGAACGCTCGCGGACTCCAACGATCGCGGATGAATTCGTGTACAGGATAATCGATCGGTGCGGGGTTCTTCATTATTTTTCTTCTCCAAGGTTTCGTTTTCTATGGGCGCGTGAAAATCGCGTGTGTTACTCCAATTCTTTCTTGGTCATCTCGAGGTCAATGCTGATGTTCACGTCGTCGCTGACGACCATGCCGCCGCCATCCAGTTTGGCGTTCCACTTTACGCCGTAGTCCATGCGATTGACGGTCGTGGTGGCGTTGAGCGCCACTCGGGTTTTTCCCCAGGGATCTT
Source organism: uncultured Acidobacteriota bacterium (assembly GCA_963743735.1). Classification (GTDB taxonomy): domain Bacteria; phylum Acidobacteriota; class Terriglobia; order Acidiferrales; family UBA7541; genus Acidiferrum. Next base: position 311,259 of record CAVURF010000009.1, read on the forward strand.
TTATGGCGCCGGACGGACCTTCGACAGCCAGAACAACTTGCTTGGTTATTCCATGAATGGTCAGATTGCCGGTAACTTTCATTTTGCCGGCGGAAATCTGCTCAATTTTTGTGGATTTGAAAGTGATGGCGGGATGGTTCGCGACATCCAAAAAATTGGCGCTCTTGAGGTCGGCGTCACGCTTGGGTTCGCCGGTATCGACAGTGTTGGTGTCGATGGTCACATCCACGCTGGATTTGTTGATGTCCTGATCATCCCAGTTGACGGTGCCGGTGACGCCCTTAAATTGTCCGCGCACGGTGGCGATCATCATGTGCTTGACAGAAAATCCCGCAGCGGTGTGCGCCGGGTCAATCTGCCAAGTGGTGGTGGCAGCCGGCGACGAGATGGCCAGGGCTGCAGCCAGTGCTGCGGCGATGGTGAGTCTTGATAGCGATTGGCCCATTTTATTCTGCCTTTCTAATTGGAGATACATTTCTATCGGGGAATCTTTGGATGCGCGCTAAGTGTTATCCGGTGTTTGCGGGATGACTTCTTCTAGCGTGGCTGCAAGACTTTTCAAACGCGCAACCGCGATGTTACGGAACTGTTGTCGGTGCAATTCTTCCACTGGAGCGTCCAGCTTTTTCAGAATATCCAGGCCCTGCCCAGTGATGCGGGTTTTTATTACGCGGCGATCATCGAGTTGGCGCACGCGGGTAATCAAGCCGCGTTTTTCCATGCGGTCGAGCAAGCGAGTCATGTCCGGGTCGTGGGAAATCATGCGGTCGCTGATGCCTTTGCAGGGTAAACCGGCCGGTTCAGCTCCGCGTAGAATGCGCAGAACGTTGTACTGGGTGCCGGTCAGGGCGTGCTGCTTCATCAGTTGCCCGGCTTGCTGGCTGAGGCGGTCGGCGGCGATCAGCAGGGCGACGAAGACCCTGGATCCGAGAGACTGGGGGGAGCGTTTTTGAGGTTTGGCGAGAGTCACGCAGGTAGCATAGTCGTCATAACGACTATTGTCAAGAGGAAAGTGCTCCTAGCGGTTGGCACGGAGCGGAAAGATAAGAGAGATTCTTGGTTTCACTCGGAATGGCGATGTGTTTCGCTCGTTGCGGTTTGGAGCTACGGATGGTTTTTGAGTTGGGTCTCTAGGGCTTGGCAACCGGACGCAATTGCACTTCGCTGAGGAAACTTTGCGGGCCCTGGGTGGCGATCATAGCGACGGCGTGCGCGACGTCCTGAGCGGTGAGGACTTTGCTAGCGTCTTTCGGACCGCGGCCGGAAAATTCCGTGGCCACGCTGCCGGGACAGACGGTGCTGACGCGAATTCCGTGCATTCGCAAATCTTCCGCCATGCAACCGCTGAGCCCTTGCACAGCCCATTTCGAGGCGCAATAGACTCCGCCTCCCGCGAAGGTGTTTTTTCCTGCGAGCGAACTGATGTTGATGATGTCGCCGCGCTTGCGCTGAATCATGCCGGGAATGACTCTGCGCGAGACAAGGAAGATGCTTTTCAGGTTGGTATTCATCAGAGTGTCCCATTCCTGCTCTGATTTATCCTGGACCGGTCCGAAGAGGCCCATGCCGGCATTATTGACAAGAATGGAGATTGCGCCGAGAGCCAACTCGGATTCACGCACGAGTGCGTCAACATCGGAAGCGCGGGTGACATCGGCGCGCTGCGAGTGGATGGTGGCGCCAGTTGCGCGGAGTTCGGATGCGGCGGCGTCCAGAGCGGTGTTGTCACGGCCACAAATTGCAACCGCGGCTCCCAGAGCGGCGAGGCGCGCCGCGATGGCTTTGCCGATGCCGCGATTTCCGCCGGTAACCAGCGCCACCTGGCCGGAGAGCGCGTCAGCGGGTTGCTTGCCAGCTTCCGTTCCAAGAATCCTGGTCATGCGAATTCTTCCTTCCTCAGGCCACGCTTTTTGTGCCATGCTCATCATAGTCTTGCATACAGGTACCGGCAAAAGCTGAGTCCCGCAGTTCCGGTGACCGACCACTCATTTGATGAAAGCACAACACAAGTTAAGCAGGCGGCTTGGCAAGCGCACCGGGATGAAGTTGTCAACGCATCGGCCGATCTTTCCGGGAAGATACCAGCTTTGCGGTAAGAGAATTCCTTGCGATACGGGTAAAGCTTTTCCTATAATCCGTAGGATTCACGGAGCGGCAGAATCTCCGCCCGCACCGTTTTCTGCAACGTACCCGGAAACTGACAGTCCGGGGTGCACCGGAACAAAATCTCAGGAGTGCGAAGTCTCAGCGAGGAGAATGGGAATGAATCGAATTAGACGAGTTGCGGTGCTCGGGATATCCGCGGCAATGTATACAGTGCTTGGCAGCGCGAGCATCGTCGCGGCACAGGCGGCGGGACAGGAAGCAGGAAAGCAGCCTCCGTACACCATGCCGGAGTACAACGCGGAGCAGGCTTGCGGCGCCGACAAGAATCCCACCTCGCAAGTGAAGTGCCTGGACGATTTTGTTGCCAAATATCCCAATTCCAACCTGCTGATTTACGTGTACCCGATGTATTACCAAGCGTACAGCCAGCTGAAGAACTGGCCGAAGGTAATTGAGGCTACTGACAAATTAGTGGCACTGGGCGAGAAGGTGGGTGCGAACGAAAGATACGGCGCGCTCTATGCGCGAGCGTTCGCATTCAACAATTTGAGCGCGACCGATCAAGCCGCACAGGCCAAGGGGGCGATGGCCGCCTCAGGGGACGGATTGAAGCTCATTTCGGAACTGAAGAAGCCAGACGCACTGGACGATAAGGCGTTCGAGGAGCAGAAAAAGCAGGCCACCATTTATTTGAATGGGACCGCAGCACAGGCGGCGATGGTACTCAAGGATTACCCCAGCGCGATCAAGTATTACAAGGCGGTGCTGGCGGTCAACCCGGACGAAGCCATCACGAATTATCAGCTCGGAAAAGCGTACCTGTCTTCGGCGCCGCCGCAAACACTGGACGGCTTCTGGTACGTGGCGCGCGCCGTGAGTTCGAAGACCGCAACGCAGCAGCAGTCCGCGCAGCTGAAGACCTACTTGCGCCGGTTGATCGCAAACTATCAACAGGCCGCGTGCGACAACCTGGTGGATCCGCAACTAAACGAGTTGCTGCAGCTCGCGGCCAGCGCGACCGAGCGCCCTGCGACGTATAAAATCGCGAGCGCCGCGGACCTGGCTGACGCGCGAAAGGATATGACGATCGCGTCAGTGATAACGGACCTGAAAGCCGGCGGGGACAAAGCAAAGATTACCTGGCTGGCGTCTTGCGGGCTGGAGTTCCCGGACGTGCCCGGAAAATTGATTGAAATTACAGCCGGCGCGACGGCTAACGATCCGACCGTCTTGCATGTGGCGTTCGTTACCAGCGATGCCGAATTCCAGGCGGCCACAACCCCTAACATGATTGTGAATGTGGTCGGGCAGCCGGAAGCCGCGAAGCTGGAGAAGGACAATCCAGTTCGCTTCACCGGAACTTTGGCATCGTACGATCCTGATCCGGCGTTCATGCTGCATTGGGACAAAGCCAAAGTGAACACGGAAGATCTACCCAAAGCTCCCACGAAGAAGCCGCCGGTGAAAAAACCAGCGGCGAAGAAACCGGCCGCCTGACCGGTTGGAAATGAAGTTGAGTAAGTAACGGCTCTCCGGATGTTCCGGAGGGCCGTTACTTATTTTATCTACAAGGAACGCGGAATGCGGCGGTGCGGCAGCCGCTAGCGCTTGTGCCATCCGTTGCGGTCCAATTTATATTCGCCGATTTTGCGGCTTAGAGTATTGCGATGAATTCCCAGCATTTTGGCGGCGCGGCATTGGTTGCCATGCGCGCGTTCCAGCGTGCGTTTGATAAATCGCTTTTCGAATTCTCCAAGCGCTTCTTCGAACAGAATCCCGCGTTCCACCATCTGGCTGACGAGCCCTTCCAATTGATCCTTCATGATTCCACGCTCCGCGTGCGATTGAATTAGCTTGAGGGCCGCTTGCTAGTTCAGTTCATGGCCTGCCAGGAGGCGATAGGCCTCCCGGTACTTGGCCTGAGTTGCCGCGACCACGTCGGAGGGCAGTTCTGGACCAGGAGGCGTTTTGGGCCACTGGATCCGTTCCAGATAGTCGCGAACAAACTGTTTGTCGAAAGAGGGCTGTGGACCGCCAGGCTGATATTGGGCGGCAGGCCAGAAGCGCGAGGAATCGGGCGTGAGCGCTTCGTCGATCCAGACGAGTTTCTTATCGAGAAGACCAAATTCAAACTTGGTGTCGGCCAGAAGGACGCCGCGGGGCGCGGCGTAAGCTGCGGCACGTTTGTATATTTCAAGACTGATGGTACGAACTTTTTCGGCGAGTGGCTGGCCGATTAATCCGACCGCGCGTTCGAACGGAATATTTTCATCGTGGCCGCTGGTGGCTTTGGTGGCGGGAGTAAAGATGGGTACGGGAAGTTGGCCTGACTCAGTCAGTCCGGAAGGGAGCGGGATGCCGCAGACCGTTCCTACGGCTTTGTATTCCTTCCATCCGGAGCCGCTGAGATAGCCACGCACAACGCACTCGATGGGGAGCGGCTGCGTTTTTCGCACCAGCATGGCACGGCCCGCAAGCTGTTCGCGGTAGGCGAGGAAAGGAGCAGGGAAATCGGCGGCGCTTACCACGTGGTTCGGAATTAAGTCGCGCAAAAGTTCGAACCAGAAGAGCGAGAGCTGCGTCAAGACTTTTCCCTTGTCCGGGATCGGCGTTGGCATGACCACATCGAATGCGGAAATACGGTCAGTCGCAACGATTAATAGATTTTCGCCAAGATCGTAGATGTCGCGAACTTTGCCGCGGGCTGCGGGCGCAATTCCAGGGAAATTGGTTTCTCGTATGACGCTCATCGCTGACGCGGAGGACACAGAATGCTTCTCCAGAAGAATGAGCGAGGATTCTAGCGCACAGAGTTGTGAACGCCAAGTCATTGTGCGGTGGATTTCGGTGCAAAACTTTCTTCGAATGTTGCGACAGTGTCGGAAACACTTGGCCATCACGATTGTAGCGAGTGATCGTCGATTGCTCGCAAGCGACGCCGCAGCGGAGAGATTCCTCACTTCGCTCGGAATGACGATTGTCGGCGTTGAGCGAACTGAACTAGGCAGCGGTGGCTGCGGATGCCTGGCGTTTTGGCGCGGGAGATTCTTCGCTTTCCCAGCGAACGCTTACGATCTTGGAGACGCCGGGTTCTTGCATGGTGACGCCGTAGAGAACGCTGCCTGTCTCCATGGTTTTGCGATTGTGGGTTACGACGATGAATTGTGTTTGCGCGCTCATATCGCCGATCAGGCGAGTGAAGCGGCCGACGTTGGCTTCGTCAAGGGGCGCATCAACTTCGTCGAGAATACAGAACGGGCTTGGCTGATAGCGGAAAATGGCGATGAGTAACGCCAGCGCGGTCATGGCTTTTTCGCCGCCGGAGAGCAGCAGCACGTTTTGCAGGCGCTTGCCCGGAGGAGAAGCGACAACATCGATGCCGGCATCGCCGGAGCTGTCCGGCTCGGTCAAACGCATCTCCGCCATGCCGCCGCCGAAGATGGCGTGGAACGCGGTGGAGAAATTGGCGTTGATCGCGTTAAAGGCTTGTTCGAACTTTTCTTTGGAGACTAAATCCAGTTCGGCGATGGCTTGCTGGGTGTCAGCGATGGATTGCAGCAGGTCATCGCGTTCGCGGGTGAGGAATGTGAAGCGCTGATCACACTCGTTGAATTCTTCGAGGGCCATCATGTTGACAGCGCCCATGGAATCGATGCGCTGCTTCATTTCGCGATAGCTGGCTTCGGCGGCCGCGAGTTCTTCGCCGCTCATGAATACCGCTTCGCTGGCGATCAGGTCTTCCGGTTGGGCATTGACCTCGCTCATGCACGTCTCGCGAAGGTGCTGGCGGTCGCTTTCGTTCTTGGCGCGCTCAACTTCTGCGTGACCGCGCTTTTCACGCAACTCCATTAGCGATTGACGACCCATGCGCAGATGGTCCTCCATCTGTGTCAAGCGTGTGCGGCCGGCATCCCATTCCTGTTCGAGTTCCTGCTGGCGGGCATCGAGACGCAACTTTTCCGCGCGCAACGCTTCCAGGTGACGGCCGAGTTCTTCGCTCTGGATTACCAGCCCCGCAGTTTCTTCTTTGATTGCAACTTCCTGCTGGCGCAAGGCGTTTTCACGACGATCAAGTTCAGCGCGCTCTTCGGCGAGACGGGCAGCGACGGCTTCTGCGGCGGTTAGGCGTTCCTGGCGCGCGGCCATTTCCGCGCGGCCCGCGGCAAGTTCGTCCTGCTCGGATTGCACGGAACTGCGCAGCTCCGCCAGAGTCTCGGCGAGGCGCACACGTTCCGCTTCGGCTTCCGCTCGGCTCATGGCCGCAGTTTCGTGCTCGGCGATTGCGCGTTCAGCGCGCTTATGCGCTTCCGCTACATCCAATCGCAACCGGGCGAGATCGTGCTGGCAAACGGTCAACTCCAGGCCAAGTCGCGCCAGTTCGCTTTGAGATTGCTGGTGTTTGTGGGAGGCGCTGATTACGTCGCGCTCCGCTTCATGATGCTTGGTGGTCACGGCCTCGAGCAACAATTCCGTTTCGCGAATTTCCGCGGCGGTGTGTTCCACTTGGTCTTGCATTTCACTCATGCGCGCGTCGAGCGCTGCGACTTCGGCGTCCAGAGCGCGCAGTTCGCGCTTCATGCCCAGCGGGCCTGCTTCATCGGGGCGTCCGCCAGTGACCATGCGGCCTTGATAGGTTGTGCCATCGGGAGTCACGAAAGCATATTGCGGATTTTCGCGTGCCAACTTTTCTGCGCCCGTTGCGCTGTCGGTAAGGTATGCGCCGCGCAATCTTGGCAGAAACTGTTTTGCCGCGGGGCCGAGTGGATCGCGGAATTCCACAAGCTTGTCGAGGCGCGCGTAAACGCCGTCTTCGGCGCGGAAGGGAATGATTGGTTCGTAATCGTTGATCTGGAGATTTTTTGTGGAGTCCACGAAGAAGGTTGCGCGGCCGCCAACTTCGTCACGCAGAAGCGAAACACCTGCGCGAGCGTGATCGAATGTTTCGACGACCACGTATTCAAGTTCATCGCGAAGGTATTGTTCGATTGCGCCTTCGTGCGCTTCGGGCACTTCGGCATAGTCGGCCAGCACGCCAACCGCGCGGAAGTCGTGACCGGCGCCGCGTTCGTTGGCCGCGAAAAGCTTTTGCACGGCATCGGCGGTGTAGGAACGGTCGTTGAGGATTTGCGTGAGCGTGGCATGGCGGGCGCGGACTCCGGCCAGCAAATCACGCAGCGTCTCGGCGTGTTTTGCGCGATCTTCACGCTCGTTGCGCAACGCAGTCAACTTTTCCTGCAATTGCAAAACCTGCTGCTTCGAAGCGCTCATCTGGCCATTTGCCGCATCCAGCGCGTAGGCTGCTTCCTCGGCATCGCTGCGGACACGAATGGAAAACTCCAGCAATTCGTGTTCGTTCGCTTCGCGCCGGCGCAGCGCCTCGCCCTGATGAACCAGCGCTTCTTCGGCCTGTTTCTGTTCGCCATGCAGGCGCAACAGGCTTTCACTAGCCTCGGAAGCGGTTTTGCGCAGAGCTTCAATGCGGGTTTCGGACTGCGAAATTTGCGCCATGCGCGATTGCGCCTGGGTCTGCAATTCTTCGACGCGCGCTGCAAGTCCGGTGGCTTCTTCGCGTAGCATGGCGACGGTCTGCCGCTGCGAAGCGCTGCGCGTTTCCCATTCGGTGGCGTGGGCGTTCAGTTCGTTGAGGTCCGCGCTGATTTGCCCTTGGCGGCCAGCAAGTTCATTGGCACGCTGCGTGTTGAATGTAATTTTATTTTCTGCGCGGTCCACTTCCAGCGTCGTCAGATTCAACTGGTTCTGATTTTGACGAATTTCGGTGTCCAGTTCGTAATTGCGCTGGCTCAGGCGATCCTGTTCGCCTTCCTGCTGCTGAATGGCTTGAGCGTGCTGTGTTTCCGCGGCAGTGAATTCGGCGAGTTGCGTGGCGATGCGCTCGGCTTCAGTTTCGTGCTCGCGAGCCTTGCCCGCGAGCATCTGGCGCACGATGCCGCGCATTTGGTCGCGAATTTCGGAATAGCGGCGAGCCTTGGCTGCCTGGCGTTTCAGGGAACCCAGCTGCTTTTCCACTTCTACGACGATGTCGTTGACGCGCGAGAGATTGAGCTTGGAGGATTCCAGCTTGGCTTCGGCCAGACGCTTTTTGGTTTTGAATTTTGTGACGCCAGCGGCTTCTTCGATGATGGCGCGCCGCTCCATGGGCTTGGTGGAAAGAATTTGCCCGATGCGGCCTTGCTCGATGATGGCGTAGGAATCGGGGCCGAGACCGACGCCCATGAACATTTCCTGGATGTCACGCAGGCGCGCCGCTCTGCCGTTGATGAGATATTCGCTCTGGCCGCTGCGGTAAAGCCTGCGGCTAACGACCACTTCGCCGGGCTTGGTGACCAGCACCGGCTTTTCGGATTTTTTCTTGCGCTTGGCTTTCAAAAACTCAGGGTGGCCGTTTTCTGATGCAACGACAACCGATGCGTCAGGAAAGGGAGCGCCAGATTGCGCCACTTCCTCGGTTGAAGGCTCCGCGGGAGCATCCGCGAGAAATTCGTTGGGCTCCGCGAGGCTTTGCGCACTATGCGTCTCTACGTTGTCGTTTTCTTCCGCGGCGTCCGCCGCATCGGCGCTGGCTTCGAGTACGAATCGCGCGGCCTCGGCGAGTTCCGGATCTTCCATGGTGATGGTAACTTCGGCGAGGCCCATGGGCGGGCGTTTCACTGTGCCGTTGAAGATGCAGTCGCTCATGCGTCCCGCGCGCAGGGACTTGTGGCTCTGTTCGCCCAGCACCCAACTGATGGCATCCACCACGTTGGATTTGCCGCACCCATTCGGCCCGACGATACATGTGGTACCGGTGCCGCTGAACGTTACCACCGTGCGTTCGCTGAACGATTTGAATCCGGTGATTTCCACTTTTCGGAGTTTTAACAAGATGTCCTCTTTAACTCTCTCGTTCCCGGCGCGCACGATTGCTTTTCGCGCGAAAAACCTTTTTCAAGTCCGCGTTCGGTCGTTCGCCTGGCGTTTAGACACACGAAACGCGAAGAGAGACGACTCGTCGTTCCCTGATGGAGGGATGGTTCTCGCGATGCTCTCGTTGCCAAGCAACGAAAGCTGTCTGTCAACACGCGGTAACTCGTTGACAAGACACACGTTTGGCAGGTTCTCAGTCAGAGGCCCAGCCGCCTGGCGCATGGATGGCGGTACGGGAGGAAAATGTAGCATGTAACCTGCGGCTGTAAAGGCCTACCCCACGGGTTGTGGCGTATTTCTTACGGTACTACGACGCGGCTTTCCAGGCGGCGATGCGGAGTCTGCGGTAGTCCAGTTCCCAGTGGTCGGTCTTCCAGAGCGTGGAGTGCGCAGCTCCTCGGCGGCACGGAATAAAGTGGTTTCTCTCGGTTCGCCGGCACGCGCTGCAGGAAGTTTCGCCGAACATGGTGATCCAAGTGCCAGTCCCGCTCACCGTCTTCGAGTTTCGTCGGCCGTTCGAATAACGCGGCTTCGCGTACTTCCAGGCCGTGCTTTTCGAGGAGCGCGCAGTAATCGGCGACGCTCGGGTAATACCAAGGGTTGGCGCCGTCCGCGGAGATGCCGAACTGGGCTAGCGACGATTCGAGCGCTGTAACGACGTTGCACGTTTCCTTTGCCGCCAAATTCGGCGACGAATCTGCCTCCGGGCCGTACAGGGCGCGCGAGACGCCGCGACTGACGCGCGCGGCTTGCGGAATCCAGTGCAACGCGGCATTGGAAAATACTGCTTCGAATTCGTCGGAAAAAGGCAAGGAGCGCGCATCGCAGACTTCAAATCGAATACGCGAGGAATTTCTTGCGCGCTTCCGCGATCATTTCGACGGAGCAGTCGATGCCAAGCACCGCGGCTCCACTAGGCGGCAATTTCTGCGGTCAGGGTTCCGGTTCCACAGCCCAAATCCAAGAACGCTCGCCCGCCTTGGCTGCAGCAGCTCTACGAGATCCTTGGCCTTCGCCGAGACGAATGAGTGCTTGGCATCGTAAAGGACGGCGTTCCATTTTCCCGCTGCCATTGCATGCGCTCTTTCCGGAGAAATGGCATCGGTGTTGCCAAACTTTGCGCGAGACTTTTATTTTACTTCCGCGATGCGGCGGCTTGTTTAGTTCTTCCTGTCGAGTTTCTCGCGCAGCTTCTGCGCCAGGTATTGCGAGCCATAAGGTTTCTGGAGCACGATCGCGTTTTCTCGGGTGCGGATGGGGATCAGGCTGGTCTCGGTGGCATAGCCGGTGGTGAAAATGACCGGGGTGCCCGGCTTAAGCGCCGCCATTCTCAAGTAAGCCTCCGGCCCGTTGAGCCTGGGCATGACGACGTCCATGAAGACCAGGTCAATCATGTCGCTGTGTTTCGAACACGGTTACGGCTTCCTCGCCATTACTTGCAGCGATGACGCGATATGTGCTAGCCACTTCTGATCGGAGTCCTCCTGCAGGAATCTCCGATACGACAGCGCTCCGATCAGCAGAAGAATGCAAAGGGCAGCCCCGAATCCCAAGATCAGCTTATTTCGAAAAGTCATGTAGCCCGGATCGTTCCTTTAGTCATGGAGGCAAAATGGAGGTTAAGATAACCGAACGAGTCCGTGTAGATCGTCTGCCTGCAGTCCTATTTTCTTCCTCGCAGGGATTGAGAGGCCGCAAATTGGCGGCCTTCGCTCCTAATGAGTAAATACCTGGTATTCCGGGTATTCGGATTCTTAGTCGGTAGGATTGCGCGGGAATTTGAAATACGGGAGCCTGACTCCTGTGATGGAAATCTGATCGGCTCGGACTGCGGTTGGCGCTTCGAATCCCTTTGTGCCCGCGCTGGTTACAAAGTCGTCCTGGTCGACGCCATCGCCGCTGACGCCGAGGCCGCCGACCAGCACGCCATTCTTATAAAGACCGGCGCTTCCTGGGAAAAACACAATTCCGCTTTTTTTGTCGTTGGGCGCGCCGCCCTGAAAACCTTGCGTGCAAGGATTTGCCGTGTCCGTGGTGTACAAATTGAAAAACGGCCCGTTGCCCGAGCCGTCGATACCCGGCGGGAACAGCGGCATCGCGCCAAATCCGATTGTGCGGTTGGTCACTGCGGTGCCCATTGGCACTTGATTCAAATCGGCGGCAAGGCGGGCCGTGCTGTTGAAGTACACCATGTTGCGCGCTTTGGTAGCCGCTACATCGATGCTGAAGACGGTGGAATCGGGCATGCGGCGCAGGCCAATAATTGCTCCATCCGTATCTGCTACTGCAATTACCATTCGTGCGCGCGAACCTTCAGGCAGCCGGATTGACGCGCGTGTTAAGTTGGCTTCCGCTTCGCCATTCGCCAGAATTGCGGCCACGTCTGCCGCGGACAATCCCCCCGTACCGGCGACGGGTGTGACCAAGTCGCCCTCTGCCGGGGTTCCGGTGCCGTCGGTTGCAGCCACAAACCATGTTCCACCCGTTATCGTTCCGGCGCCGATTCCGGCCGGCGGGCTGGTATTGTCGATCGCAGGCAGGACTACGCCTCCGAGGAAAACAGCGCCCGGCGGCGGCAAGTTCGAAAAGAAATCGCCGAATCCTGCGGAAGTCGCACCCTTGAACGCAGTGAATTCCGCCACGTCTGACGGAACGCCTGTTACGCCGATTCCGCCTACCAGCACATTGCCGCGATAAATCGGGATTCCTCCCGGATTAACGGTGTTGGGGTCGGAGTCGTTTACATCTTTTTTGCCGGTAAGGATTCCGAGAGGTGTCATTCCGCTGATCGGAGTTGCAGGCTTGAATCCACGTCCCTCGAGTTCGGCAGAGAGCGTGCAACCTCGATTGGTGTTCTCAATTCCGTAGAGATCTGCGGGAGGTTGATTTGTCACTCCAGGAGGGAGGTGAATCCCGCTGATGAAGCGAACCGTGCGAGAGGTCAGCGGCGCCTGGTTATTGCTGAAGAAGGCGCCGGTCCGCGCGAGCGCCACGGCTACGTCGTTCGCATCTTGCAACGTGGAAAAGTTTCCCAATGTCGTGCTGGGCGCATTGGGCTTCCGGAACACGCCCAAAACTTTTCCTTGCCGGTCCACCACCGCAATCACCATAGTGTCAGCTGCGGCTGAAAGTGCCGCCGAGGTAACGATCTGCGTTACTTCCGTCTGCGTCAGCGGCTGAAACGCGGTAGTGGGAGGCGGAGGTACGATCGTTGCATTGCTGCCGCAGCCGAACAGCAAGAGAGTCAACGCGGCTGCAACGCCTAGCGCGAGTGCCATACCCAAGATGAGTAATTTCCTTTGCCGGTCAAGCGCCCTATGCGCGGCTATCGGTTTTCGCAGCGTGCGAAGTTTGGGAGCGAAACTGGCCACGTATGTACGTAACACACATGCAGCTGGTGGCTCAATCATCACGCGCGCAGTTGCCGCCAAACAGTGAACGGATTTCTGCAGGCTGCTCTCGACCGTTATCTACTGTTCTCATCTCTTCGCGAAAATCATTGCCCGCTTCGCTCTCGTGTTGTTAGCTTGCTGTTGATTCCGTTTCCTTGCGACGCAGTCTGTGCGCCATTTCTCGGGCATCGAGCATGCAAACAAACACTAAGCGCCTCGCGGGCCGATCGCTTCTCCTGTGTCGCACCTACTTGCTCTTCGTATTTGTGTCACTGGTCTCTTTCTGCGCGAGTTGCGTTCTCGAAGCCCAAGAGGCACAGCAATCGCGCGAGTCTGGTGGTCAACTTCGTCTGCCGCGGCAGCAGGCGCGGAGCAATGCAGCTCTCGATGGCGTGGTCAGGTCTGGTCCGGGCAGCGGTGCGCAGATTCCTGTGGCCGGAGCGATTGTTCAACTGCGAAATTCGGGTTCCAATACCAGCACGGAATATTCCACAAATGGCGAAGGAGTTTTTCGCGTCTTCCCACTGGTCCCTGGAGAGTACTCGCTGCTCGTTCAGGCCCAGGGATATGCTTCTTTTTCGCTCGAAAAAATCACGCTGCACGCAAATGAGGTTCTTACGCTCGAGATTTCGCTTCTTGCGCAGCCGTCTGTTGAACTCCGTTCGCGGCTTCCGCGCCTTCCCGAACTCGGCGTGCCCCTTCCGGCGGAGTCCGTCGCGTCACCCGGCAGCTACCGTGAATTTCGCCATCGTCTTGATTCCGATCCCAATTACGTGCTGAATCCAGCGCCGGAAAGCTTGCCCCCGGTTGCAGATGTGTTCGCGACGGTTCCCGATCGCTGGGCCCTGCAGCAACCCGAGTACAAACGATATTCGTCGAAAGGCGAATATATGTACACGCGGTCGCGCTGGTATGATCCCTTCAACCGCAATCGTTTAAAGGGCGATGAACCGATCTGGCCCGCAGCTTTTGGGCCGAGAAGTTTTTTTGAATTTAATTGCGACTTCCGACACGATATTTGACGGGCGTCGAGTGCCTTCTCCCAGCGGCGTGAGCGCGGCTAATCCCGGCAGTTCAACGTTTTTCGGCCGCGGTGAACAGGAATTTGTAGATCAAACTTTGCGCTTCACGTTCGATTTTTTTCGTGGCGACGCTTCCTTCAAGCCGGTAGACTGGCGAATCCGCGTTACACCGGAAATCAGCCTTAATGATTTGAATGTTCGTGAACTCGGAATTGTCGGGCCGGATGTCCGCAGCGGCACCAATCGCCTGGACTCCCACCTCGGATTGCAGGAAGCATTCGCCGAAGTAAAGCTGCACGATCTCGGCCCCAACTATGATTTCGTAAGCATGCGCGCGGGCATTCAGCAATTCAACGCGGATTTCCGCGGTTTTCTGTTTATAGATGAACAACCCGCGGTGCGCATCTTCGGCGACCTGCACTCCGACAAAATCGAATATAACGCGGCTTATTTCCAATTTCTTGAGAAGAACACCAACAGCGGGCTAAATACTTTCGATCGCCGACACCAACAAGTGGTACTCGGAAACATTTATTTGCAGGACTTTTTCTTTCCGGGGTACACCGCCGAATTCGTCGTGGCCTGGAACAAAGACGACGCGTCGATCCACTACGATGACAACGGATTTCTGGTGCGGCCCGCTCCGGTGGGAAATGTTGTGAACCAGAATCCTGGCGCCGGTCCGATCCCGCACGCGATCCGCGTGGGTTATTTCGGCTGGTTGGGCAGCGGCCATATTCGACGCATTAATTTAACGCACGCGTTTTACCAGGCGGTGGGCGAAGATACTTTCAATCCAATCGCCGGCCGGCCGGTTACGGTGAACGCGCAGCTAGCGGCGGCAGAAATTTCCTACGACCGCGATTGGGTTCGGTACCGAGTTTCCACTTTTTATACCAGCGGTGACGCAAATCCGCGCGATGGCCGGGCGCGGGGCTTCGATTCGATACTGGATCTAGATGCGTTTGCTGGCGGTCTTTTCAGCTTTTGGAACCGCGAAGGATTTCGCCTCACTGGTTCAGGAGTGCTGCTTACTACGCCGGGCAGCCTGATTCCTTCGCTGCGCGCGAGCAAGGACGAGGGGCAAGCCAACTTTGTGAATCCCGGAATTTTTCTTGTCAACGCCGGCGCGGATATTAATATCACGCCGAAGCTGAAAGGTTTCGTCAACGCGAATTTCCTTCGCTTCGAACGCACTGAGCCGCTGGAATTTATTCTGCTGCAAGCGCCCATTCGACACACCATCGGCGTAGACTACGGCACCGGCGTTACCTATCGCCCGCCGCTTTCGGAAAATATCGTGCTCACGGGCGGCGTGGCGATGCTTACGCCGGGCAATGGGTTTCGCGACGTTTATGGCGGCAAAACTTTGTTTTCGTTGTTTGGTTCGGTGAAATTGACGTTCTAATGGGTCGCGAAATTCACTTGAAATTATCAGTCCGAACGGAGTCCTGCGCGGTGAGGAATCTCTCTGACGTTCGTCCAGTACATCAAAGAGAGATTCCTCGCTTTGCTCGGAATGACGGGCGTTTGCGATTTATGAAAATGATCGTGGACAGACATTCTGCGTCGAGATCGCTCATCACTGTGTTTTTGTGTATAGCGACGCTGCTCCTCTTATTTGGTGTTCGTGGTGATGCGTTCGGCGCTCCAGGACAATCGGATAAAGTTCGCGGCCAGTCACAGCAAGTCGCAATGCAGAAATCGGCTGGATGCGTGAGCTGTCACTCGCCGATGGACGAAGCGACCATGCATCCGACGAAAACCGTTCAGTTGAGTTGCACGGATTGCCATGCCGGAAACGCCGAGGCCACTGTTACGGCGGGAACTCCGGCAAATTCTCCTGAATACGAAGCAGTCAAACAGAAAGCCCACGTTCAACCCCGCGATGCTATTTTTCGCAATCGCGGAGCTAGATCGCCGGATGTGTTTGCAAAATGGCTGAAGGAGTCAGCGGAATACGTGAAATTTGTAAATCCCGGAGATTTGCGGGTTGCGGCGGAAACCTGCGGAGCCGCAGGCTGTCATGCAAGCGAGACGCGCGCCGTTTCCACCAGCATGATGACGCACACCGGATTTCTGTGGGGAGCGGCGCTTTACAATAACGGAGCGATTCCCGGAAAAAATACGCGCTTTGGGGAAAGCTACGACCGCGACGGCAAGCCGCAGCTGATCAAAACGTTTCCCCCGCCCGCGAGCGAAGAGTCCCGCACCAAAGGCGTGCTGCCGGAGCTCACGCCGCTCTATCGCTGGGAAACTTCGCAGCCGGGAAACGTGCTGCGGGTGTTCGAACGCGGTGGAGAAAAAAAAGCCGAGCTGGGCAATCCATCGCGCGGCGAAGATCCTGGCAAGCCCGACGATAAATTGAGCGACCGCGGCTTTGGTACCGAGCTTCGCACCGATCCGGTTTTTCTCGGTTTGCAGAAAACGCGTCTAGTTGATCCGGTGATGTCGCTGCCCGGAACGAACGATCATCCCGGAGATTATCGCGCCAGTGGCTGCTCCTCATGTCACGTGATTTACGCGAATGATCGCGACCCGGCGCATTCCGGCGGATACGCGGCTTTTGGACATTCAGGAAATAGCGCGACAGTTGATCCAACGATCGACAAATCGCGATCTGGCCATCCTATACGACACGTTTTCACGCGCGCGATTCCGTCCAGCCAATGCATGGTCTGCCACATGCACCCCGGCACGAACATGCTCACCACTTATTTTGGAGTTACCTGGTGGGATAACGAAATCGACGGCGAAAAAATGTATCCGGCGAAACAGAAAAATCCCACGGAAGCAGAACGCTACCAGACGGCCCTGAGAAATCCGGAAGCCGCAGCCGCGCGCGGACTGTGGAGCGACGAAAAATTTCTGGAGCAGACTGGAAGTCCTGACTTCAACAAGCAGCTGAAAACCACGCAATTTGCCGACTTCCACGGCCACGGCTGGGTTTATCGCAACGTTTATTCGCACGATCGCAAAGGCAATTGGCTCGACAAGGACGGAAAGAAAATCGCGTTCGATGATCCGGAACGTTTTGGCAAAGCCGTTCACCTTGCGGATATTCATCTGGAAAAAGGAATGCAGTGCGCCGATTGCCACTTCGGCCAGGACAACCACGGCAACGGAAAAGTGTACGGCGAACCACGCGCCGCAGTTGAAATTGATTGCGTCGACTGCCACGGCACCATCGGAGCGCGAGCGAGCTTGATTACTTCCGGCCCTGCCGCGCCAGAGGGTGGACGGCAGCTCGAAACTCTGCGGACGCCATGGGGACTGCGCCGCTTCGAATGGAGTGGCGACGCACTGACCCAGCGCTCAATGAGTGAACCGAACAAGGAATGGGAAGTCGTGCAGACGCGCGATACCGTTACTCGTGGCAACGTGCATTTCAGTGCCAAGTCCTATCGAGCGAAATTGATGGGTAAATCGGGCGAAGTGCTTAGTGCATTCCCGAGTGAAGAGTCGATGCTCGCTCATTCCAATAGTTCGATGACGTGTTATTCGTGCCACACGTCGTGGACGCCTACGTGTTTCGGCTGCCACCTGCAAATGACAGCCAACGCCAAGCGCGACATGCTGCACAACGAAGGGCTCACGACAAGGAACTACACCAGCTACAATTTCCAAGTTTTACGAGACGACATTTATATGCTCGGTGTGGACGGCACCGTAACCGGGCACCGAATCGCGCCGGCGCGCTCTTCTTGCGCTGTCTTGGTAAGTTCGCAAAACGCGAATCGAGAGTGGCTCTATTATCAGCAGCAGACGATTTCCTCGCCGGGACTTTCAGGCCAGGCCTTCAGCACTTTCGTTCCGCACACGGTGCGCGCGAAGGAAACCAAGCAGTGCAGCGATTGCCACGTCTCCGCCGCCAACGACAACAACGCCTGGATGGCCCAGTTGCTCCTGCAAGGAACGAATTTTATGAATTTTATGGGCCGCTATATTTATGTTGCGACCGGCGAGCACGGGCTTGAGGCTGTAGCGGTGGCCGAGCATCAGGAACCCAACGCAATTTACGGCAGCGATTTGCAGCGCGTGGCCTATCCAGACAATTTCAAAAAATTCGTCGCGCGCGGGCGCGAAATCAAAACCACTTTCGAGCACCAGGGAATTGTGCTCGACGTTCAGGCACGCGGGGAATACGCGTATGCTGCGCAGGGCAAAGGCGGCTTCCGCGTCTTCGACATCGCAAACATCGACAACAAAGGTTTCTCCGAACGCATCACCACAGCGCCGGTTTCTCCTTTTGGGCAAAAATTCTTTGTGCCAACGAAAAACGCCGTGGCCATCGCCTCTCCCACTACGCTGGGCGTCGATCCTCTGCGCGTCCAGCTTCCGGAAAATGAAGAGCAGCCCATTCCACTGTTGTACGGATTTCTTTACGTCGCCGACAGAGAAGAGGGACTTGTGGTTATCGGCAATGCAAATTTGAAAGCGAGAAGTCCCGGCGTTGGCACCCTGCTCGACGGAAATCCCGCCAACAATTTTCTGCAACGTGCCTTGGCTTTCAACCCCGATGGAGTCCTCACCGGCGCGCGAAGGATCACCATCGCCGGGAATTTTGCGTACATCCTCACCAACAAGGATTTGGTGGTTGTCGATCTGCAGAATCCCCTGGCACCAAAAGTCACCGCCACCGTCGGTTCACCGGTACTTGATGATCCTCGCGGCATCGCGGTGCAATTTCGTTACGCCTTTGTGGTGGACCGATTCGGCATGAAAGTTCTGAATGTAACCGACCTCGCGCATCCGAAACCGGTGGAAAGAGGCAAAGTCGCCGTTGGGGACTCGGCGAGAAACATCTACGTCGCGCGCACCTACGCGTACGTGGCGGACGGAAGGTTTGGACTCGCCATCATCAACATCGAGAATCCGGAAGCACCCTACTACGATCAACAATACAATGACAATGGAAGCATGGACGACGTGAACGACGTCAAGATTGGAATGGTAGCTGGAAGTGCGTTCGCTTTCGTTGCCGATGGCTACAACGGTCTGCGGATTCTGCAATTAGTTTCGCCGTGGGACGATCCCGCACATTTTTCCGGATTCAGTCCCCGCCCTACGCCAAAATTAATTGCGACCGCAAAAACGAAAGGTCCGGCGCTCGCTATTTCAAAGGGCATCGATCGTGACCGCGCAGTGGACGAATCGGGTAACCAGATATCTGTCTTTGGCCGGCGCGGCGCGCGGCCCCTGAATCTGGCCGAGTCGCAAGCGCTTTATCTGCGGAATGGCCAGGCGTATCTGGTGCATGACGAACCGCAGGGTGATGGTGATGACAGGAACGCGGACCGCGGCGGTCGTACATTTTGGGAACGCTGGGCAGAGCGCGCGGGAGAGTTGGCTGGCAGCCTCCGCAACCTGCCAAAAAATAATTCGTGTTTTGTTCGCCCTGAACATTCGTACAGGTTTCGCCCGTGCAGAGCCCAACGTCATCGTTAAAGTCTTTAAATTCTTTGGTTTTAACCCTTTACCCATGAGCGGCATCTAATCATCATTAAACAATGCGTTCACGTTTCTGTGCATAGCACCCATCAAAATAATTCGTGACCGCCAGGCGAGTGAACACAGGTAAGGTGTACATAGCGGGGCGATCAGGCCGCGGCGCGCGGCGCAAAGTCCGCAAGAGCGGACCCTTAGAAAGGGGTACCACAAATGGTTCAGCAGTATCTTCTGGCTAGCGATTTTGACCAGACATTGAGTTTCAACGATTCCGGAGTCGTGCTTGCCGAATTAGTCGGCGTGCAGGGCTTTCACGACAAGGTTCGCGGCTTGGCCCAGATCAACCTGGTGCAACAGGGCGCGGAGCTTTCCTATTTGATTCTGCACGATCCGGAGTTTCGCCGCATTCGGCGTGAACACCTGGTCGAAGCCGGCAAACTGATTCGCCTGAAACACGATGTTAAACTGTTTGCGAAAACGCTGGACACACTTGCGGAAGGCTATAAATTTAATTTCCAGGTAATTTCTGCGGCACCACAAGAAATTATTCAGTCTGCGCTCGAAGGCATCGTCGCGCCGGAGAATATTCACGGCACCAAGTTTTATTACGAGCCGGGCAACGGGGAAGTGAAAGCCATCGTACGCGCTTCGGCCGGCTGGGGCAAAGTTACGGTGCTCGAGGAAATTCGCGCGCAACTCGGAATCAGCCACGACCATATTGTTTACATGGGCGACGGCAGTTCCGATTTGCCAGTAATGATGCACGTCAATCAGTACGACGGCTTGACCATCGCGGTCAGCGAAGCTGAGTACATCACGCGCATCGCGCGCCGGACGGTGCTGAGCGACAACGCCATGAGCGTACTTGTGCCGGTGCTGGAAGAAGTTCTGCGCTGGGATTCTTCGCAGATCCGCCGCTATTTCGCCACACAGGGATTGATGCTGCGCGAATGGGGCAAAATGCGCACCGATCATCTGACGATCGAGGAATCGCCGGAAGTTCCTCCGGCGCAGGAGAGTGTGCCCACTCAGACGTCCGCGGTTGCGCACTAAAGCCAAGCTCGAGCATTCCCTCCATTTGTCGTCCTTCGACGATCCGACGATGGTCGAAGAAGGATTTTGGTTCTAAGATTCTGCAGATAGTATGACTTGTATTGACTCCGGGTCGAACGATTGCGGCACTCGTACGCGAACAGCTAAAATACGGACTCGTAAGTCAAGATCGGTGGGAGATTTGCATGTCAAAGAAGAAAATCCTGGTGCTGGCGGGCGATTACGTCGAAGACTACGAAATCATCGTACCGTTCCATGCTTTGCAGATGGTCGGTCACACAGTCCACGTAGTCTGCCCTGGGAAAAAATCCGGTGAGTTTGTGCCCACTTCGATTCACGATTTTGAAGGTGGTCAAACCTACACCGAAAAACCGGGTCATAATTTCGCCTTGAACGCCACGTTCGATCAGCTGAAGCCCGAAGACTACGACGCGCTGATGATTCCGGGCGGACGCGCGCCGGAATATATCCGCATGAACGCCCGCGTGCTCGAAATCGTGCGCTACTTCATGAAAGAAAATAAGCCGGTGGCGGCCATCTGCCATGCACCGCAGGTGCTTGCCGCAGCTGGAGTGCTCAAAGGGCGGAAATGCAGCTCTTATCCGGCAACCAGTCCTGATGTTACTCTCGCTGGTGGCACGTATGTGGATGTTGGGATGGCCGACGCGGTGGTGGACGGCAACCTGGTCACCGGGCCTGCCTGGCCCGCGCTGCACGCCTGGTTAGCAAAATTTCTAGCCGTGCTGGGCACAAGAATCGAACCGTAAGAATTTTGCCGGAGTTTTAGCCGATCTTCATGTGAATTTCGGTTCCACCTTTTTCGTAGTGCACCTCATCCATAAGCTGATTGATGAGAAAGACTCCCCGCCCGTGCGCCGAGAAAAGATTTTGCCCCACTACCGGGCTGGCAATCGCCGATGGCTCAAATCCCGGCCCAGGATCCCGAATTATCAGCAATAACCTGCGCGATTCGTCGCAAGCCACGCAAACTTCCACCTTTTTGGCTGGATCGTTCTTGCACCCATGCTGCACGGCATTCGCTAAGGCCTCGAGTAGCGCCACTTCCACTTCGCGCTCCCTGCCGGCGGCACATCCCATGGACTCGACGACTTTCATCACGCCGTCGACAAACGACGGAATGGCCTCGATCCGCCCTTCCAGAGTCTTCTGCATCTTAAGAATCAAATTGCTGCTCTCGAATTCGCATTTTGGGAGCGCTTCTGCCATCGGGACCCCATTCAACTTTTTGCCAGATTCTTCAACTGCTTTGCAATGCGTTCGATCTCGCTGGTCTGTTTGTAAATCTTAACGGAAAAAATGTCGGAAGAGTGAAGTTGTTCTATTTCCGCTTTCAATTCATTTACTCGCTCACTCAGCCTGGCCAGCGATTCGCGAAACTCTCTCTCGTGTTGTTGCAATAGCGCTCTTTGCGAAGGCGGATGGCCTGTAGAACTTGAATCGTGGGGTTCGCCTTCGGCGGGCTCTGGCGGAGTGGGCATCTTCCGGGATTGTGGCAGTGCTCTTACCCGAATTCCACAAATTCCGATTGTAAATGTAGCGCCAACGCACCTCAGAAATTGTCGGCGTAAATTTCTCATTTAGTGCCTCCGAGCAACCACTCCTTGCGGCTTTTCCTGTTCACCCAGTTGAAAATGGTCGACTTAACCTAACGTCTTGTCTTGGTTTTCCCTCGATCTTCACGTCCATGGTACGCTTACTTTCTGGACCGGTGCAGCGAGCCCAGTCGAAAATTTGCTCGCGCAGCGTGTTTAAGCTGTTCACGATGCGGTCTGCCTCCGCCTTGACGAACCCGTATTGATCCAACTGCATAGCGGCTGTCTCAATAAGTTCCAGATACGCTTTGCGTAGATCCGGAAATTCGCGTTCCGCGATGCGCTGCCCGCGAAGCTTTGCAGAAACCAGTTCTAATGTTTTATCGACGGCCTTGGCAAATGTTTCGAACTCCAGCCGAGGCGCTTGCTCCGACATTTCTGGAATACCTGCTTCCAGTGCGATCATCGCGTGCGCAAATCGGTGCGATGAAGCCAGTATGCCATTTGCTTGAGCAAGTTGTTTCGCGGTGATGCCTGGCTCCGCGGCGAGTCTTTCCAGCGAAGTCTCTAAATTGGATCGCGCGATTCGTGCTGCCTGCCGTGTGCGCTCGCGTTCTCTTGCGGAGGCCGACGCTGGATCCATCAACTTGCGGCAAATCGATCGAAACGAATTTCGATATGCATCCAGCAACGCGGCGAATAAGTCAGGAAGCCGGTGTCGCTCCCAGGTTGGCCAAATCGCGTATGCCAACAGCGCGAACGCCCCTCCGATAATGGTGTTCACTCCGCGTGCGGCAATCACTTCTTTCGGCGCGAGCCCCGTGATCGAAATGAGCAGCACGATCAACGCGCTGGTAGCCACGCCGAATATTCCATAGTTGGCTGGGCCTATCCAGCGCATCAAGAACATGAATATTCCAATCAACAAAATTTCCGTCGCTGTATGGATGGGAAGGAAGTGAAACAGTCCCGTGGCCAGTAATAGCCCGGCAAGCGTCCCGATAATTCGTAATACGCCGCGGCTAAAGGTCACCACAAATTCCGGTTTGAGCACCAGCACAATGGTCATCGGAATCCAGTACGCGCGATTGGGATGCAGCACGCGGCCCAGCGCATCGCCCAGCGCCACGCAGATCGTGAGCCGGATCGCGTGCCGGAACGCCGCCGACTTCAGGTTCAAATTCGCCCCCAGCGTCGCTATGCGACTTGTGAACCGCGTCCACAACGGCTGCTGCGCTTCGCGTTTTTCAAATTCTGCTTCGCCCGCCGGCGTCGCGTTGCGCGATAGCTCAACAGCCGCGCGCAATTGTCCGC
The DNA here is from genome assembly GCA_963743735.1 of uncultured Acidobacteriota bacterium. Classification (GTDB taxonomy): domain Bacteria; phylum Acidobacteriota; class Terriglobia; order Acidiferrales; family UBA7541; genus Acidiferrum. The sequence continues at coordinate 334,071 of CAVURF010000009.1, forward strand.
CCAAAGCATCCGCTTGGAACTTCACATCGCGCAAAACCGCATTTGAAAAGCTCGTGGCTTCTTTTACTTGCGCAGGCCTCTGTTCGCCTAACGCTGCTCCCAGAAGCAGCCGGCCCGCTTCCAGGTTGATTTCTTTGCCGGACTCAAGGCTAACCGCAATCGCACGCAAGAGTGTCGCCGCGTTCGCGCGTAACTGGTCCAGCGTTGCCATCGCAGGATGATGGGTATTTTCGCGCGCCAACCGGAAACGCAGCCGCGTCAGCGTCGTCAAACTCAGCCGGATACGTTCTGCTTGCGATAGCAGCGACCGATAACGCAGTGCGGAAAGCGACGTGTCCGTGGTCAGTCCCGATAGCGCATCGTGTGCCTGCGCAATTTCCTTTGTGCCCGGTGGCGCGGAAGTCGCTTCGCTCGGATGCGTTGCGATGCGCGTCAGTTCGAAATACAGCGCCGCCAACGAGCGCCTTTCCGGTTCGTAGCGGCGCACCGGCCACAAAGCGATCGACAGCATGATTTGCAGCAATCCACCGGCAAGTGCCAGCCCGGCTGCCTGCAGCGCCTGCATTGGCGTTAGCGCTTGTGCTGAGTACACCAGCAGCACCACCGCGCTGATCACTCCCACATCCGCTGCGGTCGTTCCCAGCGAGACCAGCATTCCGGCGGCGAACGCCCACAACGTCGCCACGATCACCGCGACGGTATTGCTGTGCGCCGTCAATCCTCCCAATAGGACTGCGATCGAGCACCACGCCGTCGAAGCCAGCATGCGCTTCGCCCGCCGCGCGTACGGATCGCTTCCATCTGAATACGATACGTTCAACGCGCCGCTCGCCATGGCCAGCCCGCCGCGTGGCATTTCCGTTGCAAATCCCACTATGAGCGGCGCAACAACTCCAACCGTATTTCGCAGCGCCTGCCACGCATTAATTTTTGATCGATCGACGTGTGTGACAATTTGCCACAACGCCTTCACGGGGCTCGGAAGGTGTTCCGTTGCGGCGGCCTTGCCGGCTGTCGTTGTAGCGAATGGAGGAGATGAATCCATAGTGGGAATTCACACTGCCGCTGGCCCGGCCAACCGAAATACTTCTAGGCAGCGTGCAGGCACGACCAACAAATCTAGCGCATGTGCCCAGCCGAGTCGAAGGGCTTCCGGCCCTCCCGTTTTTTTTCGCCGCACGGCGTACCAATCGTCGGATTTCTTACATCTTAAGCGTTGAATCCGATTTGTGGAGGCAAAATGGAATTCAGGACAATCGGCAAGAACGGAATACCGGTTTCAGCTCTGGGACTCGGCTGCATGGGCATGTCTTTCGCTTACGGGCCGGCGAATGACGAGGAATCGCTGCGGGTTCTTCACCGTTACGTCGAACTAGGCGGCAATTTTCTCGATACCGCCGAAATTTATGGGCCTTACAAAAATGAAGAGTTGCTTGGAAGGTTCCTACGCGAAATTCCGCGCGACAAAGTCTTCGTTGCAACGAAGTTCGGCTTCCGCATCGGTCCCGATGGCAGCAGGGGCGTTGACAGTTCACCGCAAAATGTCCGCCGGGCCTGCGACGCCAGCCTCAGCCGCCTCGGCATAGAGACCATCGATCTTTTCTACCAGCACCGCGTCGATCCGAATGTTCCGATCGAAGAAACCGTTGGCGCGATGGCCGAGCTTGTGAACAGCAGGCAAAGTTCGCACTCTGGGATTATCGGAAGCCGGGCCGGACACTCTTCGTCGCGCAGCGAAAATTCGTCCCATCGCCGCGCTGCAGAGCGAATATTCGCTGTGGACTCGCGATGTTGAAACCAACGGCGTGCTGGCCACCTGCCGCGAACTTGGCATCACCTTTGTTCCTTATAGCCCGCTCGGTCGGGGCTTTCTCACGGGCACGATACAAAACGTGAATGACCTCGACTCCAGCGATTGGCGCCGCACCAATTATCCCCGCTTCCAGGAGGAAGCGATGCAAGCCAATCTGAAACTCGCCGTGGCCGTGAAAGAGCTCGCCAGCGAAAAGGGAATTACGCCCGCGCAGTTGGCGCTTGCCTGGGTTCTCGCGCAAGGCAAGGACGTCGTGCCCATCCCTGGCACAAAACGGGTTCGCTATCTGGAAGACAACATGGGCGCGCTGAATGTGCAATTAAGTGAAGCTGACCTCAAAAAAATTGCGGCGCGTTTGGCTGAATTCGAAATCATCGGCGAACGCTACACTCCGCAGATGATGGCGCTGGTGCAAAACGCTTGAATCGCGCGTCGCGTTTAAGTAGCGTCGCGTTGCGTGATCCCTAATTGCCGCCGGTTCGCAAGCTGGGCAACGTGAACGTTGGCTTCACTTCTTTTCGTTGTGCCCAGTCATGATACGTGTGGCATTCGAAACATCTCGACTCGGCGCGATCCTGTCCCGGGGCATGACACGCCTGACAAGTTGCAATTCCCGGAATCAGAATGTCCGAAGTTTCGGTGCTGGTCAGCGCCTTCTGGTGGCAGCCCGTACAGGAAAATCCACGATGTGCGTCGTGGTCGAATCGCGAGTGGGGTAGCCATTGCAGCGTGATGTTCGCTGCTGTAACGTCCGGCAGTACACTCGGCTGTTGACCGGTATTTGACTCGACTTTTCCTGAAGCGCTGGTCGCATTTGTGACAGCAACGCGCGAATTCGCCGCGTCCCATCGCGCGATTCCAACGTCCTGAAGCGTCGTGCCGGAGATCGCATGGCACTGCGAACACGTTTTGTGCCACAACAACTCTTCCGAAACTGCGACGCGCTCTGCAACCCACTGCGCGGGTGAAAGCGACCGGCTAGCCGGTCCATTTGCTCTACCGGTTAAATTCCTCCCCGGATTCTGCACTTCATGAACTTCACCCCCGTGCGTTGTAATGTACTGCGAGAATTTCTGCACCAGGTACGCGTGAATCACTTCCGGCTTGTCGTGCGGCGCGCCTTCATCAAAGCGCTTGTCAAACGTCAGTAGATGGCATCTTGCACACGCATTCGCAAATCTCGGCTCAACCATCCGTTCACGGCCCGTGATCGGTCGCGGGCGCTGCGGCGATTCTTGAGGAATTGGCAGAACCACGTCACCGTCCTTGTAGCTGACAACCGCCGCGCGGTATCGCGAGTCGGAGTATGTCAAATCCGGATTTGCGGCGGCGGGAGTGTGGCAAGCCACGCAGTCCAACTGCACCATTGGCCCGGTCGCCCCTCGCCGAATCAATCGCATGTGCAACGCGTGATTTAGTTTGATCGTGCCGCTGTCATGTGCGGGTATTCCTGCGACGGAGCGAAGCGCCGCAAATTCCGGATGGCCTTCTGCAAAGCTGCTAATGTGTTTAGCGAATTTCGTGTGACGATTGACCTCCGAAAGATCGCCGTGGCATTGCGCGCAGGATTGATTTTTCGTCGCCACCAGATTGACGCGGCCGCGATGTTCGCCGTGGCATTCCGCGCATGCAACAGTTCTATCGGAACTGAGCGTATGATGTGCTGGCCCGTCATGGCAGGCCAGACAAGCAGAATCGGCGGCGGCCGCGGAAAATCCTCCAGCTTGCTGCACGTGACACGCGGCGCACTCCTTCTCCAACACCGCGTGCGCTTCGCTCAACCGCCCGCTCGAGTAAACTCGATTGTCCCGTCGCAGAACGTGCCAGCCAATCCACAACAGCGCAATCGCCGGCGCAAGGATCGCCAGCCACAGCTTTATTCTTTTGAACGGAGTTGGCCTCTTGAAATAGTTGAGGTCAATCCGCTGTGCTACCGTCTTGGTTGTGCGTGTTCTTGCCATTAGTATCGCAAGGCCATTACCGCATGCACCGCGCCAAGTAAAATCAGCGCCAGCGAGAGTGGAATGTGCAACAGTAGCCAGCCATGCAGCCAGCGATGTAATCTTTCTTGCCGCAGCAATTGCCGCGCTTCATCGCAAATATCTTCCAGATCAGTCAAAGTGTTGTGAGCCGCTGCCGGCAACAGAGTTCGCAAGCTGGCAAAGACGCTCGCGAGCCCGCGGGTCATCGACAAGAAGGCGCCCACGCGATTTCGACCGCTCCAGGAACGGCCGCATCTCCTCGATGTAAAACTTGCGCAACGGCGCGCTTTCTGTTTCGCTCAGCAATAATATTTCTGCAGCAGGCGCCACTGCCCCGCTTGCTCCAGCACTCACCGCGGCCGAAGTGCGCAGCGGCGCAGCGCTCGCCGCAATCGGACGCAGCGCAGTAAATCCTCCAGCGCGTTGTATTTTTCCGGGAACATCCTTCGGAAATCCGACATCTCCGCAGATCGATTCCACGGCGCGGTCCGCTTCCTCGCGAAGCAATCCACGGACATGAGAAATCTCGTCGTAAATCGTTTCCAGTGGAATATCCGCAGTCATTTTTTTCGGAATCGAATTCTGAAGTACTGCGCCATAAACGCCGCTCGCTACCGTAACAATCAGCAACCACATCAACGCTCGTGTCAGCGTCCCGCCAAAATGAAATCCGCCGTGAAACAAGATTAAAGGCAGCGACAATAACCCTAGCCACAGGTGCCCACGCATCCATGCTTTCGCGCGCCCCACTCGCCATGTCGGAACGCGTTTCCGCGCACCCAGTGCCGCGGCAAAAATCATGAACCCAAATCCCACTGCGCCAAAAACCAGTCCAATCGCGCTCCCACCCCGCGGCCCTTGCGGCGAAGTCCAGCTTTCAAACAAATACACCAGCAGCACCGCCACAAAAATTGCCAGCGACGCAACCACCCACCCGTGTTGCGTCTTATCCATCAGCATGTTTCCGCTATCTCGTCGAAACTCTTCTTTGTAAACTCTGTGTTCTTTGTGTTAAAAATCGCCGTTCCTCTACTTCAATGCACCCTGCGCAACAATGCTCGCAAAAAATTCCCGCGGATCCACCCGATGCGCCGCATCGTGCGGGCACGCATATACACAGCTCGGCTCTTTCAAATGCGTGCACAAATCGCACGAAGTCGCCTTCTGCTTAATCACCGCTTTTTGCCGTCCCGCGTGTTCCGGATCATCCGCCATCACTTCAAACGGATGCAGATTGATATTTCCGTATGGGCAATTCCTCGCGCATAACCCGCAACCGATACACCAATCTTCGATAATCACTTCCAGCGAATTGCGCCGCCGAATTGATCCCACCGGGCAGCCGACCATACACAGCGGATCGCGGCACTGCCGGCAACTCGTGGCAATAAGATAGTGATCGAAGCGCAATCCGTCGCGCACGAGTCGCGTAACTCCGTCGTGCGCGTCGGCGCACGCGTTCACGCAGGCATCGCAGCGCGTGCAATTCTGCAAATCCAGCACCAGCAGACTCTGCGCTTCCATTAGCCCCTGCGACAAAAATTGATCGATCGGAACGCTGTGCACCATCTGCATACGCTGCGCGTTCGCTGAGCGCCGCTCTTCTGCCACCGCTTCCAAGCCGCGCCGCACACTCGGGAACCTTTCGATCATCTGGCGGAAATCATCGCCAGAAACGCGCACTACCTCCACGTGATCTAGCGCCGTGCACGTCGCAGTTCGCACCCCTCCGCCAAGCAATCCTATTTCGCCGAAATAGTCTCCGCGCGACAGATACGCTAGCACCAGTTCGCCGCCCGGATAGTTTTCCGAAATCTTCACAAACCCGATGCGTACCAGATAAAAGCTGTCGGCAGGATCGCCCTGCCGCGCAATCACCTGGCCGGGGGCAAAGCGTAGCAGCTCTACGCTTTGCTTCAGATGCTCGATGAAATCGCTGGAAAGATCCGCGAACATTGGTACTCCGCGCAGATGATTCTCCAGCGCGCGTTTGCGGTAGATTTGATCCACCTGTGCGCGGAACGTTTTGTTCTTGAGCATGATGTCCAGAACGTTGCGCAACATCTCATACGCCACCACGTCCGATTCCGCGCGAACCGTCGCCGACCGCGGATAGAAATTCATGCACGTCATTTCACCGAACAAATCTCCCGCCCCAAGCTCGGCCACCGGATTTTCGTAGCTCAAGTCCACTGAAGCATCGATCGGAATCGTCCGGTCGCGCGCTTCTTCCTCGCGTTTGTCCGATTCGCGCGGCGCCAGCGTGCTCGTCAGTCGTTTGAAGAATCCTCGCGCGCCGCCCTGCGTCTTCACGTGCGCCATGGGCGAAGAAATCGACACTTGCGCTTTCCCTTCCAGGATAAAAAACGCCGTCGAACCGAATTCGCCTTCCTTGCAGATCAATTCCCCTTTGCCAAACCTTCTCTTAACAATCGCTCCGCGATTCAGCTCCAGAAAAGTTCCAGAAACTCCCTGAAACACCGGAATCTTCAGCAAGTCTTCCGCTTCAAATCCTTCTGCGCCCGGCCCGGTCGAAATCGCCGTGCCCGCAACACTTTTGTTCGTCAACGCTCCCGTGGGACACGACACCATGCACTCGCCGCACGAAATACACGTCGAATCGCCCATCGGCGAATTAAGGTCGAAGGCGATATCGGCCGCATAGCCCTTGCCCATGCGTCCTAATACGAAATTATTTCGCACCTCATCGCACCCGCGGATGCAGCGGTCGCACAGAATGCACGCGTCATGATCTACCGCGATGGAAAGGGAAGAGTCATCGTGGCCTCGCGAAACCGTGCGCCGCGAATAGCGCGGTTCGCTCACCCCAGCGGCCGACGCCAGCGTTTCCAGTTCGCAATCGCCCGAATTCTTCTGCCGCGTGCAAGGCGACGGGTGGTCCGACATCATCAATTCCAGTAACGTTTTCCGCGCGGCCAGAACTTTTTCGGAGCCGGTTACAACTTTCAGTCCCGCTTCAACCGGGCGCACACAAGCCGCCGTAAGCACTCGCGCGCCAGTGTCCACCACACAAAGCCGGCACACCCCGACTGGCGTCTCATTCTGCAAATGACACAATGTAGGAATCGCGATCCCCTGCATCCGCGCCGCATCAAAAATCGTGGTGCCCGCGGGCACGCACACCACCGCTCCATCAATCGTCAACTCAATCATTCTCGATGCTGGGTTCGCATCACTCATAAAGTGGACTTTGACTCACATAGCAGCGGCTTTACGCCGCTGACTCTGCATTGCCTCACGGCCGAATCCCCACGCGATTGGCCTCACCCGCCCGAGCAGAGGCCGTAAAACAAATCCCACTCGGACACAAACTCTGCAGAACGTGCGCGTCCACCTCCCCGCGAAAATGCTTCAACACCGATTGAATCGGTGCGGGCGCAATTTGCCCCAGCCCACAAATCGACGCCAGGCTCATCGCCTGTGACAACTCATCCAACAAGGCCAGATCCGCGCGGTATTGTGTTTCCGGCAATCCCCCCTGCGTCCAACGCACCAGCAAATCCACCATTTTCTGCGAACCCACGCGGCAGGGAACGCATTTTCCGCAAGACTCGTTGCGATAAAAACGCACCGCGTTTAAAGCCATGTCCAACATGCACGTAGTTTCGTCGCAAACCACAATCGCGCCGGACCCAAGCATCGATCCAGCCTCGGCAAGCGCCGCAAAATCCAGGCGCACATCCGCCATTGATGCAGGCAAATATCCAGAAGACGGTCCGGAAGGCGCGAACGCTTTCAGTGCACGGCCGCCGCGCACGCCGCCTGCATAATCGAACAGCACTTCGCGCATGGTAATGCCGAGTGGTACTTCAAAAACTCCCGGTCGGGTACTGTGCCCGCTTACGCCGACAAATTTCAATCCGCGCGATCCATTGCGCCCCGCCGCTTTGTACCATTCCACGCCCCGCGCAAGAATCTGTGGCACATTGATGAATGTTTCGACGTTGTTGATCACCGTCGGCTTCTGCCAGAGTCCCACGGCGACGGGAAACGGGGGTTTGTTGCGCGGCTCCGCGCGATGCCCTTCGATCGCTTCAATCAGCGCGCTTTCTTCGCCGCAAATATATCCACCTGGGCTGACAAAAACGCGCAGCTCAAATTCCAGGCCGCTGCCCAAAATATTTTTGCCGAGCAATCCAGCCCGGGAGCACCGCCGGATCTCCTCTCCAAGAATTTCTTCCTGCAAATGATATTCGTGACGAATATAGAGAATGCCTTGTTTCGCGCCAGTCACGAGCCCGGCAAGGATCATTCCTTCCACCAGCAAGTGCGGAAGATGCGTCATGATGAAGCGATCCTTGATCGTGCCCGGCTCACTTTCATCCGCGTTGCATACGATGTATTTTTCCGGCCCTGGCTGCTTGCGCACCAAATCCCATTTCATCGAAGTCGGAAATCCGGCACCACCCATGCCGCGTAGTTCCGCCTCTTTTAATCGCGCCAGCAACCCATGCCAATCCCTTGTAGCTATTGCGGCACGCAGCGCGCCGTATTTCTCCATATCCGGATAGGGATCGGACCCGCACGCAACTCGCGCTTGTTCCGGATGGCCATCATAGATTTCTTCGCCACGCATCGCCGCGCGCATCAGCGACTCGGCGCGGTCCCCAGTAATGTCCGTAAAAATATGGTCGTTCACCGCAATTGCAGGAGCGTGGTCGCAGCGGCCCAAACACGAAACATCGCGAATCTCCACTTCACTGCGGTGCGTATTCACGAAGCGCCGCTCAATGTCGGCGCGCAGTTCGCACGCTCCGTTCAGGTGGCAACTCATGTCGGCGCACACGCGAACCTCCGCTCGCGCCGGAGGCATCAGGTGAAAGTGCGGATAGAAACTGGCTAGGCTATGAATTTGATACAGCGGCGTCTGGGTGCGCGAGGACAGCGACTCCAACTCCGCCCTGGGCAGAAAGCCGTGGCGAAGCTGGATAGTTCGCAGATCATCAAAGATCACGGTGCTGGTCTCGCGTGAAAAGCGCCATGCGGAAGAACCTGCCGCACCAACGCTCGCTCTGAAAAGTTGGATGCAAACTGCCTTGCATACTAATCACCTCGCGGCAGCGTGTAAATAGAACCGAGTTGGCTTTTTGGCGCGCTATTCGAGAAAGGCAATGCTCCGTCGTTGACTTCGCCTGCCATCGAACGATATAAGCGAGAAGATTCGTTGCCCGATTCTTGATGAATTCCTTCGCTAAACTTTGGTCACGAAATGCGCTTGCAGCGGGCGGCGCAATCGTGGCGCTCGCATTCGCGGCCGCAGGGCAATCCGCGAAGTCCACCGGCGAACCGCGAAAATATATCGGTCCCGGCTCGTGTGCCGCCACCAGTTGCCACGGCAGCGTAAAGCCGGTCGCGGACAGTCGTATCCTGCAAACCGAATACACGACGTGGATTTTGCGGGACAAGCATAGCCGCGCGTACCAGGCGCTCACCGGCGACATCGGCGAACGCATGGCACACATTCTGAAACTTGGCGCAAAAGCCGAAGAGTCGCCGAAGTGTCTGGCGTGTCACGCCCTTTATGCAGCTCCAGCGCAGCAGGGCCGTAGATTTGAAATATCCGAGGGCGTGAGCTGCGAGAACTGCCACGGTCCGGCCTCAGCATGGCTCGGCCCGCATACCACGCGCGATTGGCCGCACGAAAAATCGGTGGCAGCGGGCATGATTGACACGCGAAACGTAATTCATCGCACGGAAAAATGTCTGCAATGCCATCTCGGCACGAAAGAAAACTTTGTCGATCATGAAATGATTGCCGCCGGTCACCCGGACCTTTATTTCGAACTGGATTCCTTTTCGGCAGTGATGCCGCGGCACTGGAAAGACCCGCGCGAATCCGCGCCTGGCAAACCGGCGGAAGATTCCAACTGGGTTGGGGTGCGCGACTGGAGCGTCGGGCAAGCTGTCCAGCTCCGAATGGCGATGGAGCGTGTTGCGTGGCGCGCTGAGGCCAACGACGGCGCGGGCAAAAGTATCATTTGGCCCGAATATTCCGAGCTTTCCTGTATTGCTTGCCATCATTCACTCGGGCCCGCGCAAAATAGCTGGCGGCAGGAGCATGGCTATTCCGGGCGGCGTCCAGGCGATCCAGCGTGGAACGCTTCGCGCTACCTGGTATTCCGCATTCTTGCGAAGCAGGTTGATGCGGCCGCCGCGCAGGATCTGGACAAGCGGCTCGCGACTGTTGCCGATGAAATGAGCAAGCCCAGTCCCGATCGTAGCGCCGTCATCGCCGCCGCAAATTCCGCTGCGCCTGTGGCTCACCAATTTGCCGAGCGCCTGGAGGCAATGAGTTATGAACCCAGCGTTGCATTGCGCGCGATGCAGGGAATTACCCAGGACGCAGAGCATATTTCGCTGGGCGACGAGCGTGCCGCCGAACAAGCAGCAATGGCTCTTGATGCGCTCTATATCGCCTATAGCAGACAGGCTAATCCATCCAACGCTCCCGAGGTCCGCGCCGCAATCAATGGACTGTTCCAGCAACTCGAGAATCCGTCCGCGTACAATGCCGACCAATTTGCCGCAGCGCTCAAGCGAATTCACGATTTGTTACATTAAATTAATTTACTTCCCTCCTAAGCCTCCCCAGGACTAGCATTAAGTAGCCTCGCCAGACGGGACCTCCATGAATAAATTTGAAAATTGGTTTTGCGGTTCCTCCATTTGGCGATTTGTTACCGAACGTAAGCTTCTCCCGTGGATATTGTCTGGGTACGCGCTCGGCGATCACGTATTGGAAGTCGGCGCTGGGCCAGGCGCGACTACAGATGCGTTGTTGCGCCGCGCTGGCCGCGTGACCAGCCTCGAATATGATCCGTCTTACGCCGCCAGACTTGCTGAGCGCCACAAAGATTCGCGAGTGACCGTGGTTCAGGGCGACGCGGCAGAACTGCCTTTTCCCGATCATGCTTTTTCGTCCGTCGTCGCTGTGCTGGTGTTGCATCATTTGAAATCAGCCGAGCAGCAGAACGCGGCGTTTCAGGAATTTCATCGTGTACTACGGCCCGGCGGCGTGTTTTTTGCTTTTGAGATTCGCGATGGATGGTTGCAGCGTGCCGGGCATATTCGCAGCACATTTGTTCCGGTTTCGCCGGCCAGTGCATTTGCGCGCCTTACCGTTGCAGGCTTTTCCCGCGTCGCGGTGGATATCGAGCGCACCGCGTTTCGCGTCTGCGCATTGCGCGCAATGGAAGCGTGAACGCAAAGACGCCCGCCCCAGAAGAGCGGCCGCTATAGCCGCAAGCGGTGCGAATCCGACAGTACATTACCGTTGCGCGATTGACCGCTTCCCCAGCGTTCTCTAGCATTGATGTATGAGTGATTCTTCCGCTCAGAAATTTCCTCCCGGTCCGCCACCCAACCTGATTCGCTCGCTGTTCGGGGCCATGCAGCAAAATCCGCTCGATTACTTCACCGCGATGGCGCAGCAGTACGGCGACGTTTCCGGGATGCGCATCGGCAAATTTCGTTCGCTCTTCATCAATCATCCCGACCTGATCGAAGACGTGCTGGTAAACAACTCCCGCAAATATCACAAAGGCCGAATTCTGCAGGCCAACAAATATCTTTTTGGCGAAGGCCTGCTCACCAGCGAAGGTGATTTCTGGCTCCGCCAGCGCAGGTTGGCGCAGCCGGCTTTTCATCGCGCGCGGGTCAGCGCGTACGCTGCAACGATGGCCGAATACACCGAGGAACTGGTGTCTACCTGGCGCAATGGCGAAGAGCGCGACATTCACGAAGAGATGATGCAGCTGGCTCTGCGCATTGTCGGCAAAACTCTTTTCGACGCCGACGTTACGCAAGACGCCGAGGAAGTCGGCGAAACGCTCGATATACTTCTGCACATTGCCGCGAACTTCGGGCGCACGATTCTGGTGCCGCTGTGGGTGCCAACTCCGCGCAACATTCGCGCCAAGCTCGGTATCAAACGCCTGGAAAAAGTGATTTACCGCATTATTGCGGAGCGCCGCGCCAACGGCCGCGACACCGGTGATCTACTTTCCATTCTCCTGCAGGCGCAGGATGCAGACGGCACGCGCATGAATGACCGGCAGCTGCGCGACGAGACGATTACATTATTTCTCGCCGGCCACGAAACGACGGCGAACACTCTTTCATGGACGTGGTGGCTGCTGGCGCAAAATCCTGCCGTCGAGAAAAAGTTTCACGAGGAACTCGATGGCGTCCTGGGAGGACGCGCGCCAACGGTCGATGATTTACCTAAGCTCACCTATCTGAGCCATGTGCTTACGGAATCGCTGCGCCTCTATCCGACCGCTTGGGGCATGGCGCGCCTCGCCGCCGAAGAACACGAAATCGCGGGCTATCCGGTGCGCCCTGGGTATGGCGTGGCGTTTGCGCAGTGGGTGATACACCGCGACGCGCGCTGGTTCGATGCGCCGCTGGAGTTCCGCCCCGAGCGGTGGGAAAAGGGTCTAGCCCGGCAACTTCCGCGATTCGCATACTTTCCATTCGGCGGCGGGCCCCGCCAGTGCATCGGCAACACGTTTGCGCTGATGGAAGCGAGCGTGGTGTTGGCCACGATTGGTCAGAAATTTCGCTTCGGCTTGACGCAGGACCACAAGGTCACTCCGCTGGCGTCCATTACATTGCGTCCAAAAAACGGCATTCAAGTGAGGCTGGAGGCCAGGAAGTAATTCGGTCGTCGCCAGGAAAACGATTGAAGTGGATTTGCCAGGAAAGTTTCAGGCGTCAACCGTACAGCCGATTCCCCACTAAATAAGTTGAAATCATGCTGAGAGGCATGGGTCGATGGCGGTTCGCAAAATTCGCGTGGGAATTTCTGGTCGGCGCTAGAAAAGTTGGCGCGGGAAAATTTTACCCCGCGAGCTTGCGGCAGAAGGACGAGTTGCGGTATGCGGCGGAGAAATTCTCGACGATCGAAATCAACGGCACGTTTTATTCGCTGCAGAGCGTTGAGAGTTTTGAGCCGCTGGGCAGCGGAGACGTTTTTTGCTTCCGCAGTTTTGCAGCTGGGATCCAGGCCCGGACCATTTTTGTGGCAGTTGCCGCCAAATTGGACGCTGTTGAATGGCCACGACTGATGGATGTGACGTCTGATTTTATGTATCGCCGTTTGCACGGATCGGAAGAACTCTGCGCCAGTGGCTATGATCGCAAGAGCATCGACGGATGGGCAGAGCGCGCTGGGGCTTGGGCAGGCGGGCGTGAACCCAACGAAGCCGAGAAGGTAGTCGGCAAGCCAGCGCCTAAGCGCCGTTCGCGCGACGTTATAGATAGTTTCGACAATATGATGCGCTGTCGCTGATCGCGCGGATCCGGGAACTTCAGTCTGAACTAGCGCCTGAGTCCTCGGTCTGACTTCAAGTAAACCCTGTGTATTCTGGAATGGCAGGCTGCGTCTGCGCGAACACGAAGTGTCCCACTGGCCACAATTCGACAATCGTGGCTTCTATGTAAGTCTAGTATTTTAAACAACATAGCATTGGCTACGGGCCTGCCATCCCTGTCTGCACAACTCGGGAGGCAGACATGCAAGCAATGGCACAGTTCGCGGTTCTCACACTCACCACAATTTTCGCTGGGATTCTAGCGTTTGGAATGGCTTGGGCATTTCTTCGCGGCGCTTTTCATTTGATGCGACCGGCTGCGGCGCATCGCCCGCGCCCCGTTCGTTCAGAACTCGTGCACGGCACACGCGCCAGTACGCGGCAGTTTGCCAGGGGCTGACGGTGGCGACGGATTTGCAGTTTGCGTCGAGCCCAGGGCACAGAGTGAATCGGGATTGGTTTTCGTGCGGTGGACTTGGGCGCACAGCCCCTTCGTGCGTCACGGTAAGCGAAGTGGCTGTGCTACTGAAGAGAGGATTACGACGATGATTGCACTGAAATGGCTGCTGATAATTCTGGGCATCGGGTTGTTTGGGAGCGCCGGAGCATTGGTGATTTATGACGTTTACGTGTCATCTCACTTGCGGCGATTGCTGCGGCGTTCGAGTGAAGAGGCTGCGGGAGGTACGAGCGCTGGCGCGACAAGTTTTTTGTCGTCGGGCCCTTTGGGGCCGGTGCGCTGGCAGCGCGCACTGCAGCTGGCCCTGCTGGCGATCGTACCGCTGCTGATTTCGAAAAGCATCGTGGTGGTTCCGGATGGCACAGCGGGAGTGCGCGTCAGCCAGTTCTGGGGAGTGCGTCCCGGCACGTTGTATCCCGGCGTGCATCTGGTTACGCCGTTGGTGGACAACGTGGCGCTGTATGACACGCGCGAGCAGGTTTATCTGACGGCGGCTGCCGAAGGCGGCAAGAACGCGAAAGAGTTGTTGACGGTGCAAGCGCGCGAAGGATTGAACATCGGCATTGCGGTGGCCGTGCGCTACCGCATTGATCCGCGACGGCTGGCCTACATCCGCGCCAATTTGCCCGGAGACATCGGAGACGAAGTCGTCGCGCCGGTGGTGGCGTCAACGTATCGGTCGCTGGCGCCGAATTATATTACGCGGGAAATTTTTGCGGTGAAGCGGGAAGAGCTGAGATCGAAAGCTGCCGATGCAATCAAGACGCGACTGGAGAGCGACGGAATCCTGGTACGCGAAGTGGTGCTGCGCGACATCAAGCTGCCGGAGGAATACGCCAAAGGCCTGGAAGGGCTGCTGTTGAAAGAGCAGGAAAGCGAACGGCTGGGCACGGAAACTGAAATCAAGCAGAAAGAAGTGAAGATTGCCGAGCTGGAAGCAGAAGCGCAGAAAGCGCGCGCCGTGAAACAGGCGGAAGCGCAAGCGCAGGTTCGCGTGCTGCAGGCCAAGGCCGAAGCGGACTCCATGCAGTACACGCTGCCGCTGAAGCAGAAACAGATCGAACAATCGAAGCTGGAAGCGGAAGCACGCAAGGAAGCGACTCTGCAAAACGCCGAGGCTGCTGCGCAAGCAAAGGTTATCGACAGCAAGGCGGAAATTGAACGGCAGCGCAATCTTGCTGATGCGGAAGCCAACCGGATTCGCGTGACTGCGGACGCCGAAGCGAATCGCATCCGGGTTACGGCTGCGGCGGATTCCGAACGGATGAAGTTCGAAGCCGCCGTGCTGAAGCAAAATCCGATGCTGATTCAAAAAATTATTGCGGAGCGGTTGTCCGACAAGCTGCAGATCATGATGGTTCCCGTGGACGGCAAGAATTTCTTTGCGAACGACGTGTTCCGCTCGGCATTTTCCGGAGTTCCGACTGCGGCGGGAGATGACGATTCTGACGGTAATACGTCGGCTGCGAATGTGAACGCGCAGAAGCATGGGAATCGGAAGCCGTGACGTTGGCTTGGGACAGACCGAAGAGAGATTCCTCACTTCGCTCGTAATGACGGATGTTGGGTGAGATGACCGGTGTTTGGGGTAAGCGCTTCGAAATTAATCGGGGCCAGCCTTAGCTAGTGCGCCAGTAGTGCGTCAACCAAAACCCTGCGAGTGGCGCGTCGCGCGGAGCTGGAAAGGATGGCGAGATGGCAACGAGGGCGAGCACCGCCGCGCTTTGCCGGATCGGCCAGAATCGCGATCGAAGTCCAGCACCGCGCCGCGCGCCACTCGGTTGGCGGGAAAAGAAGTACAAAGTACAAATAAACGGTTTGTGCGGAGGCAATTATGGGAACGAAACTCAGTGAGAAGAGGATTCTAACCGGATTGAAGAGAGCGCTTGGGATCAGCGCGGCGGGAATGCTCGCCGGAGCAATAACACTGGCACCGCTGCCGGCTGCCGGCAATGTGCGCGAGGAAGACCACATCACGGGCCATCGAACCATCAATCGCGCGGAGGTGGAAAATCTGCAGCGCTGGGTTTCTACTGGGCACGCGGATTGGTGCAAGGATGCGCGGTTGGTGGCTGCTGAAGAATTGTGGCGGCTGGCGCCGGAGTATTCGGGTGACGGATTCGAACTGAACACGGTCAGCGCCGAGTCGATTGCAATCGGCAGCAATCGCGTCACGTTCGAGTGGGCGCCACTGAACGGACGCGCGCTGTATCGCGTGACGGTTGAGCGCTTCGATTGGCTGCTGCCTTTTGCCAAGGATACTGAAGCGATTGTGTGGATACCAACAAGCATGGAAATTCGCATTCATGAATGAGCTTCCATCAGGCGAATGGGTCCAAAGCAAGTGGCCCCGAAGCCTGTGGAGAAGGGACGGGGCCGCCGTGGCAAGTTCAGGGCTGAAGCACGGCGCGCCCCGCGACCTTGCGGAGGGACGTGCTAAACTCTCGATTCAGTCCCGTGAACGACCAACCAGCCTGGCAAATTTCGATACTCGCGCTCACCACTGCATTTATTGTTTCTCTTTTTGCCGCAGGCAATCAGCTCGCTGCGCAGCCGCAAACGCTGGAAGATTGCGTCGAGCGATTGGCGCGCAGGGCGGCAGCCTTGCCGCATGAACGCCGGATGTCGCTGGTATGGACGAATCACGCTGCATTGTCGGAGCAGCTTGCGGAAAATCTGCGGCTGGCTTTCGTCACGAGACTAGAAGCTGCGCAAATCCGAGTGGTGCAGGGAGAATCCGTGCCGGCCTTGCATGTTTCGATCGAGGAGACGCCATCGCAAATTGATTTTTACGGCGTCGGTTCCGGCGGAAGGCAGCAGCAACGTGGCGATCGAAGAAGTGGCGCGTTCGTTTGTGGCGAGCGACGCGCGGCCATCGAATGCCATTCGGCTTGAGAAAGAATTGCTCCGGCAGCAGGAGGCAAAAATTTTGAGCGCCGCGCTGTCCGCATCTTCAGCGGGCGGGGAAAAGAGGATGATGATATTGACCAAGGATGCGCTGGTCGTCTACGGCGAGGAGCAGCAGGCCTGGAAACCACGAGCAACGAAGCCGCTGCCGCCCGGTTCGTACCAGCCGCAACGCTCGGCGCGAGGGCAACTCCTGCTCGCCGACGAAAATGTTTCGCAAGTGGGAATATTGCTGCCCGGACGGCGCTGCGAAACGAACTGGACGGACGAGTCGCCGGTGGTCTGCTCTTTCTCGAACACGGAAATGCATGCGGCGCGATTGCTGGCGGCTCAGGCGTGCGGAACGCATACTTGGTGGCTGAGGAGTGATGGCACGGACTGGACTGCTGAAGATCGGTTGCTGCTGCGAAATTCCGGAGCGGCAAATAATGCTGCGCCGGTTGCGGAATTGAGTGTGCCGGGACCGGTGGTCTCGATCAGCGCGGGACCGGATTCCGGAAGCGCTACCGTAGTGGTGCGCAACGTGGTGACAGGAAATTACGAGGTGTATCGCGTTGCGTTGGCCTGCACAAATTAAAAGCTCTTTCTACTGCGTAGCTGCGACGCTGTTTTTTGTCGCCAGCGCGGCGTGCGCCGTGCGGCCGCAGTACGGCGGAGTTCTGCGCATAGAGTTGTATGCGCCATCGGTCGCGCTGAACCCGCACCGTTGGAAGCCCGGCTCGCCGGAATACGCTACAAACCAGCGCCTTGCGGAGTTGATTTTTGACCGCCTCGTTTCGCTCGACAATTACGGCAGGTTCCAAACGCAACTGGCGACCGACTGGAGTCACGACGGCTCCGCGAAGCGTTGGCAATTTACGTTGCGCCAGGGCGTAAAGTTTTCCGATGGCGCCGTGCTCGCGCCCGGCGACGTCGTCGCTGCGCTTCAGCCACTGCTTGCAACTGGCATGCAGATTTCCGCGACTCCCACCGGAGTGATCATTCAGTCCGCAAATCCAGCGAACGATTTACTGGAGCAACTCGCGTCCGGTTCCTATTTTGTTTATCGCAGTGATGAGCGTGGAAATTTGTTTGGCACCGGACCGTTCGTCCTGGAAAACGCAGCTTCGAACGCGGCGCGAGCGGAAAAATCTGCCGTCGAGGGCGCGGCCCTGCAAGCGCAACATCTGCGATTTCGTTTCAACGAGCTCTGTTGGAGCGGTCGGCCCTTTGTGGACGCGATTGAGGTCACGTTGGGAGTGCCTCCGTTGCGAGCACTGCTCGATTTGCAGCTTGGCAAAGCGGACGTGGCGGAACTTTCCGAAGATACCGCACGCCGCGCACAACAATCGAATGTGAAGTTGTGGGCATCTTCGCCGCTCACTCTATACGCGGTGAAATTTGCTGCACCGGCAAAATCAGCGAACGACAAAACGCTGCGAGAAGCGCTGAGCTTGTCTTTGGACCGAAACGCCATGGCGCGGGTGTTGCTGCAGAAGCAAGCCGAGGCAGCGCCGTCCTTTTTGCCGCAGTGGCTCTCGGGATATGCTTTTCTCTTCGATATGGAAAGCAATCTGGAACGCGCGAAGGAGTTGCGAGCCGGACTGGCGCCAGGTTCTCTAGGAGCCGCGCAGCCGCTTCATTTGATGCTGGATGGCAACAATGATTTATCGAAGTTGATTGCGGAAAGAGTTGTGGTGAACGCGCGCGCGGCGGGGCTTACGCTGCAGATTGTTTCGCGTAGCGCGACACGCGCGTCAAGCAACCCTGCCGCTGCGAAAGTGGAGAGCGAAGCGCAGCTCGTCTCCTGGCGGTACACTTCTTTGTCGCCGCGGGAAGGGTTGGAAAATCTTGCAGTGACTTCGCATTGGGAAATGCCTCAAAGCGGCGTGCCTGCGGACGCCGATGCGCGCTATGCTTGGGAAAAGCACATGATGGAACAAAAAAATCTCTTGCCGCTGGTGCTGGTGCCGGATTTTGTGGCGCTGGATTTGCGCGTGCGCAATTGGTCGCCGTCTGCCTGGGGAGAGTGGCACCTTGCGGACGTGTGGCTCGATCAGGCTGGCGCGGGCACGAATGCGCGCGACGCGGGAGCGAAAACGCCGGCGGGAGCCAAACCATGAGCTTCCGGACCAAGCTATTTCTGCTATTTCTGGCGACGGTGCTGGCGTCGGTTTCGGCAGTTTCGTATAGCGTCACGCACTATACGCGTGCGGCCTACGAAGAAGCCGACACGCAACGCACGCAAGCCCTGGTTGAACAATTCCAAAAAGAATTTACACAACAGCGCGAACTGGTGGCGCGGCAAGTGGAGAATGTTTCCAACTCCGAAGTCACCTTGAAAATGGCGATCGATCTGCAACGCACGAATGCGGATCAATCGCTCTATGTTCGTGATGCAGCGGGCGCGGCGCAGGAACACGGCTTGAACTTCATGGAGTTTGTCATCGCGGATGGCACACTGATTTCCTCGGCGCAGTATCCAGCACGCGTCGGGTACAAAGAGACATGGGTAACGAGCGGCAAAGATTGGAACGGCACGGAAGCGTTCCTGCGTCGCGAAGAATTGCCGAATGAAGTTGCCGTCGCGCTGACCGCAGTGCGAACCCAACCCAATGTCACGCAACCTTTCTACGCGATTGGTGGCCGCCGGCTGGACCAAAATTTCTTAGCATCGCTGGTGGCGCCCGCTGGAATGCGCACGCTTCTCTACCTCAACCTGAACCCGTCGTTTGTTCCTGGTGACATCACAAGCGCCACCGGCGCGGTAGATCAACCAGAGCGGTTCGCGCCGATCATCGAAAAGATCCAGAAGCAGCCAGCGCCGATGGTACAAACGATCCAGTGGAGCGATAACGCCGCCTCTGCAGAAGTTTTCCATGTACTTCCTTTGACCGGCCGCAACGGAGAATTGCTTGGCGCGCTATTGGTGGGAAGTTCGCGCGGCGATCTGGTTCTTCTCACGCGCCACATCATGAAAATTTCCGCGGTTGTTGCCGTGGCGGCGATGCTGGTCGGATTGTTTCTCACCTGGTGGGTTTCCGCACGCATCACCCGGCCCATCGAAGAACTCGCCGAAGGCGCGCGTGATGTTGCCGCGGGGCACTGGGACACCCGCATTCGCTTGACGGGACGTGACGAAACCGGGCAACTCGCGTCTGCTTTCAATCACATGACGCAAACGCTCTCGACGCAGCGCGAACGCCTGGTGCAGACCGAACGTGTAGCCGCGTGGCGCGAACTGGCTCGCCGCCTGGCGCACGAGTTGCGCAATCCACTGTTTCCGCTGCAAATCACCGTGGAGAATATGCAGCGTGCCCGCCAACTAAGTCACGATCAGTTTCTCGAAGTATTCAACGAATCGACGGCGACCTTGAAAGCTGAACTGGCCAATCTCAACTCTATCGTTAACCGCTTCAGCGATTTTTCCAAAATGCCGTCGCCGGAATTTTCACGCGTGGACATCAACGAAGCGATTCGCAGCGCGGTGCGCCTGTTCGAGCCGCAATTCCACGAAGTCGGCAAACCTACGATTGCCACGGAATATTTTCTAAAAGAGGGGCTGCCGGAAATCGACGGCGACCCGGAGTTGCTGCACAAAGCCTTTCAAAATCTGGTCTTAAACGCTCTGGACGCGATGCCAGCCGGTGGGACACTTACTTTTCGAACCGTGGAAACGCAGTCCGGATTTCGCATCGAAGTTTCTGACACCGGGAAAGGCCTTACGCCCGAAGAGTGCTCTCGGCTGTTCACGCCGTATTACACGACCAAGCAGCAGGGAACTGGGCTTGGACTGGCAATCGTGCAATCCGTCGTCAGCGATCACCGCGGCACGATTTCGGTTGCCAGCGAAGAAAGCCATGGCACCACCTTCCGAATCGAGTTGCCACGGCGTCAGCCCGGTGTGATTACAAAGAAAGTGCCGCCGACTTCCGCGGCCGATCAATCCGCGCCTGCTACTCCTGAAACTGCGGCGGCCAGCGATTGAAGCCGCTAATTCTGAAAATACGGTGACGCGAAAAGCTCATCTGCTTCTTGTGGACGACGATGCCAACACTTTGGCTTCCTTGTCGCGCGCGTTTCGCCTGGCCGGTCACGAAGCCACCGTCTGCGATAACGCTTCGCGCGCAGTCGAACTCTTGCGTGCGGAAAAATTTGACCTGATCTTTTCCGACGTGGTCATGCCCGGAAAAAGCGGCCTGGAATTCCTGGAAGAAATCAAGAACGCGGGTGTGAAAGCTCCGGTGATTCTGATTTCCGGCCAGGCGAATATCGAAATGGCTGTGCGCGCCACCAAGTTGGGGGCGCTCGATTTTCTGGAAAAGCCGCTCTCCACTGACAAACTCCTGATAACTGTGGAGAATGCGCTTCGCCTCTCGCGTCTCGAGGACGAAAACCGCGAACTGAAACGCCGCTTGGGCAAACATCAGTTGGTTGGTTCCGGTCCAGCGATGAAACAGCTGCTGGCGCAGATTGACAAAGTCGCCGCAAGCGAAACGCGTGTTTGCATTCTCGGCGAAACCGGCACCGGCAAGGAACTGGTCGCGCGCGCGATTCATGATCGCTCGCAACATCGCGATATGCCATTCATCACGCTCAATTGCGCCGCTGTCCCCGCTGAGCTGATCGAATCGGAACTCTTCGGCCACGAAAAAGGCGCATTCACCGGTGCCGCCGGACGGCACATCGGCAAATTCGAACAAGCCGAAGGCGGCACGCTCTTCCTCGATGAAATTGGCGACATGCCGGTAGCCATGCAGGCCAAGCTGCTGCGCGTCCTGGAGGAAGGCGAAGTGGAGCGCGTCGGCGGCGACAAACCGGTCAAAGTCAATGTGCGAGTGGTGGTCGCAACGCATCGCAACCTGGAAGAACTGGTCGCGCAGAACACGTTCCGTCGCGATCTGTTTCATCGCGTTTACGTTTTTCCCGTATTTCTGCCGCCGCTTCGTGAACGCCGCGAAGATTTCGCCGAACTGCTCGCTCACTTTTCACGCCAGGTCGCGGCGCAGAACGGGTGGAAGGAAAAAGAATTTTCCGCCGAATCCATCGCCGTGTTGCAGAGTTATTCGTGGCCGGGAAATGTACGCGAATTGCGTAATGTCGTGGAACGCCTTGTGTTGCTGTCAGAAGGCGAACAGATCTCTGCCGCCGACGTTCAACTTGTCTTGCCGGCGAGCGGCTCCTCGCCTCACTACAATTCAAGTTCAACGCCGGCCGCCGCCGGGACGCTCGCTGCGCGCACCGAGTCCTTCGAAAAAGAAGTCCTGCTCGCTGAGATCCGCCGCCACAATTTTCATATGACCAATGTCGCGCGTGCCCTCGGCCTCGAACGCAGCCATCTCTACAAGAAATGCCAACAACTCGGAATTGACTTGCAATCCTTGCGCAGACCGGAATAAATCAAGGAAATGAATCCCGCGCTGATGGGTCTTCCCGCTGCTGCCGCGCTTGCCGCAGGAATCACCACGTACGCCGCCGTTCATCCGCGCTCGCAACTATTTGGCGCCACAATTTGCCGTATGGCTGCACCACTGCAGTTGGCGCTTACGTTTGACGATGGACCAAACCCTGCGGTCACGCCGGCGCTCCTCGATCTCCTCGACAAACACAACGCCAGAGCCACATTTTTTATGATCGGCCGCTTCGTTCGCAAGTGTCCGGAACTCGCAAGAGAAGTCGCCGTTCGCGGCCATCTGGTCGGCAATCATACGCAAACGCATCCCAACCTTTTTTGGGTAAGTCCACGCGGCGTTCGAAGCGAACTTCAGCAATGTCAAGCCGCCTTGCAAGACACTGTCGGTGCTACAGCAAAATATTTCCGTCCGCCGTTTGGGCTGCGCAACCCGTGGGTCGTCAGCACCGCACGGGAACTCGGAATGCAAACCGTCATGTGGACACTTCTCCCCGGCGATTGGCGTGAAAAAACCGCGGAGTGGCTGACGGCCCGAATGCGCCCCATCGCCGACCACGCTCAGAACTCCCCGCAACGCGCTTCCGCCGATGTGCTCTGCCTGCACGACGGAGCGCACCGCCAATTAAATGGTGACCGCACCCGCACGCTCAGAGCTCTAGAATATTGGCTCCCGCGCTGGCGCGATACAGGCCTGAAATTTGTTACAATCGGCGAAGCGGTGCGCAATCCCGCGAACTAACTATGGATGAGCGCCAGTTCTATACCGAACGAGAAGAAAACAAAGCCCAGAAACTTCTTTGCCCCAGTTGCCGCAATGAATTTACGGCTTCGGTGCGATGGAAAGTTTGCACCAAGCGTAAGGAGCTTCCTCGCGGTGCCGGCAACGAAGATCGCATCAAATTTTCCAAAGCTTCTTCCTACATGGTTCGGCTGGATGATCTCGTCGCATGCCACAAGTGCCGCAAGCGCATTGAATTGACGGGCCAATCCACGATTCTGATCAATGACAATCTCGGCGACCGCAACGCAGACCCGGAAAATTTCGGCAATCGCTAGGAGTCATTGCAAAGACGTTCGTTCCACGAATTCGACGAACCAGAGAGATTCCTCGCTGCGCTCGGAATGACGGTCATACTTTTTTGCTTGGCCTGTGACACCGATTCTCGGTCGGGTAGCTTAAATCTCCGGGTACATCTCAAAAAAAGCCTGCACCGATTGATGGAACGTCGCTTCAATCTCTTCCTTGCTGCCTTCGATCAGGTGCATCGTTACTCGCGCGGAGCGGCCATTCTTCAACACGACCGTGGCATCTCTTACTTCTCCAAGATCTTCCTCCGGTAACAATCGCATTCCGTAAATCAGCGCCAGCTTTGCCATCGGTCGAATCTCCCTACGATTTGACTTGCATACAGACTGCCGTCGTCAGCCGGTAGTGTCAAATCGGTTGAGCGCGATTATTGGTAATCGGAGTGCGCGACCCTGCGCGATCTACTTCGGGCATCCGTCCACGCGACCGGCGCATCGGACGTGATAGCACGGAGGAAAGCGCATGCCATTCTCGTCTCGCACCATGACCCGCGCCTTGCTTTCTGCAGCAACGATCTTAACACTCGCGGTTGGCGCGCCAGCTCAGCAGCAGGACGGCCCTCTAATGGGCGCCCCGGCGCCTGTCGCGACCAGCCGCCACCAGCGCCGCCACGCGCGCCCGGCCAAAAACTCACCGTGCCGTCCGGCACACGGCTGGCCGTGGTGCTGGAAAACGGCATTTCAACGCGCGGCGCAAAAGCCGGCGACTCACTCTATTTCCATACCGTATTCCCGATCACCCAGAATAACCACACCATAATTCCGGTGGGATCGTATCTTCGTGGCTCGCTGATGGAAAGCAAGCGCCCGGGACGCGTCAAAGGCCGCGGCGAATTTCGACTTCGCCTGGAATCGCTCATTTTCCCGAACGGCTATA
The DNA here is from genome assembly GCA_963743735.1 of uncultured Acidobacteriota bacterium. GTDB lineage: Bacteria > Acidobacteriota > Terriglobia > Acidiferrales > UBA7541 > Acidiferrum. Next base: position 357,923 of record CAVURF010000009.1, read on the forward strand.
CGGTGGACTTGCTCGCCGCTCCGCGCAGCGCGGACACCGGCGGCAAGGAAACCACCGATTCAGAAGGCAAGGTTACCGGTTCCGGGGGCAAGGGAAAAGACGCGGGTACGATAGCCACGACCACAGCGACTGGAGCGGGCATTGGCGCGATTGCCGGCGGTGGCAAAGGTGCCGGTATTGGAGCTGGGATCGGCGGCCTGATCGGATTGGGAGCGATTCTGTTTACTCGCGGTCCAGAGGCCGAACTGCCGCGCGGTTCAACACTGGATATTGAGATCGAGCGCGACCTCACGCTCGATTCCAGCTACCTGCAATTCACGAACACTGGCACGGCGCAGACGATCACGCCCCCGCCCGCTCGGGAATAAAAAATCTTTGAACTGAATGAACATCGCGTCGCGCGGAAATGCCATCAGCGGGCCGAGCTGGAAGCTCTCGCGGATTCTTTGGCCGCTTGAAATCGCATCGGGCTGAACTTCTCCCAATCCACGCTGGGAGTTTTCTCCAGGATAAACTCCGAAATCAATTTGGCCGTAATCGGCGCCAGCAGAACGCCGCTGCGGAAATGCCCCGTCGCGATCAGCAGTCCTGCAATTTCCGTCGGTCCGATGATCGGCAGGTGATCAGGAGTGTCTGGCCGCAGGCCCGCCCAGGATTCCTCTACCTGCGCCGTCGCCAGCACGGGTGCCAGTTCAATCGCCGCGTCCAGATTCGCGCGCATTCCGCTGGCCGTCACGGTTTTGTCGAAACCGACATGTTCTACCGTCGCGCCGCACAAAATCCTTCCGTCGTTGCGCGGCACCACGTAAATTCTCTCTGACCAAAGCACGCGATCGATTTTTGCCGCTGCGCATCGTAAAGAAACCATCTGTCCCTTCGCCGGACTCACCGGCGCGTATTCTCGGCTCCGGCAATTTGCGATGAGAAAGATCCTGCTGCGACAATCGTATGCTTCGCGGAAATCTTTTCAACGTTCACGACGCGCCGCGACACTGCGACCCTTCGCTCCAGACTTTCGACCGCAGCGCCAGAATGAATTTCCGCGCCACTCATTTTTGCCGCTTCAATCAACGCGTTTGCCAGCAGCCGGTTGTCTACCGAAGCTTCTTGCGGGACGAAGCACCGCCGCTTCGACCTCTTCGCTTAATGCCGGTTCCAGTTCGCGCGCCTCTTTTGCAGAGACTGGCTTCGGCCTGCAGTCCGAGACCGCGATGCAACGCCACAATGGTGTTTAATTCTTCGCGCGCGTGCGGCGAGAACAGTGCTTCCACTGTGCCTTTGCTCCGATAGCCAGTGGCAATTCCGCTTAGGTCTTGTACCTCGGCGATAAATTCTGGATACATCGCGAGGCTCGCTTTGCCGATGGGCACCATGGAAATCATCCGGGGTTTTCCGGCGCAGGTGACAGAATTCCCGCGCTGGCCCACGACGCTTCCCGTCCCAGCTCTCGCGCATCAAACAGCGCCACGCGCAAATCGTTGCGCGCCAGCTCCAGCGCAATCGCGCTGCCGATCAAGCCTCCGCCCGCAATAATCGCGTCGTACGATTTCATCCCTGCATTCTATCGCATCGCAACGGAGCAAGACAGTGCTGTGCGAGCTGCACGGCAAGTCTGGAAGCTACGTTCGGCCATTGTTTGCGAATATGAGGCGGCGTGTTTACCGCCATGCGGATGCAATAGAGTTACAGCGAACTCGCAAGCTCATCGGAAAGCAGTTGTGCCTTCCTGGCCAGATTTCTCGCGCGAGCCCAGTCACCTTCCTTTACCGCGACTTTTGACTCTTCCACAAACGAATTCACCTTGGACGCCAGGTCGCTTTGCGTGGCATTCAGCTTGTGACTCCTTGCAGCCTCCAGATTCCGTCGCGCGACGCCTATGCTGTCATTCATTTGTTGTTGTGCGGCAGCGATCTCCTGCTGCGATAATTGCGGCGCCAGCGAAGGAGCTTCGGTCTTTACGTCCTCTCCAGGTTCGTGCGGCGCTGGAGCAGGCACTCTGGGCCGAGCTGGTTGACGCACTATCGCCAGGCTGGGCAGGCGGAGGAAAGTCCCACGGCAGATCGGGCGAGGATCAGATCGAGCGCAGGCGGATTGTACCCGGGAGCGGAGTCGGGGCGTGGGGCCTCACCGTAATCGCTGTGGCCCACGGAAATGCGTGCGCATGTTTCTCCGCGCATCCATTGCCGAGCAATAACGCTGCGACAGCGGCAGCGACCATCGCGGATAGTGGCCAACGCCTAGTCACGGCGAAGCCCATTCCTGGCGAGAATGAAATTGATCTCATGCTGCCAGCGGCAATTCGATTCGGAATGTTGTGCCGCGTCCTGCCTCCGATTGAAAATCGATGGAACCGTTATGAAGCTGTACGATCCGGAATGTCGTTGCCAAGCCTATCCCGCTTCCTCCCGATCTCGTCGTAAAAAATAGTTGGAAAATTTTTTGCTGATTCTCCGGCGGAATACCTTTGCCGGAATCGGAAACGCTGATTTCCGCCATTTCGCCTCGTCGCGCCAATTCTACGCGCAGTTCGCCGCCGCTGGCCATGGCTTCCGTCGCGTTCAGCACCAGGTTCAGTACCGCTTGCTTCAACAAGTCGCGATCCGCCCACACTTCGGGCACGCCGTTTCCCAGCATCTCTTCCACTTCCACTCCGGCTTTTTGCATTTGCGGTTGCGCGACTCGCACGACTTCGCGCAGCAGTTCCGCCAGATCGGTGGCCTCCAGTTTCAGCTCCATCGGCCGCGTGAAGTCCAGGAAGCGCTTTACCACCGTGTCCAGCCGATCGATCTCTTTGTCGAGCACTTGCACTGCCTGTTGCGCCTCCGCGCCTGGTCGCCCGGTAGCGACTCCTTCAGATTCTCCAGCCAGAGGCGCATCGAATTCAGCGGGTTCTTAACCTCGTGCGCTACTCCGGCGGTGATGCGGCCCAGCGCCGCCAGGCGTTCGCTGACTTGCAATTGTGTATTGATGCTTTCCAGCGAATCCAGGTCGCGCAGCGTGACCAGCGCTCCCATCTGCTCGCCGTTTTCTTGAATCCCTTGCACGCTGACTCCTACCCGGCGCATTCCGCTCGCAGTTTTCAGCTCGGTCTCTGCTGCTGTTTCGCGCAGCGCATCTCCTTCCAGATGCAAGGCCTGCCGTAACGGATGGCCTTCCGGGAAAATTTCTGTCACCCGCCGCCCCAAAAATTGTCCAGCCGGAGCGCCAAGAAATTTTTCCGCCGCTGGACTGACCATCACGGCGCGCGCGTCACGCGTGAAAAGCAGCAGACCGTCCTCCAGCCCCGCCATCACCGAATTCAGATTCTCGCGCATGGTGCTGAAAATTTCGTGAACGCCGCGTAATTGTTGTCCCACCTGCGAAATTTTTCGGCTCACCAGGCCCAGTTCGTCGGCGCCACCTCCAAAACTGCCGAATCCGGAGAATACCGTGAAGCTCTTGGCGGCCGCCGGCGGCGTGTCGTATTGCCCAGCGGAAATCCGGTCCAGTTGCGCGGAAATATCGCGCAGTGGAGCCAGCGTGGCTCCGCTGACCACCATCGCCAGCCCCGTTGACACCAGCAGCGCCACCAGCGCGATCGCTCCCGACGTGCGCAGGCTCGCCGAATTGGCGTCGCGCAGCAGCGGTATCGAAATCCCCACTCGCACTTCTCCAAAAGGCTCGCCGGTCATCGTGAACGGAAACGCAGCGTCGAATACCCGCTGCGGTCCGTACAGGATTTTCATTTGACGAAAGAAATTGCTGCGATCGATTTGCGCGAAAGGCGGCCGCGTTTGCGCCATCGTGCCCACCATTTTTGCATCGCTGGAAACCAACACTCGTCCGTCGTGGTCCACAATCGAAACATCGTAAATCCACGGATTGGATCCCGAGCGGAGATTGCATCGCCGCCAGCAACCCCTCGCTGGTTTGAAACGCACGCTTCACGTAGGCATGGCGGTCTTCCGGGCTGTTCGAACTAGGCCGCTCGCCGGCTTGTTTGGCGTCTTCCAGCGCGTGCTTGGCCTGTTCGAACATCTGCTGCGCCAGCTCATTGGCGCGGGTATTGGTTTCGTGAATTACTTGGCCGGTGATGCGCGAGACGAACACCGCCGACAGAACGACCACCACCAGAAACACCAGTCCGGTCATGACCAGGGTCAGCTTGGTACGAAGCCCGAGCTGCATCGTCGCGATTTACTCCCCTTCGGCCCGCTCGCCGCCGTACTCTTTCAGTTTGTTGTGTAGCGTCTTCAGACTGATTCCCAGCAGTTCCGCGGCGCGCGTCTTGTTGTTTCCGGTCGCGGAGAGCGTTTGCAGAATCAATTCGCGCTCCATCGCGTCCACCGTCGTGCCGATTGGGAAATTTCAGTGCGCTCAGATCGCTGGGGCTTTTCGCAGCGGACTTGCCAAACTCGTCCGGCAAGCACGATCGCGAAATCAAATCCTTTTCGCACATGATGGCGGAGCGCTCCAGCACGTTGCGCAGTTCGCGGATATTTCCCGGCCAGGTGTGGCTCATGAAAATGTCCATCACTTCCGCGCCCACGCCCTTCACGCTCTTTCCGTGTTTGACATTGATGTCGCGCAGGATATGTTCCGTCAGCAGCGGAATGTCTTCTCGGTGTTCGCGCAGCGGCGGCAAGTGAATATGAAACACATTCAGGCGAAAATAAAGATCCTGACGCAAATGTGCGCTGGTGACTGCTTGCTCCGGATCTTTGTTGGTTGCAGCGACTACACGCACATCCACTGGAGTTTCCACTTTGCTGCCCAATCGCCGCACTTTGCGATCTTCCAGTACGCGCAGAAGTTTTGCCTGTGTCGGCGCGGGCATTTCTCCGATTTCATCCAGCAGCAGCGTGCCGCCGTCGGCCAGTTCGAAGCAGCCGATGCGCCGCTCCGCCGCGCCCGTGAACGCTCCTCGCTCGTGCCCGAAAATTTCGCTTTCCATCAACGATTCTGGAATCGCCGAACAATTGATGGCCACAAACGGCCCGCCAGCTCGAGGCGAAAGCTTGTGGACCGTGCGCGCGACGATTTCCTTGCCGGAACCGGTTTCGCCCGTGATCAACACCGAAGCCGAACTCGGCGCCGCCATCTCCACAATGCGCATTACGTCCTGCATCGGCTTCGAAGCGCCCACCAGATCGCCCAGCCGGCCCGTCTCGCGCAACTGCCTCTGCAGCACCACCAGCTGCCGCGCATCTCGCGCTTTGCCGAGTGCTCGGTCCAGCAACGCGCGCAACACCGGCCCCTTCAGCGGCTTTTCGATGTACCAGAACGCCCCGCTTCAATCGCCGCGACCGCCCGTTCTTCGCTGCCCTTTCCGGTGATGATGATCGCTGGCACGTCCGCCAATTCCGGTCCCAGTTGGCTCAGCAAATCCAGCCCGTTCATCCCGGCAATTCCACATCCGCGATCAGCGTATCCGGCTGGTAGCTGCCGAACCTGCGCCAGAGCATCTTCTGCGTTTCCAACGCTCAGAACTTCGTAGCCCCAGCGCTGCAACAATTGTTCGTAGCCCTTGCGCGCGTTCTCTTCGTCTTCAACGATCAATACGCGGTCTTTGCGTTCCGCAAAATCCACCGCGCGCACACCAGCCCGCTTCTCGTCCACCATCCGCTGAACCTCGCTCATAGAGCCGCCTTCATCTTCTTAGAATCCACCGCAGGCCGGACCTTCTCAATCTATCAATCATTCTCCGCCACTGCAAAGCGCGGCGAAGTCGCGAAGGCGAGTTTGGTTGCGAGTTAGTTGGAGGAACAAGATGACCAGCGGGCAACTGTTCAGATGACCATCGCGCTGGGCTTAGAAGACCTGCGAAGAAATTCATGAAGTCTAAATACGGCGGGAACACAAAACATACGCGCTCTAGTCTTTCAGCAGATAGAGCGCGCGTTCCAATTCAATCTCAAGCTTCGAACCCTTCACCAATTCCAATTCGTGCCCGCGCCCCGCTTCCATCAGGTAAGCCGCCAGTGCCGCCTCCGCCGCGCCTTCCGCTGCTTCCTTGGCATTCTTGTCCTTGATCCCGTGCAGCGCGCCCATACCCGCGCCTTCCGCGGCCGCTTGCCCGGCGGCCTGTTGCGTGCTGGTCTTGCCTTCGATCAGCCCTTCCTTTTCCGGACTCGTCCGCACGCTGTGATCTCCCGGCACGCCCACCACGCTGGCCACGATCGGCAATGGCCCAAATCTCGTTCGAATCTCGTCAAATACCAGCCAGATTTTCGCGCGCCCGGCCACGACTGCGGCTGGCTGAACGCGGCTAACGTGCCCCAGAATCTGCGCACCCGAGGGCAGATAGATCCCGCTTCCCGCAAGCAACGGCTCCAGAGTTCGCGCAGCTGAATCGCCGGCCCTCCTTGCTGTCACCGGTACCCAGATCTTCCTCGAGCCGCACCAGCACCGGGTCCCCGGCACCACTGCATACGCCTCCGCTGGCAATCCACCGTGCCGCGATCCGTCCGCGGGTCGCGTCATTTCTGGCTGCGCCGGCTCTTGCCTCATCTCCCGTTGCGCTGCCTGTGTTCGCGCCGGCCCTCCGTCGTCACGCGACGTCGGCGCCTCCTGAGCCTGTGCGGAAGCTCCGGTCAACAGGCCAAATACCAACAAAGTTGTGGCCAGTACTGCTGGTTGGTTAACTGACGGCACAGTATATTGCCAACCCATGATTTCCTCCAGAAACGCGATACAAAGACAGAATAGCACTCCGCCTTGCCGAATCCTTTTCCGCCCGGACGTTCTAACCCACCTGTTTTGCATTAGTTGCAAGCCGGCGAAAGGCGCGCTCACTGGGCCTCGTCCGGGCTAATGCTGTCTGTACCATACACCCCGGACGGCAAAACCTTGCACCCGCGTGGCTCTTAAGTTGCCGTTCTGCTGGCCTCAACAATAATTTTCGAATTCGCTTGAAGACTCTGCCAGTACATCGCCGCGGTCACCCGGCCGGTCTGCGTGTTTTGCTGGCTCGGATGATAGACACCAACGCAGCCTAGGGGCCATCGCCGGGCAGTTTTGCCACTGCGCCATGCGCAAACACGAATTTCGCACGCGATGCGATCACGCCTTCGGCTCTTCAGAATGTCCAAATACGCATCCCAGGCAATTTTCCCCAAGGCCAGGACGACTTTTGGTTTGAGGAGAGCGAGCTCTCGCTCGAGATATCCGCGGCAATGCAAAATTTCTGACGGCAACGGTTTATTCGCAGGAGGAGCGCACCGCACGGCCGCGGCTATAAACACGTTCTTCAGCTTCAGCCCATCGTCGGGGCGCAGCCAGGTCGCTTGGTTGGCGAATCCCGCTTTGTGCAACGCCGCGTACAGAAATTCTCCCGAACGATCGCCCGTAAACATGCGCCCCGTTCGATTCGATCCGTGCGCGCCCGGCGCCAATCCCAGAACAAAAAGTTCCGCGCGCGGATCGCCAAATCCCGGAACCGGACGTCCCCAATACGTCCAGTCGCGAAACGCTCGCCGCTTCTCTTGCGCCACTTTCTCACGGTACTCCACCAGCCGCGGACATTTCCGGCAACCGTTATATGTCTTCCTCCAGCACCCGCAGCGCTAGTCTCACTTGTCATTTTTTATTCTCTGAGCACGATTCAACAAAACGACGGCCTGATTGTGTTCCTCGTCCTTCGCTGCAAATAGCAGCGTCACCGTTCCGTGCTTTTTCTCCGCTTGCTTCAATTCGCCGATCAGCTCTTCTTTTTCGCCAGCTCCGCTCGTATCGCTTCTGGAATTCCGACCATCGTTCCGGCTTATGGCCAAACCACTTTCGCAACGCCTCGCTTGGCGCAATGTCCTTCATCCATTGATCCACGTGCGCATTCTCTTTCTTAACTCCTCGCGGCCACAATCGGTCCACCAGCACCCGCCATCCCGCCGTTTTTCTTCGCAGGTTCGTAGATTCTTGCGACTTGAATCATGGTTATTTCACCGCAGCACAAAAAGCGCCCTGCGGTCGGTGCCTTTCAGGCGCGGCCCAGCAGACGATTCACTTCGTCATATGGCACTGCGTCCGCAAAAAACTTCCAATGATCAGCTACCTTCGTAGAGCGCCTCAGCGATATTTCGCGCCGTCCCCTAGCGCCGCACGCATCGTTCCGGACCCAATACTCGCTCGTGCTACTCCAAGCTTTTCCAGTTCTGTCAACGTCGGGCTGCCCGGCTGCAACAAAATATTCAGCGGAGCATCCACGGCCCGCACTAGTTTCCCGATCGTCTCCGCATCGCGGATTCCCGGCGCGAAACACACAATCCGCTCCCGCTTTGCGGTAGGCGCTCAATCGTTCGACAGTGCGTTCGAAGCGCGTTTCCGCCGGACCAATCGGCATCAGGTAAACGTCCGTCCGCGCGTTGATCACCAGCGAAACTCCGGCCGAAGCGGAAGCTTCGCGAACCGCCGCAATTTTCTCCGCCTGTAACGCAATCTCTAGCTGCGAACTCTCGTCGTCACCCGTCACATCTTCCAGATTCAAACCCACAATTCCCGCGGCCACCACTTGCCGCGCCATTTCCGCCATTTCAGCCGGAGTCGTGGCATAGCCTGCTTCCATGTCCGCCGTAACCGGAACACTCACCTCGCGCGCCATTCGCGCTACGAATTCCAGCATCTCGCTCCTCGGAATTCGCTGCCCGTCCGGATAACCCAGCACCGCCGCTACCCCCGCGCTGGTCGAGGCCACCGCCGGAAATCCGGCATCCTCCACCAGCCGCGCACTGATCACATCCCACGCATTCGCAAAATCAAAATGCGTGGCCCCTTATGCAATTTCCTTAGCCGTTCCGCTTTCTCAGCCTGCTTCCCCATTTCCATATCGAGTCTCCGCCCAGCGCAACTTAACTTCTCAAAATCCAGCCTACTTACTCCGCCCAGATCAGAAAGCGCCAATTTGGCCAGGGGTTTGCGATGGCATTGTCGTCAGCGCACGATGAGCGTGTCATTCCGAGCTTGCCTGCCGCTTGCGGCCGTGGCGGGCAGGTAGAGCGAGGAATCTGGTTTTTTCCTTCTGCTTATCGCAACACCGCCAGTGTCTCCTCATGTATCTTTCCGTTCGTACTCAACAAACTTTTCTCATAAATCGTCGCATTCCCATTCAACGACGTGGACTTCCCCCCCGCCTCAGTCACAATCAGAATCATCGGCGACAAATCCCACGGCTTCGAGGTCCAATCCAGCGCCGCCTCAATCGCGCCCTCCGCCACCAGCATGTGTTGCCAGAATCCGCCGAACGACCGGCTATTCCTCGCGGCATCCAGATACTTTCGGATCCGCGTCTGATCGGATGAATCCTTGCTCGGCCCGGTTCCTGTCGAAAACACCATCGAATCCTTTAATCTTTCAACACTCGAAACCTGCAGCCTGCGCCCGTCGCGATACGCGCCTTCGCCTTTATACGCCTGCCATCGTCGATTGCAGAGCCGGACGCGCTGACCATCGCGGCCACAATTTCGCCGTCGCGCTCAATTCCCAGCAGCGTTCCGAACGTCGGAATCCCACGCGAAAATTCCTCCGTGCCGTCGATCGGATCGATAATCATTCGTGGCCGCGCTCCCGGCCTCGGCGCCGCTGCATCACCGCCCATCTCTTCACCCAGGACGTCCAGGTCCAACCCGCTCGCCGCCACCCGCGCGCGAGCCATCTCCTCCACCGCGCGGTCCGCTTGCGTCACCGCCGTTCCGTCTTTCTTTCGCTCTACGCGCAATTCCACCGCGCGAAAATATTCATCGCAATCGCATCCGCCTCTCGCGCAATTTCCTCCAGCAATTTCCCATATTCCGCTCGATATCCCATGCCGTTGATCGCTCCAGTCCAGTCTCAGATTCTTCAACCGTCAATGCGATCTTTTCCTACTCACTATTCACTACCACTCCTCCGCCCTTGTCCACGTTTGACTCCCAATCCCGCTCCACCTAGCATACTATTTCGCTCTCATGGAAACTCCTCCATCACACCGGCACCGTGCTCGACCAAATTCTCGAAGCCCGCTTCTCGAAGTCGAACATCGCAAAAAAGTTCTTCCTGAAACCGCGCTCAAGTACGGCGTCAAAGCCGCAACTCCCTTGCGCGATTTTTCCGCGGCCATATCCAGGCCCGGAATCAATATTCATCGCCGAATTGAAGCCCGCTTCGCCTTCGCGCGGCGTGATTCGCGATCCTTTCGATCCCGTCGCACTCGCCACGTCGCTCGAAGCCGCGGGCGCTGCGGCTCTTTCGGTTCTCACCGAAGGCGAATTTTTCCGTGGCTCGCTCAAGAATCTCCGCGATGCGCGCAAAAGCATTCAGCTTCCGTTCTTCGCAAGGATTTTATCTTCGATCCGTGGCAGGTCTGGGAAACGCGCGCCAATGACGCCGACAGTTTTCTGCTGATCGTCGCGGCGTTGCGCCAGCAGCAACTCATCGAATTGATCGCTCTCGGCAGGGAACTCGGCATGGAGCCGGTGGTCGAAGTTCACACCAGCGAAGAACTCGCGCGCGCCATCGCCGCCGGCGCAAAAATCATCGGCGTCAACAACCGCAATCTGAAAACGCTCGATGTCCGCGTCGAAACCTCGTTCGAATTGATCGACCAAATACCCGACGACTGCATCGCCGTCAGCGAATCCGGCATCCGCACCGCCGCCGAACTGGCAAAACTGCGCGCCGCGGGTTTCGACGCCTTCCTCGTCGGCACCCGCCTGATGCTCTCTTCCGATCCCGCCGCCGCCCTCTCCGAACTCCTTGGCGCGCAGCCACAAGGAAGCTAAGTGCCCGCTGCGCGCGTCAAAATCTGCGGCATCACTCGTCTTCAAGACGCCCGCCTCGCCATCGAACTCGGCGCCGATGCCCTCGGCTTCAACTTCTACGAGAAAAGTCCGCGTTGCCTCGCTCCCGCCGATGCCTGGAACATTCTTCGCAAACTTCCCGCACTCGTTTCAACCGTGGGCGTTTTCGTAAACTGGGATCCGAATCCATCATCGCCTCGCAAAATCCCTGCATCTCAGCGCCGTCCAGCTCCACGGCGACGAATCCGCCGCCATCACCGCCGAGTGCGCACGCCATTTTCCCGTCATCAAGGCGTTTCGTACCGATTCAAAATTCCAGTTCACGCAATTCCGCGCGCATAATGCAGCGGCTACATTTCTTCTCGATGCCGCAACTCCGAAACAAAATCAGAAAAATTCGGCGGCACAGGTCGCCTCGCCGACTGGAAAATCGCAAAACGCGCCGCCGCAAAATATCCCATCCTCCTCGCCGGCGGCCTCACTCCGGAAAACGTCGCCGAAGCCATCCTCACCGTCCGCCCCTACGCCGTCGACGTCGCCAGCGGCGTCGAATCCCGCCCCGGCAATCAAAGACCCCGGCAAACTCCGCGCCTTCTTCGCCGAAGTCACCCGCGCCAACCGCACTCTGGCCGCTTCTTCGTAGGGCGCGAGCCTGCTGCGCCCTTTCCGGAACCATGTAAACTGTAATCTACCCATGGTTTCGCAACTCACTATCCCCGCCACTGTTCCCGGACGCTTCGGCCCCTACGGCGGCCGCTACGTCCCCGAAACTCTCATGGTTCCGCTGCTCGAACTCGAGCGCGCCTACGAACACGCCAAATCCGACCCAGTATTCCAGGCACAGATTCCAGGACCTGCTGAAAAATTTCGCCGGCCGCCCCACGCCGCTGCAATTCGCCTCACGCCTCACCGCGCATCTGGGCGGCCCGAAAATTTATCTTAAAGCGCGAAGACCTGCTGCACACCGGCGCGCACAAAATCAACAACGCCATCGGGCAGGGCCTGCTCGCAGTGCAAATGAAAAAGCCGCGCGTCATCGCGGAAACCGGAGCAGGCCAGCACGGCGTCGCCACCGCCACCGTCGCCGCGCATCTCGGACTCGAATGTGTCGTGTACATGGGCACGGAAGACATGGCGCGCCAGGCGCTCAACGTTTCCCGCATGCGCATGCTCGGCGCGGAAGTCGTCGGCGTAAGTTCCGGCAGTTGCACTTTGAAAGACGCCATCAACGAAGCCATGCGCGACTGGGTCACCAACGTCCGCACCACGCACTATCTTCTCGGCTCGGTTCTCGGCGCGCATCCGTATCCCACGATGGTGCGCGATTTCCACTCCTGCATCGGCCGCGAAGCCCGCGCGCAAATTCTCGCTGCGGAAAATCGCCTGCCCACGCATCTTTTTGCCTGCGTCGGCGGCGGTTCCAACGCCATCGGCCTGTTCCACGAATTTCTGAAAGACGAATCCGTAAAAATGGTCGGCATCGAAGCCGGCGGCCGCGGCAACGAACTCGGCGAACACGCCGCACGCCTCGCCGCCGCGCAGGGCTTCACCGGAGCGCGCCCCGGCGTTTTGCAGGGCACCTACACCTACGTGCTGCAAACCGAAGACGGCCAAATCTCCAACGACCCATTCCATTTCCGCCGGACTCGACTATCCCGCCATCGGCCCCGAACACGCGTGGCTCGCCGACCAGCGCCGCGCCGAATATTTCGCCGTCTCCGATGCCGCCGCGCTCGACGCCGCGCAACTTCTCGCGCGCACCGAAGGCATCATCCCCGCGCTGGAATCCGCCCACGCCATCGCCGGTCTCATCGAACGCGTCTCTTCCCCGATTCTGCGGGTGCACCAACGCCGGCGTTGCGTGTGGGTCTTCGTCTGTCGCCAGGTCATCGCCTCTCCCGCGAACGATCTCGTCATCGTTAATCTATCCGGCCGCGGCGACAAAGACATGGCCACGTATCACGCGTTTTCGGCGAACAATCCGATCGTTGGACGACGTTACGCGCTTCAATTATGTCACGCGCTTGTAACAGCCGTGCATTCGAGCGCAGAGAATTCCTCGTTGGTGTTAATCTATTTCATTCCGATATGCCAGTTGAAGTGCAACAACTCGACCCGTATTTCCCGCCGCTTTGCGGAGCTTCGCGATTCCGGCGAAATGGGCATTGTTGCCTACATCACGGCAGGCGATCCTTCGTTTGCAGCTACGCTGAAATTCGTCGTTGCCATGGCGGAGGCTGGCGCCGATGTGATCGAACTCGGCGTGCCGTTCAGCGATCCGTTGGCGGACGGTCCGACGATTCAGCGCGCCTCCGAACGCGCGTTGAAAAACGGTGCGACGCTTGCCGCGCGTGATCGATCTCGTTCGCGAAATTCGCAAAGCGAATTCTCCAGCCAACGAAGTTCCCATTGTTCTGTTCAGCTACTACAATCCAGTTTTCCAGATGGGTCTGGAAAAATTCGCCGCTGCAGCTTCTGCCGCCGGAGCCGATGGCGTGCTCATCACCGATCTCACGCCGGAAGAATCCGAAGACTATCGCCGCATTCATGGCTGCGCATCATCTCGATACCGTTTTTCTTGGTGCGCCGACTTCCACCGACGAACGCCTGGAAAAAATCGCTGCCTGTTCTTCCGGATTTCTGTACCTGATTTCGCGCACCGGCGTGACCGGAGCCAAGGATGCGCTGCCCGATGATCTGCCCGCGCTGCTGCGCCGCGCGCGCAGTGTGACGCAACTTCCGATCGCGGTCGGCTTCGGCATTTCGCTTCCCGGCCACGTTTCGGTTCTTGGCGGACTCGCCGACGCAGCGGTAGTCGGCTCCGCGCTCGTCTCTGAAATCGAAAAAGCCACGGCAACAAGATTCCAGCGAAGCCGCAATTGACGCCGCTGCGACCGCGCTTGCCGATCGCATTCGTTCGCTGAAATCCGCCGCACGCGCAGGCCTCTCGCGCGCGCGAGGTCGCCATGAATTCGATCTTCGATACTGGCCCTCTTCACAATTGTCATTCCGAGCGCAGCGCAGCGAATCTCGGGCTCGCACCGCCTTGCGATTCCGCGGCGGCCACATGAGCCTGGCGGATTGGCGGCGCCGCATCGACGAAATCGACCGCAAGCTGGTCGAATTGCTTGAACGAACGCTCCAAGTGCGCTCTCGAAATCGGCAAACTGAAGCAGCAGGCGAATCTGCCGCTCTATCAGCCGGATCGCGAAAAGGAAGTCCTGGAAAATGCGGAGCAAAATAACAAGGGGCCGCTCACGGACGCCGCGATCCGCCGTTTGTTCGAGCGCATCATCGACGAAGCGCGTTCCGCCGAACGCCTCGCGATGCACCACGACAACGACGAAAGGCGGAACGCGAAGAGTGGCGCTTGCGATGATTCGTGAATGCACGCAGTGCTAATTGCTCTGCAACGTTGTAGAACCAAAAGATTTTGCTGCGAACAAGCAGTATACCGGAAAGGGAATGAGTAAGACCCATGGTCATCGTCATGCAAGAGGGCGCATCGGACGCCCAGATTCAAAACGTAATCGACAAGCTGGTGGTGCACGGATTCGACGTGCACCGCTCCACCGGCGCTTCGCACACCGTGCTTGGCGCGGTCGGCGTGCACCGCGATTTCGATCATCGCGATTTTGAATTGCTGGAAGGCGTGCGCGAAGTCATGCGCATCACGCAGCCGTTCAAACTGGCCAGCAGGCAATTCAAGCCGGAAGGCACGATCATCGATCTTGGCCGCGGCGTAAAAATCGGCGGTCCCGAAGTTGTGGTCGCCGCCGGTCCGTGTTCGGTGGAATCGCGCGAACAGATTCACGCCATCGCCGAATCCGTTTCCAAAGCCGGCGCAAAAATTCTGCGCGCGGGCGCGTTCAAGCCGCGCACTTCGCCGTATGCGTTTCAGGGCATGGGCGAGCCGGGCCTGAAACTGATGCGCGAAGCCGCCGACAAATTCGGCCTGTTCACGGTCAGCGAAGTGATGGACCCGTCGCAGGTGGAAATGATGGGCCACTACGTTGATATTTATCAGGTCGGCGCGCGCAACATGCAGAATTACCATTTGCTGCGCGCGCTCGGCGAAGTGCGCAAGCCGGTGCTGCTGAAGCGCGGCATGTCCGCGACGATGGAAGAACTGCTGCTCAGCGCCGAATACATTCTGGCCGGCGGAAACTACAACGTGATTTTGTGCGAACGCGGCATTCGCACTTTTGAAACCTACACGCGCAATACTTTCGATCTCGCCGCGATTCCGGTGATTCAAAAACTTTCGCATTTGCCGATGTGGGCCGATCCTTCGCATGGCACCGGACGCCGCGACAAAGTGGCGCCGATGGCGCGCGCCGCGGTTGCCGCCGGGGCGGATGGCTTGCTGATCGAAGTGCACAACGATCCCGAGCACGCGCTTTCCGACGGCGCGCAGTCGCTGGAGCCCGGAACATTCACGCAACTGATGGCCGAGCTGCGCATCATCGCGCCCGCCATCGGCCGCCGCATCGCCTGAGAATGCAGTCGACAGTCGACGGTTGAAAGGTGAAAGCGAACTCATGAGACGCTCGAAGCTTCAGTCGCTCAGGCTCGTTCACGACTGGTCTCTGATTACTTCGACTCTTCGACTTTTAACTGTGGACTGTTGACTGTAAACTTCCTTCTTCATGTCCGCACACCTCATTCGCCGCGTCACGATTCTCGGAACCGGCCTGATCGGCGGCTCGTTCGCGCTGGCGTTGCGAAAAAATCTGACCGACATTTCCGTTTCCGGATGGGACCGCCCGGAAGTGGTGCGCGAAAAAGAAGTACGCAACGCGTTCGACGAAACTTTTTCCGGCAATCTGGGTCTGGCGCTGGCGAAAGCCGATTTGATTTACATTGCGCTGCCGATTGCCGTGACCCTGGATCTTTTTCCGAAATTGCGCGCCATGCTCCCGCATCCGCGCTGGTCACCGACGCCTGCAGCACCAAGCTGCGCATCATGGAAGAATCGAGCCAGCTTTTTTCCGGAAATAGCAGCGCGATTTTTCTTGGCGGACATCCCATGGCGGGCAAGGAACTTTCCGGAATTGCAGCTGCTGACGCGGAACTTTTCCAAGGGCACACCTACGCGCTGATTGCCGAAGGCGACGCCATCGCTACGCCGACTGCCAGCGAGCCGCGCATTGCGGCTTTCGTGAAAATTCTGGAAAAAATCGGCGCGCAACCGCTGTGGATCGGCGCGCGGCAACACGATTATGCCGTGGGACTCGCTTCGCACCTGCCGCAACTGGCGGCCGTGGCGCTGGCGTCCTTTCTTTACGACCGTCTCGACGAAAACAGGATTGCCGATCACCCTCGCTGGGCCCGGATTGCGCGATTCGCTGCGGCTGGCGGGAAGTCCTTACTCGACTTGGCGCGACATCGTGCTCACCAACAAAGAACTGCTTTCCGCTTCGCTCGACTTGTTCGCGCGCCGCCTCGATGACCTGCGCGAACGGCTCGGTTCGCGCGACCTCGAAGCCGACTTCGACGCCGCGAATGAGCTGTACAGACTCCTTCGCTCGTTATAAATCTTCTTGCTGACGAAGCGCGCCGGGAACTCTTTTGTACTTTCGGCAGCCATAAATATGGCAGAATAGAGTTATGCGAACGACCGTGGACATCCCGGATCCCCTATATCGCAGACTCAAGAGCCGCGCGGCGCGCGAGCGCCGGTCCGTCAAGGATCTTATCCTGCGCGGCGTGGAAGAGGAGCTGGAGCCGCGCCGCAAAAAAGCCAAGCGCAAGATCTCACTTCCTTTGATTCGCTCTAAGCGACCCGGAACGGTTCGGTTGGACAATGCCAAGATATTTGAAATCATTCCTTTTCCCTGATGTGAATGTTTGGATGGCGCTGAGCTTTCAAGGCCATGTCCATCACGACATCGCACGCGAATGGTTCGAGTCGCTTGATGACCGCGATGATGCACGTCTGTGCTTTTGCCGGATCACGCAACTCAGCTTTCTGCGGTTGATCGCAACCGAGGCGGTGATGGGGAAGGAAGAAGTGCTGTCGCAACGGCAGGCGTGGAATGTCTATGACCAGTGGTTCGAGGACTCACGCGTCTTCTTCTTAGAGGAGCCGGCAAATTTGGAAAAGATGTTTCGCGAAATTTCGAAACAGGCCCGTCCAGCTGCGAAGGACTGGACAAATTCCTACTTGTTGGCGTTTGCTGAGTCGGCCGATCTTTCAGTGGTCACCTTTGATCGCGCAATCAAGCGGAAGAACGGGTCAGTTCTGTTATTGCAATAGGAAGAACTTAGAGGCGGCGGTCGGAGCAGCGAATGGACAAGCGAATTGCGTCGGCGGACGTGGGCATTGAGAAGCTGCGGGATGGGATGACAATCCTGATGGGTGGGTTTGGGCTGTGCGGGATACCGGAAAATTTGATTGCGGCGGTGCGGAGGAAGGGTACTAAGGATTTGACGATTGTGTCGAACAATGCGGGGGTGGATGGATTCGGGATTGGGATTTTGCTGGAGAAGAGGCAAGTGCGGAAGATGGTTTCGACCTATGTGGGGGAGAACAAGCTATTCGAGCAGTTGGTGACGAGCGGCGAACTGGAGTTGGAATTGAATCCGCAGGGAACGTTTGCCGAGCGGATTCGCGCAGGAGGAGCGGGGATTCCGGCGTTTTATACACCGACTGGATTCGGGACGATGGTGGCGGAAGGAAAAGAGACGCGCGAGTTCGACGGCGGGCAGTTTGTGATGGAGCGAGGGATTCGCGGCGATTTTGCGTTCATCAAGGCGTGGAAAGGCGACCGGTGGGGGAATTTGATTTACCGGAAAACGGCGCGGAATTTTAATCCGATGATGGCGACGGCGGCGGAATTTGTGATTGCGGAAGTCGAGGAGCTGGTGGAGTTGGGATCGCTCGATGCGGACAATGTGCATACGCCGGGGATTTACGTGAATGCGATTTTTCAGGGCGAGAAATATGAGAAGCGGATTGAGCGGCGTACGGTTAGAAGAAAATGAACCTGCCGCACGTCATCGTCGTTAGCCTGGTCGGCCCTATCATTGTTACCGTCTTTACCGCGACAAATCGTCGTTCAAATGCGTTCTGGTAAAGTGCGACCGCGTGGCTCGAAAGTCTAGAAACGCGTGAAGATGACGCGGTGTGGTTTTGGTCCGGCGTAGGATCAGAAATAGCCGTGATTTGAAGGCGGTCAGATAAATGGAGTATCAAGTACCGGAATGAGTCTAACTGACGAACAAAAACGGGAACGGATTGTACGGCGAATCGCGCGGGAATTACGCGATGGGTATTACGTTAATTTGGGCATCGGAATTCCAACTCTGGTGGCGAATCACGTGCCGCCGGGAATGGAAGTGATTTTGCAGTCGGAGAACGGAATGCTTGGCGTGGGGCCTTATCCGTTGGACGCGGAAGTCGATCCGGATTTGATCAATGCGGGGAAAGAGACGATTAGCGAATTGCCGGGAAGCTGTTATTTTTCGTCGTCGGATTCGTTTGGAATGATTCGTGGCGGGCATGTGGATTTGACGGTGCTTGGGGCGCTGCAGGTGGATGAGCGCGGCACTCTGGCGAATTGGGCGGTGCCGGGAAAGATGTTGAAGGGCATGGGCGGCGCGATGGATCTGGTGGCGGGAGCGAAGCGGGTGTTTGTCGCGATGGAACATGCTACGAAAGATGGGAAACCGAAGATCTTGAAGAAGTGTACGTTGCCGCTGACTGGCGTGGAAGTCGTGGATCATATTGTGACGGAATTGGCGGTGATTGAAGTTACGCCGGAGGGTTTGGTGTTGCGGGAAATTGTTGCGGATACGACGGTCGAACAGGTGCAGGCGTTGACGGAGCCAGCTTTGATTGTGCTGAAGGGCGGCCCGAAGGTGATGGAGGGCTGAGAACGATCGGGCCGATCCTGCCATCGATGTGAGGGGTTTCTTAAAGCAGAAGACGCAGAGTGCGCGCAGCGCGCAAAGAAGAGGGCCGGGCTACCGATCTAGGAGCTGAGGCGGCGGGCGGTGGTGAAAGAGTAGTGGAACCCGGAGATGGTGGTGAGGGCGGCGACTAGGTAGGCGAGCAGGCGATTGATTTCCGGGAGCCGCGGATCGGAATAGGCGGCGGCGAGGACAGCGGCGAAGACCAGCACGATCTGGAAGAAAGTCGTGGCTTTGCCCAGCAGGCTAGGCGGAAACGGGCGATAGCCGGAAATCAAAATAATGACAGCGGCTACGATCAGGAGAAGGATATCGCGGCTCAGGACCATGATGGTGAGCCACCAGGCAATTTTCTTTTCCATGGCCAGAATTACAAACGAAGAAGAGAGCAGAAGCTTATCGGCGATGGGATCGAGGTATGCCCCGATGGCGGATTTTTGATCGAGCTTGCGTGCCAGCAGGCCGTCAATGCCGTCGGAAAGTCCAGCCAGGACCAGAATCAGCAGGGCCCAGCGGTAGTGTTCATAGACAATCAGGATTAGAAACAACGGCAGAAAACCGAGCCGGAGAAGCGTGATTTGATTGGGAACCGTCCAGATGCGGCCTTGCATTTAGACATGAGAATAGCGCAGATTGCGTGGAATGTCGCAGCGAGTGCAGGAAGGCCAAAAACCGACCGGCACAAAGACACTAAGCAAATTGCGAAAGGTATTCGGAGATGGGGCGGCCGACTTTGCGGGCGAACATTTCGGAGAGCGATGGAATAGAGCCGGAGGATTCGTCGAGCGCGATGCGTTCGACGCGGTTCATGGGGAAAAAAAGGGTGGGCAGGCCGGTGCGTTCGCTGTCCGGTCCGTTGATCTGACTGATGAAGTGATCGAAGGAATTGAGATCGATACCGCGCATGGTGATGCCCGAAGGATTGATCGAGAGCAGTTCCCCCCAGAGTTTTTCCTTGGGGGTGTGCAGGCTGACGATGATGATCGAGTGCGGGTCCATTGAGCGCTCACATACAGGCTAGCAAAATTTGCGGAAATATCTCGCCCATAAAGAATAATGTTTGCGCGAAGAGTGACGGCCGCACAGGGATTGTCTGCTGAGATTGGGCCGAGGTCATCCGATGATCGGCTTGGTGAAGTGCAGGGCCATGATGACGAAGCAAGCGACTACTAGGCCGAACGCGGACCAGCCCAGTGCATAGGCGACATTGCGTTCGCGCGAATTCATTGGCTCGCGGTCGGCAAAGTAACGACCGAGCAGGAAACCGGCGGCCAGGCCGCCAAAGTGGCCCCAGTTGTCCGTGCGCAGGCCGCCGAAAAATAATCCGATGGCAAAAATCGTAACCACCCATGAAATGAGGCGGCCACGCAGCTGTTGTATCTGCGCGCCGCCACGGCGATAGGTGATGGCGATCAAAACTCCGACGAGCCCCAGAATAGCGCCGCTGGCGCCGACGGCGGGAGCGGAACCGAACCTGGCACTCAGAAGGGAACCGGAAATTCCGCAGATGGTGTAGAAAAAAAAGTAACGCGCGCTGCCATAAACTCCTTCAACCACAGGGCCAATGTCCAGGAGAACCATCATGTTGAAGCCGATGTGGATCAGGCCGCCGTGGAGATAGGTTGCCATGAGCAGGCGATACCAACTGAAATAAGGACTGTCGAATGGGAAGGCCATCCCGAGGCGATAGAGGGCTTCGCCATTGACGCTGAAAAGAATGCCGAAACCCTGGCCTTGTCCTTTTGCAAAGCCGATTAGCAAGGTAGCAGCGAACATGATGACGTTCGCGATAAGAATTGCAGTCGTGGCCGGGGCCTGGCCGCCGAAGAAACCGGAGAGGCCCTTGCTGAGCGCTGCGAGCGAGAAGCGCAGGTTTGCCCCGCATTCGTGGCAGCGGGTAGCGTTGATGCCGACAAGCGAGTTGCACGCGGGACAAAGTTTTGGGCGCGGCTGATTGTCACCGTTGCCGCCGAAAAACCCGCGTGTGGCCTTTCTCCAACGATCGAATCGCTGCTGCCATTGATAGGAAACGGGCAATCGGCCTCCTTGCGAGCCGCTGAGGGCGTTCCTATAATACCGGAATTGCTTCGCGAGCTCCGAAAACGCGGCGCAGGCGGGTTTCAGGGTTTGTACTTGCAAACCCTGAGAAGAGGAAGTTCTACTTACAATCCCTGAACTGGGGAAAATTGAGGAAAAGCCCATGGACAAGTTCGAAGAGATAGGCCAGAAGCTGGACGAGGAACTGGCCCGGCTGCGCAAATTCGTGGAAAACGATCTGGCTCCAGAGACCGAAAAACGCACGGCGCAGTTTTTGCGGGAGGTCTCGGAAAAGCTGACCGAAGCGGCAGGATGGCTGGAGGCACGGCGCGCCGGGCGAACCTCTCCGGACGAGAAAAAACCGGCGGCATGAGCCTGAGCCAATCGTGAGTTCGCCGCGAAAAGCAGCGCAGGTGTCACGCGAAGTTTTGCTTTCGCTTTTTGCGTTGGCGATTTTCGTGGCAGGCTGCGCGGGGCGCAAGCCGGTTGCGGCCAGCGCTCCTCCCCCGATGGCTCCCGTGGCGACGCCACCGGCAACTGCGGATCGCGCAATACATTCCACAAGCACCCCCGAAGGCGGCGCGTACATCGAAGAAGGAAACGCTTCGTGGTACGGAGCGCCGTTTCATGGGCGGCGCGCTTCGAACGGCGAAGTCTACGACATGAACAAAATGACCGCGGCGCATCGGACCATGGCGTTCGGAACCATCGTCAAGGTCACGAATCTAACCAACGGGAAAACGGCGGTGGTGCGCATCACCGATCGAGGACCATTTATTGAAAATCGGATTATCGATTTGTCCATGGCGGCGGCAAAAACGATCGAGTCGATTGGTCCCGGCGTGGTTCCGGTGCGACTGGAAGTAATTTCCGGCAGCGATCCGTTCGGCGGATTTTTTACGGTGCAGGTGGGGGCGTTCAAAGAAAAGGGAAATGCCGAACGGCTGCGCGCGCGTTTGGACGAATTGTATCCACCCTCGACGATTCAGCAAGTAGCGCTGGACGAGGCAACGTTTTATCGCGTGCGCGCGGGGAAAGTTTCCGGCGAACAGGCAGCGCAGAAGTTTGCCGACGAATTGAGGGCCAAGGAAGGATTTCACACCATGGTCATCCGCCTGGATGAAGCGCCCGCAGGAGGAGACCAGTGAACGGCGATTGCTTGTTCTGCAAAATTGCGGCGAAGCAGATTCCGGCGAAGCTGGTGCACGAAGACGCTGACGTGTTTGCGTTCGAAGATATCAATCCGCAGGCGCCGACGCACATACTGATTTGCCCGAAAAAACATTTCGCGTCGCTGGAACAGGCGACTCCGGAAGAGGAATCAGTGCTGGGAAAGATTGCGTTGGTGGCGGCAAAACTGGCGCGCGAAAGAAAACTGGGGAATGGCTACCGCACAGTGACGAACACGGGAAGCGGCGCCGGACAGACGGTTTTCCATTTCCACATGCATCTTCTTGGCGGAAGAGCTTTTCATTGGCCGCCTGGCTGACGTAGATCGCCCTTCGCTTATCGGGAATCGGTTTGAGAGAACTTATACGGAAAAACTTTAGTCGGAATTCATTTCGTTCAGATCGGAAAAATATGGAGCGTATTTCACAGAATTTCGTGACACGGTTGTCGCTACAGAAGTTACGGCTAATCGCTGTGCTTTTGTGCGTGACTCCGCTGAGTGCCGGAAACTTGCGTGCACAGGAGCAGAGCGGATTGCTGAGCGTGAAGAAAATTTATTCGCAGCCGGGACTGGGCGGCCGGCTGAACCGGGGCGTGCAATGGACGCCGGATGGAAAGACGGTCAGCTTTTTCGAAGCAAAGGGAAGCGGGAAAGATGCGAAGACAGAACTGTGGGGCCTCGATATTGCCAGTGGACAAAGGCGTTTGCTAGTCAGCGCGGAAAAGCTGGAGACGGTATTGCCGGAAAAAAAGGCGCCGCAATCGCAGGCTACCGGGCTGGGACGGCACCCGGCATCGCAATACGTTTGGGCTCCGAATGGAGAGCAGCTTTTGTTTGTTGGCGCCGATTCGCTGAGCTGGTTTGATTTGAAGACACAAGGGGCGCGGACGTTGCTGCAGGGAAAAGAAGCCATCGCGGACGTGAAGATTTCGCCGGACGGAAAGTTTGTCAGTTTTGTGCGGGAGCACAACTTGTTTGTAGTGAATGGGGCGGATGGCAAAGAGCGCGTGGTTACGCGCGGCGGTACGGAAGCGGTGCGCAAGGGAGAGCTGGATTGGGTGTATCCGGAGGAGTTGGACCTGAAGACCGCGTACTGGTGGTCGCCTGACTCCACGAAGATCGCTTTTCTGGAAATGGATGAGAGCAAAGTGGCGAAATATCCGCTGGTGGATTTTGCTTCGTTTGAAGGGCAGGCGGAGGAAGAAAGGTATCCCATCGCGGGCGGAAATAATCCGGTGGTGCATGTTTATGTGGCGAGCGTGAACGGAGGCAGCGCTGCGTTGATGGACACTGGCGCGGAGACAAATCAGTATCTTTCGCGCGTTGCATGGTTGCAGGATTCAAAGCGGGTCGCGATTGAGAGGTTGAATCGTCCGCAGACGCAATTGGAATTGCTGATTGCCAATGCGGAGACCGGAAAATCGAGCGTTGTGCTGACGGAGAAAGACGCGTACTGGATCAACGTGTCGGACGATTTGTATTTCCTGAAAGACGGGAAGCGGTTTTTGTGGTCGAGCGAGCGCAGCGGTTATCGGCATTTGTATTTATACGGATTGGATGGAAAAGAAGAGGCGCAATTGACCAAGGGCAACTGGGAAGTGACGGCGCTTGAAGGGGTCGATGAAGCGAAGGGAGTTGTATTCTTCAACGCGACGGAGAAGACGCCGATCGAAAGGCATTTGTATCGAGTGGGAATTGACGGAACGGGATTCGCGCAAATTACAAAACGAGGCGGAGTGCATACGGTGCAACTTTCTCCGGAGGCGAGCGCTTTTGTGGATACGTATTCCAATGCGATGACGCCGCCGCAACAATGGGTGAACAGGATGGATGGGAACGCGCCGATTGTGCTGAATGAAAATGAAGTCGCTGAGCTTGCGGGGTATAAGTTGACGCCACCGGAGTTCATCACGGTGAAAACGCATGACGGAATGGATTTGCATGCGTGGATCATCAAGCCAGCGAATTTTGATGCGGCAAAAAAATATCCGGTGCTGGTTTATACCTATGGCGGGCCGCACGCGCAGGTGGTGATGAATCAATGGGGCGGGGCGACATTCTTGTGGCACGAAATGATGGCGCAAAAAGGATTCGTGATTTTCGCGGTGGATAATCGCGGGTCGGCGGGACGCGGACATTTGTTCGAGGAGCCGCTTCATTTTCGATTCGGCGCGCAGGAAATGTCCGATCAACGCGATGGGGTGGCGTGGTTGAAAGGGCAGTCCTGGGTGGACGCGAAGTACATCGGGATTTGGGGCTGGAGTTACGGCGGCCACATGACGTTGCACGCGATGTTCGAAGATCCCGAAGACTTCAAGGCTGGGTTTGCGGGCGGGCCAGTTACGGATTGGCATTACTACGACACGATTTATACCGAGCGGTATCTGGGACTGCTGCCGCAAAACGAAGAGAGTTATCAGAGTTCTTCGCCGATTGAGAAAGCCGGGCAGCTACACGGCAAACTGCTGATTGCGCACGGAACAGAAGACGACAATGTGCACTTCGCAAACACGCTGGCGCTGGTGGATAAGTTGATCGAAAAAGGGAAGGATGTGGAAGTGCTGCCGTTTCCTGGACGCGGGCACGGAGTTTCGGATGCTCCTGCGCGGATTTTCTTAATGAATCGAGTGACGCAGTTTTTTGTGGAGAATCTGGGGCGTTCAGGAAGCGGGGACAGTAGTGGGCAGTGAGTTAGCGGCGGGGAGTTGCGGCCGACGCCCCAGGGTACCCCCACCCCGATAGTGCTTCCCGAGAACCGCAACCTCAATCGTTTGCGGGGCTGACCAATTCTCGCTCTTCAAGAACACCAAACTGCACGGCGAACACATGTACCTGCAATTCCGCGCGGAGACCTTGAACCTGTTCAACCACACGAATTTCGGCATAGTGACGACCAGTTTTATATCCGCCAGCTTCGGCAAAGTAACCACAGCGAACGATCCGCGAATCATGCAGCTGGGGCTGAAGCTTTATTTTTAGTGGTTGTACACCCCTAAACCCCGAGCGGCGCCGGCGAAGTTTTTTGTCGGCGCCGCTTTTGTTCACAGCGGTGCTGTTGGTTATGGGTTGCGCAGTCCCGCCAACGTCAGTTTCGGCATTCTTTTCCGGAGGTGACACGGAGCCGCGCGGAAACCTGGTTGACGCGGCAGGCGCACTACGAATTGGCGCAGGTGCGTGCGGATCGGATCAAATTGCGGCGACTGGTAGTGGGTTAGGCGTTGCAATGGAATAGTGGAAGGTGAAGGCAAGGCGGAGAGATTCCTCGCTTTGCTCGGAATGACGATAAGACTGCAAAGCAATTGAGAAGCAATTGAAGCGGAAGTAAAGCCGGAATCAGGGCCGGAATTGCGGAAGCATCAGAAAAACGGAAGCTACTCTACGGGGCGAGGATGTCTTTGGGGTGGGATTTGACTTGGATGGCAGCGAGGCTGGAGGCGTCCCAGCCGCCGCCTAGGGCTTTGACCAGGAGGACGCTGGTGACTAGTTTTTGGCCCTGCAGGATGGCAAGCTCCTGCTCGTTGGTTAAGAGGGTTTGCTGCGCGGTGACTACGTCGAGATAACTGACCAGGCCGCCTTTGTAGCGGCTGGTGGCGATGTCAAGGTTGCGGCGGGAGGCGTCCACGGCTTGCTGCTGGGACTGGAAGGCTTGATCGAGAATGGTGAGGCCGGTAAGGCTGTCCTGCACTTCCTGAAAGGCCTGGAGAACCGTGCCACGATAGTTGGCTACGGTGGCGTCGTAACCGGCTTGCGCGAATTGAACCTGAGCGCGGCGTGCGCCTCCCGTGAAGATGCTTTCTGCTACGTTGGCGCCAATTGCCCAGAACGTGCTTTGCACGTTGGCGAGTTTGGCGATGTCGGCAGCCTGCCATCCACCATTGGCAAAAAGATTGAAGGACGGATAGTACGCGGCTTTGGCGATGCCAATTTGCGCGTTGGCGACGGCCATTTCACGTTCGGCTTCGGAGATGTCCGGGCGGCGCTCGAGCAAATCGGAAGGCAGACCGGCATTAAGAGTGGGAGGCTGAACTGAAAGCTCGCGCGGAGCAATGTGAAAATCCGGCGCGGATTTCCCAACCAGGACCGCGATGGCGTCTTCAAATTGTTTGCGCTGCTGGTTCAACAAGGTGAGCTGGGTGCGCGTGGTGTAGAGAAGAGTTTCTTCCTGCGCGACATCCAGGCCGGAAGCTACGCCGCCGTGATAACGGGAGTTTACAAGATCGAGGCCTTTGGTAAGCGCGTCCACCGTGCGCGAGAGTAGAGAGATTTGCGTGTCGAGCTGGCGCAGAGAGAAAAAATCGCCCGCGAGTTGAGAGGTGATGAGCAGACGAACATTTTCCAAGTCCGCGGCGTCGGCTTGATAGCTGGCCTGAGCTGCTTCAATGCTGCGGCGTCGGCGGCCGAAGATGTCGAGTTCGTAGTTGACGGTGAACGGAAGGGTGTAACTGTTCTGTGAGACGGGGCTGATCACCGTGAAATTGCTGTTCGGAGGGCGATTGCCGGAAAGGCGCTGGCGCTCGGCAGTAAGACCGGTCGACAACTGAGGGAATTGCGTGGAGACTTGCACAGCAGCGAGCGCGCGGGCCTGTTCGAGGCGAGCTACTGAGATTTTGAGATTTTGGTTGGACTGCAACGCTTCGTGTTCAAAGCCGGTCAAGTCGTCGTCGCGAAAAACCTCCCACCAATCGCCTTTGCCGAGCGCGTCTTTGGGAGCGCTTTCGCGCCAGGGTTCTGCGACGTCCCAATGAGTGGCGGCGGGGGCTGAAGCGCGATGATAATTTGGGCCAACGGTGCAGCCTGCAGTGCAAACAGCCGCGAAAACCGCAAGCAGAGAAAATGAGCGAGCCAATTTCACTTGCCCTTTCCTGCAGAGGCGGGTTGTCTGGCGTTCGAAGGCGCGTTGGCGCCCGGAGCAGGAGTGGCAGGCTTCACAGCGACTTCCTTGATGTTGACTTGCTGGCCTTCCTCAAGCGAGTCAGCCGGGTTGACCACAATCCAGTCATTGCCCTGAAGACCCTGCAGAACTTCGAGCGCAACGCCGTAGTCGCGGCCAATCGTGAGCTGCTGGAGGTGGAGCTTGTGATCGGCGTCCACTACGACCGCACGCAGACCTTCGGAGCGGAAGAGCAAAGCGTTGACAGGAACCTGCAGGCGCGCGCTGGCGATTTGTACGTCAAGATGAACCTGAGCATAGCCGCCGGGCAGCAATTCACCAGTTTTGTTGGGGACATCAACCTCCGTGAGGAGCGTGCGCGAAGTGGGGTCGATTGCCTCGGCGGTGCGAACCACTTTGCCCTGGAATTTACGTCCGGGGAACTGCGAGAGTTCCAAGTGAGCGGGAAGGCCGGGACGAATGGAGGGTGCGGCGCCTTCCGGGACATTGACGTAGACGCGTATAGGATCGGTTTGCGCGAGAGAAAAGAGGAGTTGAGTGGAACCGCCGTTGCCGGCGTTGATCAAGGTTCCGATGTCAACATTGCGGCGAGTGATGACGCCGCTGAACGGAGCGTAAATGTGTTTGAAGGATTCCAGTTCGGAAAGGCGATGGACGTTGGCTTGAGCGGAAGCGACGGTAGCCTGTTTGGCGGCCAGGTCGCCGGCAGCGTTGTCCACTTCCTGCTTGGAGACGCTATCGGTCTTGATGAGATCTTCATAGCGAGCTGCAGTGATGTGAGAGAGATTGGCGTTGGCCTGCGAGGTTTCCAGATCAGCCTTGGCCTGGATGAGTTGCTGATCGACTTCGGGAGTATCTATGTCGGCGAGAAGCTCGCCCTTCTGGACGCGGGAACCGATGTCGCGGTACCACTTTTTCAGATAGCCGTTGGTGCGGGCGTAAATGGGCGATTCGACGTAAGCCTGCATGGAACCGGGCAGGACGAGACCTTCCTCGGTGGGTTCGGTGACAGGATGAATCACGGCAACCGTGGGGACGGCACGAACTTCGGTTTCCTTGGCGAGAGCCTGATATTGAGTGCGACGCTGGAGCAGAGTGAATGCGCCGAGAATAACCAGGACGATCACTACGAAAACGAGAACTCCGAAAAGCCGGCTCTTCCTGGGTTGAGACTGGTTTTCGATTTCCGATGCCATAAAAACTGTACCTCTCCCTACCTGCAAGTATTGCCGCAACATTTTCGGAGCGGGCTCCAAGCAGAGCCCGCTCCGGTATTTTCAGCACGGTTGCGGCAGAATGATGTCTGCGACGTTCGAGCCGGGTGTGGATGATGGAGAAAACACACGGCACGAAAAACAGAGTCGCGAAAGTCGCAAAGAGCAGGCCGCCGATGACGGCGCGACCCAAGGGGGCGTTTTGCTCACCGCCTTCGCCAAGACCGATGGCCATGGGCACCATGCCGATAATCATGGCAAGAGCGGTCATAATGACAGGGCGAATGCGGACAAAACCGGCTTCGAGCGCGGCGTCACGCGGGTTCTTGCCTTCAGCCATCTGCTCGCGAGCAAACGATACCATTAAAATGCTGTTGGCGGTGGCCACACCCATGCACATGATGGCCCCGGTAAGTGACGGCACGTTCAAGGTAGTGCGGGTGATGAGAAGTATCCAGCAAATGCCTGCGAGAGCGCCGGGCAGGGCGGTGATGATGATGAAGGGATCGAGCCAGGACTGAAAATTGACGACGATGAGCAGGTAGGCGAGGAGAATTGCGCCGGCAAGACCGACGCCAAGTCCGATGAAGGAATTGCGCATGGTCTGCACCTGGCCACGGATAACGATGTGACTGCCGCGCGGCAATGATTTTTCGATGGCGCCGACCTGCTTGTAAACCTGTTCGGAGACGGCGCCGAGATCGCGGCCATCAACGGAAGCGTAGACATTGATCATAGGCTGTGCGTTGTAGTGGGAGATGTCCGCAGGACGCACTGCACTGGTGGTGGTCACGAGATTTCCGAGGATTTGCGAAGCGGCGCCGGGTACGGCGGCATTTACAGGCGTGTTTTGCAGCGCCTGGTACGTATCCACGCGATATTGGGGAGTTTGCACCGCGACGTTGTAGCTGATGCCGTTTCTGGGGTCGAGCCAAAAAGAAGGCGTGGTCTGAAAGCTGGAACTGAGAGAGATAAGAACGTTTTGCGCGACGTCGCGAGCCTGCATGCCGACGGACTGCACGCGAGTGCGATCAATGTTCATGTAGAGAGTCGGCGAATCGAAAGCTTGCTGGATATGCACGTCGACAGCGCCGGGAATGTGGCGCATTTCGGAAGCGAGTTTCTGGGCCACCGCGTAGTTGCCCGGCTGGTCCGCGCCGGTGATGGCGACGTCGATCGGAGCAGGAGTGCCGAAGTTTAGAATTTGCGTGACGATGTCGGCCGGTTGAAAGAAGAACTGTACTCCCGGGAATCTTTCGACGAGGACTCCGCGAAGTTCATTGACATATTCGGTGGTGCCTTTGCCATGCTCGCCTTTGAGCTGCACGAGAATTTCGGCGTCGGAGGTACCAAAGGTTCCCGCGTTGCTGTAGCTGAGGTTGATGCCGGAGTAGGGAAGCCCGATATTGTCGAGAACTGTTTCCAGTTCGTTCGGGGGAATAACCTGGCGAATGGTCTGGTTGACCTGATCGGCGAGGCGAGCGGTTTCTTCAATGCGAAGGCCGGTGCGAGCGCGCATGTGCAAGCGGATTTGGCCGGCGTCAACTTTGGGAAAGAAGTCACGGCCAAGAACGAAAGCGAGCGTCGTGGAAAGCAGGCAGAAAGCCAGGAACAGGGCGACGAACATGGTGGAAGATTCCAGCGCCAGGTGCAAAGCGTTGCGATAGCCTTCACGGAATGTTTCAAAGGCGTGTTCGAATTTTTGCTGATAGCGGCGGAAGAAGCCCTGGTGTTCACCGGCATGCTCTTCCGCGTGATATTCGTCCTCGGAGCTCAACAGGTACATGGCGAGAGTGGGAACGATGGTGCGCGACCACATGTAAGACGCGAGCATGGCGAAGATAACGGCTTCCGCGAGCGGGACGAAAAGAAACTTGGCGACGCCGGAAAGAAAGAACATCGGGATGAACACGATGCAAATGCAAAGAGTGGAAACAAAGGCGGGAACGGCGATCTGCTGAGCGCCGTCGAGAATGGCCTGAACGGTTTCCTTGCCCATAGCGAGGTTGCGGTTGATATTTTCGATTTCGACCGTGGCATCGTCGACGAGAATGCCGACGGCGAGAGCAAGGCCGCCCAGAGTCATGATGTTGATGGTTTCGCCGAGGGCGCTGAGCAGCAGGATACTGACGAGAATCGAGAGCGGAATCGAGATGGCGATGATGATGGTGCTCTTCCAGTTGCCGAGAAAGAGAAGAATCATGAATGCGGTCAGAACGGCAGCAATGAGGGCTTCGCGAAGCACGCCTTGAATGGAGGCGCGGACAAACAGCGACTGATCGAAGAACTGACTAACCTTAAGGCCCTCGGGATAGGAGCCTGCGTTGTATACCAGCATGGCCTTGACGCGGTCCACGATGCTCAACGTTGAGGCGTTGCCGGTCTTGTAGATGCTCATCAGCACGCCGCGCTGGCCGTTGGCGAGGACCGCGTTGGTTTGCGGGGAGAAGCCGTCGCGGATATGGGCAACGTCCCTCATATAAATTGTGGCGCCGTTGACGGTCTTGACAGGAAGGTCGTTCAGCTCACTTACCGAGCGGGGACTTCCATTCATCTCGACGTTGTATTCGAGGGAACCGAGTTTTGCTGTGCCGGTGGGCAGAATAAGATTTTGCTGGTTCACCGCATTTACGATGTCAACCGCGGAGAGACCTTTGGACTGCAGGGCCGCAGGGTCGGTATCCACGGAGATGAGGCGCTGCTTTCCGCCGTAGGGGAAGGGAGTCGCGGCGCCCTGGATGGTTGCAAGCTGCGTGCGGATGAAGTTGTTGCCAAAGTCGAAGAGCTGCTGCTCGCTGAGCGTGTCACTGGTTAAACCAAGTTGAATTACAGGAACGGTTGAGGCGGAATAAATAATGACCAGCGGTGGCTGGATTCCGGGTGGCAGGAAACGCAAAAATGTCTGGGAAATGGCGCCACTCTGCGCGAGCGCGGTTTGGATGTTTGCGTTTGGCTGGAAGTAAACTTTGATGACGGATATACCGTTGAGGGACTGCGATTCGGTGTGTTCGACGTCGTTGACCAGCGTTGCGATGCCGCGCTCGACCGGGCCGGTGATGCGTTGTTCCATCTCCTGCGGCTGAAGGCCGGTGAAGGTCCAAACCAGGCTGATCACCGGAATGTTGATTTCCGGAAAAATATCGGTGGGCGTGCGCAACAGGACGAGCGGGGTCAGCAGTATGATGACTAGAGCCATCACGATGAAGGTATAGGGCCTTTGCAGCGCTAAACGAACAATCCACATACTATTTTTCGAGTTCCTTCAGTCGGGAAAGAATTCGTGGTGCCCCTGACTTTGCGATCAGCAGCGAAGAGAACTGTGCTGTTTTATTAGACCGCGAAAGCCACGATTTGGTTACGTCGAGCGGTCGCCCCGCCATGGTCAAATACGATACATCGTTAGAAGCGTAATCTTCCAGAGAATCAATGAATGGATGCCGGAGGTGCGGCAGGGGTCACGAAAGGATCTGGGGCCAAAATGGAGTCAGACGGATTTCGGCTCTAACGTTAACTATTCCGAAGCCAGAACTAGATGCTCGCACTTATTTGTGGGTCATGGTGAAGACGCCGTCCCAGCCGGAAGGGGGCTCGTCAAAAAGATATTCCTGACAGCGCTTCCAGTACGCGCGTGCCGGGCCGTCATCGGGCCATTGATCAAGAATCGATTGGAAGGCGGACTGAGCCTCGAGCCAGAGACGTTGGTGGAAAAGAGCTCGAGCGTCATGAAAACGATTCAGGCGGGTTTGCGTGTCGGCAGACAGATCGGCAGCGGCGGCGACCAACTCGTAGATGACGACGGGTTGCCGCTTGCCTTTGACGCGAATCAGATCCAATTCGCGGTAAACGAAGCCGGATTCTTTCGTCGAGAGGTACGTGGTTTCGTTGACGAGAATGTGGGTGCCGTAATCCTTGTTTAAGCCTTCGAGCCGCGAAGCAAGATTCACGGAATCGCCCAACGCGGTGTAACCGTAGCGCAAAGACGAACCCATATTTCCCACGCTGGCGACACCGGTGTTGAGCCCGATGCCGATATCGAGTCGCGGCTTGCCTTCAGCTTCCCACTTTTTTTGCATTTGCCGAATACGCGCCATCATGTCCAGCGCAGTGTGGCATGCGAGCGCGGCGTGGTTTTCTTCTTCGATAGGAGCGTTCCAGAAGGCCATCACCGCGTCACCGATATATTTATCAAGGGTGCCGCGGCGTTCGAAGACGATGTGAGTCATGTCGGAGAGATATTGGTTCAGGAAAACGGCGAGTTCCTGGGCATCGAGTTTTTCGGAAATCGTGGTGAAGCCACGAATGTCGCTGAACATCAGGGTAACTTCGGTTTTGCGCGGCTCGACAAGTTCGGGGTTCAGTAGCAGGCGGCGAACGACTTCCGGGCTGAGGTACTGTCCGAAGGCGGTACGAACGCGACGTTTTTCCTTTTCTTCGACTAAAACCCGGAAGAGTGAAACCAGGATAACGTTGGCGGTGAGAGTGAGTGCGGGAATCGTGAAGTTCAGCCACGAGCCTTTCAAGAAAGCGAGATAGTCCACCGCAGCGAGGAACAGCAGCAGGAAGACGCCGCATCCCATCCAGCGCGGGGAGACAAGAGCCATCCAGATGCCAAGCGGAATTCCGAACCCGAAAATTAGCAGCAGGTCCCAGAGAGATTCCCTGGCACCGCGATGGAGAAAATTGCCGTGCAGGATGTTGTCAATCACGTTGGCGTGAATTTCGACACCGGGATAATCGAGTCCGCCGAATGGAGTTGTACGCAAGTCACCGATTCCTGTGGCGGTTGCCCCGATCAGAACGATCTTCCCGGAGAAAGCGCCCACGGGAAATTTGTGCTCGACGACGTCGGCCATGGAATAGTGCAGATAGGTATAGCTGGGTCCGTGAAAATTGACGTAAACGCGGCCGAGGTCGTCCGTGCGTACCTTTGCGCGATCGCCGAAGACAATGCGTGAGGCGCCTACGGGGCCAAATTCCAGCACCACCTGGTCGTTCGGAAGATTCAAGAATGAACGGACGGTTTGTACGTCGAGCGAAGCGTAGATGTCCCAGTCGGCAAAATCTTTCGAACGGCCGTAAGGAATGATGAGGTTGGCACGGCGCACGACTCCATCCACATCGGGATAGACATTGAAAAATCCGGTGGACGAGGTTTCTTCGCTCAGTGCGCTGGTCAACACGGGAAGATTGGCTTCGGTACCTTGCGGAAGCAAGCGATCCGGCTGAAATTTCTGAATGAGGCCGATGCGGTCCTGTTTTCCGGTGGCTGGATTCAGCGGGCGAACACTGGGAAAAGAATAGAAAGCGATTTCGTTGGCATAGTCATCGAGGGTTTTTGCATCGAGGCCGCGAAGGTCAGCTTCGGTATGAAGAAAGAAGTTGCCCAGAACCACGGTGCCGAAATTTTGAATGGATTTTGCGAATTGTTTATCGGCATCGTAAATGGCGATGGTTTTTTGCAGGTCGGCTATCAGGCGGGGATCGATTGATTCGCCGCGTTTCTGGCGGGCTTCAAAGTCGGTCCACAGCGCGCGCAACGGCGCGGAAGACTGATCAGGCTTGCTGAAAGTGACGTCGAAGGCCGCAACTTTGGCATGGTCTTCATGCAGAGCGTCCAGCAGATGCGCGAAATGGATGCGCGAGAATGGCCATTTGCCAAGGACTTCCTGCGAACGTTGATCGATGTCCACAATCACGATGCGTGGATCGACAGGTGTGCTGCCGGGCGAACGATAACGAAAGCGGGTATCCAGCGAAGAGTATTCCAGCCGCTGCAGAAAATTGAAAAGGGGCGTAGGACTCTCGCCAAAGAAGGTCAAATAATAGAGGGCGAGGGCGGAAATGGTGATGGCCAGGCTGATCAGGAACGACGTGCGATGCTGCCACCAGGAGAAAAGCAGTTCGTAAACGCCAAAACCGCTGCGGCCTTGGGACCATTTCGGCGAAGTGTTGGCCATGAAATTTTACGCGCAGGCTGTGAAGCAGCGCCGCGAATTTCGTTGCAACGAAGTTGCGGCTTTGTTGTGCATCACTATTCGCGAACGATGAAATTCAAGCGGACGCCGGAGACTTCCACCAGGTCGCCGTCGTCCAGCTTGGTTGGCCCGGGAATCGAAACGCCGTTTACGATGGGAACTTTATCGCCGGAGCCGATGTAGTAGCCATCATCGCGCTGGTTGATCTGCGCGGCCATCTGCGGTTTGAACCAGCCACGAAGCTTGATGGTGGCCATCGCTGATTTGCCGATGGTGGTGAGTTTGTTGGTGAGAATGTATTCCTTGGAATCGGTTCTACCGGAGAGAACAATGATGGTTGGCACCTTGATGCGTCCGGCGGCGAATTGAGTGCGCTCGCCCATGGCAGCGGCTTGCTGAAGCATGTCGCGGCGGACCTTGGTATCGAGGACCATGGTCTCGTTGATCGAGCCGGCAGTGGTCTTACGTCCCGATTCATAGGGCAGCGGCGCATCACCGGTAGCGTCCACTTTGATGTGGTGTTTGCCAATCCAAATGGAATCGCCATCGTGAAGCGTCGCGCGCTCGACGCGCAGATCGTTCACAAAAGTGCCATTAAGGCTGCCGCGATCTTCCACTACCAGACGGCCGGATTCGAAGTACACGCGGGCGTGGTCATTGGACACCGCGAGATTGTCCACGACAAGATCGTTGTCCGGCGAACGGCCAATGCGCACTGGGCGCGAGCCGACGGGAACCACTTTGACCATTTTTTCTTCAAACATCAGGGATAGTTTGGCCATGTCACTGACCTCCAGCGGAACCATTTCCGCCTGCAGATTTTTGCGCCCCGCGGCGCAGCCAGGAAAACCAGCCTTTGGGCTCAGGCTTGAGAGAGACGACGATGACTGAAACGTTGTCGATGCCGCCGCCTTCGTTGGCGTGTTCGATGAGCTTTTCGGCGGCGCGTTGCGGATCAGGCTCGGCCTGAAGAGTTCCAGCGATTTCAGGTTCGGTGACCATGCGGGTGAGGCCGTCGGAGCAGAGCAGCAAAACATCGCCGGGGAAAAGTGGGACCTGTTCGACATCCACTTCAACTTCGGGTTGCGTTCCAAGAGCGCGGAGCAAAACGCTTTGCAGATTACTTTGTTCGGCTTCGCTGGCGGTGAGAATTCCACGGCGGACTTGCTCAGCGACGAGCGAGTGGTCGCTGGTAAGCTGCTGCAGCTGTCCCGTGCGGAGCAAATAGAGGCGGCTATCGCCGACATGCCCGACGCTGAGATGCATACCATCAATCCAGGCGGCGGTTAAGGTTGCGCCCATGCCTTCTTGTTCGGGATGTTCTCCCGCGGATTGAAATACCTTTTGGTTGGCGAGGTGAATCGCGCTCAAAAGCCGCTGGCTCTTGGGATTCAAGGCGGGTTTTGGTTCGCCGACCAATGGAGCAGAAGGATTTTCTTGGCCTTCGATGCAGTGCTTTACAACGGTTTCCACCGCGAGCGCGCTGGCGACCTCGCCATGGGCCTCGCCGCCCATCCCATCCGCGAGTACATACAGGTTTAGCGGAGCAACGATGCGGTAGCAGTCTTCGTTATTGGTGCGCACCATGCCCACGTGCGTGGCGCCACCGGTCAAGATTTGCAAGTACACTCCCCCTGGAGGCGGACGGAGACAATCCCGCGCGCACCCCTACGGGCTCACCAGAATCAAGTTATCAGAGCAAGATTGCGGGCGAAAGGAGGTGCGCCCTACTGATTACTCACTAGTTGAGAACACGGTGGCGGAAAGAGCCACTGCCGGGAGAAACTATTGTTCTGCATTGCTGGCAGGATGTAACTCTATGTGGAGACTGGCTTTAGGTGCGATTTTATCACTACTGCCCCGCCGCTGGCGGGCAGCGCTGCGGCTACAGGAAGCACTTCCTTGGGCACGCTCTACTGTGTTCAGTGGGTTTCTGGAAAGCCTGCTGGCGTTCCTCGCACTGGTGAAGTGGTATTCCTACTCGGTACCGACGTGGGCAGGAAACGCACTGGATTCGGCGCTGCGCAACGGTCCAGAAAGATCTGTCCCCGGCCAAGCCATCGGATTTTCCGCGCTCGCATTGTGGTTGATCCATCCGTTGACCTGGTTGATTGGCTTTTTTGTGTTCGAAGGTTTGCTGAGATTGCTGGCGGCGGCGTTTACTGAGCAGATTTTTGGAACACTTCCGCTGGCGTTTGTGGATTGGTGCATTGGCAAAGCCACGGGACGTCCGACCGAAGGTGACGCTTTGCACACGCCCAACGCACGCGAGTTGGTGCGATCGATTATTTCGACCGTGAAGGAAAAAATGTTGGCGGCGCGCTTCCCGGAAGTCGCGGACGAATTGGTGGAACGGTTCGAGGGCGGCGAAGCGTTCCTGGAGATTCATTCTTCGCGCGCGAAAGCGGAATGGACTCCGCCAAAAACGGTGCGAATCGGGGATGCGTATTTCCGACTGGAGGAGTTGAAGCAGAGCAATGCGCCTCGTCCGTTTATTTTTCGGATGCGCCGGGTGGCGGCGGGAGCGCCCGGACGAACGGTAATTGTGTATGAATCGCCGCGTGAAATCTGAGACGCCACGGCGCGCTTGAGCCGTTTCACAATTCAGTTTTCCCCAGGCTTCCTCACAATGTCGTTCTCTCCTACAATGGCAGGGATGAAACTGCGGACAACTTCAATTGTGACGATGCTGGTGGCGTCCACATTGAGTGCAGGTGCGATCGCAGAAGAGCAGCCGGCGCCGCTGGCGAAGAACGCGCGGATCTTGCTGCTGCCGCGAAAAATGATTTCGGGTGACCGCACGACATTGGCGGTGCTGGACATGAACGGCCGGCTGACGCCGGGAGTGACCATCGCCTTTTCGAATGGTGACCATGTCACAACGAATGCGACGGGACGCGGATTGTACGTTGCGCCGCTGACGCCGGGAGTGCTGTTCGCGACAATTCAGGGCAGGCCGGGCCGCGTGCAAACGCTGGTGCTTCCCGCACCGGCGAACGCGAGCACATCGGAAGTGCTGCAGGCGCCGCACTTTGCTTCGCTGAGCGATCGGTTCGAACTGCAGGGGCACAATTTTTGCGGCGATGCAGACAAAAATATCGTGCAGGTGAATGGCGAGGCGGCGCTGGTGCTGGCAGCGTCGTCCGAGTCCATGACGATTCTGCCGCCCGAGAATCTGGAACCGGGACCAGCGGACGTAACCGTCGTTTGCAATAAGCAACCCGCAAGTACCGCGCGTCTGATTTTTTTGGCATTGTCCTTAGAGGCGGATACTTCGCCCATGCAGCCGGGACAAAAACGCACGCTTACCGTTCGAATCGCAGGTACGCACGACAAGGTAATGCTGGAGGCGCACAATCTGGCCCCTGAGATCGCCGAACTCGCCGGGGGCAATCCAGCGAAAGCGATTTCGTCTGGAGGAGTGGAAAATGTGGCCAGTTTTCCGCTGACCGGAAAACAGCATGGAAATATTCTGGTCTCGATACGGCTGACGCCGTGGGCAGTTCGAAACAAGACTTAGATTTGCAGCAGGATCTGGCTCGACACAAGACTTGATCACGCTTTGTTATTGACCGCCGTTTTTGGCGGTGAGCGAAGTAAGCGGTAAAGTTTCCTGTGTTCCGGGCAGCGCCTTCGATGGTTCTACTGGTTCGAACATTCCTTCCAAAGCAGTTCCTGTCTTGTCGAGGCGCTTGTCGGCTTCCTGATAACTTTGTTGCACATTTTTCAGATGAGTGCCGATTTTTTCGAAGGTTTCGGAAAAATTCGCGAAATGTTTTTTCAGTCCGGCCAGCCCGTCGGCAAGACGCTGCGCATTTTCCTCGATCTGCATTCCGCGCAAGCCCATGGCGATGACGCAGAGATGCGCGTAGAGCGTGTTGGGAGAAACGGCGACGATGCGCTTTTCTCGGCAGTAAGCGTCGAGCTGCAGGCCTTTGCTGTCCGCGCATTGCAGCAATTCGTAATAAACGCTTTCCGAAGGAACGAACATTAAGGCCAGGTCCAGGGTGTTTTCCCCCGGAAGAATGTATTTCTTGGCGATGGAGTCGGTATGCAATTTGACAGCGGTGACGAAGGTGCGGCGAGCTTCTTCGCCGTCAACTTGGATGCGGCGGAAGGCATCGAGTGGGAATTTGGAGTCGATGGCCAGAATTTTTTTGTCGCGAAGAAAGATGGCCGCGTCAACACATTCGCCGCTGGCGAAACGGTACTGCGAGGTGTACTGCGAGGGCGGCAGGGAATCCTCGAGCAAACGCTCGAGCGTGACTTCACCCAGGATGCCACGCGTTTTCGCTCCTCCCAGTACGGATTCGAGCGATTGCTGCGCGTTGCTCAGGCCGCGGCTGACTTCCTGAAATTCCCCCAATTGTTTGTGGATGCGTTCCATCATGCCTTGCGTGCTTTTCAGTTCTTCGCGCATGGCCGACTGGCCCTGCGCGGAAATCGCGGCGGATTGCACCACTCCGTCGGTGAGAGATTTGCCGACCATATCAAGCCGCTGTGTGACGGTGCTGGCGAGCGTGGTGAGTTGTCCCGTGGCCTGCGCCTGCGCGGTCGCGACCGACTGCAGATCGTGACGCAGTTCGCTCATCTGCGATTCGATCACTTCACTTTTCTTCTGTGCTCCCAGACTCTGCAGCGCCACCCAGATGACAAGAGCAGCGACCACCAGCAGTCCGGCAATAAGAATCCCTGACATGTATTCTCCCCGTGATGACGGGAAACGGTACTTCTACTTTACGCGGATGAAATATTTCGGCAAGTGCGCAAGAGAAACAGGCCCTCCCGCCGAAGACGGAAAGGCCTTTTTAAAGAAATGAGCTCGTGCACTACCAGCGCAATTTGAGGGCGAACTGGAATTGGCGGGCGTCGAAGGCAGCGGTTGGCTGGCCGGCGACACAGGTGGCACCGGCGGTGGGATCGCAGAGTTGGTTCACCGCGGCGACGTTGGTGCGGTTGAAAAGGTTGAAGGCGTCGGCGATCAGATCGAGACGGAAGCGTTCGCCGAAGCTGAATTGCTTGGATAGACGCGGAGATCGAATCTGGAAGAATCCGGGGCGAATGAAAGCGTCGCGTCCGAGGGTTCCGAAGCAGCCAAAAGGCGGGTGAGGGGGCAGCGAAAGCTGTTTGGCGTTGGTCAAGGCAGACACGCGGCGGCAAGGTGGCGCCAGGAATGAAGGGAGACGTGGTGCCGCCGCTGCTACAACCGTGGCCGCGCTTGGGAAGCCGAGGTCCAAGCGAAGATCTCTCGCCGGTGATGACGTTGAACGGCCTGCCGGAGGAGACCTCGATGAGCGGAGCGAACGTGAAATCGCTCAAGAAGCTGTGCAGACGAGTCACCGCCCTTGTGGGGCGGTCTGGAAAACGCCGCTGGTGACCCAGCGATGGCGCTGGTCGTTGACGGAGTTGGCCTTCTCAAGGTAGCCGAAGCGGCTGTCCTGAGGCTCGAGAGTGGACTGGAGGTCGGTGCCGTTGTCGATGGAGTGCGACCAGGTGTAGCTGGAGAGCAAGTTGAAGTGGCGAGAGAAGCTCTTTTCCACGTTGATGGTGAGAGCGTTGTACCAGGAAGCGGCGTCGGAGTTCTGGGCATCAATGCTGTTGAAGGGCACCGGCACACCACCCGTGGGATAACCCGCCGCTTGCGCGAGAGATTGACAGAGAAGCCGCAGCTCAAAAGAAGATTAGGGGGGACTCCATTGCAAGGACCACCGGGGCCACTCAAAGCCGCCTCCTACACCGGTGGCGAAAGACGGGTTTGGACCGGACTTCCGGAAAAAGTTAAAGAAAGCAGGGGTGCCGATGAGACCGACCGGAGCGGCACTGCAGCCTCGGTCCAGTGAATCCGAGACCCAAGGCGCCAGGAGCCAGTGCTTGACCGGCAGGAGTGGCAAAAGCAATGCTGCCGGTGGAGGTGTTAAACGCTGGGATCGTGGACAACGGACCGGGACCAAAGTTGCAGTAGTGTTCGGCGTGGAAGGAACGATGACGCCCAGCGGGTTGCTGCCCGGGGTAACCAGTCCCACTGCGACGGCGCTGGCTTCGTTGGAAGTGAGAAGCAACCGGGGTCGGTTGGATTGATGTCGATGGGGCGATTGAGATGGATTCCGCGCGTCCACTGATAGCCCGCGCTCATCTTCCAGCTGCCGGCAATCACATGCTCGATGGTGAGGTTGGCTTGTTGCGCGTAGCCATATTGGAAATTTGAGGTAACAGGAAGGATGAAGGGAAGAATGGGAAGCGGCAAACCGGCGGTCAAATAGTTTTGGTTTGCGAATAGTGAGTTTGGGATTGAGAGCATCGAAGCGCTGCTGATTCGGCAGATAGAACATCGAGGGGAAAACGCGGCATTGAGTGCGGCCCCTGAAAGATGGAAGAGCCGTTGAGGTTTCCGGGAGTATCAGGTTGCCACCACAGGTGTTGTAGCCCGCGGGAGCTTGGGCAGCGGCGAGACGATTCCACAAGCGGAAGGGGTGCCGCCAATGGAAAGCAACTGGACGGAGCGGCCACCGTCGGCAGTGGTGGAGTCGAAGGCTATCGCCAGAAGCGGATGGTCGTAGAAGAGGCCATAGCCCACGCGGACGACGGTCTTGCCATCGCCCTTGGGATCCCAGGCGAGTCCGATTCGAGGCGCAACGTTGTTGTAGTCGCGCGGAATGCCTTCGACGACGCCGAACTGCTTTTTCGGCGGCGGCGTTAATGGCGGTGGCGGGCGCAAACAGCGGACTGATTTCGACGTCGTAACGGACGCCGTAGTTGACGGTGAGCTTGCGGGTGGCGCGCCAGGTGTCCTGAGCGAAGAACCCGAAAGGAAGATTGTCAAAGGGGTGTTGGAAGAGCCGATGCCTTGAATGTAGGTTTGGGGGATGCCGAGGCCATAGGCTTGCGGATTGCTGACGCCGGGCAGGGCGACGCCGGGCAAAAGTCGTGGAATGCCGCCAAAATTGACGTCGCCGCCGAAATCGAGTTGGAAGATTTGCTGCTTCTTGGAACGCAGTTGGATCAGATTGGCATCCGCGCCGAATTTAAAGGTGTGTTGCCCGTGATGATGGCGAGCGTTGTCGCTGAACTCGATAGCGGCGCTCGATGCGGTCGACGGGCGAGTAGGGTTCACGGCCAAAATAACCGACGCCAGGAATGTTGACGCCGATTTGATCCGCCGGGAAGATCGGAAAAGCCGAAGTGCAATCCGCGGCGCGCAAACTGGAAGCGGAAATTGTTGACGTGTCGTAGGACTGGTGAGTATCGTGCTGGAAGGTGACGTTGAAGTCGCGGGACTGATTCAAGCCGACACGCGAACCGGAGTTCTGGCCGAGGACCTGGTTCTGGGAGGTGGACTGAATGCCGGTGACCAGGGAGGGAGAGATGCCGACGCGAAGGAAGGAGTGATTGTTGGGTTCCAGCGCTGGTCGAGGCGCAGGGACCAAAGACTGGTTTTTTCGTTGACGGGGAAATTGCCGCGCAGGGAGTCGAGGGGAACGTAAGACCCAGGCAGAGGCACGGCGCCGGCAGCGACGAACGAACCGCCTGGCCCTACGGCAGCTCCGTGGCCTAGCGAAAAGTCCGAACAGACGATTGAATTTACGGTTTGAGTGGACGGGCAGGAAACAGGAAAGGGGAATTCCTGGAAGAAAACGCCGGCCGGAGTGACGACGGGATTTACTGGGGTAATCGTGCCGCCAGAGAGGGCATTAACCAGGGCCCCGGGATC
Organism: uncultured Acidobacteriota bacterium; assembly: GCA_963743735.1. GTDB lineage: Bacteria > Acidobacteriota > Terriglobia > Acidiferrales > UBA7541 > Acidiferrum. The sequence goes on from CAVURF010000009.1 coordinate 399,581, forward strand.
CAGGCCATTCACCGCAACGCTGGAGGCGGAGCCCATCAGGACGGCGTATCGCGAGGCAAGCGCGACCTTGCCTTGTCCCAAAAGCTGCGACACCGCCGCGGACTGATCCGATGTGAGCAGCAGGCCTTGTAGCCCGCAACCGCCGCAGTTGAACGGCGAGAGTCCGAAATTATCGATGCCGATGCTGGAAAATCCGGTCTCTTCGCGTTGCGTGTACTCGTAGGAACCGAAGAAAAATGTCTTGTCCTTCTTGATTGGGCCACCAATAGTGAGACCGGACTGTGTGCGCGTGTAGGCTTGCTTCACCGGTTCAAGTTCGCCGGTTGCGGGATCGACCTGGCCGGAGAAAGCATTACGCGCCTGAAATGATTTGTTCCGAAAATAGCCAAACGCATCGCCATGAAATTCGTTTCCGCCGTTCTTGGTCACGATATTGATGACGCCGCCGGTGGCGCGCCCATATTCCGCGTTGTAATTGCTGAGAATCATCTGGAATTCTTGCACGGCTTCTTGTGAAACCGTGGAGCGGATGCCGTTCACGGAGTTATCCACGGCGTCGGCGCCATCCACGGTGACCATGTTCGAGCGCGCCCGCGCGCCGCCGATATTCAGGCCGCTGTTGGGAGCTGGACCGATGGTGGGCGAAACGTCGCGAGTGGTCTGGGAGTTGGTAAGCGTGAAATTGATGTAGTTGCGGCCGTTGATGGGCAGATTGTCGATGCGGCGCTGGTCGATGGTCTGGGATACTTCTGATTTGGTGGTTTCAACGGCGGCCGTTTGAGAGGTAACTGTGACTGTTTGTTGCACGCCGTGGAGTTGCAGCTGCGGATTGTAACTAGCATCTTCGCCAACGGTTACCACCATATCTTCGGCGGTGAGGCTGCTGAATCCGGAACCGCCATCCACCGTCATCCTGTAAGTGCCGGGAGTCAGGCTTACGAATGTATAGCGTCCATTTTCGTCAGCGAAGGTTGTGCGTTCCGCACCGGTGGATTTGTTGACCAGCGTTATTTTGGCGGACTTCACGCCCAATCCCTGCGGATCGGTTACCGCACCGGAAAGAGTTGCGGTGTTGCCCTGCGCGGAGGAGTGCACTGGATTTCCGAGAATCAGCACAAGCAAAATCGACAACGCGAACACAAGCTGATTGCGTTTCATCACTGCCTCCGAATTTTAGACTAGTGAAGCGCCGCTACCCCTAGCGGTCGCGAGGCACAGCCCCGCTCAAAACGTCCAAATCATAAATCATTAGCTACTCGGCTTTTACTTGATACTACCGTACATTGCAACTGCAAACTTCCCGGAATACGAAGCTCAGCATACTGTCAGTCAAGTCCAAGCCGCAGGATTCAGGAACCAGACCGCGATGCAAAACTATCCTTGCACGATGATCTTGTTCAAGCGACAAGCAGCGTCAAAATGCTGATGGCGCGGAATGTCGTGCTGTGATTCGCCGCGCCGAGAGCAACCACTGCGCAGCTGATCCCCATCCGCGAGATCGAGGGAAGGGTCGCTCGCCACAAAATGAGAACTATAATTTCTATTTTCCCGGGCGAATCGGGCAGATTCGAGCCGCGCTGAACGCTTATAGATGCTTTTGAACCAGCTTGCGGAGTTTGTCGCGATCGTCGCTCTTCATGTGCACGAATTCGACGCCGTTGCCGTCGGGTCCGGCATTCCGAACCACTGCGGTGAAGTGAATCTTCCTCAAGCCAGAGCGAACTTCCAGTTGAATGGTGTCCCCGACATTCAATTTATTGAGAGATTCGAGGTAAGCTCCGCCGAGACTTATGGACTTTACACGCGCCATAGATGATTGGCCGCCTTCGATGTGAGCGCGCAACGGCGATTCCAGCGGTACGCGGGCGTAGCGGCGGGGAACGACAAAGGTGGCCCCGGCCTGAGAAGTATGCTCGTAGGCAGAACGGACTTGCGCGGAAGCGGGGCGATTCTCGAGGAGAGCCAAGGCATCGGCAGCCACGGTACGGACTCCTGCCGGTTCGGCATAAGCCAATCCATCGCGCTTCTCGCAGAGCTGCCGGAACAGCGTCGCAGCCTCGGTGATGCGCATACGAGCCAATGCCTCGATGGCCTTTATGCGAACGTATTGGTCGCGAAATTGTTCATGGGTGCCGGCAGCGATATCCATCAAGTGCGGGACGGCTGAAACTTCCTGCGCCAGGCCAATGTGATCGATCATCATCGGAACAACCAAGGGATGCGCATCTCCGAGCAGCGCGGAAAAAATAAAGGCTGCCGAGCGTGCCGAAGTTGCATTGGCCGGGCGAGAGATTTCGCTGACCGCCAGATCCTGCAGATTCCATTCCCAACTGGCCAGAGCCCGTGGTAACGCGCGCAGCAATCTTTCCGGATCGGCCACCGCGAGCAACTTAATCGCGGCGCTAACGCGCTGCCGGCGCGCTTCGTACAAGCGAGTTTCGAGAAGGTTCAGCACTGGCACGCCAATGGTACGTAGAAGCCGCGCCATGGCAGGTAGAATTTCGGTGACTCGAGAATCGGAGATCAACGACGTCATGCGGTCCAGCAGTCTTTCGGGATCGCGCACCAACAACCGAGGGAGCGCGGGATCGAGGGCGCGGTTAGCCAGAGCAGCGTCCACCAGAAGCAGAAAGCGATCTTGCGCAATCAGCCGATGTGCCAATGCATGCATGTGTTCGAACTGAGATTCATGCGGCGGCTTTTCCAGCCCGGACAAAATCCCTTCGAGGCCTGCATAGTCGCCGCGGGTGACCGCGATGCGTCCCAGCACTTCCAGAAAGGCCGAAAGCAGAGCGGCAGTTTCTGGAACGGCTTCATGCTCGAGCGCCTTGAGCGCACAACGGTTCAGTTCCTCAGGCAGCTGATTGGGCCAAAGGGATTCGATTACTGGCGACAAATCTTTCAAGCCGGCGGCCACAGTGCGGCGCGCCGCGCGATCCGGAGTTTCCAGACGGCGTGAGTAGTTCAGGAGGATGTTGCGAGCCTCGCGGCGGGGCGCGTCCGCGCCCGCATCGGCAAGCTGAACCAGCGCGGAGCGAATGGCACCGACAGGAACGCACCACACGTCGGGTCCGCGAAGAACCGCGGATTTCTCGCGCGGTGGAAGTTCGAGCCAGAATTTTTCGCTGATTTTTTCATAGTGCACATCGTTCGCCCAAATCGACGCGAGAGAAGATAAGTGTTGCGAAGAGTGCGGGCCGGTATAGCCACCCGCGGAAACCATTACTTTGCCGAGTTCACGAAGATTCTTGCCGAAATCGCGCGGATTGAGCGCTCCCTGGGTCAGTTCGGCGCTGAGCGATTCCAGGATGATGCGCTCCGAGAGCCGCACCAGGTACGGCTGTGGTTTTTCCGTATCCTGCGGGCTGTGCTGAGTAATCGTGTTGAGCAGCAGATGAACGGTTTCACGCCGGGATTCCGCGAGTGCGCCGTGGATTGCGCGTGCGGCTTCTTCCGGAGAAAGACCTCGTGCGCTTTCGAGCGGAGGCGTCAGCCGCGCAATCAGCCGCAAAACTTCACATAGATTTTCCGCGGTCGGAGCGGTAATGGGAGCGTCAGCGTCTTCGTTCGCGGAATTTCCGCCGAACGCAACCAGCGCTGCAATGAGACTGGACAGTACTGTGTCCACTTTACGATCCGTTTGGGCGTTCACCAGGATGCCTTCTACACCGTATTCCAGCAGCTTTGCGCTCCACCAGGAACTGCGTTTCTTCGGAAGCGGCTCCTTTGATTTTAGCAATGCCGCGCGGATGAGTTGTGTCAGCGTGTCGAGTTCGCCTACATGAAATTGCCGGAACACGACTAACGTTTGGATCCCGGCAAGCTGAAAATCGGCGGCAAGGTGCTTTAGTTCGCCTTTGGGGTCTGGAAGCGGCGCTTCGCTCAGCTTGGGTACTACCAGAGCGTCGCGCTCTACGCGGATTTCCAGTCCGCCCATTTTCTGAACGAGCTGCTGCAAAGAACCGGAAGTGGCTTCGAGGCTTTCCAGATTTTTTGGGTGGGTGTGGTGATACAAACGGCGAGTGTGAAGCAGAATTTGAAAATCTCGTAACGCCTGATGAACTTCGTGGATTCCCGTTGCACGTTCGGACGGGGTGGCAAGCGCAAGTCCGGGAGTCGGTACCGGCGAGGTTCTCTTGTCGTCCACCCTGGGCGCAGCAGACCGCTGCTCGGGCTCAAATAGCTTGCGATTTTGAAAGAAACTCATTCAGCGCTCATTCCGTCAGGTTTCGTTGGTTCGTTTGCGAGCCACCTTGAGACCGCTCGTTGACTGGGGAACAGAAACCCCCGAAGAAGTAGCGCACGTCGAGGGCCCAGAGACAGCGGCGTAAGTGCAATAAAATGAGCTTGCTACATTATAGTACTAAAACTAATATTCGAAGTGCGGGTGAAATTGTTACGTAGCGGGGTAGCTGCTACCTGATTTGCTGCAAACTGGGAGCGATGCTGACGGTGCCGCCTTCGCTTGCCTGGACAGCACTGCGTGAAGCTCTATAGCCATCTAATTTCAATGCGATGTTGTGAATGCCAGAGCTGATCTCCACTCGTGCGGGTGTTCTTTGACCGGTGGAAACACCATCCACCCAAATTTCGGCGCCCGCTGGAGTTGATTCAACTTGTGCCCAGGCCACGCGACCGTTCTTCGGATGAAGGGTGGCTTCGACTCTTGCTTGACCGTCGTCGCGAACCTGCACTGAGCCTGAGTAGGCTTCATAACCTGAGAGTCGCAGAACGACATTGTACTTACCTGGTTTCAGCGGCAGGGACAGGGGAGTTTGGCTCGCTTGCTTGTCTCCGTTGATGAAGACATCGGCTCCTGCCGGCTCTGACGTGAGCAACAAGCCTGGTGCAAGAGACTGCAGCTGAATCGGCTGATTCTTTGACGAGTCTTCGCCTGATGCGGAATTGACGGTATCGTCGTACTGGATGTCATCAATGACTTGGATCGCAGAGGGCGTATTTCGCAAAAACTTAAGCAGTTCGCTGTGCTCAGCAGGCCGCAGTTTGCCCGAGAGCATCAGGGTGGTTCCCGAACCTTTAATGGAGAGCCGGTCGCGAAGCTGTCTTTCACCGGCAATTTGCAGAATTTGATTTTTGTATTCGGCGGCGGCGGGCGAAAGAGTGTTGGGAGAAATCGTTGTCGGACGCAGCGCTGCTGGTTGGGCGGTCTTCGCTGATGACGATGGAGCCGGCTTAGGCGCCGGCGGCACGTCGACCGGAACATTTGTGGGCGACGCGGATTCGGTGGTCGTGCCTGCTATCGGATTCGCGTCGGTAGTGCCGAGAACGGTCGTTTGATTGGGCGGTTCGGAGCTCGCTTCGGGGCTATGATTCTGCTGGCGGGCAGCCTGAAAAACTGGGCGAATTTTTTGTGCCCCGAATACGATCACTGCTAAGAGCAAAATTGCGGCCAGCACGGTCGCGAATACGCTGTTTTTTTTCGGCTCAGGCCGAGGTGCAATGGTCCCGGTGCGGCGAATCAGGGGAGTCTCTGAAGGACTGGCCGCGCGGGAAGCGAGCGCGCGCGATGTCAGAGCGGGTTGAGAACTGTCCGAATAGACGCTCTGGGAGTGATTATTTTGCGGCCCGCCAACTGCGACCAGGGTGGCGTTGGGGTTCGATAGGGCAGGCAGAGACCGATAGTTGCGCAAGTCCTCGAACAGTTCACGGCAACTCTGGTAACGCGCCTCGGGCTCTTTGGCCAGCGACTTCATGATGATGTCGTTCAGGCCGGGATGAATGGAGGAATCGATATCACGCGGAGCCGTCGGCTCTTCATTCACAATTTTGTAAATGACGGTAGTGATGTTCTGGCCGGGGAACGGTTTTTCGCCGGTAACCATTTCGTAGAGCACAACGCCCAGGGAAAAAATGTCGCTGCGTCCGTCCACTACTTTTCCCTTGATCTGCTCGGGCGACATATAGCTTGGAGTGCCCACGACATGCGCAGTTTGCTGAACCGTGCCGAATTGCAGGATTTTCGCGGTACCGAAGTCCGTAACTTTCACGGTGTGGTCCGGCGTCAACATCAGGTTGGCAGGCTTGATGTCGCGATGAACGATGTTGCGATCGTGGGCGAATTGCAAAGCGCTGCAGGTTTGCTCCATGATGCGGAGCACCCGCGGGAATGGAAACATCTGACCTGCGTCCAGCAGATTTTGCAGGCTCTTGCCCTCAACTAACTCCATGGTGATGAAGAAGAGACCTTGTTCTTCGCCAGCATCGAAAATAACCACGATATTGGGATGTGTGAGAAGCCCAGCGGCGCGAGCTTCGGTCTGGAATTTCGCCAGCAGCTCGGCGCGAGTCAGGCCGGTTCCTTCCTCGGATAGCAGTAGGGTTTTCACCGCGACGGCGCGGCCAATGACCGGGTCGGTGGCGTGATAGACCACACCCATGGCGCCACGGCCCAGTTCACCGGAAATTTCGTAACGGCCTACTTTGGTGATGGTCGGCATCATTTGCAATCGCGGGAAGGAGTTCGCGCTTTCCGGTAGCTTCCCAAGCCACACGGACAATTGGCCACACTACAGCGGGCCACAAGCGGCAAGCTACACCCCTACGCCTGCTTAGAAGCTACCGGGCAAATTTTCATGGGGTCAATGCGTCTACGGTACTACTGTATCGGACTCGCCACGTGGAGTGTCGCCGGGCCGAAAAGACGTCCGATCCGGATCGACTGTTTACTCGGAGTCGTGCCGCGGCAACGCCACTTTTCCCGAAGACGATCGATACACATAAATGAAATAACCGGTGACCAAAATCACTCCAACGACCCACCAAATCAAGCCAACTTTAAGGCCGTAGCCGGCTGCCTTGGTGTTTTCAATGGTCAAGGAATACGCAGAATTACGCGCGGGAAGGACCATCGGGAAAAGGCCGAATACCACGCTGAGAAGCATTCCCGCCAGATAGCTTCCGGATGCCACAAAGCTCTTCCATTCATCGGCGCGGGCCATGGCCCAACGCACACCCGCCAGTCCGACGAGCGCCACGATCGGGAAGGCGTAGCCCCAGGGCGCAGTCCGGAAATGAGCCGCAATTGCCGGCTGAACGCGGAAGCTGGCAATGGTCACTGCGACTGTCAACACAACGACCGCCCACCAGTTCAGCCGCGCGATACGCAGAGAGCGGTAACGTACGGCTCCGTCAGTTTTCAGCACCACCCACAATGTGCCGTGGACCACCATGGCGGCCAGCGCAAGCAACCCTACGAGAATCGTGTACCAGTCTAGAATCCCGATACGCTCTCCCAACTGAAAATTCGTCCACAGCGGTTCAAAGAAATACCCGGAGGCGTCTAGAGGCACGCCGCGGACGACATTGCCAAGCGCGGCCCCGAGAAAAACACAAAGCAAGAAGCTGGACACACAGAAAAGAAAGTCCCAAAACGGGTCCCATACGGCGCTCCGGATGTGGTCGCGGAATTCGATCGAGATCCCACGCAAGATGAGCAGCCAAAGCACGATCATTAGAGGAAGGTAAAAACCAGAAAAGCCGCTGGCGTAAAGTGCGGGAAACGAAAAGTATAAGGTGCCGCCCGTTGCCAGCAGCCAGACTTCATTGCCATTCCAGACAGATCCAATGCTGGCGAGTACCTGTTTTCGTTCTTGGTCCGTTTTTGCGACGAAGAGGTGCACGGCCCCGGCCCCGAGATCGAATCCGTCGAGCAGGACGTACACCGCAATCATCAATGCCACGAGCCAGAACCAGACTGTTCCCATGTCTTTAACTAATCGTCCGCATCGGCCGGAACCGGTTCCGGCAAATGGCCGGTGTGTTCCGGACCAAGTTCGACTTCGCGCCAGCAAAGAAAGAGCCAGAGAATTGCGAGCACCGAATACATACCCATGAAACCAATCAAAGTGAACCAAACATTTCCCGCATTCACGCGGGGAGAAGCTCCTTGCGTTGTGCGCATCAGCCCGTAAATCAACCACGGTTGGCGGCCGATTTCCGCCGTAATCCAGCCCGCGGTGTTGGCGATATAGGGCAAGGGCACGCTAAGCATCAGTAGCCAAAGCATCCAGCGCGATGAGAAAAGTTTTTTGCGCCACAGCTGTAGAACCGCCAGGCCCATCACGGCGATGAAGATCGTACCCAGGCCGACCATGATGTGATAGCTGTAGTAGAGAATCTCGATGCGATCGGGCCACTGGTCCGTGGGGAAATCGCTGAGTCCCCTGATATTCGCCGACCAATTTTGATAGGTCAGGAAACTGAGCATGCGCGGGACTTCGAGAGGATTATCGAGTTTGCGCCGCTCGACGTCCGGCTGGCCCAGAATTGCCAGCGGAGCACCTGGTCGCGACTCGAAAAGTCCTTCCATTGCAGCCAGCGTAACGGGTTGATTGTTGGCGATCATTTTGCCTTGCGCGTCGCCGGTCGGATAAAGCTGCAGCAACGCAGCGAAAACGCCAACCAGCACACCGGCTCTCACAAATATGCGTCCGTACTCTTCATCACGATGGGTGAGCAGGTAGAAAGCGCCAACTGCAGCCATGACGAAGCAGCCGGTTTGTACCGCGCCGAGCATGGTGTGCGCGTATTGCCAGAGCGCCCATTTGTTCAGCAACAGCCCCCAGAAACTTCCCAGTTCGATGCGGCCATTTGCACCCACACGGTAAGCGACAGGATGCTGCATCCAAGCGTCTGTGGCGACGATGAAATACCCGCTAAGCCAGGAACCGAGCCACACCAGGAATGCCGACCACCAGTGCCCGATTCGGCCCAGTCTTTTCTCACCAAAAAGGAATAGGCCCAGGAAGCTCGACTCCAGGAAAAACGAAAACACGCCTTCCATGGCCAGCGTTTGTCCGACCACCCCACCGGCGGATTTCGAGAATTCCGCCCAGTTGGTGCCGAACTGAAATTCCATGGGAATTCCCGTCGCCACGCCCATGGCAAAATTGATGCCGAAGATTTTTGCCCAGAATCGTGCGGCGCGATCGTAGTGATCGTCACCGGTACAGAGCGCCTTGGTCTTCAGATACACCAGCAGCAGAGCCAAACCCATCGTCAATTGCGGGAAGATGTAGTGGAAGGTGACGGTGAAAGCGAAGTGCAGGCGGTGTACGTCAACAGCTTGCCCCATGCGGTGACCTTTGCTTCGCCAGCCGCGTCGATAGTTGCGGCCCCGCCGAGATGGCGGTATGGCGAAGCAGACTGCTTGCTACAATTCGAGCCATCCGGCTGCAAGCCGAAACCAATCTCTTAGGTAAAGGCCGGTCTTCAGTTCGAACGTGAATTTGAGAACAATGGTGGAGCCGGGGAGGTTCGAACTCCCGACCTACGGTTTAGTTCGCATTCTCACGTGAGGCCGCTTCATTGCTTCATTCAGACAAGACGTGGATACGCCGCTTGGCCAAGAAATACGTCGAACGATGTTTCTCTCGCTCGATAGATGTTAGAGCTTTATCGGAGGCGCGGTTTCACGAGTAAGTGAAGGCGGGCACGGTGCTCTGCGCGCGTCGATAAAGCCGTTCGAACGTAGCCGCCTGTGGTTGCGGTGGATGCGGAACTTGCAACGCAATTTGCAACACGTTTTCCGAACCAAATTGCATTACTAACGTTCAATTGAGTCATCGGGTATAACATGCCGCCCTAGAGGCCTCACAAAGGCCGCGCGGCGGCGTCTAATCTAGAAAGAACGGCCTTGTCGGATTCGCAGGAGAATCGAGCACATCAAGGCCTGAGGCAACGGGAGGGGCAACCATGAATCGCAAAAGACCTCGATGCACAATCGCCGCGATTGTGGTCACCTTGCTCTGGTCGCTAGGACATGTTGCTCTTGCAATAAACGGCGACGAACGCCAAGAGGTCACTCGCCTGGCGGAGTTGACCCAATGGAAGGCTGGGACCGTTGTGGCGGACATCGGCGCAGGTGAGGGAATGTACAGCTTCGTGGCCGCCGAAAGGGTAGGGCCGTCGGGCCGTGTCTATGCAACTGAAATTGATACGGGGAAATTGAACAGTCTCAAAGCGGACGCTGCGAAACGCAAGCTCGAAAACATTGTTGTAGTGGAGGGAACGGCGGATGACACAAAGCTTCCATCGAATTGCTGCGACACGATTTTTCTGCGCCACGTATATCACCATCTTACACGACCGCAGGAGTTTGATAGAAACTTGGTGCGCTCGCTAAAGCCCGGCGCTTATCTGGCAATCATCGATTTCCCGCCGAGCCCCAATTCGACGCCCGTAGAAGGAGTCCCGAAGAATCGGGGTGGGCACGGCATTCCGGAAAAGGTCATGGTCGAAGAGCTGACAACCGCGGGACTGCAGTTAGAGAAGGTTATCGACGATTGGTCGGCGCACGACTATTGCGTTATCTTCGTGAAGCGCTAGCCTGTTAATTCATCAGAGGCGAGAATCGTAGCGCAGAAAGCAGTTTGGCGACGCATTCTGCGTTCCCTACCCGCTGGGCATGGTAGAAACGCATGTCATCACGAAACCACTCTGGCCGGGTCAAAGCATCTCGGCCGGCGAAGAGGCTACTGCCGCGAGAGATATTTTTGCGATTGGTGACAAAGCTAGATTCGTCGTGTTTGTTGGCAAGGGCCTCACACTTCCGACCGCCGCATTTTCAATCGACGAACACCGAACAATGCCTGACATAACCGGGGCACCGCCAAACTAGGTCGCTTGCGGCTGCGCAAGACGACGCAACCACTTGGCTAGTCCCGGAAAGAAGAGCAGGACGATACGCCGGAGCAAGACCCAGCCGACCTTTAGCAGCGCTAGGACGGTAACGGTCCAAATAGCTATCACGGGAAGATTGAGAAAAAGTTCCACCATGGAGTCACCATAGTCGGCCATGCCGGAAAGCGCACCGCGCAATGACAGCTTGGCTTTGTAGAGCGGCCGCCAGCGGAAGCCGAACACCCGTGCCTCAGCCGTCGCGGTGATGTTTGTAGTCAGCAGAGACATTTCGACCTGGCCACGCTGGAACCGCAAGTTGGCTTCCAGTTCTTCAATGCGACCCCTTACCTCTGCAAGTTTGGAGCTGATTTCCAAAACGTCTTTAGCTGCCGTTGCGCGTTTCAGAATCGTCAAATACTGCGCTTCCTCGGCCCGACAATTACGCAAAGCAGCATTCTGGTCTACATACTCGCGGGTTACATCCCGCGCCTCAATGGTGTCCTGCTCGACCGAAATGGCTAACTCCCGCACCTGAGCACGCGCTTCGTCAAAGTGTTCGGCCGGAATGCGAATGGAGACCTGGGCAGACCGGGTCTGTTCGTCGCTGCCGGTTACTTGTGAATTCACAACGAAGCCAGAAAGATGTGTAGCGAGGTTGCGCAACTGCTCAGCCGCGTGCAAAGGGTCGGTGGCGATGATTTCGAGCGTGCCGGAGCGGATGACTTGCCGGTCTGCGTCGCCCGCGTCAGTGTCGTGCGCCGATGATATCTCGCCTTCCCTCGCCGCACGCAGAGCGCTCCCCGGCACGCCGCCGAGCGTGCCACCGACCCGGTCCATGCCCACTGGTGCTTGCTGCTTAGAGCGAGAGAGCGGCAGAATGCTCTTTAACAACCGCGACTGAGGGCTCGGGGCGATGGCCGACAGCCCAGTCGCATGCTGAGAGGCAATACCGCGAAGCTCGCTGCGCCAACTCAAGAACATCAACAGCAGGAAAAGACTAGTGGAAGTGAGAAATCCTGCAGCCACCCAATGCCGATTCGCATTCCAGGTCGTTCGGAACGATTGCACCATCGGACCTCCGTTCTGATTAGACCGATACTCGGCCAGGTTTGTTCCCGCAAGACAAGAGAGGTAGACGGCTAGGCAGAAGATTCAGAATGGGAGCAGAAGTCTCTAGCGTGCAACTGGCAGAAGCAACCCATGTAAGATGGAAAGTCTCCAAGCAACTCGATGATGGCCAGGTATTCGTAGGCGCATGCCGGATATCAGCCATGCGCCATAGTTCTTCGGCCAACATGCAGGTCGATTGCATTCACGCGGAAAGAGTGTCGGCCCGTTGTTTTTGTCTACGGCTGCTTCCGGAATTGTTAGAACGCGCATTCTAGTCGGCTACTAAGTTTCTAATTGTTGCTGACCTTCACTTCTTGTTCTACCTAACAGGCTTATCGAGCACGAGATAAGGTTTAAAAACCCATTTTCGTACGGCATTCTCGCATGCCTTGTATCCCTTATGTCCTGCAAGGCGACAGCGTCAAGGCCAAGGCTGCCTATCAAGATTTCCTCACGCTCTGGAAAGACGCCGAGCCTGACATCCCCATCCTCATCGCCGCAAAAGCCGAGTACGCAAAGCCGAAATAGCCACCCGGGTGGAACGACATATGAAATGCTTATGGGCGAGCCCATGCCGAGCGGAGCAAACGCCCCCAGCTCAGAAGACGAGTGCAACGGTTGCGATTAATACCGTTTGTGGAACTTGCCGTCGACCGCAAATCCGCCGTTTTCGTCTCGAGTCACGCTGGTGGACCAACGCTTAGTGAGCTGGTATTCCCCCTGTATGAGCTCTCGCTGTGTGGAGGTAACGTTGGTCGCGAAAGTGAACAAGAAGTTGTTGGTGACGCGCTTTTGCATCGCGATGCGGGCGCCAGGATCGGAGTTGTTGCCGCCTAACGTCGGGTCGATCGACAAGCTCGAGAGACCGGCGAGCTTTTGGACTCCACCGCTGACCTGACTTGCTGCACCTTGCGCCAGAAGCGAACTTGCTCCAAAGTTCGATGGCGAAGCTGCGGCCTGTTGGGTGGTTTGGCCTCGCGCAATGAGATTGATGATGTCAGCCGTTGGGAGAGGAGGATCGGAGACGTAGCTGGTTTGCATTTTGTCGAGCGGTCCGCGAAACGTCAGGCTCAGGTTGTATTGGTTTATCGTGGCCGTGAGCAGTAAATTGAGCACGGGTTCAGTGCGGTTTGGATTCGAGAACTCGATGACGCCGCGGTCAATTTGGTAGCGCTTGTTCATCAGGAATATATCGCCAGCCGTAAACTCCGTTCTTCCGAGGATCACCGGATCTGCGGCGCTGCCGACCACGTGCAGATTTGCTTGTCCCTGGAGGCTCACGGCGCTGCTCGTAAGGTTAAGATCGCGAGCCGTTTGCACCGCGATATCCAGCTTGACCTTGTTAGCCATGCCTTCGCTGGGCGCGGATTCCGGGCTCGATTGAACTTGCCCCGCGAATGTTGCCAAATCGAAATTCTGAGTGAAACTTAAGCTGTCAATGAGTACCCGGCCATTCAGATTCGCCGCCTGGGTTGTACCCACCAAATTCAGATCGCCTCCCAGAACGGTCCTAATCGCATCTTGGTAGCGGACGCGAACGTTCCTGGCTTGAAGAGCGACGTTCATTTGAAGCTGTGGCCGATACACGATCGTCCCTCGCGCGGAAATTTGCCCGCCTCCGGACTCTCCCGCAAGTTGGGTGATCGTGATTTGGTCGTTGCTCACGTGAAGAACCCCACTCAAGTTCTGGAGTCCCACCGGTGCATCGGCGGACATCATGGAGACGTTCTCTAAGCGCAGCTGCCCCTGGACAGTTGGATGATCCGTTGGACCGGCCGCGCGAACATCGATCTGCAGTTTCCCTGAACTCTGAAGATCACGCTGGAAGAAACGCACGAGCTGCATATCCACCGTACCCACAGTGGACAGCGTCATGGGTGCAGTACCTTGCAACGGAAGCTGACCTTGCAGCCGTAAGGTTGTGTCGGTTCCAGTAAATTCCGCTGGGTCGAGCGCAATGACTGAATTGGCGTAACGGACGCGAATGGGTTGCGCATTCCCGATCTGCAAACCCTGGTATTCGGATTTCAGAGTTGGAATGATTACCTCCGCTTGCATCCGGTTCTTGTCGTCTAGTGGGCCTTCGGCGGTAGCATGCATTTCCACGATACCGCGGGGCCCGTTGGTCTTGGCGGGCCCGCGCAGTGCAAGAAGGCCCTCGATCGGCATTCCTTTCGTATCAAGGGTTGCGCGAGTGTAGTGCCCGTCGCTGATATTCATGGTCGCGCGGGCCTGCATGGACGTTTGCAGAATTTCCGAATCCAGGTCCAAATGCGCTTGGCGATTAGCGACGTTGATGTTTGCCTTAATACCCGAAATAGTCGCGTCGCGCACCTTGAGCTGAGGAATTTGAACCGTGAGTGCCAATTGTGGATCGTCTATCGTTCCGCGTCCGTTTGCATTCGCGGTTAATACCCCTGCCACTCCAAGGTTTTTATCTTGTACTGCTTTCAGCTGCGCCAGGTTGACGCCCGGAAGGTTGAGTTGAACTTCGTAGGCTTTGCGTTTCGGATAGAGAACGAGATTGGCTTTCCCGGAGCCCGCAGGCAAACTTATGTCTAGCGATGAGGTAAGTACATCGCCGTTTCCTTCGGACTGAATCGCTAATTGCTGCAACGACTGTCCATACACGTTGGCTCTCGTCAGCCGAACTGATCCTTTACCTATCGGATTCAATTGAGAGCCATGCACCGAGAGATCGACGGCAAGATTGCCGGAAATGGGATAGTCAAGCCTCGCGAGCTGCAGGAGCTGACTGATCGAAAGATCTCGCGAACTCACCTCCACTGTCAGCGGGCTCGACGGCAGGTAGCGCCAGTTTGCGAGACCGGAGCTTAGCGCAAAATTGATCGAGCCCTGTTGCGCATTTACAAGAGAGCCATTCTGGATCGAGATGCCGGATTTGCTCGCTTGTAGTCTCAAATCCAAGCTACGCCATTGCGTATTGTCCACTTGAAGGCTTCGGCCACCCAGCTGGCCTCCGATACGCGGGTCATTTACAGGGCCCTCGACGAGTAGTTGCAAATCAGCGGCACCGGCGAGATTTATGGAACGCGGAGACGCAGTGCTTGCAGATCGTTCTTCTCCAGCCTTCTGTAATGCGGCAACGAGACCATCTATTTCTGTCAGGTCTGCCGCGTGCGCTCGTACTTTGAGATTTATTTTCTTGTTGCCCGCAGTTCCGCTTATTTCTACACGCGTCTGCGGAGTATGCATGAATGTATTGGTCAGTGTAGCCGTTGCGGATCGACCATCATAGTTCACGTGGGCTTCACCATCGACGGGAACACGTGTAGACCCAGCGCGGCTGCCGGCGAGAGCAGCGTTCAGAGTAATGTCCGAACGCGCCTGAATATTTTTGATACTGCCGGTCCAGGCGGCATCAGCCGCTCCGCTAATCTGCCCATCGATCGGCATCGCATCGAGAGGCGCTGTTCGCAACGCTGCATTGCCCGCACTCAATGAAATCGCGTTCACCGATGCATGAAGCGTGGCAGTCGAGTTGCCATCAACATTCTGCATTGTTGCCGACGCCGTCACATGTCCGCCCAGGAGGTCGGCTTCCACTCCATGCACATCGAGGTTTCCGTTGGCCAGCTTGAACTCCCCGCGAATATTGCGAACGACCGCATTAACATCGGCCGTACTGACCGTCAATTCGCGGCCATTCAACCGTCCATCCAAATCCAGAGCGCGTATCGGTGGCACATTGTTCTGCTGTTGATAGTGTATGGAACCCGTAAACGTGACTTCACCAGTTGGGATGGAAGCATTCCTGAGTGCCGGCCTCGCATCCTGCGGGTGAATCGTAATCCTGTAAGACCCGCTGGCCGACGGTTGAGAGTAGTTCTGTACTTGGCCTTGCAATTCCATCGTGGAGGAAGCCACCGTGAGAAGGAGAGGCTTCAGCGTGAATTCTGAAGGAGTCGCATTGAAACTGGCAGTCAGGTCGTGAGGAAGCGGTTTCGTATCTCCGTACAAAATGCTTCCATTTCGATAGGAAACCTTGCCATCGTAACTTTTTCCAACGGCCTGAGCTTTGATTTCGACTTGTAGGTCTTGCAGCTCCGCCTGCAACGGAGTTTTCACGTCGTTGTAATAAATCTCGCCGTCTTCCAGCAGTACGTGTTGGATTCCCAGATCGAACGGATTCGTCGAGCTATTGCTGTTCGATTTCGGAGTGGTCGGAAGATTCGTGGTCCCATCCTTCCTGACCTGCAGATTCACCACTGGGTGACGGAGGACGATCTCGCTTAGATCAACCTTCTTGCGTAGTAGGGAAACGATTCTTAGACGAATCCTGAGTTGGTCGGCTTGGACGAGCGGACGCGCGGATGCCGGCTGATTGCCGCGAACTGTAATTCCGTAGGCGTCGGCGGCGAGCCGTGAGAAATGGAGTGCAAAATTCTGAACTCGCACTTCTGCTCCAGTAGCCTCACTTGCTTGCTTCTCAATTTGAGCGTGTAAGTATGCATGGAATCTCGCGCTGTTAACGATCAGGTACCCAGCCACGCCGAGGACCGCGATACTCGTCGCGAGAACCACTGCTATCCAACCGAGTTTTCGTTTCCATGCCATAGCGGCACCTTATATGGATCTCAAAAAGCCTGTCCCAGGGTGATGTAGAACTGGGTAGCTTTCACTCCCGTGACAGGGTTCAGGTTTCGTCCGATGTCAAACCGAATAGGGCCCACGGGGGTCTTATACCGGAGCCCCACACCTATCGTGTTCGTGTAGTCTTGAAGGAAATGGCTAATGTTGATTGCGCGGTAGACGTTGCCACCGTCGTAGAAAACCGCAGCGCCCAACCCCTCTTTGATGCCCAAAGGAAAACGCAATTCCGAATTGAAGATGAACAGCTGACGGCCTCCAGTCGGTACCAAGAGGTTTACGCAAGTGGACGGGTCAGCGGGGTTGCTGCACGCGGGTACCGCGCGTTGAGGCCCGGCGCCGTTGATAGGAAAACCGCGAAGAGTGGTTTCACCTCCGGAGAAGAAGCTTTCACTGGTAGGCACGAAGCTGTTGCCGAAGGCTTTGGCCAGCCCCAACGTAATTCTGTTTGCCCAGACTGTCGGGCCGAACGGCTTATAGTAGGAACTCTGACCCAGGAAGCGTACGAAGTTGGCGCTCGAGCCCAGGGCCTTTGGGGTGATTCCCAGGTCCAGAGTCTGGTAGAAACCGCGGCTAGCGTCCAGTGGCTTGTCACGGGTGTCGCGAATCCAGGTGGCGGAAAGTGTCGAAAGGCGGACTCTCTGGTCCTGCGGCAACACCAATCCAGGAATTAACAAATCGGACAGAATCGTTTGGCCGAAGCGATAGCGGAGCTGAATTCTTCGTGTTTTATCTTTGTTGAGCGGTTTCTCGAGTTGCCATGAGCCTTCCGCCAGACGCGCCTCGAAGGTGGGATTCTCGGTTGTGCGCTCAATCGATGCACTAAACAGTGAACTCCAGCTTGATGCCCTGAAATGCGGCTGGCTGTACGTCGCAAGAGCGCGTTGATCTAGTCGTGAAACCAAAATCGAAGCGGACACCGATTCGGCTAGGCCACGAAGGTTGTAGCGGGTGAATGTGATCGAGCCCCGAGGACTCACAAACGTCTTTTCGTCAGCGGTGAAATTCGCCGCTCCGCTAGTAATGGGCGGCAGCCCAGGAAGGGCGATCGTACCGGAGGGGATATTTCCTCCACGGCGAGCCACTTGCAACCCAAAACCGTAGGTAATCTCATTCCTGCCGGCTTCGTGTAGTTTGATGAGTACGTCCTCCTTCATTTGATCGGTGATCGGACGGCGAGTGTCGACGCTCGCCCATTCAAATACACCCAGGTCGTGTAACCCGCTCTCGCCTGCTAGCAAAGCTCGTTGACTCAGAGGGGCTGCCGGGATGAGGTTTGCGGTTTTTTTGATTAACGATGCTCGCGTCTTCTTATCGCCGAGAAGAACCACTTCGTCTACTTGTACCTGCTGTCTCTCCTTAATCGTATAGGTCACATCTACTCTGTGCGGATTATTCGGCAGACGTGTGACCCGTGAACCGAAGTCGGAATTGAGAAAACCCCGGTCCAAATACACGGCCATGATGTGACTGCGGTCGTCAGCCAGAGCTTTCGGGGAAAATGGCTGGCCCGGCCTGAGCCGGAGGCCTCCTTTCGGCGAGAGAGCCGAGCTGGGTATGTGGGCATTCCCCTCAATGGTAAGGTTGTCCACCAGCGTTTGCGAGCCCTCGGCGATTTGAAAAGTGACATAAACTCTCGGCTCACGATCGACAACATCGGTGTCGACTTTCACGTTTTCGTATCCCAGGTTTTTGTAGAACGCGGTAATGCCGGTCACACTTTGACGGAGCAGCTTGTCGCTGAACTTCCCTCGGGAGAGGAGGAGTCGGTGAGTCTTCACCGTGACCTGCCGGCTCAGCACATCCTTGTCGAAGTGCTGGTTGCCCCGGAAATCGACGGTCTCCACTCTGTGACGGGATCCACGCTCGACGTTGTAGACCAGTTCGACATTCGAACCTTCGTTTTGGAAATTCGTGTTCACTTTCACATTGAAGTAGCCCCTGCTCTGAAAAAAATCGATCAGATTCCGCCGTCCCTCTTCCACCAGGTCAGGGTCGACGGCTCCTTCGGAAAATATGGGAATTAGTTTCTTCATCTGCCGATCGCGAAGAAACGGAAGCGGCGAAAGCTTCGCGCCCGTGACACCTACCTTGACGATCGGGCCAGGCCGGACATCAATAACAAGATCGACGCGATTGCTGTCTTTGTGATAGTCAGGGTGATCCAGACGAACCTTGCTGGCGAGATGATTTTGTTTTGCGAGATCCCGCTTCATGCGCTCGACGCCAGAATCGATTCGTTTTGGGGTATACGGCTTGCCAGGTTTGAGAGACTCACCCGTAACGGTCGCTCGGAGTGTACGCGTCGCACGCAGTAGACGATCTACTTCGCCGGGTTCTGGTCCCTGAATTTCTACGTTTCCCAACTTCGCCCGTTTCTCCAAATCGATGTCAAAGACCACATTGGCGAGCATGTGAGCTTCATCGATCTGGGATTGCGCTCGCACCTGGGCTTGAAAGTAACCGGCGGAAATAAGAAATTGATGAAGATTGTCTTCAGCCTTCGATACGAGATCCTGTTTGTACGGGGTTTGGTTCGGGATGTCGACAACTTGCAAGAGCCTGGTGTAGGAAAAGCCCTTGGTAGCTCCCGGGAAGTCAAAAATTCCAAAGTACAACGCCGGCTCTAAAGTGAAAGTTACGTGCAGCCCGCCAGGGTCTGGCTTAACGTCGACTTCTACCTTGCTGAATCGTCCAGTTCCCTCGAGAGCAGAAATCGTGTCTGCCACCTTCGAGCCGGAGTACGGTTCACCCGCTCGCAGTTGCACCAATGGCCGCAAAGAGTCTACGTAAATCTTCGGGTTCGCGACCAGCTCCACTTCCGTGACCTTTTGGCCTTCATAGGAAACTTTGTTGCTTTGGCTGGTCTGCTGACACTGGGTGTATGAAGGCCACCCGAAAACGACGAGAATCAGAATGACCCAGCTGCGCATAGGTAAAGGGCTCGCAGTACTTGCCGGTCCAAATCGATGCCATGGCAAAGCCACTGAAACAAAAACTGCGTGCTGGGCGTTGGAAATTCATCTTTGCCTCAAACTGGATGCCGCCTCCAGCCGGATGCAGATATATGCGACCGGTTCCACCAAGTCTAGGTCGAGGCGGGATGACCGCAATCCCCTGAATACTGTAAACACCCGAGCCGGTGTAACTCGGTCAGTTACCAGATCGCCGAGCCCGCAGATGGCCGAAATCCTGCCGAGAGGGAGAGCAAGCACAATCGCCTCTAACCCCGCGTCGACATCCATGATCCCTAGTATGGTCAGCCTCGCGTTGACCGGAGAGAATCCACTTGAGCTATATCGTCGCAAAGCGAGAAATTCTGTGAAGTTGTCGCTAATTTTTTCGGGCGACTAGGCATCTGACGATCCCCGGCCAACGCCAGGATATTGACCCCATATCGCGTGGAGAGGTGTATGGTTTCTCCGTCCGCGAGTTCTCACAACGTTGAGACCCACTCAGTTGAAGCTGGGCAAGGGCCCATTTCTGCGTCAGAGAACGAACGAAGATTGCAGGTCCAAGCTGGGCCTGGAGTGCGTTTGCTCTGTAGGCCGAGGGCGATTTCCGCGCTGCTCAAAACCGCCTATTTGGAATGGAGCAAGGACAAAGCGCCGCGGATGGGCGCAGCGTTGGCTTATTACACCATCTTTTCTCTGGCCCCCCTCCTGATCATTGCGGTCGCAATTGCCGGCCTGGCTTTTGGAATGCAAGCCGCGCAAGGTGAGATTGCTGGGCAAATCCAGGGGCTCGTAGGCCGAGAGGGCGCGAAAGCCATCGAGGCCATGATTCAATCGGCTCACAAGCCTGCCCACGGCGTGATCGGAAGCATGATCGGTGTGTTCGCGTTGTTCTTAGGTGCTTCCGGGGTATTCTGCGAAATCCAAGATGCGCTGAACTGCATTTGGCACGTAAGTCCGGACGCGAAAGCCGGCATTCTAAGCTTGGTCAAGGAACGTTTCCTGAGCTTTGGCATGGTGCTCGGCATCGGATTCTTGCTTTTGGTTTCGCTGCTGTTCAGCGCGCTTCTGGCTGCCGTGACAAAATATCTTGGGGACATGCTCCCGATTCCTGCGGTCTTGTTTGAATCCCTTGATTTTCTTCTTTCTCTGCTTTTTATCACCGTGCTATTTGCAATGATCTTTAGGCTTCTGCCTAACGCTAAGATCGCCTGGAGTGATGTCTGGATCGGAGCGGCGCTCACCTCTTTGCTATTTACTGCCGGAAAGTTTGTCATTGGGTTTTATATCGGAAAGAGTGTGTCGGCTTCCGCTTACGGAGCCGCCGGCTCTTTGGTGGTCGTTGTCGCATGGATCTACTACTCCGCGTTGATCCTGTATTTTGGCGCGGAATTCACGCGAGTCTACGCGCGCACGCTGGGCTCCCAACGCAACGGAGAGGACCCAACAAATGCTGGACGTTCGTTTGACCGCGCAAGGCAAACCCGCAGTGGCGGCATTCTTTCGTGAGCACGGGTTTTCGTCTGACTATTTTCCGAGAATGGCTTCGCGAAGTTCAGGAATCCGCCGCAGAAAGAAATACCACAACCAAGGAAAACAGCACATTAGTGAGATTGCGATGCCAGATATTTGGGGCCAGTTGGCCCATCGCAAAACATCGCGTTCCGCTGCGGCCAATTGTCCTTGAATACCAGGGTAGCCGTCAGATTTCGCCAATTCGACGGGATCACATGTCGCTCTTCCTGAGAAAATGCTCGTCAACGCGGAAACGGTCCCTTGCTTCTTCGCGTCTGCTTCCGTTTCGGCGACACACGCCCTTTGAAGCTCCTGAACCTTGCGTTCGAGCCGGAACGTGTTCATTTCTCCGAGACCGTAGATCAACGCACCCACGAAAATGCCGCTGATTAGAATTTTTGCTGATTTGTCCAAATCACGGCTCCGCTTTTCTTCAAAACGTCAAGATTTCAAGTCGTCTTGCGCGGCTTAATCGCGTCAGAAGATCACGTATATAGAGTTCTTCGCTTGCGCTCGAAACTTTGCCGATCGCGCGTTTGTAAGATAGCTGTCCGCGATTCTCGGCTCTCAACGCCTTGAAGTTGCGTTCTTTACTAACCTCGAGTTGGTGGACCACGCAGTGGCACCCTTCCCATCCAGATTACACGCGCTATTTGCCTTTCTTTCAATTTCCGTCTAGCAAAAACTCTTGAGGCGCCACTGACTGGGCACTATCTTCGTACTGTTACTTTCGACATCGACGCCGATAATCGTTCGCAAACCCAGCAAATTGCGTAGAGTGCGGTAGCGGATAGCATTGGCACAGCGATTGCAGAATTAGCTTTTCGAGGGATGCAATCCGGGAGAGGAAAAAGTGATCGATTACTTCGCGAGCCAATGCGATTATTGCGGGTCATCAATCGTCTCAGGGCAAAGATGGGTACGAGAGAAGATTTTCGACCCTGCGCTCAACAGCCGTGATGCACATTACCACTGGTATCACGCTGAACCCTTCGAAGGACAGGAAGGAAGCTGTTGGGTAAAACACGAAATGGAACGGGAAATTGTCCGAACCACCGCTTACGCCGCTTAGTTGCGTCCCGGTTTGCCTTTGTCTACGACCGCTCGAATACCGAACTTCTAGCTCTCCTGCTCAAGCACGTCTGTAAAAGAATACTGTGTGACCAACACAATCGGCAATCTGAGAGGCGTTGCTGTAGAGTTGACGATGATGATCGCTGTCGGTCCGCTACAAGAACTCGATTTGAGCCAGTTCAAGGCCGGGCGCGCCAGCATTTCTTCAGGCCCTCAGCAGTGCTCCAGCATCGAGGGTTGACAGTCTCTTGAAGCTCACTCGGCGCGAACCAATCAGCACATTCGATCGATTGCAGCGGTCGCGTGCGCCCTTCAGTGCAGTTCGTCAACCGTTTCGACAGCGAGTACGTGCGGCGATTGCAGCGCGCCTGTAATCCGAACTTTCCTTCCGAGGAAGGTCTTCACGCGGGCAATATTGGTTAATACGTACGCGTGGGGGCTTAGTTCGTCCGTGAGGAAAAACATCTGGTTGCAATCTACGATTGTTCCGACAACGACTTTGTGTCCTTTGTCGTCTGAGGCATTGTGGCATCCCTGTGCCAAATTCTCCGCTAGCCGCGGAGGTGCCATTTCGAGACGAAGGAAAACGGAAGCAAGATCGCGATATTCTCGTTCTCTTCTCATGTTTCGACCTTGAGGGCCCTGGACAGTTCGATCCCTACAGGAGCAAAGAAACTGCCAAACCGAAACTCATTAGAAAGAAAGCCACTTGGGGCGATTGTTGGATCTGGAGCGTGTAGTATTTTCGTCCTCGCCTGATTGGACCATTCCCGAAATGCTAGCGCTACACTGAGTCGTCCGTGCCGGAAAGGGCCCTGTCCAGATACGTTGCGGTGTTGATCAGCGCCAGATGCGTGAATGCCTGAGGAAAGTTGCCGAGATGTTGCCCGCTTAGACCAATTTGCTCCGAGTACAGCCCAAGATGGTTGGCATATCCCAGGAGTTTCTCAAATAACAGTTGAGCCTTTTCCAGGTCCCCAGAGCGCGCCAGGCATTCGATGTACCAAAAGGAGCATGCAGTGAAGCTACCCTCTCCGCCGGAAATCCCGTCTACCAGCGTGCGTTCCGCCTCGTAGCGACGGACAAGGGTATCCTCGACTAACCGCGCTTCGATCGCTTTCATGGTCGAAAGCCACATCGGATCAACCGGGCTGATGAACCGCATGTGAAGTCGTAAATGCCAACGAGGATGTCGACAAAATGATTCAACGCGCAAAGGCATAATCGCCGGGCCGCTGGACATCGGGCCGCCGGGCGGTCGTTCCCGTGGTTGTCGTCCTTCTCGTCATCGCCGTCAGCGACACGAAGTAGCGAGATCTTGCGGGCGGATGTAAAACCATCCAATACAAAAAGCCATGACACATTTTTATGACCCTCGCCGAATTATGGAATTATGCTAGCGAGCGAGAAAGACCTGACGTAGGTAACGTATTGAATTCTCTTGGAGATAAGTGGTGGGGCTGGGGAGGTTCGAACTCCCGACCTACGGTTTAGGAATTTGATTGATATTCCCCATCGTGTTTGTTTTCAATCCGTTCAGTTTGGTCACGGCCCTGCGCTTCTGCGCTTGTTCGGGCGCGGAACTTGCAACGCAATTTGCAACGTGCTTCCCGAACCAATCGGATTGCTAACTTGCGGTAGGCGACGGGCGTATCGCGACGGACTAGTAGTAATTTAGTGTGCGCAAGCTCGTGACGATTATCTTTGGCTGCATGGGCTCGCTCGTCGCGTCCCGAACGATGATTTTTTTCTCGGTCCAATTTCCAGATGAGTCGTCCTGATATTCGATTGGTGATCTATCGAGTATTTCCCCGGAGGCATCGTAATTGACCTGACCTGTGGGCCGACCGGTCTCGTCGAAGGAATAAGTCTAGCGGACAAAGTCTGAATCCGGCTTTTGAATCACTTCAGTCAGGTTGCCCCGCAGGTCGCTCGTCTGATATGTGTGGCTTTTTGTTGACGCAGAGTATCTATCTTCTACAGTTGTTGCGTCTGACCTTCGTTCGCGCTCGTTATAGGAGCCGTCGGCATAGGTAATCTTGTCCTTTTCTGGGACACCGTTCTTGTTCCGCTGAATCACCCAATCAAAATGAAAGTATTAATCCCTACATCGATGCGCAAGTGCCTATCAAACGCGCAAACCGTCCATGTCGATTTTCAAGTTTCCGATTTACCGGGCCACGAAGCCCTTCAGTTCGCAAGGACGTGCAAGACGGCAATCGCCAGTATGACTCCTGCAATAAGTGTTGTCGCGGCAAGGAAAAGGGAAGCCAAGTGCGCGCGGCCCATGGCTAGCGATTTTCGTGATGTGAGCGGAAGAATAATGTCGCGGTTCCAACTGCGTAGCAATTCGACGCAGCCGCTGACAAGTACAATAAACGGTAAACCTAACAGAAGAACCCATAGGGTCCACATCCGGCCTGCATACCACATGACTAGCTGCTGAGCGCTGCGAGCGGGTTCGTGTTGCAGCGGCTGGAGATTGCGCAACATGAGCGCAGTCATAAAGAGCGCAGCGGGGAAGATGAGCACCAGTTCCAAGACGGCGATGATGCGTGTGCGCATAACGCTTTATTGAACAAAGTACTCGTAGATGTCAAGTACTGATTAACGCCGAATCTCTAACGACGCCGGCCGTGTCCGCATGCGCACCCACTGATGACGGTGCCGCAACAAGGACCGCAGATCCTGTAGCTCCTTCGAAGGCAGCCAGATCGCCGGAAAGCGGTTTTCTACCAATAGCTTCAGAATCAAATCCGCATCTCGCCGATCAGGTTTCTGCTTCCTGGGCTCGGCGGCCCGAATTTCTGCCGGATGACCAACCCACATTCGATTCCCAACTCTTCCATGAGATTCACAAACCACTGCATCGATCCCGTGGCTTCGATGCCCACACGCACCGGGCGTGGAAGCGAGGAATAAAACTCCCGCACGTTGTTGCCTTCGTGCTTCAGAGTCAGGCTCACTACTTCCCCCGTTTCGGTGTCCAGCATCGCCACCGTTTGCTGGCGAGCGTGTAAGTCACATCCTATACTCCTCATCTCGGCCTCCTTCGGTCCGAGCACTGTTAGGGCGAACACCGAACAGTTTACTCGGGCCGTCGCGAGGCCGGCGTCGTTATGGCAGCAATCGTCGAAGTTGATTTTGGCGCGGGGACTTTACCGGTTTTGCGACAAACCAAGCTTTGGCCGCTATACACGTCGAGCGAGTCACTTTCCTACGGGGTACGGCAACATCGAAGAATATCCGCGAGGCCACAGCGTCTATTGGGTCGCCTTAGGAGCCACTGCATTCTCAATTTGGCTGGTAGATGCGCGCTAGCACCCGCATTACCGTGCGGCTTTTAGAGCTGCCGCCACCTGCGTGACACGCGCGCCCTGATGCTTCGCAACCTCAAGTTCGTCCTTGGTTGGCGGGGCGCTGTTCTGTCCGGAAATCGATGACGACCCGTATGGCGTCCCGTGGCCCTGAACAAGCTTTTCGTGAGTGTAGCCGTTCGGCACGATGATGAATCCCAGGTGTGCCATGGGGATATATAACGAGACCAGTGTCGCCTCATTTCCGCCATGCGGTCCCGCTGTGGAAGTAAAGGCACCCGCCGCTTTTCCGTTCAGCTTACCTTGAAACCACAGACCTCCCAGGCTGTCGATGAATGCTTTCAACTCCGCCGACGTGTTACCAAAACGCGTCGGGGTACCAAATATGATTCCATCCGCCCACTCTGCGTCGGCTGGTGTTGGAGCTCCGTACTCAGCGAGCATCCTCTTGCTGCGCTCCTCCCACCCGGGAACTTTCGCCATCACTTCCGGAGGAACGATGTCAGGAACCCTGCGGAGGCGGACTTCGGCCCCAGCCTCACGGGCTCCTTCACTGACGGCCTTAGCAAGCGCTTCGACGGAGCCGTCACGAGAGTAAAACACCGCTAGGATTTTTGCGTTGGTCTCTGGCATCGATGACCTCTTATCTTGAATTGAGTCTTGGAACTGGGCTGTGACGACAGCAAGCGGTCAACGGAGACTGCTCCAGCGCCGCAAGGCTGCGAGCGCCAACGGTGGGAAGCCAGACTTCATACATCCTCCAGCCGTAGACAATTCATAGTGCTCGCCGAGGAGGTATAGAGTCAACGGGTCAAGCTTAAGTCGCGCGAGAGGCAAAGCGGGTCTAGGGTTTGCGACACGCTGCTAGCGTGTTAATGTTGTGGTCAATTAACGGCAAGCCCCGGAATCCTCGAACATTATCTAGTGAACATTTGAAATCAAGAGCTGCGTGAGGTAGCGCTTCTACCTCGATACTGAAGCACTGCCTACAAGGACATAGTGGATTTGCCAACCTTCCGACGGGGAGACGGCGGAGACCTGCTGCGGCTGCAGGGTGAACCGTAGACCGACGGTTGCGCCGGGCACGACAGCGAGTGAGCTGCTTCCGTTGTATTGCAAGGGCAGAAGAAGCTCAGGCGAGTCGCCGTTGCCCGTGAAATGAAGCTCCTCGACGCGGCCGTCAGCCATGAGCATGCAATTTCGGCGGTTGTGGCCGCAGGAATTTTCGGCGAGTAGCGCATCGGGGTCGGGGGGAGTGTCCGGCAAGAATTGAAGCAGCAGTTCGCGGTACGTGCCTGCGGGGACGGATGCGCTTTGAACGAGATTTTCCGGGGTCGAATCGAAGAGCAGGTCTATTTGGCGAGGTTCACGAAGGAGTTGAGGCGCAAGTTCGAGCCATTGGGGATTGTTTGGAGAGTCGGGGAAAACGGAGTGAAGTTGAATGCTTTTGAGGGTTACGAAAATATGTTGAGCTCGGCTGGAGGCAGTGCAAATCTCGCAAATCTGCGATTTGCCAGCGGCGACGTTCATCATACCCATGCCCGTCGAAAAAGGGCAGGCGGGAGGCGGAGTTGAGTTTTTAACCAGGATTATGCCGGTGCCATTGGCGAAAATACCGGCGACACAGGTAGTGCCGCAAGAGGTCAAAGCAAGGCATGCCAACACCACAACGGCGCTCATGAATGTATTTCGGATACTGCGAGGAAGGCATCGCATGGGTCTACTCCAAACTGCGTTACCCAACCATGCGCGGATGGAAATTCTGCGTGGGATTCTATGCTCGTGAGGGGTTTGGCACAAGAAGGGAGTTTTTCTTCGCGAGAGGCTGCTCACGGCAACGGCACGTCAAGGATTGGCATTATTTCGAGTTCAGCGATGCTTCGTGTGACGATTCCCCCCAGACGGTCTCAGCGCGGAAAGGCCCGAGGACACGCTCGTGCAGCATTACTTCATTCCCACCATCCGGGCCGCGATCAAGCTGCGGCAACACGATCCGGCGGCAGCCATTGATCTGCTCCGCGGCACTGCCAAGTACGATCTGGCGTTTACGGGATCGTTCGAGTCTGTGTACCCCGCCTACATCCGCGGACTCGCATACGTGGGGCTCGGCGATGGCCAATCGGCCGCGGCTCAGTTCCAAAAGCTGATCGACAATCCCGGTTTTACCGTGAGACATGTCACGGGACCCTTGGCCTGGCTCCAGCTTGGCCGCGCGCAGAAGATGATTGGCGATGAAGCCGCTACACGGAAGTCCTACGAGACTTTCTTGGATTTGTGGAAGAACGCCGATCCCGACATTCCAATCTACCAGCAAGCCAAAGCCGAGTACGCCAAGCTTCGAAAATGAATTGCACAAGCCTGATGACGGTTTGATCGAACCGAAAGTGGATCCCCTACTGAAGAGTTTGCACAACGACCCGCGATTTGCCGCTCTCTTGAAGAAGCTCAACTTTCCGAATTGAAAGTCAGGGTTGGTAGCCAGGTGTCTGATGTGGTTCTTAATCCCGTAACAGATAAAGGCCATAGGAAAGGCCGTTTGGTAGAAGTCAACAAGCAACTCCCACGCTGCCTGCAGCCGCAGGGTCGCTCGTTCCTCTTGATTGAGACCAATGCTGTGCTGGAGTAGACTCGGAAAGAGCCGCTCCAAAACCGACAG
This sequence comes from uncultured Acidobacteriota bacterium, assembly GCA_963743735.1. Lineage (GTDB taxonomy): Bacteria > Acidobacteriota > Terriglobia > Acidiferrales > UBA7541 > Acidiferrum. The sequence continues at coordinate 427,459 of CAVURF010000009.1, forward strand.
GGCGGAGGATTTGGAGGAAGAACTCGTCGAAGGATAAATGGCTCTTCCTGATGATTTATTAGTCTTCCTTTGAGCACCAGCCGGGGGCGTCAGGGTAGCTGACCGGATTCGAGAAAAACAGGTGCGCAGGAGCTTCATCGATCGGCTCTTATTGCCGGCCATTCTAGGTCTAACCACAGTATCGGCTGCGCTGGTTCTTTGGCAGCGGCTGCTTACCGAGCAGCGCGCTAATATCCAAGCCGCGACCAAAGCGCAGACCTTTTTTGTGAAAAACAAAATCGAGTCAGAACTAAACGCTAGAATTCTGCTGTTGAATCGCTTGGCCGGGCGTTGGCAAGCTCGTGTCCTGTCAGGTGATGAGGACAACGAATCCGATGCGGCGCTGTTGATCAGTGGCTACGGCGGCTGTCAAGCAATCGAGTGGGTAGATCCGACGTTCCACGTGCGGTGGGTGGCGTCAGAAGGATGGAATGAAGCCGATGTGGGCACCGATCTGGGCGCCGATGCGCGCTGGCGAGTGCCCCTCCAGCACGCCGAGGACAGCGGGCGCGTGATGATTACGCGGCCGGTGGATTTGCAGGGGGGCGGTCGCGGGCTCCTGGTATTTCTGCCCGTCTTTGCGGAGAACAAACTCGTGGGCATTCTGCTGGGAGTATTCCGTTATCAAGAGCTGTTTTACTCGATGCTCCAAGACGTGGGACAGAACTATTGGGTGGCGGTATATGACGGCGACGAGGAAATCTACGGTCGTTCCGGATCCGACCCGCGACGCGCCGAGGCATGGGCCCAGGAAACGGATATCGAGTTTCGAGATTTAACTTGGCGAGCTCGTGTCTGGCCTCGGCCAGAAACACTCGCCAACGCGCGATCTTCTTTGCCGAACGCTACCTTTCTCGGGGGGATCCTGATGGCTGGTTTATTAGCGTTCGCTGTCTATATGGGGGAAACGGCGCATCTTCACGCTGAAGTACTAAAGAGAGAGATCGCCGGACGAGTGCAAGCTGAGGAAGCGTTGCGGCAGGTGCAGAAGATGGAGGCGGTCGGGCGGCTGGCGGGTGGTGTGGCCCACGACTTCAATAACTTGCTCATGGTCATTCGCGGCCATGCCGCGCTTTCGCTCTCTTGCTCCGGCCCTGATAATCCACTGCGTCTGGAGCTGAACGAGATCCTGAAGGCCGCGACCAAAGCCTCCTCATTAACGCGGCAGCTCTTAGCCTTCAGCCGCAAACAGGTACTTCAATCGAGGGTGTTAGAGCTCAACTCCCTCGTCACTCAAACGGCGGAACTGTTGCCCCCTGCGCTTGGCGAGGACATCAATATGTTTTTGGATCTCGATTCCAACTTGGGACGGGTAAAGGCCGACGTCGCGCAGATGGAACAGGTCATCATGAATCTGGTATTCAACGCGCGGGACGCCATGCCTGATGGTGGCAAGTTAACGATCCAGACCGCGAACCGCCACCTAGACGAGAACTGGGCCCGTCGTTATCCGGAAATTCGACCCGGCCCGTACGTGATGCTGGCGGTGCATGATCGTGGGCACGGGATGGACGAGGAGACGCAGTTGCATATCTTCGAACCATTCTTCACCACCAAGGAGAGAAACACAGGAACAGGACTGGGCCTGGCAACTGTCTATGGGACAGTAATCCAGAGCGGCGGGTGCGTCTGCGTCTTGAGCAAACTGGGTGAGGGAACCACAATTCAAGTCTATCTTCCGCGCGTCGAGGAAACGATTGAGGCGGCTGAGAAACCCAAGGAACTTTCAAGGTCACTACAGGGCAATGAGACTATCCTCGTGGTGGAAGATGATGACGCGGTACGACGCATGACCCGCATGTTTCTCGAGATAAATGGGTACACCGTGGTTGACGCAAGGAACGCCGCGGACGCGATTCAGCTTATGGAACGCCACAAGGGATCAATTGAAATGGTGCTGACAGATGTGGTCATGCCGGGAATGAAGGGCCGGGAATTGGTCGAGCGGTTGGTGAAACTGCGCTCTGGCCTAAAAGTGCTCTACATGTCGGCTTATACAGAAGACGCCGCAATCAATTCCGGCATTCTCGGCCCGGGAAGTGCCTTCATCGAGAAACCGTTCAACGCAGATGAACTGACGTGCAAGGTTCGCAAGGTCCTGGGCACAAGTATAGTGGTTTAGTTCACATTAGGCCCCGAGGCCTCCCATAGTCCCCGTTTGAATCAAGACACGAATAAACGCAGCTCTTGCAGGCCTTTCGGCAAGTCCGGTGATAAAGACTATGACACTCGCCGAAATTATGCTAACCAGCAAAGAAAATCAAAGGTGATTAACCTCTTGAGAGTCAAAGGGATGAATGGTGAGGCTGGGAGGTTCGAACTCCCGACCTACGGTTTAGGAATTTGATTGATATTTCCCAAGGTGTTTGTTTTCAATCTATTCAACTTGGTCACTGCCCTGCTCTTTCGGGCTTGGTCGGGCGCGGAACTTGCAACGCAATTTGCAACGCGCTTACCGTCCATTTTGAATT
>CAVURF010000010.1:0-220685 GCA_963743735.1 uncultured Acidobacteriota bacterium
ATGATTCCTTCATTCCTGCGGGCGCAATGTGTACAACCCGTCCCGTGCAGGGACCGGGCACGCCGTATTTTGAAGACGCTTCAGAGAAATTGCGCAGCGGGTTGCACGCGTTTGATTTTGAATCTTTGTCGGCGGCGGACCGTGGGCGAACCTTGCGCACGATTCTTACGCAAGCCCGCCGCCGCGATGCTTTCACGTTGTGGCATTTGTTGTTCCGAGTGAATGATGACGAGCGTCCCCAGGTATACGACCGGCTGGCGGCGCTTGTGACGCCGCCGACTGGAGTGACACGCGAGGGTACGCTCGCCCTCAATCCACAAATGACGGACGCGTGGTGGAACACATTCGATCTTGGCGACATCTCCGTCTGGCGTTTCTGGGAACAAAAGCAGGAGCCGCTCCTCAAAAAAGCCGGTCGTTAACATCTTCGCACCTTGCGCGCGTCTTGTGAGTTGTAAGTGCAGCTCACCCGCAAGGAGGAATTCACCATGCACTCGAAGTCGACTCGTCGAGTCCGTCTCATACTTAGCGCAATCGCAACATTTTTCGCTCTGACAAGTGCGGCACTGGTGGACCGCCGCCGATTTGCTATTCCTTCGACATCGGTAACGCGAAATCGCTGCCGTGGATCAGCCATGACTGGAATCTGTCCGGCGCAGAGAATTACGACACGCATCATTTAGCGAACGACACTCTTGCCATGCTGAACGCCAGCCAGGTCCCGTTGGTTCACATGGAAACCCTGCGCCGCGCGACACTGTACGCGCGAAAGATCCCGTCGCGGCAAAACAATTGCTGTTGCAGCTTGTTGCTCGCGCCAAAAGTAGTGAAGCCTCGCCCAGTCCCGATGCATTCGCACTGTTCGACGCTGCGTATCTAGTCGAAACCTACAAACAATGGCTAGATGAAAAAAACGAAAATCCCGCGAACGGCCTCGACGGTTTGTCCTGGATTAAACACGCCCTGCAACTGCGTCCCAACGACCCGCAAATGGCGTTCGCAGCCGCATTGATCACTCTTCAAGGCCCGCGCACCGAACATCAGCAGTACGCACAAGAAGCGACGGCGGGCGCAAAGCATGACGAGCTACTCGCCCGCAACCTGGCAAGCCACTTTCTCGGAGAACGAAGCCAGACCATGTCGGAAATGATTCTCAAAAGAGATGAAACCAAGGTGGCGCGGCAATGACGTCAAAATCTTCGTGTCCGTCGTCTTCGTCCGAGCGCACGTCCGCTGGCGGCTCTTTCCGGCGGGCGTGTGTATTTTTCTCTGCGGTTCTCTTCTGCGCATCTCTCGCCGGGAACGCGCAGACCGTAGACATTGATCCCGGCCTCATCGCGCACGAATGGGGCACTTTCACATCAATCGCAGGAGAAACGGGCCAGGCTGTCGAGTGGCTTCCTCTGAACAGTCCCACCGATCTCCCGGGCTTCGTCGAACACTTTCGCGGTACCGGATTCAAAGTCGGGTTGGGCGGAACGATTCGCATGGAAACTCCGGTTCTTTATTTCTATTCGACGCACGACGCTACGGTTGACGTCAACGTTTCTTTTTTCCACGGCCTGATCACCGAATGGTATCCACACGCCACGCACATCGAACCGTCATCCTCTCTCGAGAATGTCGCGCTCTTTCAACAACAGTCGAGCGGAAGCATCTCGTGGAAATCGGTGACGGTACAGCCATCAGCCAATCTCGCGTTTCGCGACGAGCCTCAACCCGGCCACTACTACGCCGCACGCAATACCAACTCGTCTCCGCTTCGCATTTCCACCGATAACGGTGACGAGCAGCGAAAAATTTCTCTTCTACCGCGGCGTTTCTGTCGCTGCTGCGCCGCTCTCCGCTCTGGTGTTGCCCAACGGCCAAATTGAAGCAATGAATCAGAGCGCCGCTGAGATTCCAAAGCTGATCCTCTTTGAACGCCGCGGCGAAAAAATCGGCTTTCGCGAAATCAACGCTCTGCGCGAAGGCGCGATCCTTGATCCGCCGATTCTGGATACATCGCTTGATTCTCTGCTTCCCGATCTTGAGGCTTCCCTGGTTTCCAGCGGACTCTATTCCGAGGAAGCTCATGCCATGCTTGAATCGTGGAAGGATTCCTGGTTCGAAGAAGGCTCGCGCCTGATTTATATTGTTCCAAATACCTTCGTCGAACAAATTCTGCCGCTATCGATCGAGCCGCAACCCGCAAAGATCCACCGTGTCTTCGTAGGCCGCATGGAACTCCTGACTCCCGCAATACACGCAGACATCGAAACCGCCGCCGCGACGCACGACAAAGCAACACTCGCCAAATACGGCCGCTTCCTCTTACCAATGATCGAAACCATACTTCGCAAAAACCAAAACTCCGTTCATTCCGTAGAACTGACTGAGGCGCTCACCCAAATCTACCGCTCTTATATCGCACAAAGCTCGCCTCGTTTGCTCTTGAGCAGTATGCATTTCTAAAAAGAATTCTTTCCTTAGTGTCAAGGTTCACCGAAGATAACCGGGCCTGAAGGTCATGCGATTTGGCCCATTTTTGCTGCATTTTTGCCTCTTTTTTGCTTGACACGCATTCCGTTAATGCGTAAGAGTCTCTACCCTAAATGGTCGGGTGTGCCTTAGTTTCCGCTGGCGGCATCGCTTCGAACGACAGAGTGCTCCACTACTCTCAGGACTCTTAGCTCGTTCGGAGTCGCCCACACATTCAGAAACATTTCGCGACAAGATTAGGAGATCTAGCCATGTATATCCGGGTCCTCGCGTTTTTGGTATTGGTATTAGTGCTGTCTGTTAATCCGACTTGGGCGACTTCTTGTGGCGACTCCGAAACAACGAGCTGCACAAACACGATCAGCCCAGCTGACACTACCGCCACCTACGAGTTTGGAGGTAACGGACGTCTCGTTGTGCAATTCGAAACGGTGCTGACGACGTTTGATCTCACGGTTTCACTCACTTTTCCCTCGAATCCTCTTTTGCTCGATCCAAATGAATTCCCAGCAGGCACCGTGTGCGTACAATATCCAGACGTCGCCTCCAACGATTGCGTTGTGTACAATTTCTCTGGAACCGCTGGAGGCCCGAACGGAGTGCCTATAAAAAACACGAACTACAAGGGACTGATCTCTCTCACTCTGAGCTATCTTACAAGTCAGACCGTTCACACTCCTGCGTTTGGCCACGCACCTGGAGACATCAGCACTTTCACGGAAAATATTCTGACGAGCTATTCTAACGATCCGACCTTTTCTGACCCGACCATGGGCGGGAGAACTCCAGGATTATCGAGCGTCGTTGCACTAGATGAGCCTTTGGTTGAAAATGATACTTCCTGCGGCGGTTTGACGCTCACACCTACGAATAATCCATCTCAACAAAAACCCGAGATTGAAGTTACGCTCAAGATAGCCACCAGCCCGTCCGCCTGCAGCGGCACGGGTATACGAGACAAGACGGCGAGCGTTTCGGTATCGACGAAGGACGGCAATGGAAACATTATTTTCGTGGCGCTCAAGAACGTCGAAGGCAATAAATTCCACTGGGATAGCAAGAACGGACTGAATGAATACGACATCAGCACCGACGGGCTCGTAAGCGGCCAGACCTATACAGTCACGGTGTTTTCCAACAAGGTCTCCCCTGTAACTGCAACCTTCGTTGCGCCGTAAAAACCGCGAAGTGCGAGCCGGGCCCGAAACGGCTCTGGCTCGCACTCACAAACAACGAAGCCTAAGGGTGGCTTGCAGATTGAGCCCAGATAGAGCTCAAGTCCCGTCGTTTCACAATGCTATCGCTCCCTGATTCCTGCCGAATGCCATCCAGTATTCGCTTCGCGGTTGCATAGTGGGATGCCGCTTCGACATTTCCACTTCCCGAAAGCTCCAACGTCCTCCCGAGCAAGTACTGGCTACGCGCAAGCAGCACCTGGAGGCCTAGCTTTTCGCTCGTCGTCAGGGATGCCTCAAGTTCTTTTTTCGCAGCAGGATACTGACGCAAATTAATCAGCGCTTCGGCCAGCGCCAGCGTCGCCTCCGTGGAAATGGTTTTTAACCCCGCACTATCAGCATCCCGAACCAGCGCTTTCAGCGGAACGATTGCAGCCTGATTGCGCTTCTCTTCTACCGCGCACTTTGCGGCATTGTATTTCGACAGCAGCACCACATCCTTCTCCACGTCCTTCGAGCTTGCCACCACTGCCTGTGCGAATAAATCCGTGGCGGCCTTAATGTCGCCACGATAATAGAAAGTATCTCCCTGGAAGTTCAGAATCTGCGCGACTAACGTCTTGTTTTGTAATTCCTTCGCCAGTCCCATGGCCTCACTTAAGTTTTTCTGAGCCTCTTCATAATGACCTATTTGGCTGAGCGAATTCCCGTATCCACTCAAAATCTCGGCCATCCAGAAGCTACGGTCCTGCAGCTCACGGTAGGTCTTCAGAGCTTCTTCCTTCGACTTCAACGCCGCGCCATAGCGACCCTGGTATTCAAAAATGGTGCCCATGCTGTAAGTCTGAATCGCCCCGCCGCTCTTGTCGCCCGAACTTCGAAATAACTCCAGCGCCTTCAGATGATAGTCGAGACTTTGTCCGTAATCGCCAGCTTTCAGAGAAGCTTCTCCCAGGTTGTGCAACGTTTCTCCGACTTCGCTAGGGATATTCGCTTTCTTGCGCAGTTCCAAAGCCCGCTCATAATACGTAAGCGCGTCGCTCGATTGTCCTTTAGCCAAATAGACGTTTCCTATGTTATTTAAACAGAGTGCCTGCCGGTATTCGTCTCCGAAGTCGCGGTGGATTTGTAGCGATTCTTTAAACGCCTTTAGGGCGTCGTCGTATTTACTACGTTCGCTGTAATGTTGGCCCAAATTGATCAGCGTAACGCCCAATCCTTTCTTATCGCCGATCTCACGCTGTAACTTCATCGCCTCGACGTAGCTCCTATTGGCTTCTTCCGGCTTACCCGAACTTTCTTGAACGCGTGCAATGTTTCCCAGCGTCAACGCCACGCCCGCCTTCTGCCCCAAGCTCCTCTTGATACTCAACGACTCCTGATAATTCCGCATGGCGTCGTCGGGCTTGCTCAATTGCTCGTAGGCCGCACCCATGGCATTTAAAATTGTGGCTTTGCCGTCGGCATTTCCCACCTGAATGGCCAGCGTGAGCCCGCGGTTTAGGTAATCCAAAGAGCTTTGCGCGTTGCCGGCTTTGATTTCCACCCTGCCAGCAGCCAGCAAAGCCTCGCCATGCTTCGGGTCGCTCGTCAATACTTTGGTGAGTTCCGCGCGCGCCTTATCGAACGCGCCCGTCGATTCGTAAAGTTCGCCCAGATGAAAGTGGACGTCGGGATCCTCCGGCGAAACTTTTTCCAAATTTTCATACGACTCGATCGCTTTACGGAAATCATTCGTAACCTGCGCGTAGTTCGCTTGAATCAAATAGCGTTCCGGCGCAGGAAGTTTGTCGCTCAGGTCCACTGCCTTCTGCGAATATTCCTTGGCCTTGTCATCGTTTCGTAGGTTGCTGTAAGTTTGCCCCAACCGGGAATAAGCCAGCGCGAATTGCGGATCGTCCTTTACCGAAGCCTCAAAACGTTTCGCGGCTTCCAGATGATTTCCCTGCCGCGCCAGTTCCAGCCCTTCATTGTAGGTGCGCAATGCCGGCAAGGAATTCGAAGGCGAGCGGAATGACTTAGCCCGCAGGTCTTGCAACACGTCGGACGACAGTGAAAGATTTTGCTGAATGGTCTCCGCCAGTTTCGCAATGGCCTGCGGCAGCGCTTTCTCGTTGTCTGCTTCCGTCTTTACTGAAATTGGTGTGCGCTGGCGCTTCAGGTCGCGAACCGTGGCGTCAATTCGAATCTTGTCTCCGAACTTCGCCCATTGTCCCCACACTATCGTATCGGCATTGCTGAACTCCGCGATACGCCCCATCGTGGCGGGATCGATATCGCTGCCCGGCGAAATCCGCAAATCGGAAAGCACCTGGTGCAGCCGATCAGGAGAAATCGTGCGCAGCTGCGCGGACTGCCCGACCTCCGTGCTCAACATGTCCGCCAAAGTGGATCCCAGCCAGTCTAGCTGAGCGTCACCAGAGCCGTTTCGAAACGGTAAAATTGCCAGCGATACTTGCGGGCCGGCCGCAACTTTGTTTACCGGCTTGGACGTGAGTTTTCCGCTGAGCAGCAGTCCTCCGGTGACCACAGCCACTGCCAGCGCACTCGTGGCAATCCACTTCCACGGCACTTCGCGCGGGGGAACCGGTATCGGCGTCGCGACAGAAGCGAGCGTTGGCTGCTCCCCTTCCCAGGCATCAAGATCCGATAGAATTTCCTGCGCGTTCTGATAGCGCGCGCTCAAATCGCGCTCCAGGCATTTGCCCACAATGTCGCTCAACACTTTGGGAATCGTCGCGTCCAGATCTGCGGCAGGCACCGCGCGCTCCTGGTTTCGCTTCAGCAGACTGGCCATCGCCGTGTCCGCTTTATATGGCATTTTTCCGGTCAACAATTCATAAAAAATTAGTCCCAGGCTAAAAATGTCAGACCGCCCATCGAGATGCGCGCCCATCGCCTGCTCTGGTGACATATATTCGATTGTCCCCAGCAGCGCACCGGATTGCGTCATGCCGCCGGACTCCAGCGAGCGCGCCAGCCCAAAATCCATCACCAGGATGCGGCCCTGTTTGTCCTGCATAATGTTTTGCGGTTTCAAGTCGCGGTGGATGATTCCCACCGCGTGCGCTGCTTCCAGCGCCTGACAGACTTGCCGCATGATCTCCACCGCCCGATCAGGAACGAGCTTGCCATCGTCGCGCAAGAGTTTGTGCAGATCGCAACCCTCCACAAACTCCATGGTGATAAATTTCACGCCCTCCACTTCAGACAAATCGTAGATGCGGATGACGTTGCGGTGAGTAACCTGCCGCGCGGTGAGCAATTCTTGCTTGAAGCGTGCCAGAATCATTGGGTTAGCAGCCATCTCCGGCCGAATCAGCTTCAGCGCAACGAGATGATCCACTTCGCGATCGAGCGCTTTGTAAACGGTGCCCATGCCCCCTTCGCCGAGCACATTTTTTATCTCGTAGCGGCTGCCGAGCACGTCGCCGGGCTGCAGGTGATCTCGATTTGGAGCGATACTTGAGTGGCGTGGTTTTCCAGGCGCGGGAGACGGCGAAGCGTCTACAAATGTTACGTCGCCCGCAGAGCTGTCTGAGGCGGATTGCGAAGTGGACGCGTTCTTACCAGGGTTTTCTTTTTCTCGTGGAATGTCGCCGCCGGAACTTTCACCCTTCGCCGGAGCACGCAGACCGGGCGGCCCTCCCACGTTGGCATTTTCAGGGCCGGCCTTTTGTGGCTTGGCGTCGTCCATATAGTTACTGCGCGTCGAAGTGACACACCAACAACTTTTGCTACTCGCCCGACGGGAAATTGCTATCCTGTTTCCGCAAGTATATACCGGCCAGAACGTCCCGCCACACCTCCGTTTCCTCCTTAACTACCATCAAGGAAGCCCAAGCCTCGTGGCGCTCGCGCTGACCGCTTAGCAAGAACCCGTTCTGATCCAACCGATTGGCTGACGACATTCGCTCGGAGCATCCGGAGCATCACTTCAACTTGACCCAACCTGCCTCTACCCCTAAACTGGTTAATTCACTGTGATTTATTTTTTCGATGCGATGAATTTTTCCTACGGCCCGGCGGCCATCCGCTGGGCTGCGCTATTTTAGGGCGCGCTGGATTAACTCAGGGTTTGTAAAACGACTTATTTTTCTAAGGGTTTATAAACCAAACGCTGAAACCCACTCTTCGAGGCTGGAATGATTGACGGTCCCATTCAGGAAGGTCTTACTTTTGACGATGTGTTGCTGGTGCCGGGGAAAAGCTCGGTGCTTCCCGTCGAAGTAGAAACGCAAACGAATTTTACGCGCAAGCTGAAAATCAACGTGCCACTTGTTTCTGCGGCCATGGACACGGTAACGGAATCGCGTCTGGCCATCGCTATGGCCCGCCAGGGTGGCATCGGGCTGATTCATCGCAACATGCCGATCGACCGCCAGGCCGAGGAAGTGGACCGTGTGAAGCGCTCCGAGTCCGGCATGATCGTGGACCCGGTGACCATTTCGCCGGACATTACCTTGCGTCAAGCCCTCGAAATCATGACCAAGTACCGGATCTCCGGCCTGCCTGTGACTCGCGGAACTCGCCTGACCGGAATTCTTACCAATCGCGATCTGCGCTTTGAAAAAGACCACACGCAACTGGTCAGCGCAGTGATGACTAAAGATAATCTGGTGACTGTTGCGGTCGGAACAACTCTGGAAGAAGCCGAAAAACTTCTACAAAAACATCGCATCGAAAAACTGTTGGTGGTCGATCAGGACTTCAATTTAAAGGGACTAATCACCGTAAAAGACATCCAGAAAAAACTGGAATATCCGCGCGCATCGAAAGATAGCCAGGGGCGATTGATTACGGGCGCTGCCGTTGGAGCGACGGGAGATTTTCTCGAGCGCGCAATCGAAATGTCAAAAGCAAAAGCGGATGTACTGGCCATCGATACTGCTCACGGTCACACCGCAAAAGTGATGGACGCGATCAAAACGATTCGCCAGCGTCTGCCTGAAATACAAATCGTGGCCGGCAACGTGGCTACCTACGAAGCCGCCAAAGACTTGATTGCGCTGGGAATCGACGGCCTGAAAGTCGGTATTGGTCCCGGATCGATTTGTACCACGCGCGTAGTTACCGGCGCGGGCGTGCCACAGCTCACTGCAATCATCGAGTCGGCGCGCGCCACGCGCGGGACGGATGTTCCAATCATCGGCGACGGTGGCATCAAGTATTCCGGCGACATTACCAAAGCTCTCGCTGCGGGAGCGTCCTGCGTAATGATTGGCAGTCTTTTTGCTGGCACCGAAGAATCGCCCGGCGAAACGATTCTTTTTCAGGGTCGTACTTTCAAAGCGTATCGCGGTATGGGCTCGATTGGAGCCATGGCCGCGGGTTCCGACCGCTACAGCGTCGTGCAAGAAATGGGCGACAGCGGTAAGTCCGTTCCGGAAGGCGTGGAAGGCCGCGTGGCCTACAAAGGTCCGCTCGGCGCGCTGACCGATCAACTTGTTGGCGGCTTGAAGAGCGGCATGGGCTACGTCGGGGCGCGCACGTTGAAAGAACTCAGCGAAAAGAGCCGCTTCGTGCGCATCACCGCTGCTGGCCTGCGCGAATCGCACGTGCACGACGTAGTGATCACGCGCGAAGCGCCGAACTATCGAATGGAATAGATCGTGCAATCCGTGTTTTTTCACCAGACGTCCATTTGCCGTGACGAGCCGAGGCAAGAGCGGGCACGGCCCCGAGAGATGCGGTGTAAACATGGCGTGCCCCTACCGGAAATTCGCGTCGCGGCCCAGGGAGAACAGAAAATTGGCTGAACAACCGTGGCGCAATCCGCGTCCCGCACCGAACCTGGAGGAAATCCGTCAGCGTGTGCCGGCCAAACATTTCCTGCCACTGTTTGTGCGCTCGTGGTGGCCAGCCTTGTTATGGGCGTGCATGATTTTCTCTCTTTCCAGCGATTCGTTCTCGTCTCAGCATACCGCCACCATTCTTTTTCCGTTTTTCCACTGGATGATGCCGGCGCTCACTCTTGACCGGTTCGAGCCGATCCACTTTTTCATCCGCAAGTCGGCGCATTTCACGGAGTATTTCGTTTTCTGCGTGCTGCTGTTTCGCGGAGTTCGCGGCGACCGCATCGGCTGGCGCTGGACCTGGGCGCTTGCTGCGCTGTCGATCGCAGCAGGCTACTCCGCGCTCGACGAAGTCCACCAAGCCTTCGTCCTATCGCGCACCGCTTCGCCGTGGGATTCGCTGCTAGATTCCGTCGGCGCCTTCGTGGCCACTGTAGCGCTGTTCCTGTGGTTCCGATTTCGCAAGCCGTCCGCAAATCATGCCCCACAAGTTCCCTGAGGCGCGGCTTAATTTCTCTTAATTTCAAAAAAAGACACCCAAAAGCTCGCGAACTGCCTAACTCGTTTCCGGAGGATTTCGTTACGGAACTCCGATAGAAGACCAGGAAACGGCCTGCTAGCATAATGGTATTGCGGCGACTGTGTGGCTGGAGCAGACTGCCTCATGTTGATGCGTAGCTCGTCTCGTCTTGGCGCCCTGGTTCTCGTTGGCCTCGCATTTTTGTGTGGATCTGCAGTTAGGGCGCAAACAAAAGCGCCTGCCGCCGATGCTCGCAGTGGCGCTGGCCGGGACGGTGTTCAAATACCCGCGGGCACCATACTCCCTATCAGGCTGAACCATGGCTTCTCCTCGAAAAATGCCCGGGCCGGACAACAGCTAGCAGGTCGCATCATGCAGGACGTGCCGTTGCCAGGTTCAGGCAAGATTCCGGAAGGCTCTAAGGTCATTGGAACGATCCTATCGGTTTCCCGTGCTGGAAATAGCGGCGCCGGGCAAATCACCTTCCAATTCGCCCAAATCGAGATTCATCACCGCAGAGCGGCGATGGTCACAAATCTCAGAGCGTTTGCTTCGCCGATGGAAGTGCAGTTCGCGCAGATCCCGGAAACGACTCCCGGGTTCGGAACGCCGTACGCATGGGCGACCACGGACCAGATCGGCGGAGACATTAAATATGGCGTTGGAGGACCCGTCACCGATAGAGGGAGCCAAGTCGTGGGCGAAGGCACCTATGACGGCGTACTGGTTCACGTCAAAGCGCAACCTGAGTCCGCTTGCCGCGGTGATCTGAACGGCAATCACGATCTCCAGGCACTGTGGGTTTTCTCCGCTGATTCATGCGGTGTGTACGGCATGGCCGGAGCGAGAATCGTGCATGCAGGACGAAACGCTCCAATGGGAGAAATTACGCTTTCGGCCGAAAGCGGCGATGTGAACGTCCGTAGCGGGAGCGGTATGTTGCTGAGGGTAATCCGATAAAGCGCGCCCTGGATGCCCCGAATCCAAGAGTTGGAAGAGGCGATCTGGCTCGGGCTGGACGGGCGCCATGTCTCGCTATTCAAGCTAATCGCAGGCATATCCGATTATCTTGAGCACGCGCTAGGCTAGCATCGTCTAATAGCGCAGCCTATAAACATCAGCGGCTTCATCGGAGTATCCGCTTAGCAGCACGCACAGTTGGCTCAAGGTCTGTCGGTTGCCAAGCTGGCAAAAATGCTCGATTTCGCTTGTTATTGCCAAAACTGTCGCCAGGTTGCGTGAAAAATGTCTAAATCTATATTTCTCGGATGTTCCTCTCCTCGATTATCTTTCGCTCGTTCTCGGGCGCAAAGTCGGTAATTAGAAATCCACCAACGGCAAATAAACCTGCCGCATTCAAGTGGGCCTGACCTGACGTTTCTCCTTAGAGCCATTCCAAGAATTCCATGAACGGCTGACTTTGAGTGGTCGTCTTCATTAACCTATAGGGAGCGTACCAGTAAGGAATTATGGCCTTCTGTTCGGCGGTTATCGAGAGATATCTTTCCATCGTTTGTTGGAGTTCCCGTAACTCTTCGAAATGCGCTTACCATTTCGGATCAGTGACAAATCTAGCGTAAAACTTGTCGTAAACCTATCGCGCTTGTCGATAACCTGAGAGTTCGTAAGACATAGAGCGTTCTGGAAAATCGTCCAACATAAACACCAGCGTGAACAGCAAGTCGAGAAGTTGGCGATTCGTGGCCGGAAGCATCAGCACAAACTGCCTCTTACATTTTGAGGTATGCTCTGCGTCCGAACAGATGAAGCTGGCGGCTTCGTAGGAGTTCTTCGTAAAGCGAAGCATCGTCAACAAGAGGGAAAGCCTACTTCTTTTTCAACGTCGCGTGAGCCCATCGCTTGCCTGAGGCGCCGAACGAGTTCGCGGTCCATATTTCGAAGAAGTCCTTGAAGTGGGGCCTGCACGATGCGGGCATCAAATATTTCCAGCGGTTGGGTCACTCTGTTGCTCCTGCGAGTAGTCCCAGACTTAGGAACTCATTGATCAATACACGCCAAAAGACTAGCATTTGAGGACACACCGAAGAGTTAAGCGCTCGCAGAGGACCCGCAAGAGCTGGGCTCGCGTCAGTAGTTGGCAAAAGCGGATTCCTCACTTCGTTCAGAATGACAATTGGATGGCGAATCGCGGACAGGTTTCGGGCGAGGAAACAAAGCGCCCCGCCTGCGTTAGCAGACCGGGCGGCAGAGTTTCGCGGGTGCGAGAGAGAGCGCCAGTTAGCTGGCGTGCTTCTACTGGTTCTTCCTTCTTGGTCTTTTCCTTTTCTTTGTTTTCTTTTTCTTGAATTCGTAGCCTACGATGTCCCTATCCCGGATCTCTCAAAAGCGAACTCTGTGGCAGGCGCGGGAAGACTGGAAACCGAAGACCGAGGCAACGTTCCGTCTAATGCCCCTACGTTATCGAGCTTCTTTCTGGGCTTCGCTCTGGGTGATTTGCACCCGGCGACCAGCATGGTGATGTCGTCCTGTCGTTCGTGAGGGCTGAAGCTCCGAACGGAGTCCACGAGCGAGGCAAGCAGGTTCGGCAGCGGCAAGTTGCGATGGCGGTGTAAGGCTTCGACCAGCCGAGATTCTTCCGAATTCTTCGCCGTCCCGGTTAAACGACTCGGTTACACCATCGGTGTAGAACGCGTTGTCTCCTGGAGAAAGATTCCCCTCACCCGCGCAGCAATCCCATCCTTTGAAGAGTCCCAAGACGGTGCAAGTGGGCTCGAGGCGCTCGAGTTGGTCGTTTTGGCGAAGGAGAAGGGCGGGAAGACGCCCGCAGTTAGCGTAGCGAAGGCGGCCGGACTTATCGTTGTACTCTGCAAAGAAGAGGGTGGCAAAAGCGCTGTCGGCGGTATTCTCGTAGAAAAGCCGATTTACCGAGAGCAGGAAGCGCTGGGGCTGTTCTAAAACAAACGGCACCACGGGCGGCTTGAGTAGGTTGCGCACTGGTTTCGAAGATGCGCTTGAAGATTGGCCATCAAGAGGGCTGCCGCGACTCCTTTCCCGCAAACGTTGCCGACCACCAGGCCAAGCTGATCGCGGCCGAGCTCGAGGAAATCGTTATAATCGCCACCTACGTGGCGAGCCTGGATGCAAACGGCTGCGTATTCCAAAGTCGAAAGAGCGGGATGTGTCTGTGGGAAGAGCCTCGATTGGACGTGCCTGGCGAGCTTCAACTCTTGGCTCAAACGATGTTCGGATTCAGACCTCTCGGCATGGGCACGGCGCTGTGTTTCGACCTCGACGTTGATGGCGTCGGAACCCAAAAGCGTGAACGAGTTTCCATCCAGGTCTTCGAAGCTAGTGGAGACTGCGCCCCAGGACTGCACCTGCGGAGGATGGTGAAAACGCACGCCGTGCCTGCTCCATTCCTCGAACTTGGCGAAGACGTTTTCGGTCAAGAAGATGATTTGAGTAGGGCGGCCGATAAGCTGGTATTCATCGGAGTCGGCTTTCGGAACAATGAGCGAGAGCACAGCCGTGCCATCAGGGGGAGTAACGGCAAGCGAATTTTCGACGGATGGGAGCGGGACATCAAGGGCCAGGCGAAATCCCAGTTGATCCAAGTAGAATCGCCGGCTTCGCTCTTTGTCGCGAACGAAAACGGCAAAGGTTCCGAGGCGGAGGTAGGGATCGTGGCGATCCGGGTGAAAACTGCACCGGTGCGCGAGCCAAGGGCGAAGGGTGAGCAGCCATCAGGAGCAGTATAGCGCAGGGGCCGTCCGACAGAGGTCGAGACGCCTATTCGTAGCGGAGGCAGGTGATGGGGTCGAGGTTGGCGGCGAGATTGGCGGGATAATAGCCGAAGAAGAGACCGACGCCTACGGACATGGCGAAGCCGATCGAAACCCACCAGTAGGATAGGGTGGCAGGAATGGACGGGGCCACGGCGCGGACCGCGGCGGAAACGCCAGCGCCAATCAGAATGCCGATAGTGCCGCCGATCAGAGTCAGAACCACCGCTTCAAACAGGAACTGCACCCGCACATCGGCCTTGCGGGCGCCGATGGCCTTGCGTACGCCAATTTCCTGAGTGCGCTCGGTGACCGAGATGAGCATGATATTCATAACGCCGACACCACCGACCAGCAGCCCAATAGAACTGATGACCGAAGTGAGGATGACCAAGGCGCCGGTGAGCTGGTTCCAGAGATTGCTGAGAAAATCGGGCGAGCTCAGCTCAAAATCATTTTCCTTGTCGGCCGGGATCTTGCGAATGCGGCGCATGGCCTGGATGACTTCGGCTTGCGCAGCCTCCACGTTCACGTCCTTGGGAACCGTGAAAAGCATGATCAGCTCTTTCGCTTCGGGATACTGCTTTTTGAAATTGCTGAGCGGGATGATGGCAAAAATATCCACGCCGGGGCCGAGGAACAGTCCTTGATCGTGGGAAAAAACGCCGATGACTTCATAGATCGCGCCGTTGAGCCGCGCGGTCTGGCCGAGCGGGTCGCGGTCAGGGAACAGGGACTCGGCAATGGCGGCGCCAAGCACGACCACGGGGCGCGCGTGTTCCTGGTCAAAAGCGCTGATGAAGCGCCCCTGTTCGATGTTGAAAAGCGGAAGCGCCGTAGTGTATTCGGGTTCGGCGCCGCGCACGATGACCTTTTCGACGGTATGGTCACCGCTGACGATGCGGTTGGAATCGCCGAAGAAGAAGCCGCGGGTGCCGACGGTATTCACGTTTTCCACGTGGGGAGCCGCGGCGCGAAGAATTTCAGCGTAGTCATATCCGATGTAGCGGCGGACGCGAATTTTGTCGGGCATGTGCGCAGGGTCGGTACCGGGCGGGAATCGGGTCAGGAAATAGGTGCGAGAACCGAGCGATTCCACGCGGTCCTGCACAAATTTGTTCAGCCCCTGAATGATGGCAGCCATGGAAATGACCGAGGAAACGCCGATGACGATGCCAAGCACGGTCAGGGCCGAGCGCACCTTGGAGGAGAGCAGGGTCTGCATGGCCGCGGCGAAATTTTCGCGAGCCTGGGCCAGGGTCATGAATGTCATTGGTCTGAGCTCATTTGAAAAGCAGATTCCTCGCTTCGCTCGGAATGACGATTAAAGAACTTTTTCGGTGGACTCACTAGTCCGACCTCAGGGCGACTACCGGATCGAGGCGCGAAGCGCGCACCGCCGGGTAGATGCCGAAAAACAAGCCGACCACCGAACTCATCACCAGGCCCATGACGGCGACCCAGGTGCGGACCGACGCGGGGAACGGCGAAAAGGTGCGAAGCAGCAGGGCGACGAGAAATCCCAAGCCGATGCCGAGGATTCCGCCGACCAGACACTGGATCAGGCTTTCGGACATGAATTGATTGAGGATGTCGCGCTGGGTGGCGCCAACCGCGCGCCGCACGCCGATTTCTCTCTTACGCAACGTGACGCTGACCAGCATGACGTTCATGATGACAATTCCGCCGATGACCACGGAGATGGCGCTGACCAGAATGAAAACGCCGAAAAAAGCTCCGCTGATGCTGCGCCACAAAGCCATGTAGCTTTCTTTGGTGCCGATAAAAAAATCATTTTCCATCTGGCCGCTGAGGTGGCGGCGCGCGCGCAAAACCAATTGCGCCTGATCTTGCGCCGCTTCAAAGAGGCCTTCACGCGCTTTCACGTTAATGGTCAGACTGGAGTGGATGCCTTGAATGCGGAGGAACACGGAGAGCGGCACGGTGACGAAGTTATCCTGGTCCTGACCAAGAACGCTGCCAATTTTCTCCATGATGCCGATAACGACGAACTCATCGTTGCCGATGCGGATGCTTCGGCCGATGGGGTCGACGCCGACAAAGAGTTTCTGCACCAGGGAATCACCGATCAGGCAAACGTTGGTGCGGTGCTCGGATTCGGCAGCGCTGAAATAACGGCCGAACTCCACGGCGCGAGTGTCGATATCCGCCATGCTGGGGGTCTGGCCGTAAAAACTGACGTCCTGTGCTTCCTTGTCGCCATAACGGGCGTGCACGGTAGCGCTGGCGGTGGCGCCTACTTCCTGGCAAGCGGGGCATCCTTCGGCGACGGCACGCATGTCATCCAGCTCGATTTTTTTGTACTTGAGCGCTTTGATGATGATGTTGAAATCGGTGACTGCAAAAGGAGTGCGGGCAACCTGGAACACGTTGGTGCCGAGATTGGCAATCTTGCTTTCCACGTAGAGATTCGCGCCTTGCACGATGGTCATTACGGTGATGAGCGTGGCCACACCCATGGTCAGGCCAATCATGGTGAGCGAAGAACGCAGTTTATGAGCGCGCATAGCGCTCAGGCTCTGCGCGAGATTGTCTTGCAGGGCGAGCACTGGGCTGAGACCTTTGCTACTACTTTACCGAATCCGGCGAGAGAAAGGAGCGTGAGTCTCGCGGGAAGCGGTCTAAATAGATTACGAGGAATGGGAGGCGGAAGTTACGGCGACGGCCAGAGACAGCCGGACAGCCACGAGTGGCGCCGGCAAGATTCAACCTCGATGCCGCTGCGACCGCGCACAGCCCGAAGGCTGTGCTACCGTAGAGAAATGCACTGATCTGAAGACCGGCCACTACAACAACACATCGCCCGCCGTGCTTTTGCAGGCGGGCGACAAGAGTTACGAAGCAGTTTGGGAGGCTCGAGCTAACTGGCGGCTTCTACTGGTTCTTCCTTCTTGGTTTTTTCTTTTTCTTTCTTTTCTTTTTTCTTGAATTCGTAGCCTACGAGTTCGAGGATGGCGACTTTGGCGCCGTCGCCAACGCGGTTGCCAGCGGAGATGATGCGGGTGTAGCCGCCGGCGCGGTCGGCGAATTTGGGCGCGATTTCGCTGAAGAGTTTTTTGGTGACGCCGGGCGTCATGAGGTAGGCGGCGGCCTGACGGCGCGATTGCAGCGTGTCGCGCTTGCCGAAGGTGATCATTTTTTCGGCGACAGGACGCGCGGCTTTGGCGCGGGTCAGAGTGGTGGTGATGCGGCCGTGTTCGAACAAGTTGGTGACCAGGTTGCGCAAGGTCGCGCGGCGGTGCCACGGGTTGCGGCCGAGTTTTGAGCCTGATTTCAGGTGTCGCATGTGTTGATCTTCTCCGTCACAGCTTGTTGAAAAGTTCCTTGATTGTCATCCCGAGTGAAACGAGGGATCTGCTTTCTGCGTAGACTCAACGAGGAAAAGCAGATTCCTCGTCGCTTGCGCTCCTCGGAATGACAGCGAAAATCGCGGAGCAGCGGCGCAAAGCTTGCCTGCGGCAAACAGGCCGCTGCTACAAAAACATAAACTACAGAAGACGGCGCATCAATGCTGCGCCCCGCAAAAAGACTACAGGCCCAGGTTCTCTTCGGTGGTGGGCGCGGCGGTCTGGCTTGGCAACGGCGGCCAGATGATGCGTCCGTGTTCGTCGAACTTCATGCCCAGCGCGAGGCCCATCTTCACCAGTATATCCTTGATTTCGTTGAGCGATTTGCGTCCGAAGTTCTTGGTCTTGAGCATTTCGTTTTCGCTCTTCTGTACCAGTTCGCGAATGGTCTGAATGTTCGCGTTCTTCAAGCAGTTGTAAGAGCGCACGGAAAGCTCGAGCTCTTCGACGGAGCGGTCAAGATGTTCGAGGCGCGGATCGTTGGTCATCTCCACCGGAGCTTCGATGACGTCAGTCGGTTCCTCGAAGTTGATGAAGATGCTCATGTGGTCCTTGACGAGCTTGGCGGCAAGGCCAATCGCGTCATTGGGCGTGATGGCGCCGTTGGTCCACACTTCGAGCATCAACTTTTCGTAGTCGGTCATCTGGCCGAGACGAGCTGACTCGACGGAGTAATTCACTTTGCGAACCGGCGAGTGAACGCTGTCCACAGGAATGTAGCCGATGGGCAGGTCTTCATCGTAGTTGCGGTCGGCGGCAACGTAGCCGCGGCCGTTCTTGACGCGCATTTCGATTTGCAGCTTGCCACCTTCGCTGACAGTAGCGATGTACACGCTCTTGTCCAGCACGGCGAAGTCGGCGTCTTCTTCGATTTGCGCGGAGGTGACCGGACCGGGCTGCTCAACGGTAACGTAAATGGTTTTGGGCAGATCCGTGTTCAACTTGATCGGCACCTGCTTCAAGTTGAGGATGATGTCCGTTGCATCCTCCACCACGCCGGCGATCGACGAAAATTCGTGCAACACGCCTTCGATCTTGACGGCGGTGATGGCCGCTCCTTCGATGGAGCTGAGCAGCGCACGGCGCAAAGTATTGCCAACCGTGGTACCCCAGCCGCGTTCGAACGGCTGCGCGGAAAAACGCGCGTACTTTTCGGTCAATGACTCCAGCTCTGGCGCGAGCCGCTTCGGCTTCTGAAAACCCTTCCACATATTATTTCCTTCCTTCTGGAAGCCGCTGCTGGCGGCTTCCCATACCGCTAAAGACTTTTCTCTGTCAGGATTTGTAAAACAAACCCTGAAGCCCGTAAAACTTTTTCCCTACAGCCTACAAAAAGCGCGGGCCTAAAGACCCGCCTCTACAAAACCCTCGGAAAAAGCACCGGTCTAAACACCGGCCGCTACAAAGGCCCCCCTGACTTTTCTCACTCAGGGCTGTAAGTACAACTTCCTCACCTCAGGGGTCTGTAAGTACAGGCCCTGAAACCCGGTTACTTGGAATAAAGTTCGACGATCAGTTGTTCATTGATGGGCGGCGTCTGCACGTCTTCACGGCGCGGCAGAGCCACGACTTTGGCCTTGAACTGTTCGCGATCCTGTTCGAGCCAGGGCACGCTGTTCTGGCTTTGCGCAACGTTGCGCGCTTCCAATACCATCGCGTTCTGGTGCATCTTCTCTTTGATGGCAATTTCTTCGCCGACGTTAATCTGGTAAGAAGGAATATTCACCTTCTTGCCGGAGATGCGGACGTGGCCATGCAGCACGAGCTGGCGAGCCTGCGAACGCGAGGACGCCAGGCCGGCGCGCCACACCACGTTATCGAGGCGGCGTTCCAGCATGATGATCAGGTTCTCGCCGGTGGGACCCTTGACCCGCTCGGCTTTTTCGAAATAGTTGCGGAACTGACGTTCCAGCAACCCGTAAGTGCGCTTTACTTTCTGCTTTTCGCGCAACTGCAGACCATAGCCGGCGATTTTTGCGCGGCGCGACTGCCCGTGCTGACCCGGAACGAAGTTGCGCTTTTCAATGGCGCACTTCTCGGTAAAGCACCGCAGACCTTTCAGGAACAACTTTTGCGCCTCACGGCGGCAAAGGCGACAAACTGCTTCACGATGTCTTGCCAACTTCTGTTCTCCCTTCCCAATTCCTTCTTAGCTTTTTCATAGCGCGTCAAAACTTTACAGCGCGCTTAATTTCTTACACCGCGCGCAGACAGGATTGTCTGCGCTATGAAGACATCAGACGCGGCGACGCTTCGGCGGACGGCAGCCGTTGTGCGGAATCGGCGTGACGTCGCGAATGACCACGATGTGCAATCCCGCGGCAGCCAGAGCGCGCACCGCGGATTCGCGGCCGGAGCCGGGACCCTGCACGCGAACTTCGCAACTCTTCATTCCGTACTGATCGCGCGCGTTGCCAGCTGCGTTCAGCGAAGCTTGCTGCGCGGCGTACGGCGTGCCTTTGCGCGAACCCTTGAAGCCGATCGCGCCCGCCGATGACCAGCACAAGGTGCGGCCGTCGGTGTCGGTGATGGTGATCTGCGTGTTGTTAAACGAAGCCGCGACGTGAATGACTCCGTGCGGCACCACGCGCTTTTCACGCTTCTTCTTGAACTCTTTTTTGCGCTTTGCCGGCGCTGCACCCGGTTTCCCGGCCGCTCCTGGTTTCCCAGGTTGCACATCAGGCGCTGTGTTTTGCTGCTCTTTTGCCACGATTCACTCCGTTTCGTTCGATACCGAATCCAAAAACTTGCTGAACTGGGGCGCAGCATGCTGCGCCCCCCATGAAAATAATATTAGCCCTTCTTACCCTTGACCTGCTTCTTGGCCGCCACTGCGCCGCGGCGCGGACCCTTGCGGGTACGGGCGTTGGTGTGCGTGCGCTGGCCGCGAACCGGCAGATTGCGGCGATGACGAACGCCGCGATAAGCCTGAATTTCGATCAGCCGGCGGATGTTCATCTGGACTTCTTTGCGGAGATCGCCTTCGACGCGGCCTTCCTGCTCGATCGCCTGGCGAAGCTTGTTCACTTCGTCTTCGGTGAGGTCGCGGATTTTCTTGGTGAAATCCACGCCGACCTTTTCCGCCAGTTTCTTAGCGCGCACTTGTCCGATGCCATAGATCGCCGTCAGACCGACCCAAAGACGCTTGTTCACCGGAAGATCAACACCTGCGATACGTGCCATGACTTCTCCTGTTCCTTCGAAGAGCAGCGGGATAAACTTGCTGCTACAACTTAAATCCAAAAGCACCGGTCTAAAGACCGGCCGCTACCAAACCTAAGAACTATCCTTGCCGCTGTTTGTGTTTCGGGTTGACGCAAATTACCCGGACCACGCCGCGGCGATGTATGACTTTACATTTGTCGCAAATCTTTTTTACTGATGCGCGTACTTTCATGTTGCCTGACTCCTCGCCACCCGACTGAACACCAAAAACCGCCGGGCCAAAGCCCGGCACTACAAAATCCGGGAAAAACCGACCGCTCCGAAGGCGGCCGCTACCAAAACGCGCTATTTGTAGCGGTAGACGATTCTGCCGCGCGTTAAATCGTACGGCGAAAGCTCTACTGCTACTTTGTCGCCGGCCAGAATGCGAATAAAATTCTTGCGCATCTTGCCAGAAACGTGAGCCAGAACCTGGTGCTTGTTTTCCAGTTCGACCCGGAACATCGCGTTCGGGAGAGGTTCGATCACGGTTGCCATAACCTCTATGGCATCCTCTTTCGAGTTTCCCGAGTCGTTCTTTTTCTTGTCGTCTTCTGGTCTTGCCATAAGCTCCCGAAATTTGTTGCCGTAAAATCGTCGCCCTAGCTACTTACCACGATGGGCCGGTTACATCTTTAGGCCGCGTTAGAATCCGCGGGCCGTTGGACGTTACTGCAATGGTGTGCTCGAAATGCGCCGAGGGACTGCCATCAGCGGTTTCCGCAACCCATTCGTCGCGCATGCGAACTTCATGGCCACCTGCGTTCACCATGGGTTCGACTGCAATGACCATGCCCTCCTGCAAACGAGCGCCACGGCCAGGCTCACCGTAATTCGGCAGATTGGGCTCGTCATGCATCTTGGTACCGATGCCGTGCCCGACAAACTCGCGCACTACCGAAAAGCCGTTCTCCTCGACCAAGCTCTGCACCGCGAATCCAATATCGCCGAGCCGGTTGCCTGCGCGCATCTTTTCAATGGCGCGGTCGAGCGAGTCGCGGGTCACATCCAGCAGCTTCTGAAGTTCAGGCCGGATTTTCCCGACCGGAACCGTTACCGCCGAATCCGCGAAATACCCATCCACTTCCATGCCGAAGTCGATGGAGACGATGTCGCCTTCCTTCAACTTGCGCTTCGGCGACGGAATCCCGTGAACGATCTCGCTGTTCACCGACGTGCAAAGCACGCATGGATACCCGCGATATCCTTTGAAGGCCGGGTGCCCGGGTTTGCCGGCGATTTTTTCCTCGGCAAGTTTCTCGAGGTCCATCGTCGTCATACCCGGGCGAACACTGGCCCGCAGCGTGTTCAGCACCTCATGCACGATCAGACCTGCACGGTGCATCTTTTCAATTTCGTCTGCGCTGCGCAGATGTATCGCCATCTTCGTTGTCTGAGGCCCTTAACGGGACCTCGTAAGCAGAAGCCGTTACAGCGCTTCGCGAACAAAATCAAGAATACTCTTGCTCACTTCATCGACACTTTTTGAAGCGTCGACGTCGCGGAGCCTGCCAAGCCGCCGGTAGTACGCCGCCAGCGGAGCGGTTTGCTTCTCGTACGCCGCGAGCCGCGGTCCGACGATTTCTTCGCGATCGTCAGGACGCTGCTCCAGTTCGCCACCGTCATTGTCGCAACGGCCTTCACACTTTGGCGGACGTTCGTAGACGTTATAAATCTCTCCGCCTACTTTGCACGTTCGCCGTCCGGTGATACGCCGCAAAAGCATTGCACGATCGATCACCATGTGCGCAACCAGCGGCGGCTTGAAACCGTGCTGCTTGAGCAATTCGCCAAGCCACTGCGCCTGGGCCACGGTCCGCGGAAACCCGTCGAACACGAAGCCGTGCGAACAGTCCGGGCGTTCGATGCGATCCGCGACCATGCGAAGCACAATCGAGTCGGGCACCAGCTCGCCGCGACTCATAATCGGCTGCGCGCGCTGGCCCAGCGAAGTGCCTTGCGCTACGTGCTCGCGAAGCATGTCGCCGGTGGAAAGGTGCGGCGCGGAAAACTTGCGCGCCAACTCTTTTGCCTGAGTGCCTTTCCCGGCCCCCGGCGGGCCGAGAAAAATGACTACACGGTCAAGCTTTTCGTGCGGGCGATGGTCCGGCGTCACTCGGTCGTATCTCCCTCACAAGTTACCGGGTTAGCGCCGGCCGCGAAGTCGGCCCTTCCGTGCAAAACCTTCATAATTGCGCATGACCAACTGCGCTTCGAGCTGTTGAACAGTGTCCATCGCAACGCCAACCACGATCAGCAGCGAGGTACCGCCAAAATAAAACTGCACGCCCAGTCCGTTCAGGATCCATTGCGGAAAGTGGCGATCAAACCAATTGCCGCCAAGCAAGACGGGCAAATGGTTCAGGTGAATTCCGGCAATCATCCACTCCGGAAGCAGGCAAACCAACGCGAGATAAATCGCGCCGATCAACGTGAGACGCTTCAAAATCCTGCTGACATAATCGCTGGTGGTACGCCCAGGGCGAATCCCAGGAATAAACCCGCCGTTCTTGCGCATGTTGTCGGCCAGTTCGGTGGGGTTAAACACAATGCCCACATAGAAAAAGGCAAACAACAGAATCATGGTGACGTACAGCACGGTATAAAGCGGTTCACCCCATTTTACCGCATTGGCAAAAGTTTTGATGAACGCGTATTTCGCGCCGAGCACCAGTGCGATGGTGGCCGGGAAGGCCAGCAACGAACTGGCAAAAATTGGAGGAATGACGCCACCGGAATTGACGCGCAGCGGCAGATAGGATGACTGACCTCCCATGACGCGGCGCCCGACCACACGCTTGGCATACTGCACGGGAATGCGGCGCTGCCCACCTTCCACCAGAACGATAAATGCCACCACGCCAACCATCAATGCCAGCAACAGGATGGTGAAGAATGGCGTGAGCACTGTTCCGCCCCACGCGCCGATCTTCACCTTTTCATACAGGTCAAAGGCCGCACGCGGTAAGCCCACCACGATACCCACGAAGATGATGAGCGACATACCGTTGCCGATGCCGCGTTCGCTGATCTGTTCACCGAGCCACATGATGAATGCCGAGCCGGTGGTCAACGTCAGTACGGTCATTAACGTAAAGCCCCAACCAGGGTGGTAGACCAGTGCCTGTCCGCCAGAGCCTGGCGAAGTCTGGAGGAGTTGAGCCGTGGAAAAGGACTGAATGATGGCTAAGGCGATTGTCAGATAGCGGGTGTATTGCGTGATTTTGCGGCGCCCAAGTTCGCCCTCTTTTTGCAGACGCTCGAGGTATGGGAACACCACGGTCATCAACTGCAGGATGATGGACGAAGTGATGTAGGGCATGATGCCCAACGCGAAAATCGTCAAACGGCGGAAATTGCCGCCGCTAAAGAGGTCGAAGATTCCGAGCGCCGTTCCCTGCGCGGCGGAAAAAATCTGGTCCAGCACCGCGCCGTTGATCCCCGGCGTGGGAATGTGCGCGCCGATGCGATACACGGCCAGCAGCGCCAGCGTGAACAGGACGCGCTTCCGCAATTCTTCAATGCGGAAGAGATTCGCGAGTGCTTGTAAGAAACGGTTCATTCTTTATCTCACAAAACCCGCAGGGCTAAAGCCCTGCGCTACGACTTTTTAACTCAGGGTTTGTAAGTACAACCCCTGAAACCCTAAGCCAAAACCTCGAACGAGCCGCCGGCCTTGGTGATCTTATCCTTGGCGGAAGCGCTAAAAGCATGAGCGCGAACGGCGAGCTTGTTCTGCAGTTCGCCATCACCCAGAATTTTTACCTGCTGCTGCGTGCGCACAAAGCCATGCGCGCGTCAGAATCTCCGGAGTAACCGTTTCGCCGGCAGGAAATACGTTCAAATCCTGCACGTTAATCACGTCAAACGTGGTACCAAACGGGCTGCGAAACCCGCGCTTGGGAATACGGCGATGCAACGGCATCTGTCCGCCTTCAAATCCACGACGGCGGGAATAGCCGCGCCGCGACTTCTGACCTTTGTTGCCCTTGCCGGAAGTCCTGCCCAGCTTGGAGCCGATACCGCGGCCGACACGCACTTTGCGTTTACGGGAACCGCGCGGCGGGCGCAGGGTTTCCAGGTTATAGCGGTTGCGCTTTTCTTTGTTGACCTTACTGGCGGTCCGGTTGGATTTTTTCCTGACGATTTTTTTGACCATAAACTTAGTCCACCACTTCCACGAGATGCCGCACTTTATGGATCATGCCGCGCGTTTCCGGCGAGTTTTCGCGCTCGACTACCTGATGCAAACGGCGCAGGCCAAGCCCACGAATGGTTTGCCGCATATCGTCGGTGCAGCTGATGAAGCTGACCACCCACTTGATTTTGACCGTACCGGCCGACGGCGTATTTTTCTTGGCGGTCATTGTGCTTCCCCTGCGGCCGCCTTCTCGGACTTCTTTTCGCGGCCAGTAATCTCTTCCACGGTCTTGGTACGGGTTTCCGCAACCTGCGCCGCGTCTTTCAGGCCAAGCAAGTGCGGAAAACGTGGCTTTGACCACGTTATGCGGATTCGATGTACCCAACGACTTGGTCAGCACATTGTGAATTCCCGCGACCTGCATCACTTTGCGCACCGGACCGCCAGCAATCACTCCGGTACCTTCGGGAGCTGGCTTAAGCAAAACTTGCGCGGAGCCGTAGCGACCAAGCACCTGGTGCGGAATCGTGGAGCCAGTCAGATTCAACTGGATCAAATTCTTTTTGGCCTGTTCGATGCCCTTCTTGATGGCCATCGGCACTTCACGCGCTTTGCCCATGCCGAATCCCGCGTGGCCGCGATGGTCGCCGACGACAACCAGCGCCGAAAAACTCAGGTTCTTGCCGCCCTTGACCACTTTGGTGACGCGATTGATGGCGATGACGTCATCCTTCAGATCGGAAGCATTCACGTCCAGCAGTCGCCGCACCGATAAACTGTCCCGCAATGTTTGCTTCGACATAGGCTTAGAACTGTAACCCCGCTTCCCGCGCCGCGTCCGCGAGCGCCTTGACGCGGCCGTGGTACTTGTACCCGCCGCGGTCGAACACTACTTTCGCCAGTCCAGCCGCCTTGGCGCGTTCGGCGATTTCCTTGCCGACCACTTTGGCTGCCGCGACGTTACCGCCGCCTTTCAAATTCTTTTTGGTGCCCTTGTCCGCGGAACTCGCGGCCACCAGCGTCTTGCCCGCGCGGTCGTCAATGATCTGCGCGTAGATATGGTCGAGCGAGCGATACACGCACAAACGAGGCCGCTCGGAAGTGCCGGAAACCTTCATGCGCACGCGGTCGTGAACACGCTGGCGCTTGCGGTCTCTTGATAATCTGCGAACCGGTACGGAAGCCACTGTTCTTCTCCTTCGATTTCACCTCAGGGTTTGTAAAACAAACCCTGAAACCCGTCCTCGACAAAACTCTTATGCCGCAACTGCGATAGAAACTATGCGCCCGCCTTGGCTCCGGCCTTTCCAGCCTTTTTCTTCAGGCGTTCGCCAGTAATGCGAATTCCCTTTTGCTTGTACGGGTCTGGCGGACGCAACGAACGAATGTCCGCGGCCACCTGGCCAACTTGCCCTTTGTCCGCGCCGCTGATGACCAGATGCGTCTGCTTCTCGACCGCGATCTGAATCCCTTCGGGTACAGGAAATTCGACGGGATGTGACTTGCCGAGCGCGAAATTCACGATTTTGCCTTTGAGCTCCGCGCGGTAGCCGACACCGACAATATCCATATCTTTTTTGAAGCCCTGAGTCACGCCGGTAACGGCATTGGCAACCAGCGCGCGCGCCAGGCCATGCACCGCCCGATGCTCATCGTTGGCACGCTTCACGTTCAGCACGCCATCCTTCTGTTCAAAGGAGATGCCAAACGGAACCGCCAGGCTCATTTTGCCCTTGGGGCCTTGCACATCAATCTTGTCCGCGGCCACGGCGATTTTTACGCCGGAAGGCAGTGGAATTGGTTTGTTTCCGATGCGTGACATTGTTCTAGTTCAACCCTTCGTAGAATCCTTACAAACTTTTCGAAATAACCCTTGTTACCAGACTTCGCAGAGCAGTTCGCCGCCAACATTTGCCTTGCGCGCGGCGCGCCCGCTCATCAAACCTTTGGGAGTGGTAACGATACTGATGCCCAGCCCGCCCACCACCGGCTTAACGTCGTGCGAGCCGACATAAAGACGCGCTCCTGGACGTGAAATGCGCTTGATGCCGGAAATCACGCTGCGGCGATCCGGTGTGTACTTCAGAAAAACGCGCAGAGTTTTGTGGCTCTTGTTTTCGTCCACCATCTTGAAAGTCGAGATGTAGCCTTCTTCCTTCAGAATGCGTGCCAGCTCACTCTTCAACCGCGAGGCTGGAACATCGACACGCTGGTGCTTGGCTGCCACCGCGTTGCGGATGCTGGTCAAAAAATCGGATATCGGATCGGTCTGCATAATTCTCCTGGCTCTCTTTTACCAACTGGCTTTCGTGACGCCGGGAATTTCTCCCTTGAGCGCCATGCCGCGGAAACAAATACGGCACATCTGAAACTTGCGAATGTAACCGCGCGCGCGGCCGCAAACCCGGCAACGGTTGCGCTTGCGAACCTTGAACTTCGGCTTCTTCAGTTCCTTGACGATTTTCGCGGTGCGTGCCATTAGCTTGCTCCTCCGGGCTTGCGTAGAGGAAAGCCGAGAGCGAGTAACAGTTCGCGGCCTTCTTCGTCCGTCTTTGCGGTGGTGGTCAAGGTAATGTTCATGCCCTTGATCTTGTCCACTCGGGTGTAATCAATTTCAGGAAATACCAGCTGGTCCTTGAGGCCCAGGGTATAGTTGCCGCGGCCATCGAAAGCATTCGGCGGCAGTCCGCGAAAGTCGCGCACGCGGGGCAGAACGACGTTGCACAAGCGATCCAGAAATTCGTACATCTTGTCGCCACGCAAAGTCACCGCGCAGCCGATGGGCATGCCTTTGCGAATCTTGAAATTAGCGATGGATTTCTTGGCGCGGGTGATGATGGGCTTCTGACCGGTGATCTGGCCCAGTTCCTGCGCCGCGGTGTCCAGCAACTTGACGTTCTGGCTGGCTTCGCCCAAGCCGATGTTGACCGTGATTTTCGAAACTTTTGGCACGGCCATCACGTTCTTCAACCCAAAACGCTTCATCAGCGCTGGAGTCGTTTCGTTCCGGTATTTTTCCTGCATTCTGCTCTTCATTTCGATTCTTCTCTTTTTCCTGTGATCCTGAAATTCGTTTTGCTTCTGGTCTTACTTGTCCAAACCGGTTCCGCAACGTTTGCAGGCCCGCGAACGGCTGCCATCTTTTGCAGTGTTGTGGCCGATGCGCGTGTGCTTACCGCAACTGCCGCAAACCACCATCACGTTGGAAGCGTTGATGCCCGCTTCTTTTTCGATGATGCCGCCTTTGATATTCTTACCCGGATTGGGCCGAGTATGCCGCTTGATAAGGTTGGCGTGCTCGACCACCACCGTATTCTTCCGTGGATTGATGGCCAACACGCGGCCGCTTTTGCCGGCATCTTTACCGGCCATTACTTTTACCTGATCGCCTTTGCGAATCAGAATCTTGTACCGCTTAATTTGGTGTTGTGGGCTCATTCTCTTTACCAGACTTCCGGAGCCAGCGAGACGATTTTGGTGAATTTCTTCTCGCGCAGCTCTCTTGCCACCGGCCCGAATACACGCGTTCCTACAGGCTCATTGGCATCGTTAATCAAAACTGCGGCGTTATCGTCAAAGCGGATGTACGTTCCATCCCTGCGGCGATGTTCTTTGCGCATCCGGACCACCACGCACTTCACCACCGTACCTTCCTTTACCTGGCTTTCCGGAGTGGCTTCCTTCACCGAGGCGGTAACAATGTCGCCCAAACCGGCTTTCAACCCGACATCACCGCCAATCGGCATAATGCACATGAGCTTGCGCGCGCCGGAATTGTCCGCCACCGTCAGCCAGGTTCGCATCTGAATCATGGCTTAATCTCCCCGTTCCGCTTACTGTGCCGACGCGTTCCGCGTCAGCACTTCCTTCAACCGCCAGCGTTTCAGCTTCGAAAGCGGACGCGATGACGAAATACGCACGGTGTCGCCCGGCTTGGCCTGGCGCTTTTCATCGTGCGCGTAAAACTTTTTGGTGATGCGAATCACGCGGCGATACTTGGCGTGCTGCACCAGGCGAATCACTTCGACGACGATGGTCTTTTCCATCTTCGCGCTGGTGACTTTGCCAATCAGTTCGGTACGTTCACCGCGTTCGGATCCCGCCGTAGCCTGCGTTGCTGCTGTGGTCTGTGTTTCTGCTGTCATTCCAATGTCCTCTATGCCTTTGCCTTCTTCGATTTTCGTGACCGCGATGCGGCCGAACTCTTTTGCGTTTTGGCGGCGGGCACCGCAAGCTGCGCTTGCGAAGCCGCGGACAACTCATGCGCCCGCAACAGCGTATTTACGCGCGCCAAATCTTTTTTGGATTCGCGCAGACGCTTCAACGCTTCCGCTTGCCCGGTGGACAACTGAAAACGCAGCCGGAAAATCGTTTCGGTCAGTTCTTTCTGCTGCGCTGCGAGTTCGTTGACGCCCGCTTCGCGAATCTTTTCCATACGCCGAGGCATATCTAGAGTTCTCCTGCGCGGGAAACGAATTTGGTTGGAATGGGCAGCTTGTGCGAAGCCAGTCGCAGCGCTGCGCGCGCCGTGACTTCATCCACGCCAGCCATTTCGAACATGATGCGTCCCGGCTTTACCACTGAAACCCACTTTTCCGGAGCGCCTTTACCTTTGCCCATGCGGGTTTCCGCGGGCTTCTTGGTAAATGGCTTATCCGGAAAAATCCTGATCCAAAGTTTGCCGCCGCGCTTGATAAATCGGGAGATAGCCACACGCGAAGCTTCAATCTGGCGGTCGGTGATCCAGGCATTTTCCATGGCCTTCAATCCGTATTCGCCAAATGCCAACGCACCGCCGCGCCAGGCTTTGCCTTTGCGGCGGCCACGCATCTGTTTTCTGTACTTCACCTTCTTGGGCATCAACATCGCTATATTCTCGCTTCCCTATATCCCGTGAAATTTCCCTTTAATTTTTCAGTCTGCTGCCACGGCTGCAGGCTTTTCCTGCGGCCTGGTATTGCGCTTCGGAACGTTTTCGCCCTGATAAATCCAGCACTTCACGCCAATGACGCCGTAAGTGGTGTGCGCTTCGGCGGTCCCGAAATCAATGTCTGCACGAAGCGTTTGCAGCGGCAAACGGCCTTGCAGGTACCATTCCTTGCGGGCGATTTCCGCGCCGTTCAAACGGCCGGCAACGCGAACTTTGATTCCCTTGCAGCCAAAACGCAGCGCTGAATCCACCGACTTGCGCATGGCGCGGCGGAATGCAACACGCTTTTCGAGCTGCAAGGCGATTGACTCTGCAACCAAGGTGGCATCCAGCTCCGGGCGATGCACTTCCTGAATATCAATGTGCACTTCGCGCTTGGTGCGTTTCTGCACGTCCTGTTTGAGCTTGTCGATTTCCGCGCCTTTGCGGCCGATGATAATGCCGGGACGAGCGGTGAAAATCCGCACTACCAGCTTGTTAGCGGCACGCTCTATCTCGATGGAACTGATGCCCGCGGACTTGAGTTTATCTTTCAGTTCCTTACGCAGTTTCACGTCTTCGTGAAGCAGTTCAGCGTAATCGCGTCCGGCGTACCAGCGCGATTTCCACGGCTTGTTGTAGCCGAGGCGGAATCCGTATGGATGTGTCTTCTGTCCCATGGTTTTCCCTTAGTCGGGTTATCCCTTCTTGCCCTTCTTTGCAGCCTGCTGTTTCCCGGTCAATGCTTTGCGTACACGACGAGCGGTTCCGCGAACGCCTTTATTGGCTTCCGCTTCAGCCACGTTGCTGGCATGGCGTTCCGCCGCCGCCACGTGATGTTCAGAAACCGCAACCCAAACATGAGCAGTGCGCTTCTGGTAGCGGAATGCCCGGCCCATAGGAGCTGGACGCAGCCGCTTCCAACGCGTGCCTTCGTTCACGAAACACTTTGAAACATACAGTGTGTCCACATCCAACGGCGCGCCAGCATCTTCAGCTTTGCGTTCGGCATTGGCGACCGCGCTGCGCAACAACTTTTCAATCGGCTTGGCGGCGCGCTTCACGGTAAACCGCAATGTCTGCAGCGCTGCTTGCACATCGCGCCCGCGAATCAGGTCGATCACCAGGCGCGCTTTTTGCGGCGACATGCGAACATGCCGCGCCAGCGCGTGCGCTTCAATCAACGGAGCTTGTGTCTGTACGTCAGCCATGGCTTATGCCTTCGGTGCTGCCGGAGCAGCCCCGCCTCCTGCAGGAGCGGGCGCCGCTGCCCTCTCAAGCGCTGCCTTTACGGCATGGCCCTTGAAGGTGCGGGTCGGAGCGAATTCGCCCAGCTTGTGTCCGATCATCTGTTCCGTCACATACACCGGAATAAACTTTTTGCCGTTGTGCACGGCGATGGTGTGGCCGATGAAGTCCGGCACAATCGTCGAACGCCGCGACCAGGTCTTGACCACTTTCTTTTCGTTGCGCGTGTTCAGTCCTTCGACTTTTTCGCGCAGGTGCCCGTCAACGAACGGACCCTTTTTCAGTGAGCGTGCCATCTCTCTCCTCTATTCCTCGACGCGGCGCAAACGTCCCCAAGGGACATGCCGCATCTTTTTAAATCCACGCACCGGGCCAGGAACACGATGCGATTTCGGGCAGAACGGGCAAACAAACCTCGTTCCCATCGCATTCGGCGCGCGGTCCACAATCACCGCCCATCCCGGCTTGCAAAGCTTGTACAACGCCGGCTCCAGCGGAACAGCAGGCTGCTTCTTAACGAGCACCGCTACTTTTGCAACCGGTTTGGCGACCGGCTTCGGCGCCACTCGTTTTGCTACACGCTTGCTCGACCGCTTCGCGCCGCGGCGTACCGCCGCCCGGCGTCCTGCTGTACGGCTTGTTCGTGTCGCTCGCATCGCTTCTGCTCTTCATTCGCAGTGTGCTTGAGCCGCGAATGCTCTCCTTCAACTACGTTAAAGACTTCTATATCTCAGGGTTTGTAAAACCAACCCTGAAACCGGTTACTTCCTGCGCTCGACAATGTGCTTGTCGGTGCGCTTGTTGTGCCGGGTCTTTTTGCCCAACGTCGGGAACGCCCACGGCGTTTGCGGGTGATTGCCCTTGACGCGGCCTTCACCACCGCCGTGCGGGTGATCCACTGGATTCATGGCCACACCGCGAACCGTCGGCCGAATACCCTTCCAGCGCGTGCGTCCGGCCTTGCCATAAGTCTCGTTCTCGTGGTCGAGGTTGCCAACCTGGCCGACTGTCGCCATGCAATCAATCGGAAACTTACGTACTTCGCCGGAAGGCAGCTTGATCAGCGCCACATCACCCTCTTTGCTCAACAGCTGCGCGGAAGCTCCCGCGGTGCGCACCAACTGGCCTCCACGGCCCGGATACAGCTCAATGTTGTGCACCATGGTGCCCGGCGGAATGTGGCGAAACTTCATGGCATTGCCCGGAAGAATGTCAGCCGTTTCGCCCGTGGTTACAGTGGCGCCGACTTCGAGACCCACGGGATGCAAAATGTAGCGCTTGTCACCATCGGCATAGTGCAATAGCGCGATGTTGGCACTGCGGTTCGGGTCGTACTCAATCGCCTCGACCTTTGCCGGCACGCCATCTTTGTCGCGGCGGAAATCGATCTTGCGGTACTGCTTCTTGTGGCCGCCGCCTCGGTGCCATATGGAAATTTCGCCCTGGTTATTACGTCCGCCGGAGCGCTTCTTCGGTTCCAGGAGACTCTTTTCCGGAGTCTGCTTGGTGATATGGCTTTTGTCGAGCACGGTCATAAACCGTCGCGACGCCGTATATGGATTAAAGCTCTTCAGTCCCATCTCTGCCTCATGCCCTGCTCATCTCGCGGCGGCATGCACCTGCCGCCCCTTTACTTCTTTTTCGCTCGGGCTTGTAAATACAAGCCCGGAAGCCATGTGACTTCGTGACCCGACTACAAATTCTCCGCGACTATAGACTCTCCGCAAATTCGATCATCTTTTCGCCTTCGGCCAGCTTTACGTACGCTTTCTTCCAGTCGCGGCGATATCCTTCGGTCTGCCCGCGGCGGCGCATTTTTCCGTAGAAATTTGCGGTTCGCACGCCGGACACTTTCACCTTGAAAATCTGCTGCACGGCTTCCTTGATCTGCGTCTTGGTAGCCTTGGCGGAAACTTCAAACACCACCGTACCGTGAATTTCTTTTACGCCCAATCCTTTTTCCGTGATGATCGGGCGGCGAATAATCTGATAGTGAGGGGTTGACATGAATTATCCCTTCCCCGATTTCTTTTTCGCCGCAGGCTTGGCGGCTTTCTTTGCAGGCGGCTTTTTCGCGGCGGCGGTTTCCTTCTTCGCTGGCGCCGCGGCAATGGTCCCAACGTCCGGAACAGCAATCGGCGTCTTTTCCGGGTCCAATGTACGCACCAGGCGCGCTACCGCATCTTTCGAGAGCAGCAGCCGATCGTGCTTCAGCACTTCATAAGGCTGCAGCGCATTCGGAGCGGAAAGCTTCACGCCTTCCAGATTGCGGCTGGCCAGTTCCAGGTTGCGGTTTTCGCCGTGCGAAACCAGCAAAGCGGATTTCGTAAAGCTCAATTTCCCAAGTGTGGCTAGCAGAGACTGCGTCTTGTGCGATTCGAGAGCCCAGCCATCCACGATGGTCAACTTTTCATCGGCCAACTTGGCGGAAAGCGCGGAGCGCAACGCGCCGAGCAGCATTTTCTTGGGCAACGCGTAGCTGTAGCTGCGCGGACGTGGCCCGTGCACCGTGCCGCCATGGCGCCACAACGGCGACCGTATAGAGCCGACGCGCGCACGGCCAGTGCCCTTTTGCTTCCAGAGCTTGCGGCCTGCGCCCGAAACTTCGCTCTTTTCCTTGACCTTGTGCGTGCCCCTGCGGAGCCCGTTCAGGTACCAGCGCGAAGCTTCGTGCAGCAGATGCGGATTCACCTTCGCGCCAAATACCGCGTCCGCCAGCTCGACTTCGCCGACTTTCTTTCCGTCCAGGTTGACTACATCCACGACTGGCATAATCTCGTTTCCTTGTCTCTCGTTACTTAAATCCGTTCCTCAGTCTCTTACTTCGCCTTGCGCGCTTTCTTGATGAAAATATATTGCCCTGCAGGTCCCGGCACCGATCCCCGCACCAGCAGCAGGTTTTCGTCGGTGTCCACCTTGATCACTTTCAAATTCTTTGCAGTCACTTTCGCGTTGCCCATGTGACCTGGGAAATGCTGGTTCTTCCAGACACGCGATGGAAACGAACTGCCGCCGATGCCGCCCGGCGCGCGGTGAAACATCGAACCGTGCGTGGCGTCGCCGCCCGCGTAGTGCCAGCGCTTCACGCCACCGGCAAATCCTTTACCCTTGCTAACGCCGCTGATGTCCACCAGCTCGCCAGCCTTGAAGCCGTCCACCAGCACCCGGTCGCCGACTTTGGTTTCGTCCTTCGATTCGCCTTTTTCGGATTCGAAAACCCGCACTTCACGCGTCACTTTCATCGGCGGAACATTGGCTTTCTTAAAATGACCGGTCAGCGCTTTATTCACACGTTGCGGTTTGACGAATTCCACCAATCCCAATTGCGCCGCTTCGTATCCGTCTTTTTGCTTGGTACGCATCTGCACCACAACGCATGGACCAGCCTGCAATACCGTGCAGCCGACCAGATTGCCGTCTGCGGCAAAAATCTGCGTCATGCCCAATTTAATTCCGATAATTCCTTCGACTGCCATGTTCCCCTGTCTCTCTCTCGCAGCTTGCCTCAATCGTTCTTAAGGGTATTGGCTGCGTACTGCCCGGATTCTTGAATCTCCGCTCTCGTTTGCTTATCCAGTTTTCAGTTCACAGTTTGGAAAATCCGCTTGACTGATAACTGATTACTGACGGCTTCCTTACTTCGCTGCGTGGCCGAATGCCTTGATTTCCACGTCCACGCCCGGCGGCAAATCGAGCTTCATCAAAGCGTCCACGGTATCCGGTGTCGGCTCGAGAATATCGATCAAACGCTTGTGTGTGCGCATCTCGAACTGCTCACGCGACTTTTTGTCCACGTGCGGCGAACGCAGAACCGTCCAACGGTTGATGGTAGTCGGAAGAGGAATCGGCCCGGCGACTTCCGCGCCGGTACGCTTCGCTGTTTCCACAATCTCCCGCGTGGACTGGTCCAGAATGCGGTGATCAAATGCTTTCAAACGGATTCTAATTTTGTCGCCTTGTCTCATGTGTTTTCTTCTGAAGTCGTTTGGCCTTCGGCGCCAAACTACTCAATAATCTCCGTGACGGCGCCTGCGCCGACTGTGTGGCCGCCTTCGCGAATCGCGAAACGCAACCCCTTCTCCAGTGCTACCGGCGTGATCAACGTCACTTCGCAGCTTACGTTGTCTCCCGGCATCACCATTTCCACTCCCGCCGCCAGGTGCATATCGCCCGTGACGTCGGTGGTGCGAAAATAAAACTGTGGACGGTAGCCAGAGAAAAACGGCGTGTGACGACCGCCTTCTTCTTTCGTCAATACGTACGCTTCCGCCTTGAACTTGGTGTGCGGCGTAATCGAACCCGGCTTGCAGATGACCTGCCCGCGTTCCACATCTTCTTTTTCCGTGCCGCGCAGCAACAATCCAACGTTGTCGCCCGCCAACCCTTCATCCAACAACTTGCGGAACATTTCGATGCCGGTAACCACCTTCTTCTGCGTTTCCCGGAATCCTACGATTTCCACTTCTTCGCCGACCTTCACCTTGCCGCGTTCCACTCTGCCTGTCACTACCGTGCCGCGCCCGGAAATCGAGAAAATATCTTCAATCGGCATGGCAAACGGCTTATCAATATCACGCACCGGCAGCGGAACGTTCTTGTCCACCGCTTCCATCAGTTCGTCAATCTTGCCTTCCCACTTGGCATCACCATTCAATGCCTGCAACGCCGACCCACGTACGATCGCAATCGTGTCGCCCGGGAATCCATAGCTCTTCAGCAGTTCGCGAACTTCCAATTCCACCAGTTCCAAAAGTTCCGGATCTTCCACCATGTCGCACTTGTTCAAAAACACCACAATGGCCGGCACGCCTACCTGGCGAGCCAACAAAATATGTTCTCGCGTCTGCGGCATCGGACCATCCGTCGCCGCTACCACCAGAATCGCGCCATCCATCTGCGCCGCGCCGGTAATCATGTTCTTGATGTAGTCCGCATGTCCCGGGCAATCCATGTGCGCGTAGTGCCGGTTCGGCGTTTCATACTCCACGTGCGATACGGCAATAGTGATGCCGCGTTCCCGCTCTTCCGGAGCGTTGTCAATCGTATCGAACGCGCGAAACTGCACTTTCGGGTTGTGCTTCGACAAAACCTTCGTGATCGCCGCCGTCAATGTCGTTTTGCCATGATCAATGTGACCGATGGTCCCAATGTTCACGTGCGGCTTACTGCGCTCGAATTTCTCCTTGGCCATTCCGTACGCTCCTCAAACCGAATTCTTGCTCAACTGCTGAGACCGTTTGCTACCTAACTACTTCCCGCCGCGCTGTTTCTTGATCACTTCTTCCGCCAAAGCTGGCGGCAATTCCGCGTAATGAGAAAAGTGCATGGTAAACGTTGCGCGACCCTGGGTGCGGCTGCGCAGGTCCGTGGCGTATCCGAACATCTGCGCCAGAGGAACTTCCACACGAATCACATTGCTTCCCGCGCGATTTTCCGTGCCTTGAATCGCGGAACGCCGGGCATTCAAGTCGCCAAACACCGCGGCCATATATTCTTCCGGGACCACCACTTCCACTTTCATGATCGGCTCGAGCAACACCGGCTTGGCTTTTGCGCAAGCTTCCTTGTAGGCCATCGAACCGGCAATCTTGAACGCCATTTCGTTGGAGTCCACGTCGTGATAGCTGCCGTCGGTCAGCACCACTGCGATATCCACCGTCGGAAATCCCGCCAGAATGCCGTTATCCAGCGCTTCGCGGATTCCAGCTTCGACCGGCGCGATAAATTCACGCGGGATGGATCCGCCAACCACTTTGTCGATAAAAAGAAAACGGTGTTCCTTGTCGAACTTCCATTTGCCGGGGTTGCTGCTGCCGGTAACCTTCTTCGCGAGCTCATCCAAATCATCGGTGGACAGTTCCGCTTTGTTGTCGTGCTGAGCGCTCGGAAGCGGATGCAGTTCGATCACTGCGTGCCCATACTGGCCCTTACCGCCGGTCTGCTTGATGTACTTGCCTTCGGCTTCGGCCTTCTTGCGAATGGTTTCGCGATACGCGACTTGTGGACGTCCCACATTGGCCTGCACGTTATATTCGCGCAGCATGCGGTCCACGATAATTTCCAAGTGCAGCTCGCCCATACCCGAGATAAGCGTTTGGCCGGTATCAGGTTCGGTGGAAACGCGGAAAGTAGGATCTTCCTGTGCCAATCGTTGCATGGCCACAGCCAGCTTGTCCTGATCTGCCTTGGTTTTTGGCTCGATGGCCACGGAAATAACCGGAGCTGGAAATTCGATCGACTCCAGGATGATTTGCTTGTTTTCGTCGCACAGCGTATCGCCGGTATTGACGCTCTTCAGCCCGACGCAAGCGCAAATGTCGCCGGCATAAATCTCTTCAATCTCTTCACGCTTGTTGGCATGCATTTGCAGCAAACGGCTGATACGCTCCCGGGTACGCTTGCCGGAGTTAAGCACGTAGCTCCCGGAACGCAACACGCCGGAATACACACGGATGTAGGTCACGTGTCCGACGAACGGGTCGGACATAATTTTAAAAGCCAACGCAGAAAACGGTTGATCATCGGACGCGCGGCGCAGTTCCACTTCATCCGTCTCCGGATTGGTGCCTTCCACGGGAGGAACATCCGTCGGCGACGGCAGAAAATCGATCACTGCATCGAGTAACGGCTGAATGCCTTTATTCTTGAACGCGGAGCCAGCAAGCACCGGCACAATCTTCAGCGCCAGTGTGGATTTGCGGATGGACTTACGCATTTCTTCCAACGTCAGCGTGCCTTCGGAAAGATATTTGTCTAGAACTTCGTCATCGTGCTCGGCAATGTATTCCACAACTTTGTTGCGATGCTCGTCGTAGAATGCCTTGTCGATTGCGGAGCCCTTTAACGCGGCGGCTACATCGGGGCGGGAATCAACAAACGCTTTATCCCAAAGCTTTTCCACTTCAAAAATTTCGAATTTTGCGCCCAGCGTTTCTTCGAGCCACACCACTACTTTTTGCTCGAGGAAATCGATGATTCCAATGAAATTGTCTTCGCGGCCGAGAGGAAACTGTAGAGGTACAGGGTGGGCGCCGAGACGCTGGCGAATAGTACGAACCACGTGATCGAAATCCGCGCCCATGCGGTCCATCTTGTTGACGAAACAGATCCGCGGCACACGATACTTGTCCGCCTGGCGCCAAACCGTTTCCGATTGTGGCTGCACGCCGGCAACGGAATCAAACACGCACACTGCGCCATCCAAGACACGCAAAGAGCGTTCGACTTCTACCGTGAAGTCCACGTGGCCTGGCGTATCAATAATATTGACGCGATATTTTTTGTTGAACCGGTCCCACGACGCAGTGGTCGCAGCGGAAGTGATGGTAATCCCGCGTTCGCGCTCCTGCTCCATCCAGTCCATGGTGGCTGTGCCTTCGTCCACCGAACCGATCTTGTACGTCACACCCGTATAGAACAGGATGCGCTCCGTTGACGTGGTTTTTCCGGCGTCAATGTGCGCCATGATCCCGATGTTGCGGGTGTCTTCGAGTTTGAATACGCGGCCCATAGTCCCTGGACTAGCTCTCTTTCTCCCGGTCGAATTACAGCTGTTTCTGCCACAAAAACCTCGAATCCTTACCAACGATAGTGCGCGAAAGCCTTGTTGGCTTCCGCCATGCGATGCACATCTTCCTTCTTCTTAATCGCTCCGCCGCGTGCGTTGGCCGCGTCAATCAGTTCATCGGCGAGCTTGTCCACCATGGTCTTGCCCGCGCGTTCCCGCGAATACTGCAAAATCCAGCGAATCGCCAGCGACTGCCGGCGAAACGGATTTACTTCCACCGGAACCTGGTAGTTCGCGCCACCTACGCGCCGCGTCTTGACTTCCAGCAGCGGCTTGGCGTTCTCCACGGCCTTCTTGAAAAGCTTCAAGGCATCGTCATTCGTCTTCTTGGCCATCTGATCCATCGCGCCGTAAAACACGCGCTGCGCCGTGCTCTTTTTGCCGTCCCACATCATCGAACAGATAAACTTTTCCACCAGGTCATTGGCATAGACCGGATCAACTTCCTGCTTGCGGCGGCTGACGAGTCCTTTACGTGGCATTGCTCTTTGCTCCTGAAATTCCAGCTATTCTGACTTCTATTTTCTAATTTCCGATTTCTAGACCCTGTTACTTCGCGGCGCCGGCCTTCGGGCGCTTTGCTCCGTACTTCGAGCGAGCCTGCTTGCGATTCTCAACACCGGCGGCGTCCAGCGTGCCTCGTACGATGTGATAACGCACTCCCGGCAGATCCTTCACACGGCCGCCGCGTACCAGCACGATCGAGTGTTCCTGCAAGTTGTGTCCGATTCCGGGGATATAAGTCGTGACTTCAATCGAATTCGTCAAACGCACACGAGCAACTTTGCGCAGCGCAGAGTTCGGCTTCTTCGGTGTCTGCGTATATACGCGAATGCAAACGCCGCGTTTCTCCGGGCAGCCCGCCAAGGCAGGGGATTTCGTTTTGGTGCGAATTCCTTCGCGTCCCATTCGAACCAGTTGCGAAAATGTCGGCACAGTCTTCCCTCTTTCGAGTTTCAGGGTTGTTTGGCAATCCCCGACATAAACGGGTTTCAGGTTTGTTTTTACAAACCCTGACCTAGAAATGTCAGCCCGCATGCGCGCACAAATTTTCACGCCGCTCGCTCCGCGCGCAGACAACTGCACGAGCGCACACTACGCTGAAAGGTGAACTGCGAATCCGGAGACCAGCAAGAAACTCCGCACGCACTCCAAGAGGCAGAACTCCGCTCTTGGCATCGATTTGGAGAGGCTTACTCGGCTTTGCGGGACTGGCGTCCCATATCCGGCCGCTCCTTACTCCCAATCCGTCTTGCAATGTTCCGGGAGTAAAGATCCTTCCAACTACGTACGGCACAACTGCGGTGCCGCACTACTGCTAGGGTAAATAAACCCTGACGAATCACAAATTATAGAGAAGAAAATCTGATGTGTCAAATCTCTTTAAATTGCAGCTGAGGAAAAAACTCCATTGCCAACCAGAACAAAATCCATTGAATCGGACATCGTGCGCCCCCAAGATTCTCATACGGCGTCGACGCCATCCAAAACGGCCTCTGGCAGATAACTCTATATATATCAATGTCTTGAGCGAGGCTTTTCAGCCGCGCCGAGGTCGCCAAAAGGCCAAATATTAAATGCTTTCAGTTCCTCATACTCTCCCTGCGAACGCAGCATCCTTGCAGTCCGCTCGGCCGGCCATGGTGCAGCCAGCCGATCCGGCCGGTCGGCGATCCAGAATGCCGTCAGCGCCATAAGCGTCGCGTTCTGCGTCAGCACGTCCGGTTTCTGTGCCTCGAGCGCATCTGCTGCCGAGTGATGCGTGTACTTATAATCGGCGGTGTCTTGGTTCATGTTAATTCCCGGCAAGCCTGCAATCGAAAACGGCAGAGTGTCCGTGCCCGACTCGACTTTGTCGTTTACTTTGATTGTTCGCAAATTCGTCAGCGATGAAGCGAACGGCTGGAACACCGCGACCAAGTCATCCCGTCCGCCGAGCATAAAATCCGTCACCGGCCCCTGTCCTTCATCCAGAATCAAATCACCCACGTGATTCTGTATTTCCGCGGCGTGCTGCTTCATGTAAGCAAACGACCCGTCGAGTCCCTGCTCCTCGCCGGTAAACAATACGAAGCGAAGGGTGCGTCGCGGTTTCTGTCCGGACCGCATAATGGCTTCGGCTGCGCCCAGCGTTGTCGCGGTTCCGGAACCGTTGTCGGTTGCGCCTTGCGCCAGATCCCACGAATCGAGATGTCCGCCTACGACCAGAATCTGCTCGGGATGCTCCGTGCCGCGAATTTCGCCAACCACGTTCGCGGTCTCAACCGGCCCGCCGGTCAACGTGTTCTGAACATTGATGCGCACCCGCGGCGTAATTCCTCGCGCAATAAATCTTTCGAGTTGTCCCTGATCTTCCGCGGTCATCGAAACCACGGGAATCGCAAAGTCGGTATCAAATCCAAGAATTCCGGTGTGTGTCAGGTTCATGCCTTGCGATTTCGATCCGCCCTGCCCGCCAATCACGGCGATCGCTCCAGCATCGTGCGCTCCTTTCAGAAAATCTCCGAAGCTGGCGAACAACATCATGAAATTCTTTTTTGGCGCACCTTTCTGCGTCACTAAAACAACTTTGCCTTTCAATCTCGAGACATTTTTAATTTCCTCGTCGATATCAAACATGTTCACGGGAACTACATCGCCTTCCGCTCCACCCGCTACCGTCGAGCCTGTCCATCCCATTGAATCTACGTGAAGACGATGCGCCGTGGGCGACAGCAGTTGCGCTTCGGCGGTTCCCCGCGTCCAGCCCTTCCAGATCGTATATTTTTCTAGGTGCACGTTATCGAGGCCGATCGCCTTCATCTTCGCCGCGCCCCACTCTTCCGCCTTGCGCTCGGCCGGCGAGCCCGTGACACGCGCTCCAATGTCGTCGCTCAATTCCGTCAGGTATTGATACGCATGCGAGTTCATCATGCTCTCGCCCGCGATCCGCGTAAGCGCCGGTTTGGTTCCGTCTTCGTCCGGACCTTTCGGCACTTCATCCGCCCACACCACTCCGCACGCACCCAAAAATCCCAAC
The DNA here is from genome assembly GCA_963743735.1 of uncultured Acidobacteriota bacterium. Lineage (GTDB taxonomy): Bacteria > Acidobacteriota > Terriglobia > Acidiferrales > UBA7541 > Acidiferrum. Next base: position 41,171 of record CAVURF010000010.1, read on the forward strand.
AAAGCCAGTCCCGCAGTGTACTCATGCATGCGATTTTCTCCTTGCTTGCCTGATAGCCAGCTCATACGCGGTCACCCTTCAATTTTGCACACGAAAGCCTATCATCTCAGACGGAGTTGCCAGCATTTGGTTACACTCTTCCGCACCCAGTGAACTCGCTTTTTTCGAAACTCATGTCAACGCAATTCTTTACCCCGTTCTACACCGCGCCTAGACTTATCAATGAGGATCTCGTGGGCAGTTTCTTCTCTTTCGATTCCCGTTCTTCTTCGGTGCGGGTGTTTTTTCGCCGCGCCGTATTAAGTCATAGCCTGGCCTCCGCCATTGGCGTGCTCCTCGTCGCCGCTGTCCTTACCGCTTTCGCTAACGCGCAAACCGCAGAAAAAACCGCGCCGCAGGACGCCAAGCAGGATGCGAAGCAGTCGGGCTCGTCACAGCCCACCGAAACAGAAAAAAATGCCGCGCAAATCGAACTCCTCGAAACCAAATACCGCTTCGAATCCAACGGCGACTCGCGCAAAGAAGTGCACACGCGCGTCAGAATCAATAACGAACTCGGTGTCCGCCAATTTGCGCGCCTAAATTTCGATTTCAATCGCAGCTTCCAGGCAGTGGAAATTCCAATGGTACGCGTCACCCACCCCAACGGCGGAATCGCCGACATCCTCCCCAGCGCCATCACCGACAACCCTAATCCCGCCGTAGTCGACGCACCTGCCTACCAAGACGTACGCGTAAAATCCGTCCGCATCTTCGGCCTCCAGCCCGGCGACCTCCTTGAATATCGCGTCATCACTACGACAACCCACCATCCCCTCGCCCCCGATTTTTGGTTGGACCACACCTTCGACCGCTCGGGAATAGTCTCCGAAGAGCATTTTCAAGTTGTCCTGCCTGCTTCGATTCTCGCGTCGTCCCCACTCATCGTCGTGGAGAATCAGAATGTGCGACAACAGCTCGAATGGCGACTCTACGCACCGTCAGGTTGCAGTTTTTGCGCAGAGCCCGACTATTCGCGGCCAATAGACCCAAAAGACCTAGATTCATCATTTCTGCAACAGCTACGGCATCCGAAACCCGCAGAACGCCGGGCTAAACCACCAACAAAGCCAACAGAGTTTCCTCAACCTCAGTCTCCTGACAAGCCTCTCCCTGCTGCTGAATATGGAAAGGTTCAGCTCCTGGTTAAACCGATCGCGTCTACCGCGTCAGTCGAAAAATCTGGCGAAGGAAGCAGTGCCGAGATCTTCTATTCGTGGAAGCACACAGCTGCTTCGCTAAGAGAGGACCAGAAAAGAGATTCAGCTGTCCTGGAGGGCATTCCAGACATCGAGATCGGAAGGATCAAGGATTGGTCGTCGCTTTCCTACCAGCTTTACCTGGCCCTCTCCTTACCGGCGCAAATGCCCGACGAAGTGACCAGACTGTCGCAACAACTGACTACTCAGGCGGATACGCCCGTAGCCAAGGCAGAACGCATCTACGACTTCGTTTCTCAGAAAATCAGAACGATCGATCTGCCTCTGGGGGCGACGGGATTCAAGCCGCGGCGCTTGGGCCAAATCCTTTCGTCTGGTTACGCGACACAGGAAGACAAGTACTTCGTCTTCGAAGCCCTTGCGAAGGCCGTCGATGTGGAAGCTACAGCCCTGTTGATCGGTCCAACCAAAAAGATCGCGGCACTGATGGCAACTCCCGCGGCGTTTAGCCACTTAGTGATTGAAGTTGGCGACGATCGCTATCGCTGGCTAGATCCCAGTTTGGAAGTTGCGCCGTTCGGAGTTCTGCCCGCGGCCTACCGTGGCAATACCGCATTGATTTTGGGAGCAGACACTGGCCCGGCGGCCGACCTAGCGGAAGATTCGATGATCGGAGAAATTTCTAAAGACCTGCCGCTGCAATCCTCACAGAAAGTAGAATTGAAAGCGACAATCGAAGGGGACGGCAAGCTGACGGCGAAAGTAAAGTACGCGATGCGGGGCGACAACGAACTGCTCCTGCGCGTCGCATTTCACAAAACGCCGAAAGAAAAATGGAAAGACGTTGCGCAAGTGCTGGCGCTTTCCGACGGCTTTCGCGGGCAGATTACGAACGTAACTGCATCCGATCCTTACGCGACCAAGGAACCGTTCGCGGTGGAATACGAAATTACGCAACCAAAACTTATCGACTGGTCGAAGAAACCAGTCCACATTCCAGCGCTCTTACCGTCGCCAGGTCTTCCCGACCCCACGTCTTCTTCGCAAGACTCCTCATCAAAAAAGTCCATCGATCTCGGCACGCCGCTGGAGATCGATCTCGATGCAACTGTAACGCTGCCGGAAGGAACGACCGCGCAGGCTCCCACCGGCACGTCGGTAGAACGCGACTATGCAACGTTCTCTTCCAAGTATTCCACACGAGGAAACACAGTTCAGGCGACGCGCAAATTTCACTTCATCGCACGGGAAATTCCGGCCACGCGCGCCGGCGACCTGAACGCCTTCCTCCACGCCGTGCAAGCCGACCAAACGCAACTCTTCACGCTGCAGCCGCCAGCCAATCATTAGGCGTTTGTCGTTCGTCGTTTGCCATTAAACCCCGAGCAAAAAACTGTCTCGCGATGTCATCCTAAGGGAACGAGTCAACCGAAGGATTTCAACTGCAGCAAAAGCAGACGTCGAACAGAGCTGTATTCCAACTCGTACGGATTCCGATCTCTGCGTACTCTGCGCCCTCGGTGTTTAAGAAACACAGTAAACGATTGCTCGGAATCATCTATCGGGCATCGCGTATTTGTGCGGGAACTGCGAACGGTAAGCGGCGAACGCTCTACCTAATCTCCATCACTTCTTTTTCCTTCATCACGCTCAAATCTTCAATCTTCTTCGTCTCCGAGTGGGAAACTTTTTCGAGTTCATCCAGCGAACGCTTCTGTTCGTCCTGGCTGATCTTCTTATCCTTCTCCAGCTTGTCGATGGCTTCCTTAATGTCGCGGCGAATATTGCGCACAGCCGTCCGGTGATTCTCCAAAACCTTATGAATATGTTTCACCAGTTCCTTGCGGCGTTCTTCGGTAGGCGAAGGAATCGGCACGCGCACGATTTTGCCGTCATTGGTTGGATTCAATCCCAGATCGCTCGCGCGAATCGCCTTATCAATCGCCCCGACCACGCTCGGATCCCACGGCGAAATCACCAGCATCGTGGGCTCCGGCACCGTCACCGTTCCCAGCTGGTTCACCGGCGTCGGCGTACCATAAAAATCGACGCGGATACTTTCCAGGATTGCCGCGTTCGCGCGTCCGGTACGCACCGTTGCCAATTCCTTGCGGAAATCGTCCACTGCCTTTTCCATCCGCGTTCTGGCCGCCGCTATCGCTTCTTTCGTCGTCGCAATCGTCGTCATCGCATCCTCTTTAAGATGTTTCTCGGATCATCTGTTAGAACCTAGCTGACTACGCCGGACGCACCGTTGACCCCACCCGCTCGCCCATCACCACGCGCTTGATATTTCCATACTGGTTCATATTGAACACCACGATCGGCATACCGTTGTCCATACACAACGAAATCGCGGTCGAATCCATCACTTTCAAATCCTGGTGCAGCACATCGCGGTAGGTAATCTGTGCCATGAACTTCGCGTCCGCGAATTTTTCCGGGTCGGAATCGTAAATTCCTTCGACGCGTGTGGCCTTCAAGATCACGTCGGCCTTCATTTCCATCGCGCGCAGCGCCGCCGCCGTGTCCGTGGAAAAATAGGGGTTCCCCGTGCCCGCGCCGAAAATCACCACGCGGCCTTTTTCCAGGTGACGCATCGCGCGCCGCCGAATAAACGGCTCGCAGACCTGGTGCATCTCAATCGCGCTAAGCACGCGCGTAAATACGCCCACTTTTTCCAAAGCGTCCTGCAGCGCTAGCGCATTAATCACGGTGGCCAGCATGCCCATGTAATCGCCCGTCGAGCGTTCAATCTCAAATCCCTTTTGCCGCCCGCCGCGAAAAATATTTCCGCCCCCTACCACAATCGCGATCTCCACGCCCAACTCGCGAACTTCCTTCAATTCGCGCGCAATCGACTGCAGCGTTTCGCCATGCACGCCCAGCCCCAGCGGGCCTTGCAGCGATTCGCCGGACAGCTTCAGCAGAATTCTTTTGAATACCGGCTTTTTCTTGGAGCTCCTCTTTTCGATCTTTCGCGCAGCCATGTCGCTCCGTTCTTTCCCTCGTTCAAATCCTCGGAATTGTAACAAACTCAGTGCGAACTATCACCGCCACGCGTTCGAATCTGGCGCATCTTGCAAGATGTGGACAAAAAAAAGCGCCCCGGTTTAAGCCGGGGCGCCGCGAACCTTTCAAAACTACGCGATCAAGCTTTGATCGGCGCAGGAACCGGAGCCGTCTCCGGCCCGCCGGTTCCCGTCACTTCGCCAACCTTGAACCGTGCGAACCGCTTGATGCTGATGTTTTCACCAAGGTTTTGGATGGCCGTGTTCACCTTTTCCTTGATGGTCACGCCCTCGTCTTTGATGTAGTGCTGCTCCTCGAGACAGTTCTCTTCGTAGAACTTTTCCATCTTGCCGGCCACGATTTTCTCCACCACAGGTTCCGGCTTGCCGGTCGCCAACGCCTGCGCCCGATAAATCTCGCGCTCTTTTTCCAGCATTTCCGCAGTCACTTCTTCACGCCGCACATACTTCGGATCCAATGCGGCGACGTGCATCGCGATGTCATGGCACAAAGCTTGGAAAGCGTCGGTGCGCGCCACGAAGTCCGATTCGCAGTTCACTTCCACCAGCACGCCAATCTTTCCTCCGGCGTGGATGTAGCTCCCCACGAGTCCTTCCGTAGCTTCCCGTGTGGCTTTCTTCGCAGCCGCCGCTTGTCCTTTCTTGCGCAGAATGGCGATGGCCTTCTCGATGTCCAGGCCCGCCTCTGCCAAAGCTGCGCGGCAATCATTGAATCCCGCATTGGTGCGGTCACGCAATTCCTTTACGAGCTTCGCTGGAACTTCCATGGCTGTATTCGGTGTACTCATCCTTTTAACCTCAGGGTTTGCAAGCCTGCCTGCGGCAGGTACAAATCCTGAAACCCTTTCTCTCTCTGAAATTCGATTTTCGCGGTCGTTCGCGCTGCTTACAAAATGGCCCGCTCCAAGTCGCCTTGGAACGGGCCATCTTTCATTTCTGCCCGTAGGCTGCTCTTATGCTTTGACGTCTTCCGCAGGCACTGTAGCCTCTGCCGGGACAGTGGCCTCTTCCGTCGTGGCTTCGACGAAGTCGCCTTCCTGCTTTTCGTATTGTTCGTAAGCGCTGGTGTCCACGTAGTCCACGCCGTCCGCCAACGCTTGGTCCGCAGCAGCTTTTTGATCGCCGACTCGCGATTGCTCGTAAGCCGCTTTGCCTTCCGCTACCGATTCCGAAATTTTCGATGTGAACAAACGAATCGCCCGCAGCGCATCGTCGTTCCCCGGAATAATCCAGTCCACAACGTCCGGATCGCAATTCGTGTCCACCACCGAAACTACCGGCACGCCCATGCGGCGCGCTTCCTTCACCGCGATTTCTTCCGCGTTGGAATCAATCACGAACATCGCATCGGGAATCTGCGTCATATTCTCGATGCCTTCCAGGTTTTGGAAAAGATGCTTCATTTCGCGGTCCAGCCGCGCACGTTCTTTTTTCGAAAGTTGTTCCATGCGGCCATCTTCCGTCATTGCTTTCAGTAATTTCAGCCGCTTGATGGACTTCTGCAGTGTCGCCCAGTTGGTCAGCGTGCCGCCCAGCCAGCGGTGGTTCACAAAGAAGGCTCCGCACTTTTTCGCTTCTTCAGAGACAGCTTCCTGAGCCTGGCGCTTGGTGCCGACAAACAAAACCGTTTTGCCTTGTCCGGAAAGATCGCTCACGAAGCGGCTCGCCTCGCGGAACATCTTCAAGGTTTTCTGCAGGTCGATAATGTGAATCCCATTCCGCTCGCCAAAAATATACTCCTTCATTTTTGGATTCCAGCGCCGCGTCTGGTGACCGAAATGTACGCCGGCCTCCAACAACTCTTTCATCGTGATTTCTACTGCCACTATTCCTCCTTATTGAATAGCTGCTTGCTGGGCTTCCGCTTTTGCGAACCTTCCCGCTCTTGCGGTTTCCCGCCGTTACGGTTTTGTTCCGCCTTCGCGGTCTGGTTCGCTCTTCGTGTAGGGCCGGGCTTTAGCCCGGCCTTTTCTTAAAAGCGAACTGCCTCAGAGCAGCCTCTTGCCGGCTTCTTGCCGGCCGTGATCTCGTCCAGATTTTCATCGGGACGGAGCTCTTATCGCGCCGTATAACCTCGCGTTGTCATCCTGAGCGTCCGATTCATCGGACGCGAAGGATCTCAACCGACGCCCCACCAAAAAACGAACGCTTGGTGAAGTGCGACCGCTTCGCGGTCGCACAGGAAAACAGTTTGCAAAACGCGTTTAGCGTTTTGTGAACTGAAATCTCTTCCTCGCGCCCTTCTGCCCGTACTTCTTCCGTTCCTTCATGCGCGAGTCGCGTGTCAAAAATCCATTCGTCCGTAAAGCCGGCCGCAGCTCCGGGTTGAAGCGCGAAATGGCGCGCGCCAATCCCATGCGTACCGCTCCAGCCTGCCCGCCAACTCCGCCGCCATGCGCCGTAATTACCACATCCACCTGATCCGTCAGGCTTGTGAACTTCAGCGGCTCGATCGCGTCATGCTTCCACGCGAAGTTCGGGAAATACACATCCACCGTCCGCTTGTTGATCGTGAACTTGCCGCTACCCGCGCGCAGAAACACGCGCGCCACCGATTCTTTGCGCCGTCCCGTTCCATGAATCCATGTCTTCAGAGTATTTCCCGTCGATTCAGTGCTCAACTTTCCTCCTAATCCATCGAAACCGTTGCCTGAGGCGATTCTCGTCCTGCAAAAAAGGCCGGCGCAAAGAGACCAGGCCACATGATTCTGGCCAATCTCGATCTCAAACTTCGCGTTCGGATGATTCCCTGCTAAGGAACACCAACGTGCGGAAGTTCGCTGAACTACCCTGCTACCAAGGTCCTACAAATCCAATCTCGTGGTTACTTCTTACTTCGCTATTTCCTTACTTCGTTTCTTTAACTCAAACCGCCATGGGCGTAGGCTTCTGTCCCGTATGCCGAGCCAGTCCCGCCGCATCGCGATAAATCCGCAATTTCTTCAGCCGCCGCGCGCGCAACTTGTTCTTCGGCAACATTCCGATAATCGCCTCGCGTACCATCCATTCCGGCTTGGCTTCCCGCACCCGCTTGGCCGGAACTTCCTTCAATCCGCCCGGATACCCGCTGTGCGAGTAATAAACTTTTTGCTCAATCTTGTTCCCGGTTAAGCGAATCTTGTCCGCATTGATCACCACCACGTGATCGCCCGAATCCAGATATGGCGTAAAACTCGGATTGTCCTTGCCGATCAGCACCCGCGCCACTTTTGTAGCCAGACGGCCCAATACCTGGTTCGTAGCATCCACCACAAACCAATTCTTACCCACTTTCAGTGCTTCGGCTTCTTCACCCTTGGCTACGTACGTCCTCATCGCAATCAGTCACACCTTTCCCTATAGAGACAAGCATCCATTCTAAGGACCGGCCCCACAAAAGTCAACGCACGCTACGAGCGCCAACGAGCGCCGGATTGGCTGACAACACCGTGTCCTCGCACATTTGCACTTTCTTTCGCAGCATCGACGAACAGCACAGCTCGGGTTTGTCAAGCTGGAGTAACCGCGCTATCATCCGAAGATTACGATCTGCGCGATCCAGATAAGGTAAGCCATGGCGCAGTGGAACACTCCATCCCTGACATTCGTACCGCTGATTTCTACGCTACAATTTTGCGTTCGGTCCGCTGCCGAGTACACCCGCTTTAAGAGTTTTTCCGAGATGAAGTTTGTGAGGTAACCGCCATGGTCACCGACATGCGCAAAACCGGAGTCGACGTCGTCGGTGATATACCTTGGGGGACACATTTTTGCCTCTTCTACGAGACACGAGCGGATCTCCTCGAAACACTGGTCTCCTATTGCAAAGCTGGATTGGAGAGCCAGGAATTCTGCCTGTGGGTGGTGGCCGAACCTCTTGCTGTGGAAGATGCAATGCGTGCATTGAAACAATCCGTACCTGACCTCGATCGATACTTGGCAGACCACAGCATCGAGATTGTCGGGGCTCGCGACTGGTATTTGCGGGACGGAACATTTGATCTCAACAGAGTGATTAGCGGTTGGAACGAGAAACTCGCCAGCGCATCAAGCCAGAGGCTATGCCGGCGTAAGAGTGACCGGAGATACTGCCTGGCTCGAAAAGAAGGACTGGAAGGACTTCTGTGAATACGAAGAGTCACTCAACCTGGCAGTCGCCAATCAGCGTCTGGCGGTGCTATGCACGTATCCACTTGCCGCATGCGGAGCTGCTGAAATCCTGGATGTGGTGCGAACACATCAGTTCGCGGTTACAAAGCGACGTGGGGGTTGGGACGTTATCGAGACCGCCGGGCACAAGCAAGCTAAGGCGGAGATCAAGCGTCTGAATGAGGAACTTGAGCAACGTGTTATAGAACGGACCAGCGAATTGACCGTCGCCAATAGAGAGCTGACAAAGGAAGTAATCCAACGTCAACTCGCGGAAGAAGCGTTACGGCGGAGCGAGAGTTATCTGGCGGAAGCGCAGAGGCTCAGCCACACTGGCAGTTGGGCAGGAGCTCCCGGAACGGGAGAGATCAGGTACTGGTCCGAGGAATGCTACCGGGTGCTGGGCTTCGACCCGCACAAAGGTCTCCCGCGATTTGAAACATTCTTTCGACGCATTCACCCGGATGATCAAACCAGGACCGTGGAACAGCTCGAAAGAGCAAGCGGTGAAAGGACGGAGTTCGAGTTCGATTTCCGAATCGTTCATCCCGGCGGCGACGTCAGGGACATCCACACAGTCGGTCATCCCGTTTTCAGTCCGTCCGGCGATCTCGTTGAATACGTGGGTACCGTGATCGACATCACCGAACGCAAGCGGGCGGAGGCGCTGCGTGACGGAGAGAGTCATATTTTGGAGATGACAGCGCGCGATGCTCCACTGGAGGAAATACTGGAAAACCTGGTGCACGTTGTGGAGGCCCAATTTCCGGGCTTGCTTTGCTCCGCCCTGCTCCTCGACGAAGACGGGCAGCGTGCGCGGCACGGCGCCGCCCCCAGCCTTCCCGAGGCCTACAACAAGGCCATCGATGGGCTTTGCATCGGACCGAAGGCGGGATCATGCGGCACGGCCATGTACCGTAGAGAACCTGTTGTCGTCACCGATATTCTCCAAGATCCGCTCTGGGAGGCGTACCGGGACATAGCTCAGCTGTATGGGCTCCGCGCCTGCTGGTCCACTCCCATACTTGCGCATTCGGGCAAGACACGGGGTTCGTTTGCCATGTATTACCGCGAACCGCGCAGTCCGAGCACCGCTGAGACGCGAGCCCTGGAAATGGCTACCCACCTCGCCGGCATTGCCATTGAACGCAAGGTGGCGCGTGAAGAGCGCGAACGATTGCGTCAGACCCAGGCGGACCTCGCGCACATAAATAGGGTGAGCACGATGGGCGAGCTGACGGCTTCCCTCGCGCACGAGATTAAGCAGCCGATTACCGCGGCAGTCATCAACGCCAGGACCTGCTTGCGCTGGCTTGGGCGCGATGACCCGGACGTGGCAGAGGCATGCGAAGCCGCGTCGAGACTGGTGACAGACGTAACGCGCGCGGCGGACATCATTAGCAGAATCAGCTTGCCGTTCAAGAAGGGCGCTCTGCAGCACGAATCGGTTGACGTAAATGAGCTCATTCGAGAAATGATTGTACTGCTGCGCAGCGAGGCGAACCGCTACTCCATCTCAATGCGCACCGAGCTTGCTGAGGCTCTTCCCGAGGTCATCGCGGACCGTGTCCAACTGCAGCAGGTTCTTATGAACCTTATGCTCAACGGCATCGATGCCATGAAGGAAACGACCGATGGAGGTGAGCTTACCATCAAGTCGAAAGCCGGCGATGGTCAACTGCTGATCTCAGTCAGCGATACGGGTGCTGGATTGCCCCCGGAGAAGTCAGACCAGGTCTTCAGAGCATTCTTTACGACCAAGAATAACGGCACTGGTATGGGACTACCCATTAGTCGGTCGATCATTGAATCGCATGGCGGCCGCTTGTGGGTTAGCGATACTTCCGGGCGGGGCGCAACTTTTCAGTTCACGCTGCCGGTCACGCTCGCGGCGCACGCATAAGCGCCCATCTGCTCCTAGCAGCTGCCAACCTTGTTCTCTATGGGGGCTATCGCTATCCCACACTGCCACACAATTGTGAACCAATAAATAGCCCCGCCTGAACTGCATTGCTGTATAGCCATGCCCAACTGGCAGTCAGACCCACAAACAGGAAGTGATTGTCTCCCACAATCACTCTCCAACGCGCGATTGCACAAGCGCCCAGTTGCGTCGATATTCTCTGGGAGCTGCGCCCACCTCTCGCCTGAAAACGCGGCTGAAAGAACTCTCCGATCCGTATCCAACGGCTGACGCCACCTCAGAGAAAGACATACTGTTCGAGCGAACCATGGCGCCTGCTCTGTACATCCGCCACTGCGTAAGGTATTCGAGGGGCGTCTGGTCCAAAACGGTCCTAAATTTTAGGGCAAATGCAGACCTGGACATGCGTGCTTCGCGAGCGAGTGACGCAACAGACCAGCTTCTATCAATGTTCGAATGCATTGCCTGTATGGCTTTGCTGAGATGCTTGTCTGACATCGCAGCCAACCACCCCTTTGGCGGAGCCGCGGAGCTGCCGGCGTAAGCTCTAATTGCGTAGACAAACAGCGACTCATAAAGACAACTGATCAAGCACGGTGAAGCGAGACCGGGCTGAGCGGTTTCTTCCGACAGAAGATCCAATACGGATTGGAAGGCGTGGCTTCGATTCTGTTCAAGCCGCAGGTGCAGATAACGCGGCAGAATCGTGGAAATGAGTGGCAGCCTCGAATGTGCTCATGCCAAATGACCCACTCACCATAGTTGTCAGCGGGCCGCCTCCTCCGTGACGAATCACGCGATCCACTTCTAATTTTCTTAGTTCGCTGTAATCGACTGCGGGGGAGCGCGGATGATCCACCAATGTAAAGGGCTCATTATTGAAAATGAAAATGAAGAGATCGCCGCGGGAGAGATGGATGGTTCGGCGCTGATTCTTGAATCTCAGAAGTGCCGATCCGCGAGTCATTAGCCCGAAGCGTATCCGCGGACTGGTATCCCCCGAGTAGCGAAAACCCCACGGAGCCGTGGCCTCCACACGCGTATACACCGCGTCCTGAATTTTCATCGATCCAAAGACTTCAGACAGTGGGTCCATGCGTTGTTCAAATCCTGGACGATCGGTCATGTTTTTTGGACGGATGACACTCATAAGTCCCAACTTTATAGCATCTATCCCTCGGTCCGCCAAATATTCATGGAGAAAAAATGATCGTAAGAACGCATCGCTCTAAGCACTTCATTGGCATGACCGTAATCTGGCTATGCCTTACGGCTGCGTATTCGCCGGTCGCTGAGTCACAGGAAACGCAAAAGAAAGCTGATTTCGATTGCAGTTCCCCTGATGCGACGTCTCCCTGCCCTTCCACCGGGTCTACGAAGGAGATTGCTACGAAAGAAATCCCCGAAACACAAAGCCGCCAAGCGGCCAACCTTCCCGATGCTCCACAAGCTCAAAACCAAAGCAATCCGCCAGAGTCATCCTTCCATCCGCAAGATCAAAACAGTGCAGTGCTGTTCCTGCCTGTCACTACTTCTCAGCGCCTGTCTTTCAGCGACAAATTTACGATCTATACCCACCAGACATTTGGGCCACCCGCGGTTATCTTTCCAGCGTTCGCCGCCGGCATGGCCATGGCCAATCCAAAAAGCCACTATCCTCGCGAATGGCGGGACGGAGCCGGGGCATTCGGCAGACTCTACGGAGATTCCTTCGCTACGGTCACTTCCCAGCGAACCGCCCGCTTTTTGACCGGTGCTGCCTTGCATGAAGATTCGCGCTACGTGCGCTCCAGCAGTAAAAATCCTCTTGCGCGAACTGCGCACGCACTCGCATTCACTTTCATAGACAAAACCGATTCCGGCAGAAACACGATTGCCTTCTCGAATTTTGCAGGAGCGGCAGCCAGCGGTTTCGTGGGAACAGCATATCTGCCGCATGGCTACAACGATTTGACGCACGCAGAACAAAGAATGGCCTTCCAGTTCGCGAACATTGCTATTCAAAACGTAGCCGCCGAATTTCAACCACAGTGGGGACCGCTTGTACGAAAACTACGCATCCAAAAAATCCTTCCCGAGTGGTGGGTACCGCACCACGAAAACTAAGCCATGCAGTACCGCAACATATATCCCGAACCGATGCGATTCCGCCTCTTCGTTCCACGTAGTGCCGTGCTTCAGCCCGGCTCCGGGCGACTGCGGATTTGTAGAGGCTGCTTTCAGGCGGCCAAACGAATGCTCAGGCTTGTACTGACTTCACCATTCGGGTGCGGGCTTTACTTGGAGCCCGCCAAGGAATTGGAACGGCGGCCTTCCCTGCCATTCATCCACACGCCAGGCGTCCGTAAGCGCTTTCCTGTCCTTCTCCCGTACAATCATTGCCATCGACCATGCCTGCCCTTCGCCGCACACAAACCATTTACGTCACCCTTGACCCGTTTCTCTCTGCCCGCGGCGCTGTCCTTCATCATTTCAACGACTTTTTGGAAGGCCTCAACGAAGCTGAGTTCCCCTGCATCTGGCTGACAAGCCGAACCCGCGCTCAGCTTGACGAACCGCGGCGCCGCCTGGGCCACGAGGATCCCTTCATCGGAGAAAGCGGCTGCGGCGTTTATCTTCCCGAGGACTACTTCCATTTGAAATCTGGAAATACCATTCGTCTCGGGCGTTTCACCTGTATTCCTGTCGCAAAACCGCAGCCCGCCGCCGCCGAAGCCCTGGAAGAACTTTCCAGCGATCTCGGCATCACGGCCGTCTCGCTTCGCAGCCTATCCCCGCGCGAACTGGTACAAAACACCGGACTGCCCGCCAGCGAAGCAGAACAAATTCGCATGCGCGATTTCGACGAGCTTTTTTTCTTTGCCGGAACGTCGGACTCCGACATGGCGAAGTTCGCTGACGAAGCGAAAACTCGCGGCTTCACTCTGCAGAATCTTGGTTCCTTCTGGTCGTTCTCAGTCGGCGGGGATTATAAAAAATGCATCCGTGAACTCGGCGCACTCTACGACCGCGCACTTCGCTATCACGCGTTTCGCGTAGGCGTAGGAGTAACGCCGACCGCCGACACCACGCAAGCAGTAGATTCCGACCTGCGGCTCAAGTCCCTGGCAGCGGCCTGCGATCGAACTCTGTTCCTGGCAGAACGCCACGTAGCGTCCCAGATCGAAGCATCCGACGACGAAGATGACGACGAAGAAGAAGCTGACAACGAGGCGGACAAAGATGTTCGTGGCGGTGCCGATGAAGACGATTCATCCACCAGCGAAACCGCCACTTCATCTCGGGACTCAAATCCCGGACGTTATTCCTACAGCTCCTTTCAGCTCCATTCGCCGGACGTCTGGGAGAGTGTTTTGGCTTCGCTTCTGACCCGTCGCTAGTTATGATTTTTTGCCTGGAATAGCCTTGATTTGATAGTACCCATAGGACTCCTTTTGCTTCACGGCTGTCACGAATCGTAGCCGGCAGCGCCTAAAAAGGAAGCTCCGTTACCTAAAGTCCGCTGTGCTAATTGCGTTAAGCGGCCTGGCGATTTACCTTAGCGCAAGAAAAGCTCAATTTTCGCTGATAAATTGCAGTCCCGCTCCCTCGCGCCACCGTGGAACTTAGATTGCTCCAATGTTTCGTCCTCGTCGAAAGCCTTGCAGCGTGAACAAGGCTTCGTAGCACTAGAGGTACTAGGAGATTCTAATGGCTTGGTTGGTCCGCACCCTTCGCCTTCCGGCAGCTGAATCGCACACGAATGTCGCGCTAGCGTTCTGTGTCTTTATGATGGGATTGCTGTCGGTCGCGCTCATCTGGCAAGCGCAAATCATCGCAAATCAGCGCGATGTGATTCGCTTTCTTGAGACCATGAAATTCGGCAGCTAAGTTCTTGCCATTTGCAAATCAATGCCCGCCTCGAGCGTAGGATAATTGTCCTTGCTTCATTGCTTGCGGCAGCGGCTCAGGCATTTCAGCTTTCGGCACAACTCGCGCGAGCGCGGCCTAGACATTTAGCCACATTGGTGTACGCTCTCCGTTGCAGGGGAATTCTCGTTGGGGAGACATTTAGTGAAAAAGATTTTGATCACCGTTTTACTCGCGGCGACGCCCTTGGTCGCGTTTGCTTCGCAAGACACACAAGTGACGCCGGACACCGGTTCAAAGGCTGCGACCTCGCACCACGCACGGCGGCACCACAAGCGCTCCAGGAATTCGCACCACGTAAAACATCACCACGCCACAAAGCAGCACGGTCAGCCACAATAATTGCAACCGGTTTTGCGATGCGCGCAAATGTTTCTTTGCAATGCAAAACGGGGAGCCTGTCGGCTCCCCCGTTTTGCTATTTTCGCTTTGTCGACCGCGAAGCTGGCGCTGAACTGCGCGAGTTTCGCGAGGCGACGCGCACCGCATGCGCGGTGTGATCAGCTAGTGTTTCGCTCTAAGCCCGGTGGAGTCATACCACCTCTTTCCGTGGCAAGTGAGCTCACGTCTCGGATTTACGCCCGTGCAAAGCGGAATGCAAGAGAAATCGCAGCGCAGAAATACCGTTGGCTTTCTGGGCGGTGAGGAAAAAAGGAATTGCTGTTTCCCGAACGAATGTTATTTCACGAACAACGATTCACGTAGCTGGTCGCGGCCCACAAACGATTTCACGGTTCTAAATCTTCCAAAGAGATCCTGGATCTCGCGATTCTGGTACACGCGCTGCGCAGCGCAGGGCGCTGCAGCGCCGATCACTTGCAAGGTGTTGGAATCGGCCACCCGGTAGCGCTGAAAACTCTGCGGCTTCTTGCTGTGGAACATTGCAAAGATAATGCCCCCCGGTCGCAGAACTTCCGTCAGGCAGTCCACCGATTGCTTGGCTACGGCAGGTTCCAGGTAATCCAGGTTGTCCCACAACAAAATGGCATCGAACGACGACGGCGGATATTGAATGTTGGCCTGCACAAATCGCACCGCGCGCCCGGCTGGCGTCAGGTCAATCGCTTCGGTAGAAGTCGCAGCCTTCTGCAATCGCTTTTCTTCCTCAGCCAGGAAGTCCTTCCAGGAATGCAAGAGATCGTCTGACGTGACGCGAAAACCCCGCTCAATGAAAAAATTCAGGGTAGTCTGCCAAGCCGGCCCCAAATCCAGGAGCGTTCCGCGCCCCAATCCATCCAGGTTCCACAGAAATTCCTTCAGTCCATTCGAAACGCGGTTCGTTTCGGGAACCGGCGACGCTGTGCGTTGCGGACCGATCGCGATCGGCGGTGTGCCGACCCCTCGTTGCTGGCCGCTGGCATTCGCAGGCGGCGTCTGCCGCGACACATTACGGCTGGCGCCACTATTCCCGATTCCCAGCTTGTTCAGTAGCCCCATGATTTAGATCACCGACCGCGAACTGGCCGCGGCGCTAGTGCTCTTGCCAGTTTCAATTGCGTCGGCCGGCACGCTCTTCGACTTGGTTTCCGCAGCGCGCGATTGCGCTTTCCCAGCTTCCACTTTGCCGCGCAATACCGCTCCATCTTCAATCGCCAAACGCTCTGTTCGCACTTCGCCGGTCACTCGTCCCGAATTCCACAACTGCACCTTTTCCGTGCCCTCGATTTTTCCATCCACGTTGCCGCGTATGATAACCTCGCGCGCCGAAATGTCCGCCTTCACTTTTCCATTCGGTCCTATGGTCACGCTGGCGTTGCCGAACTCCAACTTGCCTTCCACTGTTCCGTCAACGAACAAGTCTTCCTTGCCAGTAACTTCACCCTTAATTCGAATGCCCTGGCTGATGCAGGCAACTGCGCGCGGTGAGACGGGCAGCGGCGACGCCGTAGCGTTTTGCGCCGGCGCAGGTGCGGCGCTCGTAGGAGCAGTCGCAGTACTAGCTTGTGGAAAACCCGTATTCGCAGCTACAGGAGGGGTCGTTTGCGGCCCTCCCTGCGGCTTAACTTCGTCTTTCCTCCACATCAGACACCTCGACGGAAATAGTTGGATTTTTCGAAGTCGCCGGGCTGGAGGGCGGCGCGACTCAGAATCTTCAAGATAGTACAGGGTTTAGCGTATGTAAAGTGGAATACAAAGGGCGAAACCGTTGTGTTCGGTGAATCAACACCCTGTCGGCGTTACTAAGATATCTTGCGCTGTATCCGCCGCCCTCGCCGGTCATAGGTGTGGTTCGTCGTGTGATTGTGCAGAAAAGTCAAAATCCGCGTGACCTCAAGAAATGATGCCGGTCCTGCCCATTTCATAAAATTTAGGAGCGGTCTCCGACGTATCGAAGAATCCAACAGCACGTAACTGTTTCTGGCTGAGAGACACGGTCAAGAGAAGGTAGAGCCCGATGCAGGCCTCGACCGCAGTCTCTAGGAACTCACAAAGCGTGCTGAACGTTCCACGAACAAAGGCAAGGTGCTGGCCAGATATGAATGCCCGTTGCGCCGAAGCCCAGGCGAACCATGTCGAGAACGAATTTTCCAGCGAGGATCGAACGCTCAGTGCGGTCTGCTCTAGGATGCCTGAGACCTTGATTCTTGTTCGCAATTCCCAGCCAGGCGAGGACCCAAACCACGGCCAGTTCATTCTTTCCGTACCTAACACACAGTAAATACCACGCTCCAGTGGCAAAAGCAGTTGGTTTGCTTGCCAATGTTTCGGCCGACCTTCGAAGAGTGGTGACAACAGACTTCTCTCCTCCCACATCGCGGACGAGAGACACCGTCGAATTTTCGCGGGCTGCTTATCCATCGGAATCGCGACACCATCCGGGCCAGAGGTAGTCTCAAAAATAGGATCGTAATACTCAAACAGCGTATACCCCCGAGGGAATCGAAGATACTTTCTTACATTCGGATGGTGCAGAAGTTTTTGATGATTCTGCACGTTTTCATTTCTGGTGATCGTGATCCTTGGTAGGCTCATGAATATGGCTCTCTCTAAAAGAAAGCTGCCGTGGGGCCACGAGAATTCAGGCAGTAATCCCGCAGCGGGGATTAACGTAGAGCGCCGCCCAAACTGGGGCAGCTATGAGCAGATAGCAGATAAAGGTATTGCGCAAGACCTGCTAGCGCAGTTCCCACCACGCAACCACAAAGCCCACGATCTCACGAAAGAAGCGTTTCACTGACTTGCGGTGCTCCCACCAGTGCTCCGGATCGTAGTCTGCGTCGCGCGCTCCTGCCATTCGAATCGTGACGTCTTTAGCAAAAACTTTTCCCGAAATGTATTTGGCTCGTCGCGTGTGGTAATTCGATGTCACGACAATCACGTTCTTCCAGTTTTTTTGTTGTACCAACTTCTGCAAGGATTCAGCTTCTTCCCGGGTATTGTCGGCATCCTGCGGAAATGGAAGGATGCTTTCCCGCGGAACGCCTCGCTCGACCAGATCGTGCGTCATCAATTCCGCGATTCCAGCATTCGGCCGCAATCGTATTCCGCTGGCTACCACAACTGGCGCAAGCTTCTGGCGGAACACTTCCGCGGCGCGCGTGGCGCGGTCCGCGTAAAAATTGTCATCGCTTAGAATAATGATTGCGTCGGATTTTTCCAGAGGATCCTCGACCACCAGGCTTTCACCGGCAAAGCGAAGCAGTGGACGCCGCGCCAGATAGATTCCCCCCAGCAGCGCCGCCAGAAAAACCAGCGCAATCAGCGAGGAGACTATTCCGCCGCGTTCATTGCGCCAGTTCGTATATTTCATGAATTTGGATCGATGGCGCGCAATTGCTCCGCCGCCTGCTCCGGCAACACGGCATTGAAATACGTTTCCTTGATGCTGTAGGACTTGCTCTTGGTCTCCACGATAGGAAGAATTTCGATATGCCAGTGAAAATCGTCAGCCAGGGTTTTCCAATAGCCGGCCAGCTCGCCTTTCTTGCTGCGGGTGCTCGGTCCGGTGTGCACAACCAAATGATATGCGAGCGAAACTTTTTCCAGCCGGCGCAGAACTCTTCCCAGTAACGCCGCGAGTTGTTTGCGGTTGGCTTCGGCCCTGGGCTGTTCGAATAAATGATTGTGGCGGCGGTGCAAGATCCATACTTCAAATGGAACGCGTGACGCGTACGGGCACAGCGCGTAGTAATCGCCCTGCACATCCACGATTCGTTTGCCTTTTTTTTCTTCCTGCCGCACGATGTCGCAAAAAACGCAGCGTTCTTTTTCCTTGAACCACTCCCGCGCCGCCCGCAATTCGTACTTAATCCGACGCGGAACAAAGATCGTGCCGGTGACTTCTGAGTGTGCGTGAGCCCACTCTTCACCGGCCAGCTCGCCTTGATTTTTGAACACGCTCACATATTTGAGCCGCATATCCTTTTTTAGGTCGGCGATTCGCGAAACCCATACGGACATCACGCGGTCAATTTCTTCGTCGCTTAATTGCGAAAGACGCTTGTTGTGGTCTGGAGTCTCCACGACGATTTCGTGCGCCCCGGTAGAACCCATGCGGTCGTACATGCCGTCAGGCAGGCGGCCGGGTTCTCCTTCAATCCGGTACAGCGGATCAGGATGGGCCAGCACGCGCACCTGCCACGGACCTTCCGCAGGGCTCGTCAATATCGTTTGCTGCTTATCAATGGCCGGGCGTTCGAACGGACAAGCGTCCGATCCTGACGGCTCGCGGTGCCCGACCACCACCCAGCTTTGACTGATGGGATCTCTGCGAATTTCCATTCGGCTTTTTCCGCCCTCGTGCGAGTTACGATCTTCCTTGTGGCTCGCGCAATTTTTCCCTCTGAATCTTCGGCAAATTTCTTTCGGTTGCGCTTTAGTTTCTTAACGCCTCGCCGCAATGTCAAGCCGCTCAACGCGAATTTTCGGGCCACCCACAAAGCTCATTCGCCCCACTGCCATGCTATTCTTCGGTTGCGTAACTGGTTAAGGACCGATCGTGAACGATTTGACATTCATGCAACTTGCGCTGGAAGAAGCGCGCGCCGCTGCTGAAGCTGACGAAGTTCCGATTGGCGCCATCCTGGTGAAAGACGACCAGATTCTCGCGCGTGGAAATAATCGCACGATTCGCGATTGCGACC
The DNA here is from genome assembly GCA_963743735.1 of uncultured Acidobacteriota bacterium. Lineage (GTDB taxonomy): Bacteria > Acidobacteriota > Terriglobia > Acidiferrales > UBA7541 > Acidiferrum. Next base: position 60,447 of record CAVURF010000010.1, read on the forward strand.
CGACCGCGCACGCCGAAATCATCGCGCTGCGCGAAGCCGCTCGGTCCTGTGCAAACTATCGCCTGATGGGCACCACTCTTTACGTCACGATTGAGCCCTGTGCGATGTGTGCCGGGGCCATCATCCAGGCGCGAGTGTCGCGTGTAGTCTATGGCGCCGACGACCCAAAAGGCGGCGCGGTGCGTAGCTGCTTCGAAGTGCTATCCCACGGCAAATTGAATCACCAAGTGGAAGTCACGCCCGGCATCCTGGCTGAAGAAAGCGCGGTCGTTCTCCAACAATTCTTCAGCACACGCCGCTAACCTCTTGGCATGGCTGAACAGCAATGGAGAGGTTACGGAATCTTTGCTTATCATTACCGGATCGATGGGTGCAGGCAAGACCGCTGTTCTGGCCGAAGCGTCAGACATCCTCGCTCTACGCCAGCTTGCTCACGCGGCGATCGACTTGGACGCGCTCGGCCTTGCACATCTTCCGTCCCGAGCCAGGAATGATGGCGTGATGTACCGCAATCTGGAGTCGGTCTTCAAAAATTATGCTTCTCTCGGAGTGCGGCGATTCTTGCTGGCGCGCGCAATGGAAAATCGCGCCGAATTAGAACTCTGTCGTAGTGTTATTTCAGCCACAAACACGGTCGTTTGCCGACTGACCGCCAGCATCGAAGTGATGCAGCAGCGCGTCAAGATGCGCGAGTCCGGCATATCACGGAAGGAGTATGTTGCGCGCGCCGCGAAATTGAATGCGCTCCTCGATCTTGCGCGATTAGAGGATTTCACTGTAACCAACGAAAATCGTTCGTTGAGCCAGGTTGCGCACGAAATGCTCCTCAATGCCGGATGGATTCCAAACTAAGTCACGCAACATGACACATCGTTGCCGCTCCGCTGATTGGTCTGCTAATCTAACCTTCACCGACCGCGGAGAGGTGACTGAGCGGTTGAAAGTACTCGCCTCGAAAGCGAGCGTACGGGAAACCGTACCGTGGGTTCGAATCCCACCCTCTCCGCCATTCCTTGGGGGTCCGGCCCGGAGACATAGGTGACAGATCGTACCGGAGACATAGGTTACACTTTTGGGCCAAAAGGGTTGTCGAGAGGCTGCAGAGTTTTTTCCTCCAGATCGATGTAGCCGAGATCGTACTCCATAAAGCTGACCAGCCAAATACCTTCTTCGACTTCTTTGATCCCCAGGGCTTGTCCTGCGAAGACCGTGCTGAGATTAATTTTTTTGCGGTGCAGACAGATGCGTCCGCAGTTGGTGACGTGAATGACGCGGTCGTGAAACGGATAAGCAAGTTCTGGCAGGCCGCCATAGCGGCGGATGGCGGGAGTGTAGACTTCCGCGGGGCACTTCATGTCCAAGGCCTCATGGGGCCGCTCGTTGTTGAACTCTTCGAGAAAATCATCGAATTTGCTCTGCTGCTGCAGGCTGTTCCCGCCCGCGGGGCGCGTGGTTTGCGTTTTGAGCGTGAGGTGCATGCGTTCATGCCGGCCATTCTGCTGCGGATGACCGGGCTGGATGCGTTCGATGGTGATGCCCAGGCGCAACCACCAGACCGAGAGCTTGGAGAGGTTGAACAGAGAGTTGGGCGAGGCGAAGGGCACGCCGTTGTCTGAGCGGATGCTAGTGGGCAGGCCGCGCTCTTTAAATAAGCGCGCAAAGGCCGTAAAAGCAAGAGCTTCACAGGTAGATTCAAGGGCTTCACAGAGGAGGAGATAGCGCGAGGCATGATCTGTGACGGTCAGCGGGTAACAGTATTTTTTGTTGCCCAGCAGGAACTCACCTTTGTAGTCGGTGCACCACAGCTCGTTGGGCTTTTGCCCCAGCGACAAGGGCGTGCCTTGAGCATGATTGCGTCGGCGCCCCCTGCGTTGGACCAGGCCGTGGCGATCGAGCACGGCGTGGATGGTGCTGCGCGCCGGAACCTTCACCTCACAGGAAAAGCGACGCAGCAAGCGTTCGCGGATCTTGCGCGCGCCCCAGTAGGGTTTTTCCCGTTTGAGATTCAGAACGGCGGCCTCCACCTGCTGAGGCAGTTGGTTGGCGTAACGCCAGGGCCTGCGGGAACGGTCGGTTAGAGCTTCCAGACCGTATTCCTTGTAGCGGTCAAAGATTTTGTAACCGGTTTTGCGCGAGATGGCGAACTCGCGACAGAGCGCGACCATTTTCTCCCCGTCCAGCAAGCGCCCCACAAAACGAACACGTTCATCCATAACCGAACACTCCTTCCAAGGCATCGCTTCCTCCCCTAGGGGAGGAAGTGTCACCTATGTGTCCGGTACAAACTGTCACCCATGTGTCAGGTCGCTCAGAGAATCAGTGGGATAGAGCCTTCCTAAATTCCATCCTAAGAAATCTTCCGAGTTGTCCAAATCTCAGTATTGGACAGCGAGAAGATTTTTCATGGCTCAGCCCGAATTCACGTTGTACAAATACGTCAAGCTCCAAGGCGGCTGGAGGTATTGCAAAGCCGCATTCCACGAGAACGGCAAGATCAAGCCCAAGTCGTGATCGTCGGAAAAGATAAGCACGAGGAAAAGCACTCGGAGGGCTCCTATTATCTCGCCCATGCAGGGCAGTGGATTCCCGTGGGCGACAAAGCCTTAGAGGCGGAGCGCCGGCGCCGGGAACGAGTGTCGCTGGCGGAATACCAACGGCTCAGCAGGACGGCGCCTGTGCAAAGTTCAGGCGCGGCAACGGCGTCCGGCAAGACTCCACTGGCAGCGGCAAGATCCTTCTCGAACTGCCAGAAGCGGGGTCTGAGTGCCAAGACCATCCGCAAGTACCGGGCAGCGGTTGACCCGTTCGTCCAGCATTGCGGCGTCACCTACGTGGACGAATGCCGGGACAACAAGCAGTCGTCAATCTGCAGGGCTAGACGGATACCGCAGTGCAAACCAGGGTTCGGCTACTATCCACGTGGATCAAGAAAGGACGAGGAAGCACTGTTGGCGGAGGAAGAGTTTTCGCTTTTCGCCGACGAATCGGCCGTAACATCGAGCCTGAGTGTGGGATCGTTTAGATCGTTGGAGAGCCCGCCGAGTGTGTTCTTCGCGTGTTGATCAACGGCACCGACCGCGGCCACCAGACAGGAGTACAGAAACGCCTTCATGCTGGAGCGAAACTCCGCCGTGCATTGTTCTGTGGTACGCGTGAGTTCAGCCTTCAACGTACGGTGATTGGCTTCGCGAGCGGCGCGATATTCCGCATCGAGTGAAGCGAGAGCAGAGGTGATACGTTGGGCTGTTTCCGCAATCATCAGGTCGCTCTGGAATTCGAGACGCCGTCGGAACTCGTCGAGCGCACTGTTGCCCGCTTTTTCAAGCAGGACACGCGTTTCGCTGACGCGGGCTTCCAGGTCCAGGGAAAGATCGTGAGCCATCGCCTGTTTGTCTTCCATCATCCGGACAAGCTGGCGATCGGAAACCAGTAGCGCCGAGTTTTCAATGTGTTTCACCGCGTTCTCTGCGGCCTGTTCGATTGCGCTGAGATTCTGGGGGAGCAGCTCGCGAGGAGCCTGTTCGGCAAGTTCTCGGGTCTGGTGGAGGTGCGTTCGCGTATCGGTTGCCAATTGTTCGAGGCGTTCGGAAATTTCTTGATACTCTTGCTGCGCAACCTCTTGCCGTTGATCGAAGCGGCTGACGCTCTCGCCTAGGCGACATTCCAGGTGATTCAAGAAATGTTCGCGCGTGGAATTTAGAAGTCCGTCCAGCCGCTCCTGGGACACACTGCTGCCCACGCTCGCGAAAAGGGAGCCAAGCTCGGCGATACCCTGTTCGTGTCGGGAACTCGCGTTGCGCGCTTCCGCGGCGAGATTCTCAAGCTGCAGCGCCACGTCCGCCGTGCGCTGGCGTAAAAGAGTTTGCTGTTGTTCGGAGCGAGAGGAAATCTCGTTCACACGGCCTTCGAGGTGGCTGAGAATCTGCTCCCTTTCGGACTGCATCTGCGATTCGAAAAGCTCCCGTGATATCGCATTGTTGGAGGACTCCAGAAGTGATCGAACGTTCGAGAGGGACTGATCGTGCTGTGCCTGTGCCTGGTGCAACTCAGTGCTCAGTTTCTCAAATTGTTGGGAGAGTTCGTCAGCACGATGCCGGGCAACTTCCTCCTTCCGTTCGAACTCACTGCAAAGGTCTTTCACGCGTTCCCCGACGTGTTCGAGGATGGATCCTCGAGAAGAATCCAGCAGGGATTCAAATCGGTCTTCGGAAATGCTGGCGGGAGTGATAGCCAGAAGGGAACGCATTTCGGCGCTCATTTCGTCGAATTGTGATCGCGCGTCGCGCGCAACTTCTTGGTGTGTTTGGTCAAGGTGCGCCTGATGTCGCTCGGAAGCCCGCGCGGTCATGATTTCGAATTGGCTAGTGGCCCAGACCAGCGAATCGTTGACGCACGCGCGAAGCTGAAGTTCAATTTCGTTCTTGATCTGCCCGACAAAAGTTTGCAATTCCTGGAGGCATTGGCCAGCCCTGGCATCCAGAATCTCCATGCGCCTTGAGGTTTCTTCTGCGCGAATGCGATAGGCTGCGAGTTCTTGCGCCCAGCGGTCTTGGACCTCGGCGAGGCGCGCAGCCGAGAACTCCTCACTCTCAGCACACTTGGCTTTCCAAACTTCGTCGATCCTGCCAAGCACGCTCCTGAGGGACTCATCGACACGAGATTCGATGGCCGTTCGCGCGACGCGGTCGGCGGTCTGCTGCAACTCGTCCTGAAATATAGGAAGGATTTGTTCCAAAGTGAGCGGGAGACGTTCGGTCTTCGTAGCCTCAAGTTCGCTTTCATCTGACAGTTCGTTCGGAGAAAACTTCTGCGGCGGACTTGGAGATATAGTGACCTCGGTTGCTGACGCTACAGGGGCCGACTCGCTCGGCGTCGTTGAAACCGAAAACCCAGATAAGCCTGGAGTCGGAGCCACCGCTCTGACTGGAAGATCGCCGCCACCAGGCGAAATGGAAGATTCAATGTGAGAGCTGAGCGGCAAGTCCGCATCGCGCGGAAATCGAGAAACCGGAACTGGAACATCGGAAGGCGCAGTTTCGAACTCCTGACGGCGAACCTTGCCCGCGTCATCCGGAGTACTTGCACCTCCGTCACCTAGGACACAAGAACCAGAATCCGTGGCTGTGTTGGGTTCTAGGCGTGTATCCAAGATGTCTTTGTCACTCAGACTCGCCTGCGGTGGCAAAGGAACGTCGCTTTCTCTTGTCATCAACATCCGCAGATCAAGATCCTTCAATACTTCCAGGACCACATCTACATCGATCGTTTCATGTTTTTTTACAAAGCCCAACGAAAGCGCGTGGAAGCAGACATTATTAATGTTCCGCGGAACGCCCTGCGCGTTACGGGCGATCAGATCCAGCGCTGGTTGAGTGAACATAGGCTTCACGAAATCGTAACCGGCTACTCGCAAGCGATGATCGATGTACCCGCGTGTCTCTTCCGCATCAAACGGTTCCAACCTGGCGAAGATGGACACTCGCTGGCGAAGTTGGATCAGCTGCGGAGAGGCCAGCTTTTCTGCAAGACGAGGATGGCCCGCCAATACGAAGTGCATCAATTTTTCGCGTGGCGTTTCCACGTTGGAGAGTACTCGCAACAATTCGAGCGTGGGTTCCATGAGATTTTGCGCTTCGTCAATCACCACAACAAAGCGCTTCAGCGAATTGTGCTCGCGCACCAGAGTATCGTTCAACTTCTTGTGCATCTCCAAGAAACTGTCGCCGCTGTCCTCGATACCTAAGCTCGCCAACAAATTCAGCAGGAGTTCACGTACGGAACAATGGGCGTGGGAGAGGAATGCCGTCCGCGTCGTGGGTTGCAACTCTTCTAAGAGAAGATAAAGAAGCGTAGTTTTGCCCATTCCTGGACCGGCAATCAGGGCCGTGAATCCGCGACCCGCGGCAAGTCCGTGGAGGATGGAGGCCAAGGCTTCCCGGTGAGTTTTTCCAAGGTACAGGAATTGCGGATCGGGAGTGACTCCGAACGGTGGTTCTGCGAGACGGTAAAAATTCAAAATCATTGCAAACATTGGCAATCGCCGCACGAAGGCAACCGGCCGGAATAATTACTGAATCAAAAACTTCCCAAGACCGGGCCGGCCCGAATTGGAATGCCGGTGATGCTACTCGGTTTCGGTCCGTTGTACTACTTTTTCCTGCAATAACGGACGGATTTGATGGCCTAGTATGTGGAAATCGGTGGGAATCTTCCTGCGGCTACTTTCGGCCAGCCGTCTGGCATTGCGCGCCGATCTTGCGCGAAAAATTCTGCCGATTTCGGAAGCTTTGATGTTTGAGGCGAACGGAAATCTTTTCATCCAGCTCCAGATCGCGTGGCACCCCGGCAGGTTTCCCATATCGGTTAGACATATGACCGAGAGAATATCGCTATACTATGCGAGACTCAACAAGATCCCTGATCTTGGTTTGCAGGTAGTTCAGGGCCCTTACCCAGTATGAAATGATTGTGTGTGTACTCTCTTCATGGCGAGCCAGGCTCGAATGGTTCTTATACGTTCACTGATTTAAAACCCGTCGTGTGGTCGCGGCCACCGAAAGCGCTCGATCTCTGCGAGCGGGAAGTTCACGTTTGGCGGGCTTGTCTTGAATGCGTCTCCGGAGTTGGCGCGACAGCTTGAATCGACGCTGTCAGATGATGAAATGAATCGCGCTGGCCGATTTCAATTCGTGCGTGACCGAAAGTTTTTCGTCGCAGGTCGAGGAATCCTTCGGGAGTTGGCTGGACTGTATTTGAGAAGGGCACCATCCGAATTGCGGTTTCAGTACGGGTCTGAGGGTAAGCCGTCTATTTCAGCACCAAGGAATTCGGATCGGCGCATCCGATTCAACCTGTCGCACGCCCGGGAAACGGCGTTGTATGCCTTCACATGCGGCCGCGAAGTCGGGATTGACGTAGAGAGTATTCGTGCGGAGTTCGCTGGAGAGCGGATAGCCGAACGCTTTTTCACCGTAGGTGAAGCCGCGGAATTGCGAACACTGCCAACGGAATTGCAAGCGGAAGGGTTTTTTAATTGCTGGACTCGGAAAGAGGCGTACGTCAAGGCACGAGGGGGAGGGCTAGGGATCGCGCTCGATAGCTTTGATGTGACGCTGAGACCTGGAGCGCCGACGCAGTTTGTTCAAGGAGTAGAGCCCCGTTGGAATCTTTTCGCATTCAGCCCACGGCCGAATCATGTAGCAGCGCTAGTCTACGATGGTTCTCCGTGCGATGTCCGATTCTTCAATTTTGAGAGGCAGACCTTACGTTAGGTGCGGAGCTAATCGCAAATTCCCTTCCTTCCGGGATTTCGATTGTGACGCGATATGGGTGGGATCAGTAAACAATCTCGCACTTGCGCGAACGTTCGACAATTCCTTCCGTGAAATTTCGAACCTATCTCCCGGAATTTCGTCCCGCCATGCCTAGAACATCCGTTGGCGTTGCATACATCTGCAGCTGGTGATTCTTGCATTGATCTTTCACCGCCGCTTTCCCGAAATTGACGACTTGACGAAGCGTTAGCCAAAGGTCCTGACCCCTTTTCTGTTCTCCTGACCAGTCGATTTTCTTACTCCGAGGGTCTACGGTGAGATCGTGAATCCTCACTTGCTTCGCGACACTCCAGGTCGCATAGGCCCGGCCCTGGCGACCAATCGTACACACGTGGAGCTCTGCGCGAGACGGATTCGACAAAATTCCATGGAGCTTTTGAGAGCAATGAAACGTCTAAGTTTAACTTTCTTGGTGGTTTCAGTTTTTGTTATGACGCAAGCATGCACGACAATCATGCAAGCGAACACCGGAAACGCCGTGATCAGTTCGGTTTCACCAAGTCAGGTTGTGGCGGGTAGTAACGACTTTACTCTTAGAATTTATGGTTCCGGCTTTGTGGGCAACACGGTTGTTTTTTGGAACGGATCGTCAAGAGTGACACGAGTTGTAAGCAAAACACAGCTGCAAGCCTCGATTTCAAGCACCGACGTTCAACAGGCTGGTTCGGCCGCAGTGACGGTCGACGATCAGCGCGGGAACTCGGCGCCATCGAATTCAGTTTTCGTAACTATCCAAGCACCGGCTTCTGTCTTATCGATTTCCCCCGCGACAGCAGTCGTGCAGGCTGGAAACTCGCAACAATTCAGCGCCACCGGAGCTACTAATACCGCGGTTTCGTGGAAGGTTAACGGAACTCCGGGCGGAAATGGGACCGTGGGCACGATCTCCAGCACTGGTGTTTATAGGGCTCCCAACGTTTCCTCGAAGTCGTCGGTAATGATTACGGCTGCCGACGGAGCCAATGAGGCGAACGCAAGTGTCACCGTCGTGCCTCTAGTAACCCAGGTCTCCGTCTCCATGTCCCCAGCCGGGGCAAACGTTCAGGTGAGTCGGTCACAGCAGTTTACGGCTACGGTTTCAGGCACGACCAATACCGCGGTGAATTGGTCAGTGGGTGGTATTTTGGGTGGAAATTCATCCGTCGGAACGATCTCATCAACAGGTTTGTACACCGCGCCATCAAGTGTTCCCACAAACCCAGTAACAGTGACGGCTCAGAGTGCCTACCTTTCCACGAGTTCGGCAACTGCAATCGTTACGATCCTGGCGCCGCCCACGCCCGTGTCCGTCTCCATCTCCCCAACCGCTGCAAATGTTCAGGTGAGTCGATCACAGCAGTTCACGGCTACGGTTTCAGGCACGACGAATACATCGGTGAACTGGTTAGTAGGCGGCATTCTGGGTGGAAATTCATCCCTTGGAGCGATCTCTTCATCAGGTCTGTACACTGCGCCATCAAGCGTTCCAGCGAGCCCGGTAACAGTTACGGCTCAGAGCGCCTCCACTTCTACCAGCTCGGCAAACGCAATCGTTGCGATCCTGGCTGCACCGACGCCAGTTTCGGTGTCCATCTCACCGACCACTGCAAGCGTCCAAGCCGGTCAATCGCAACAATTCACGGCTACGGTTTCAGGCACGACGAATACATCGGTGAACTGGTTAGTAGGCGGCATTCTGGGTGGAAATTCATCCCTTGGAACGATCTCTTCAACAGGTCTGTACACTGCGCCATTCAACGTCCCAGCGAATCCGGTAACTGTGACTGCTCAGAGCGCCTACGCGTCCACCAGTTCGGCAAACTCGATCGTTACGATCCTGCCTGCACCAACCCCAGTTTCAGTCTCCATCTCCCCAACCATTGCGAGCGTGCAGGTGGCTCGAACGCAGCAGTTCACGGCTAAAGTCTCAGGCACCACCAATACGGCGGTGAACTGGCTGGTGGCAGGCAATCTGGGTGGAAATTCATCCGTTGGAACGATCTCTTCAACAGGTGTGTATACCGCGCCATCAAACGTCCCAGCGAACTCGGTAGCAGTGACGGCTCAGAGCGCCTCCGACACCAGCGCTTCGGCGAACGCGACGATCACGATCACATCTGCTTCTTCTCTTGTTCCGGAAAATCAAGAGACTGCTTTTATTTGGGTCGATCCGAATGGCAGCGACTCGAATCCTGGAACACAATCTCAGCCCTTGAAGACGGTTCAAGCGGCGGTGTCGATTGCCTTCAACAACAACAAGAACAATATTGGAACTCGGGTGACCCTAAACCCAGGCACCTACCGCGGAAGTGCGCAATACAATGCAGGAAGTGGCAATACGAGCGCTCCGGTTACTTTTCAAGCTGCCGCCAACGGAACAGTTGTCCTGTCAGGTTCGGATGTGTACACAGGTTGGATGGCTTCCGGAAATGTATTCACCCACAGCTGGACTTCGCTTGGGGGCACCTGCGCTTTGCCGAATGGCTGGCCGAATATGTGGCCAATTGCCCGCCGCAGGGAAATGGTTTTCGTGAACGACACGCCCTTGACTCAGGTTATTTCTTCAAACGAGATGGTTGAGGGCACCTTCTACGTGAATGACGCTGGCAGTCAGATTTCCATTTGGCCTCCGTCGGGGACCGACATGTCGACTGCTACGGTTGAAGTGGCTGTGCGACCCAATGTCTTCACCCTGGCCGGAGCGACCAATTTTGTCTTTCGTGGCTTGACGTTCGCACATGCCGCTACGTGCCAGCAAGGCGGTAGCGCCTTGATGGTCAACGCCTCGGACCATGTTTTGGTAGATACCGACCAATTCTTGTGGAACAACCAGGCCGGACTTGGTTTTTTTGAGACGAGCAATGTGGTTGTGCAGAACAGTGTTGCGAACCACAACGGTGGTTCGGGCTGGGAGGCGAATCAGGGCACGAATTTTACTTACAGTATGAATGAGACCTCCTATAACAACTGGCGGAACGCGATGGCTGCCTACTATGGTTGGGCCTTTGCTGGAGCGAAATTGTTTGCGCTGCATGGGGCTAGCCTTAGCGGATGGAAGTCCTATTATAACCAGACGGGAGGAGGTTGGTTTGATACCGACAACGCAAACGTTTCGATTCAGAATTTGGACAGTTCAAATAACCTTACCTATGGGATGTTCTTAGAAGCGAATGAAGGGCCTATTTCCATCACCGGTAGCAAGTTCTGTAACAATAAGGACAACGAAGTTCCAACATATTCTTTCGGTCCTCTCATCAGCGGAAACTCAGAGCATGTGACGGTGAGTGGCACCCTTTTCTACAATAACGTGGTATCGACGGGGAGTGGTGGCCAGATTCATATCGCTGGAGACCCAAATGGAAGAACGTTCACGAATTGGCAGACGAACCAGTCGATGACCGTGCAGTCACAAAATTGGACGCTCGGCAATAACACGATTGTAGGCATTGGCAGCAGTCAGAGTCTTTTCTACTCGTACCTGACGGGAAGTGTTTGGAGTCAGTTCCAGAGCACTTTTTCGTCCAGCAACAATACTTGGTGGAATGCTGCGAGTGCCAATGTGTTTCACCCCGCTGCGGGAGTGTACAATTTTTCTGGATGGCAGGGTTACACGGGGCAGGATGCGAGCTCGACCTTTAGCGATCCTGGGATCAGCTGCTCAGCGCCCACTCCGGATCAGGTGGACTATTGGCTGACGACGTATTTTGACGGTGACGTGAAGACAGTCAGCCGAGGCGCGAGCGCGAGTTACACGATTCAGGTCTTCCCGGTCGGCGCTTTCAGCGGCACAGTCAACTTGAACGTCGACGGCGTGACCCAAATTGGGGCGACTTCTAGTTTTGGTTCTCCTTCGATCACTGGATTGGGCTCGACGACCCTGACTGTCAACACGAGCGGGGCCACGTCTACCGGAACTTTTCCGATTACAGTCATCGCCAGAAGCGGGGGCGTTGTTCGTACGGTTACGCTAACATTGACAGTTCAATAGATATGAATAAAGTACACCAAAAGGAAGTACACGACAGGGACAAGCTCACAGGAAGCGTAAGCGCAAGAAGTTGCGAAGGGCGATGTAGCTGTTGTCGATTTGGCAACTTCGGCTAAACGACTGAACGCCCGTGTAATGCATGACGAGCACCGATGCGTTGTGGATTGCCAGTAAAAAACCCGGTTGGTGTTTGCGGCATGCCGCACTACCTGCGCAACTCACGCGCCGGCTTCTAAAGTCTCTTTCGACGATCGTCGCTTCTCCTCGACCGAATCGCCACGGCCTCCGTTCTGCTTGGAAGTCCCGAGAGAATGAACCAGCAACAGTTGCCCGTGACGGAGTACAATCATGACGGACCTCACCGGGGAGTGGCAACTCGAACGCCGCACGAGGCGTTCTGCAGGTCTAACCAGGGCCGCGAACGTTTAAACCGGTGGAGCGTGCACACACACTAACCTGCAGCGGTGAGTGCAAGGAGTGCTCTAATGGGTCTTGACACTGTTACCTTTTTGGTCGGTGCGACCCTTGGTCCAGGACCTGCAATCTGTACTAAGACTATGCCTGTCCGCAGCCGTGGACTCGTCAGAATCCGTGATTCTCGAACAGGTCGGCTCGGAGGTCGCTCCAGAAGGATTAGGCTTTCGCTGGTTCTGGCGCTCCTTGCGTCCGTGCCGAGCGGATGTGGTTCGAGCAATCATCCAACGGCAGTACCGGTATCTGTCTCGATCTCGCCAAGCAGTGCGAGCGTGCAAGTGAGTCGTTCGCAGCAGTTCACGGCTGCGGTGTTAGGTGCCGCGAATACGGATGTGAATTGGATCATCGCTGCCATTCCGGGTGGCAAGCCATCGGTCGGAACGATCTCTTCAACAGGTCTGTACACCGCGCCATCAAGCGTTCCCACAAACCCAGTAACAGTGACGGCTCAGAGTGCCTACCTTTCCACGAGTTCGGCAACTGCAATCGTTACGATCCTGGCGCCGCCCACGCCCGTGTCCGTCTCCATCTCCCCAACCGCTGCAAATGTTCAGGTGAGTCGATCACAGCAATTCACGGCTACGGTTTCAGGCACGACGAATACATCGGTGAACTGGTTAGTAGGCGGCATTCTGGGTGGAAATTCATCCCTTGGAACGATCTCTTCAACAGGTCTGTACACTGCGCCATTCAACGTCCCAGCGAATCCGGTAACTGTGACTGCTCAGAGCGCCTACGCGTCCACCAGTTCGGCAAACTCGATCGTTACGATCCTGCCTGCACCAACCCCAGTTTCAGTCTCCATCTCCCCAACCATTGCGAGCGTGCAGGTGGCTCGAACGCAGCAGTTCACGGCTAAAGTCTCAGGCACCACCAATACGGCGGTGAACTGGCTGGTGGCAGGCAATCTGGGTGGAAATTCATCCGTTGGAACGATCTCTTCAACAGGTGTGTATACCGCGCCATCAAACGTCCCAGCGAACTCGGTAGCAGTGACGGCTCAGAGCGCCTCCGACACCAGCGCTTCGGCGAACGCGACGATCACGATCACATCTGCTTCTTCTCTTGTTCCGGAAAATCAAGAGACTGCTTTTATTTGGGTCGATCCGAATGGCAGCGACTCGAATCCTGGAACACAATCTCAGCCCTTGAAGACGGTTCAAGCGGCGGTGTCGATTGCCTTCAACAACAACAAGAACAATATTGGAACTCGGGTGACCCTAAACCCAGGCACCTACCGCGGAAGTGCGCAATACAATGCAGGAAGTGGCAATACGAGCGCTCCGGTTACTTTTCAAGCTGCCGCCAACGGAACAGTTGTCCTGTCAGGTTCGGATGTGTACACAGGTTGGATGGCTTCCGGAAATGTATTCACCCACAGCTGGACTTCGCTTGGGGGCACCTGCGCTTTGCCGAATGGCTGGCCGAATATGTGGCCAATTGCCCGCCGCAGGGAAATGGTTTTCGTGAACGACACGCCCTTGACTCAGGTTATTTCTTCAAACGAGATGGTTGAGGGCACCTTCTACGTGAATGACGCTGGCAGTCAGATTTCCATTTGGCCTCCGTCGGGGACCGACATGTCGACTGTTACGGTTGAAGTGGCTGTGCGACCCAGTGTCTTCACCCTGGCCGGAGCGACCGAATTTTGTCTTTCGTGGCTTGACGTTCGCACATGCCGCTACGTGCCAGCAAGGCGGTAGCGCCTTGATGGTCAACGCCTCGGACCATGTTTTGGTAGATACCGACCAATTCTTGTGGAACAACCAGGCCGGACTTGGTTTTTTTGAGACGAGCAATGTGGTTGTGCAGAACAGTGTTGCGAACCACAACGGTGGTTCGGCTGGGAGGCGAATCAGGGCACGAATTTTACTTACAGTATGAATGAGACCTCCTATAACAACTGGCGGAAGCAGATGCTGCTTCTATGGGTTGGGCCTTTGCTGGAGCGAAATTGGTTTGCATGGGGCTAGCCTTAGCGGATGGAAGTCCTATTATAACCAGACGGGAGGAGGTTGGTTTGATACCGACAACGCAAACGTTTCGATTCAGAATTTGGACAGTTCAAATAACCTTACCTATGGGATGTTCTTAGAAGCGAATGAAGGGCCTATTTCCATCACCGGTAGCAAGTTCTGTAACAATAAGGACAACGAAGTTCCGACATTTCTTTCGGTCCTCTCATCAGCGGAAACTCAGAGCATGTGACGGTGAGTGGCACCCTTTTCTACAATAACGTGGTATCGACGGGGAGTGGTGGCCAGATTCATATCGCTGGAGACCCAAATGGAAGAACGTTCACGAATTGGCAGACGAACCAGTCGATGACCGTGCAGTCACAAAATTGGACGCTCGGCAATAACACGATTGTAGGCATTGGCAGCAGTCAGAGTCTTTTCTACTCGTACCTGACGGGAAGTGTTTGGAGTCAGTTCCAGAGCACTTTTTCGTCCAGCAACAATACTTGGTGGAATGCTGCGAGTGCCAATGTGTTTCACCCCGCTGCGGGAGTGTACAATTTTTGGATGGCAGGGTTACACGGGGCAGGATGCGAGCTCGACCTTTAGCGATCCTGGGATCAGCTGCTCAGCGCCCACTCCGGATCAGGTGGACTATTGGCTGACGACGTATTTTGACGGTGACGTGAAGACAGTCAGCCGAGGCGCGAGCGCGAGTTACACGATTCAGGTCTTCCCGGTCGGCGCTTTCAGCGGCACAGTCAACTTGAACGTCGACGGCGTGACCCAAATTGGGGCGACTTCTAGTTTTGGTTCTCCTTCGATCACTGGATTGGGCTCGACGACCCTGACTGTCAACACGAGCGGGGCCAGGTCTCCGGAACTTTTCCGATTACAGTCATCGCCAGAAGCGGGGGCGTTGTTCGTACGGTTACGCTAACATTGACAGTGACGGCGCTGTGACTACGCACCCACCAACGTAATCGAGCGTTCTTTATAGAGGTGCGTGACGAACGCGACCCCCTGGTCGTGTTCGCGAAAGAAGGGGTAGTTCGGCTAGACTCGGTGGCATGCGTGACAACGAATTTACGAGAATCCTGGATTGGCCGGGTACCGGGTGTTTCGACACGGAATCGATGAGACCGCCAAGACGCTGCGTCTATGGGTGCGACGAAAGCGGGGGGAACCGCAAACTGATCTGTTCGGGATGCGGGACGAAGTTTAGCGACGCGCATGACTATTACCAGCGCGAGGTGCGCGACTTGCCGTGGAGAAAGTATCGGACCAGGGTGATCATCGAACTGCACCGGGTGTGCTGTCCCGCGTGCGGCGTCAGGGTCGAGAAGGTACCGCAACTGCCGAGCAAAGCCCTCTTTAGCAAAGACTTTAAGGATGCGGTGGGGTTGACGTGCGAAAGCGCATCGGTACGCCAGGTCGCCAGACAGTTCGGACTGGCCGCCAGTACGGTGCGAGCGATCGACCTGCGCTATCTTTCAAAACCTCGCCTACATGCTGCTGGATCAGCTCGACGGCATCCTTAACTACTGCCGCACCAAAGTAGCCTTCGGAGTGGTCGAAGCCATCAACGGCAACATCAAAAACCCTTCTTAGAAGAGGTCGCGGCTACAAGAATCTCGCCTATCTGTTGCTCAAAGCGCAGCGCATGGCGGTGACAAAAACAGAATTCATCGTCCTTACAGAAAGCAGCCTAAAATGTGGTCCCTACGAATTCTTGTGCGGAGCCCTATTTACAAACGCAGTTTAGTGCTGTATTCGTTATGCTATCGGAGCCAGTGCAAGATCGATCTCGCAGAGCTGGACTCCGCAAAGCTTGCATTGTTTATTAGATTGCAGTCATGGATTTCATTCTAACAACCTACTTTCCCTCCAAGGGCTTCCGGCGTCAATTCGAGCTGACTTCGACGCTGCGTACTTTAGTTGTTTCTACCTTGCCTCTTCTTGGCCCGGCTCACCAGCCCATCTTCGCAGGCATAGTCACGGCACCGAGCTTCTCTCGATCCCCATCGTCACACATCCCCGAATGTACGACCGCCAAAAAAAACGACGAGATAGCCATTACTTGTGACTATACGGAAGCCGTGACTGCCGATAAGGTTGATCCGCAGCTGAGGGTCGTACTGGATCATGCGCTCGTTTCGTTTAAGACGAAGCACGACAATTACATGCGCTTGGAGCTAACTTTCAGGAACGCTGGACCTAATCAAGTTTCGGAAGCGCGCGTAATCTATTTGCAGATTGACGACGACGACGGCCATAATTGCATGCGGCGAATCCTGCCAGCGGTTGATTTCCGGAAGCTGGTGCCGGCTGAACCACTCACTTTTTCGACTCGCCTCCTTTCAGGCGCTTTCCGCCCGGGACACTACGTGATCAACCTATGGATCCCGAGTTCCGATCCTTCCTTAAAGCTTAGTTCTACGCACAACCTCTTGCTCTGCAGCGTGGGTGTCGGTGATGCGTCGAGAGGGCTGAACAAAATCGCGGAATTCACAGTAGAGCCGATTGCAGAGCAGCCCCGCCGGAACCCGTAGTTTGGAATCTCTCTGCCTGGGCTTCAGAGCCACAACGGGACTCAGCTTTAGAATCACGGAAGCACTCGACGATCGGGCGAGCAATTGACGCGTGCGTTTAGCTGCTGTAGCGGCGCGGTGACGTGAGCGAGCGCAAGAGTTAGAAGAACCTGACTCGTTGACTCCGCTGTGGGGTAAGCTGATGTAGTCGAACGCCTGCGTGAGGCCGTTGCCCGAAACGTTCTTGCCGGTCGTCGTGAATTTATTACTCCGAGCACTAAATTGGTGACACTTTTCAACTGGCGGCATATCGGACATGGCGTTCACAAAAATAGTTCTTCACCACCGTGGGCCTCGCCTGCGTGATCCGAAGGTAAGAGCGAACGTGGTCCATCATTTCCTGGACGTTCACGGGACGGACACGGCCGAGTGCGTTGCTCTTCACATCCTGGTTCAGCAATTCATCCGGATTCAACTCCGGACTGTATGACGGAAGGAAGAAAACCCGGATTTGTTCACGGTGCTCCTCCAGCCAACGGGTCACGGATCGCGCCTTGTGGACTGGGTGACCATCCACAACCAGAAACACTTCTTCCTGGTCTTCCGCGTCAGGCGCAGCAGACGGCCAAGAAAATTCAGAAACACTCGCGCCGTAAAACGCTGTCGGAAAATCATGAAGGCCAACCGCCCCCGATTGGTGATGGAAGAGATCATGTTGCAGCGAAAGCGCTGGCCCGTTCCCAAGACTACTGGCGTCTGCCCGCGCCGTCCGTAGGATCGCCCCGCTTGATGGTCTGAACGCAGCCCCATCTCGTCTAACCAATGAATTTGCGCCTTAAACTGTCGTGCCTGGGCTCGAATCGAGGGATATTCTTCCTCCAGCCATTTCCGCACCGCCGTGGGATTTTGTTCGTACGCTCGGCGCACCGGCTTCTGCGGGGTCAGACCCCAGGCCCGCAAATAGCGCCCCACCGTCCACACCGAAACCTGCACCTCGAACTTTCGCGACAGCAACTCTTGCACCGCTTCTCTGGTCCACAGCGCAAAGGGCAAGCTCAACTGGTCCGGACAACCGCTGACAATGTGCCGCACCGTCGTGGCTGCTTGATGCGGTGCCAATCGCGCAACCGGAGGTCGTCCTCGCCGTTGTGCTTTCAGCGCCCGTCGTCCTTCCCGTTCCACCAACCCCATCCAGCGGCTCACTGTACCTCGAGCTACCCCGAAGACTCGAGCCACCTCAGTTTGCGAAAGACCTTTCTGAACTGCCTCAACAACTCGCCGGCGAAGATCTTCTTCCGCCGGCAGCGAGCGAGCATCTTGGTTTCCCATGTCCGACATAAAAACTCTTCCTAAACGAAAAACGGGTTCGCTACACAACAGCGCCCCGCGCATTCGTCTCGCAACTCCCCACAAGAACAAACTCCATTGCGCTTTTGCCAAGCTGGTGGAGTCGAGGTGTGGCGCGGTGGTTTAGGTGAGCCTATCCGTTTGCCGACCCTTTCGTTTGTCGGTGCCTCACTAGCCTCGACCATGCTCCGGTTCCACACCCCGCTCATCGAACCGGACGTGCGGAACGACCGCATCCGGCTCTCGGAGAAAGACTCACGGTGACGCCCACGGAAAACTGCTCGTCCGTCTGGTGAGACGGATTAAGCCCAGCACCTCATGAAGCATTTCGTCCGGAAATTTCCGGGTCGCTTGCCACGAGATTTGGTGCTTGGCACACAGCCACTGTCGCAGCCTCTTGCGCGAGTGTCTCTCTACCGCGCGGTAGGCTTTGCTGACGGGCCCAAGACAGAAGTAGTTGGCCCACCCGATCATCGTCCGGTTGAGCTTCGCTGTCACCTGCTTCGGGTCCAACTGGATTTGCTCCCGTCCGGTCATCTCGCTTATCGCCGCACAGATGCGGATCACCCGCTTCTTTGACGGAACCGTGCCGAGGTAGGCCCGCCCCGTCTTCGTCGAATAGCATCGACCGAACGTATATCCCAGAAAGTCGAACTTCTCTTCCGGCAGTTTGCAGACCCGCGTCTTCGTTTCATTCACCGTCAACTTCAGCTTCGTCATGATGTCTCGCATCCTAGCCAGCGCTTCTTCCGCTTGGCCACGGCAGCAGATCACCAGGTCATCGGCGTAGTTAACGATGTATGCAGCAAGACGCTTCTCGTGTCCGAGCTTCTTCCATCCCAGCACGAATCGACGCATGTACAGGTTGCTGAGCAACGGGCTGATCGGAGCTCCCTGTGGGGTTCCCCGTCCCTCATCCCGATTGCGCGTACTCCGATGCTTATTCCCTTTCTCGTCAGTCTCTTCAACCGGAACTTCCAGCCACATCTTGATCAAATGCAGCATCGCTCCGTCGACGATCCGTCGAGCCACCGACTTTAGAAGGTCGGCGTGGGGAATACTATCGAAGTAGCCGCTTAAATCCGCGTCTACAATTTGTTCATGGCCGGTGTTGAGCAGCTTGTGGACATGCCTCACGGCATCCAACGCGCTGCGGTCTGCCCGATAGGCATATTGCTCCGGCTGCAGGTCGGCCTCGAATATCGGTTCGAGCACCAACACTGCCGCCGTCTGTGCCACGCGATCTTTGATCGCGGGCACTCCTAACGGCCTCTGCTTTCCGTCCGGCTTGGGTATCCACACCCGCCGTACGGGCTGCGGTCGATACGTTCTACTTTTCAGCTCTTGCGTCAGTTCGTCCAACCACTTCTTCACCCCATATTCTTCGATGTCCTCAAACGTTTGGCCGTCTACGCCTGCTGCTCCGCGGTTTGCTTTGCAACATTCATAGGCGAATGCCATCACGTCTTCTCGATACACCTTGTCGTACAGAGCATAGAAGCGAAAGTTGGGCGATCCCTTCGCTTTGTCGTGCAACGCCGTCTGCAACTTCTGAACGCTTAGTGGAGTTGTTAGGCTCATCGCCAATCCCTCGGTCCTTCGTTGCTTCTTGCGTTTCCTTTCAACTGAGGCTCCTTCCCTCCACCGGAGTTACCCGGCTTCGTCAGTACTACGAGCCTCTCCGACACCCCAGACGGCCCGGCCTGTCTCTCGCGAGCTGCCAGTTGGTCCGTACTGCGACCACCGCTGGGGCTTCCCGTGTTGCGCTTGATCCCCTTCATCCGCATGCCGTCGCTACTACCCCGACAGGTCCGATGGAAACTTGTTCGCTCGTACATTTCCCATCGTCTTCGGCCTTCCCCGAATCTCAGGCGGGTCGGCTCCTGTAAAACCCTTTTCGAGGCCTGCTCAGCGTTCACACTGTTACGGCCTACAGATTTGCCAAGTCGCCTTCGCGACCCTTTACACCAGAGGCTTCAGCAGCTTCGTTGCCTCCGCTGCTGCTCCGATTGCTACCGGGTGGAGCGAACCAGTTCCCGGACGGGATTTTCACCCGCTGTGGATCAGCACCTTTTCACGGCGCACTGAGAGATGGCGGCTACTTCCGGCTTTGGCGGCGTCGAGAGTTTCTGTCGAGGATCCTGATCATGCATAGACGCCTTGGACTCGAACTCACGCTGCCGTTGAGAACAGTCGAGTATCCAGCCTCATATTCTTAGGCCCGCTGGGTTACCCGGGCGTATACGTCCAGGTGATGATCTCCTGAGTCGCGGTTGCGCCACCCGTACCGGCAGTAAAGCCCACGAAAGCGCTGTTGCCTCCTACCATCGAAGGAATATTGACAGTCGCAGAAGTGGTGAAGCTTGTCCCCGCGGTGGAGTCGGTGATCGTCCAAGTGAGCGTAGTGCCGTTGTAAGTCATGTGCACGTTCATGGCGTCCCCACTGTGGAGATTGACGCCAGATGCGGTCATGTCCGAAGCTGGGGTGGTGGGTGAGGCGCCGTTCGTATACCAGCCGGTTGAGTCAGTCCCTTCACCTGCATTGTTATACAGGTCGAATTTTATCGCCAAACTCTTGCCAATGGGCGCTACCCACGGGGGGCGTGCCGCCAGGTGTGCCAGGGCCGTAACCGAGACCGCCACCGTTGGGTCCGACCACATTTGCAGCATTACCCTGGATCGTGAACGTGAAGCCATCTGCGTTGGGATTGGTGAGCTGGAAGCTGAAATCGTTGGTGAAGGATTGAACGTTGACCTGAGTGTTGAAGAATGCGCTTCTGGCTTCGCCGCTGCCACCGTCGGTCAAACGCAAACGTGTTCCGTTGATTGTGGCGCCGCCATTCAGCGTGAGAGTGGTTTCGCCCGAGAAACCGGTTCCGAAGTTGATTGGCGGCGAAGACGCCTGGATAGTGTAGGTCGCGCTGGCCATCTGGCTGTTTGCGAACCCGCTGGCGCTTGCGATCGCATTTACTGTTGCGGAAGAGGTCAGCGTAAAGGAGCCGCCCGACGAGATTGGGGTTCCGTGCGAGCCAGGTACCGGCGTGCTGCCGTCAGTCGTGTAGGTGATCGTCGCGCCGGGAGTCGAATCAGTGATGGATACAGTCACCGAGTTTGTGTACACCCCGGGCGTCGGCCCATCACTGGAGTGGCTGCCGGCGAAATTGCCTGCGGGGCATACGTCCAGGTGATGATCTCCTGAGTCGCGGTTGCGCCACCCGTACCGGCAGTAAAGCCCACGAAAGCGCTGTTGCCTCCTACCATCGAAGGAATATTGACAGTCGCAGAAGTGGTGAAGCTTGTCCCCGCGGTGGAGTCGGTGATCGTCCAAGTGAGCGTAGTGCCGTTGTAAGTCATGTGCACGTTCATGGCGTCCCCACTGTGGAGATTGACGCCAGATGCGGTCATGTCCGAAGCTGGGGTGGTGGGTGAGGCGCCGTTCGTATACCAGCCGGTTGAGTCAGTCCCTTCACCTGCATTGTTATACAGGTCGAATTTTATCGCCAAACTCTTGCCAATCGGCGTCATACCCACGGGGGGCGTGCCACCAGGTGTGCCAGGGCCGTAACCGAGACCGCCACCGTTGGGTCCGACCACATTCGCAGCATTACCCTGGATCGTGAACGTGAAGCCATCTGCGCTGGGATTGGTGAGCTGGAAGCTAAAATCGTTGGTGAAGGATTGAACGTTGACCTGAGTGTTGAAGAATGCGCTTCTGGCTTCGCCGCTGCCACCGTCGGTCAAACGCAAACGTGTTCCGTTGATTGTGGCGCCGCCATTCAGCGTGAGAGTGGTTTCGCCCGAGAAACCGGTTCCGAAGTTGATTGGCGGCGAAGACGCCTGGATAGTGTAGGTCGCGCTGGCCATCTGGCTGTTTGCGAACCCGCTGGCGCTTGCGATCGCATTTACTGTTGCGGAAGAGGTCAGCGTAAAGGAGCCGCCCGACGAGATTGGGGTTCCGTGCGAGCCAGGTACCGGCGTGCTGCCGTCAGTCGTGTAGGTGATCGTCGCGCCGGGAGTCGAATCAGTGATGGATACAGTCACCGAGTTTGTGTACACCCCGGGCGTCGGCCCGATCACTGGAGTGGCTGCCGGCGAAATTGCCTGCGGGGCATACGTCCAGGTGATGATCTCCTGAGTCGCGGTTGCGCCACCCGTACCGGCAGTAAAGCCCACGAAAGCGCTGTTGCCTCCGACCATTGAAGGAATATTGACAGTCGCAGAAGTGGTGAAGCTTGTCCCCGCGGTGGAGTCGGTGATCGTCCAAGTGAGCGTAGTGCCGTTGTAAGTCATGTGCACGTTCATGGCGTCCCCACTGTGGAGATTGACGCCAGATGCGGTCATGTCCGAAGCTGGGGTGGTGGGTGAGGCGCCGTTCGTATACCAGCCGGTTGAGTCAGTCCCTTCACCTGCATTGTTATACAGGTCGAATTTTATCGCCAAACTCTTGCCAATCGGCGTCATACCCACGGGGGGCGTGCCACCAGGTGTGCCAGGGCCGTAACCGAGACCGCCACCGTTGGGTCCGACCACATTCGCAGCATTACCCTGGATCGTGAACGTGAAGCCATCTGCGCTGGGATTGGTGAGCTGGAAGCTAAAATCGTTGGTGAAGGATTGAACGTTGACCTGAGTGTTGAAGAATGCGCTTCTGGCTTCGCCGCTGCCACCGTCGGTCAAACGCAAACGTGTTCCGTTGATTGTGGCGCCGCCATTCAGCGTGAGAGTGGTTTCGCCCGAGAAACCGGTTCCGAAGTTGATTGGCGGCGAAGACGCCTGGATAGTGTAGGTCGCGCTGGCCATCTGGCTGTTTGCGAACCCGCTGGCGCTTGCGATCGCATTTACTGTTGCGGAAGAGGTCAGCGTAAAGGAGCCGCCCGACGAGATTGGGGTTCCGTGCGAGCCAGGTACCGGCGTGCTGCCGTCAGTCGTGTAGGTGATCGTCGCGCCGGGAGTCGAATCAGTGATGGATACAGTCACCGAGTTTGTGTACACCCCGGGCGTCGGCCCGATCACTGGAGTGGCTGCCGGCGGCAGGCCGCCAGTCAACAGACCATACACATCGACTTCAGTGTCCGTGCCGATGTAGACCTTTCCGTTCGCGATGCGCGGGACTGTGAACCTGACGGCGTTCCCCGCCCGATCCCGACTGTTAGGGGCTTGCGAGCTGTTCCAGAGCTCATTTGATATGTTCGTCGCATCGTACGCGTGAAGCACTGACGGACCCGGTCCGGGGGCCGGCGGGCCATATTGCGATGAATCTATGGCCCACAGGATAGCAGTCCCAGCGGTCGACCCGTTCGAAGAGATTGACGGTGTTGCGCCCGGGAAGCCTAGGCCTGTTAAAATGCTCGTGATGTGCGCGAAGTCGGGTAGACCATTGGTGATCGGAATCGATTTCAGTACGTCCCCTTCTGCCCAAACATAAATCGTGCTATTCCAGTACGCGGCCATGCTGAACATTGGATTAATTGCGCCAGCGGCGGACTCTTCCAAAATCTCCGGATCGCCGTTACAGGATCTACAATAATGAGAGTTGTTTGTGGTCATCTGGTCCCTGTCGATCACGTAGATCCTTCCCGCTTTTGCAGCTTGGACGAGGACGTGTGGGTGTGCGCCTGGCTGATCCGGAAGTAGGAGAACTCCACCTGATCCCACATCGATGTCGTTGGCGGCATCGTTAGCTTGGTCGAAAGGGGTAAAGTAATCTGATAGTGACAAGATTCCATTGCTAAAATGAAACTTGAGAATACTGTCGCCCAGCTCCAGAGGAGTGCCTTGGCTGAAAGTGCCATTGCCTGTTGCAAGATAGAGGTTTCCGCTCGTGTCGGCTGCCGGGCCGGCACCGCTCATCCAGATCCCGCCCATACCAGTGTTGGGCGTGCTAACGAACACGCCCTTTTGAGCAAGCGTCGCCTCATCATAAGCAAACAACCATCCGTGAAAAGGCGAGAAATCGCAGTGTGAGCCGTATCCGATGAAAATGGTTCCATTCATCAGCAGCAGAGCAGGACGATTATTTTGGTGAAGCGCCATGGACTCGAAGGTTAGGCTCCCATTGGAGCTGCCGTCGCCGGTGCCGCTCACGGTAGCCTTGATCTGAACGGGCCCTGGAGATTTCTCGTTGCCGGTGACGATATCGAGTGCGTGAAGCCGGTGATAATAATTGGAGCCGTTGGTGGATTTAGCTTCGACATAGATGGTGCCGGTACTTTGATCAATGACCGGAGTGCTTGTAATGCCAATCTTCGGGCCTGGTTCGCCGCATCCCAGCGTCGTGCTGTCGTCGACCGCGGTTTCGCCCGGGTTAGCGCCATGCGCGGTATCCACCAGACTCGCATGCCAAAGCGGAACGGAATTGGCGCCGGCATTCGAATCCGCGTCGAAGGCATACACGCTGTCGTTTTCCGTGGCCACGATAACGACATTGTGGGTTCCCTTACCCGAAATCGCGACGTTCGTCAAATACAGAGGCTGCGCGTAGACCTCCCCGTCCACCGGCTGTGCGAACAATTTGCCGAACTGATTCACTTTGACATTAGTAGTCGTCAGAATCGTTTCACTCGTGTTCTGCCCGGAACGGGCATTGTCGTACTGGTATGTAACGACATTCGCCTGTCCCATACAGGTAAGGGGGGTGAGAAGGAAGCAAAACGCTACAGAAATGGTGTGACGCCGAGGACATACGTACTCGCGGAACCGGAGAGTAGATCGGTGAAAGCCCAGGGGACCCCTTACCGATCGCGTGTCGACGACTTGCATGGTGGAGACCGTCAAGCCATGATAGGCAAACGGAAAATATCACCTATTGAGTCGATTTCATATATGAAATTTCTGAAGATGAACGATGATCTGGCACTATTGTTCTGCAATGCGTGCGTGATGAGTTCAAAGGATTTCCAACTCTGGAGATTCAGGAGTGGATGTGCGATTCCCGCGTGTGTAGCCGAACGTACGCAGCCGAGTTTCCACATGTGGATTGCGCCTCCCTATTAGCTCTGAAGCATCTGCTTCGGCGGTGACCGGATCGAGCGAACTGGGCGTGCTACAAGCGCAGCATCAATCCAGTAGTTTAGGAGAGATGATGCGCAAACCGTTTCTGTCCAGAACCCATCAAGGCGAATTGGTTCTGCACAAGAATTCGTAGGAACACACATTCTAGCCTGCGTTTTGAAGGATGAGGAATTCGGTCTTGGTGATCGCCACGCGCTGAGCCTTGAGGAGCAGCGCGTCGATTCCGCCGGAGCAGTTGCTGCGCGCTCTGTTGCTGCAGATGCGGAGGCCGAAGTGGCAAGGAGTTTCTAGCGCTGGTGGTGGAGCAAGCCCGAGGGCAGGGATGGGCCTCGGACGAGCACTTCACGGTAGACGGAAGGTCCGCCGGACGACCCGGGAAATCCAACAGTGAATTATCGCGGCGAGAAGCGCTCGAACGCAAACGCATGAGTCGAAAAGCGATCCACAAGCGCAGATGGCGCGCAAAGGCCTAGGCTAGGAGGCCAAGTTGGGCTACAGCGGAAATCTGCTGGTGGAGAATCGCAACGGCTTGATTGTGTCGAGCCGGGTGTGGGGAGCCACGGATACGGCGGAGCGCTATGCGGCGCTGGAAATGCTGCAGGACCTTCCGGGAAGCGGGCGGGTGACGGTGGGTGGCGACAAAGGCTTCGACACGGCGGATTTCGTGCGCGAGTGCCGCAACCTATGGGTGACCCGCAGGTGGCGCAAAACCTTGGGCGAAGCGGTGGCAGCGCCATTGATCGCCGCACCACGCGGCGGTGGGGCTATGCGATCAGTCAGAAGAAGAGGAAGCGCATCGAAGAATGTCTTGGTTGGTTGAAGACCATTGCGTTGTTGCGCAAAGTGCGGCATCGCGGAACGCTGAAGGTTGATTGGATCTTCACGTTCGCCTGCGCGGCTTACAATTTGGTGCGCATGTGGAACCTGATGCGCAGCACAGTTCCGGCTAGTTAGTCCGGGCCGTATTGTCTCTGAACGGAGCTGCAACGCTTCTTTGGTGCGCTCGGTAGCACGACAAATCACGCCTCAGATGCTCGAAAACTCCCGCATGACTCAAACCGACCAAGGAATTGCTGGCCCAGCACGATTTTTCCGCAGCCTGTTAGAGCACCCCTTCCTCATCTTGGCTAGCAAAATCGTGAAAATCCAGGCTAGGCCTAACTCCTCCTGCATTGTGATACTCCTGCACCGGTATGGAACTGAACTAGGAACCTGGCCTCTTTCTGACCTTCCGGCCAGTGGACGTCCAGCCGTTGCTTGATTCACTGTGAATTGTCCAATGACGCAAGACGGAACACGGACATTCACTTTGGGTCTGGTAGCCCACGACTGAGACAACACCATGAAAGCAAAATTGCAGTTCGCCGTCCTTGCTCTGCTTTTGATCTTGGGGGGCAAATCCGCTTGGGGGTCCGCTATTCAGTATGACGTTGAAGCTTCGACTATTTTCGGTGCCAGCGTAAGCTCGGCCCCCCCCTACCGGGTGATCGCCTGGTCCGGATTCACGAATGGATGGGGGACCACTCTGGACGCCTCCAAAATAGGCGACAATGTTACGATTATGCTCAATGTTCCGGCGACGGCGATTTACGATGTCAAGGTAGCCATAAAGAAGCATAGCTCTCGTGGAATCGTCCAACTCTCGATCAACGGTGTCAATCTTGGCCCGGGCGTGGATCAATATTCTGGTGCCGACGTGTGGCAGGAGTTCGACCTTGGTACGGTCTCGTTGCCCGCTGGTAACCAACAATTTAGATTCACGACGACTGGTAAGAATGGTTCGAGTAGCGGCTTCACGCAAGCGTTCGACTACATCAAGCTCACTCCGCACGTTTCAGTTTCGATCTCACCCAGCAGTGCAAGTGTGCCCGTGGGTCAATCACAGCAATTCACAGCCACGGTTTCTGGGACCTCCAACACCGCCGCCAACTGGTTGGTGGCCGGCGTTCTGGGAGGCAATGCGACCGTAGGAACCGTCTCCTCAACCGGTCTTTATAAAGCACCCTCGAGCGTGCCGACAAACCCCGTGACCATAACGGCACAGAGCGCCTCCGATCTCAGCGCTTCGGCAAACGCGAAAATCACGATTACGTCCACGTCCACTTCCACTTCCACTTTGGTGCCGGAAAATCTGGAAACCGCTTTCATCTATGTAGATGCCAATACAGGCAACGACTCTAACCCTGGTACTCAATCCCAGCCGTTAAGAACCGTTCAGGCGGCAGTTTCGATTGCTTTCGACAATAATAAAAAGAACGTGGGAACTAGGGTCACTCTTAACCCCGGCACGTATCGTGAAAATGTTTACTATAACGGTTCCAGTTCAAGCACAAGTGCGCCTGTTACTTTCCAAGCGGCCCAAAATGGGACGGCTATTATGGCTGGCTCAGATGTGTGGACAGGTTGGACCGCCGCAGGGAATATCTTCACGCACAACTGGCCATACACGTGGGGGAAGTGCGCTTTACCAAGCGGCTGGCCAAGCATGTGGCCAATCCTCTTGCGGCGGGAGATGATCTTCGTCAATGGAACACCTCTGACTCAGGTTATTTCCGCTAATCAAATGGTCGAAGGGACATTCTACGTCAATGACACAAGTCCCCTTGTTTCGATTTGGCCGCCAGCAGGGACGAACATGTCCACTGCAACCATTGAAGTGGCAGTTCGCCCTGGAACTTTCAATATATCAGGGGTGACAAACTTTGTCTTACGCGGCATAACCTTTGAACATGCCAGCACATGCCCTCAGGGTGGCAATGCCGTCTCTGTCCAGTACTCAGATCATATACTTATCGATACCGATAATTTTTTTTGGAACAACCAATCGGGACTTGGTTTTAATCGTGCTAACAACGTCGTTGTTCAGAACAGCGTGGCGAATCACAATGGCTCACAGGGCTTCGGGGCCTTCCAAGGCAAAAATTACAACTATTTTGACGACGAAACTTCCTACAACAACTGGCGAGAGGCGATGGGCGCATTCTATGGCTGGGCGTATGCCGGGACAAAAATTCTGTCGATGCACACAGCCGATTTTAACGGATTCAAATCCTACTACAACCAGACTGGCGGCATGTGGTTTGATACCGATAACAAGAATATCACCATAGAGAACTTAGACAGCTCAAATAACCTCACTTACGGTATGTTCTTGGAGGCCAATCAGGGTCCTATTGCCATCAACAACGGCAAGTTTTGTAACAACAAGGATAACGAAAGTCCTAACTATTCGTTCGGCGCTCTCATCAGCGGAAACTCGCAATATGTAACGGTAGATGGAACCCTTTTCAGCAATAACGCGGTGCCGGGCAAAGGCGGCGAGATCATTATCGCAGGCACTTCCGCTGGAAGGTCATTCAACGATTGGGAAACGGGACAGCCCTATACGATTCAATCGCAGAATTGGACGTTCACCGGCAATACCGTGGTCGGCACTGGCAGTCTGCAAGATATGTTTTATTCGTATCAGACGGGAAGCGTTTGGTCACTCTTCCAGAGTACCTTCTACTCAAACAACAACACTTGGTGGAACGCTTCGAACACGAACGTCTTCCGTACGGCCGCTGGAACTTACAACCTTGCTGGTTGGCGAGCGTACATGAGTCAGGACGCGAACTCCACGTTTAGTGATCCCGCAGTCGTTTGTGCGGCGCCGGTGCCAGATAACACCGACTATTGGCTCACCACCTATTTTGACGGTAACAAGCAAACGGTAACCCGCGGCACGAGCGCCAGCTATACTATCCAAGTTTTCCCCGTGGGAGCCTTCACTGGGACGGTCAACTTGAGTGTTGACGGAGTGACTCAAATTGGAGCTACACCGACGCTGAGTGTACAGTCCATCATCGCATCCGGGTCTGCCACTTTAACCGTTAGCACCAGTGGGAATACTTCGCTGGGAACGTTCCCCATCACGGTGTTGGCGAGCAGTGGCGGTGTTGTTCGAACGCTGACATTAACATTGACGGTGCAATAGGATTCAAGATGCAAGCTCCAGCGTTTAGCGATTAGGTTTTTGCGAGGAACAAACGCTGTTCGAAGCGGCCCGCCTCGAGATGCCCCTGCGACCGAAGCGACTCGTTGCAGGATTCGCGCCTTGGCGACAACCAGACAAACGGGCGTCGACTTCACTGTCTGGGTCTAGGAAAACTCCAATTGGTAAGACTGACCTCAAAGGACTTCATACATTCCGGCACCGCGGGGAGCACGGTCAAAGCCTTGGACAAAAGCATCAAGGTGCGGCGGACGGAAATGATGTTCCGCCGTGAACGGTTCCGAAAACGACTCCCCCGTGAGGTCTGCGCGAACAAAAAAGGCGTTAACGCCACTGTAATTACACCCTACGAGCGAATACCCCTTTGTCCGGCCAAGGTCCTCCAAAGCCTTAAGACTCGAGCCATAATAATTGTTTCCTCGATTGAAAAAGGCCGGGTTATACGTCTGCACGACTTTATGGGGAGGCCGAAATGTTGCGTTGTATTCAATGATTAGCACGCGAGGTCGAAGACCCTGTAGCCCTAGCGCTTTCCAGACCCAGTAATCATTGCCGTCGATATCGATGCTGAGCAAATCGGATTCCGCAGGGACGCCAAGTTCGATGATGATATCGTTGATATTTTCCGCGGTGATGAAAGCTTGTTGAATTCTTATTCGACCCTTTTTCACGTATGATGCGAACTGCCTTTGAGCGGCCTGGACCTTCTTGGCGCTGCCATCAAGCCACACTCCGCTCCAACCAGTAAACAAAAGATACGTCGAATTGTTCTCAAGCCCGTTGCCGCAACCAAACTCAAAGAAGAAGCGGTTCCTCGTCCCGATTCTCCTAAAGATTTCCTGAATGATTCCGTCTTCGTCGTTTTGCGAGAAGGCGCTGTATCCATAAGGAGCCAAGAGCTTTGGATCGGCCAAACGCTCAGACTCTAGCAGCGGCTGCCGGTGTGTGGTCGCGAGTTGTGCGTAGACCGATTCAGTACGACGTGCAACTGAGTAGAAAAACCGGGCATGGCTCACGATGTCGTGCAGTTTCATTGTCGGTCTTATCTTTCGCGCGACGATGCCAAGTTACAAGCTAGTTTATTCCCGCACGGGTTCATTTGCTAGGTCCGATTCGAGTATTTTGCAGGATGTCGTCAGTCAACTGCCCAGACGAGAAAATCGTTGTGGATTTGAATTCGTTGAACGATAAGCATGACTCGATGGCAGAACTGGAGAGGTTTAACCAGCCGGTCTTGCATGGTGCCGAAAGCAGGCGCCCGATATCCGCTCGATATCCTTGGCCTATCGCCCGCGATCGCCGTGAGGCGCAAACGCTGAAGCGGACATTCGCAAATTGCTGAAAACCGGAAGATGCACTGACACCTAAGATTCTATACGCGACGTTCATCTCTTCGCACAGAATAGATTCACATGACCATGCATGTTTTGGGCGAGCTTGAGCACCGACACTTCGTCAGTCAAGGGCGTCAAGTGTTTACGATTGATAGCCATGATCTCGAATTTCATGTCGCGAAGCTTTGACCACAGCTCCAATGGATCGGAATCAAATCGACGCAGCGTCCTGGGGTTAAATTCTATAAACATATCCAATTGTTTCGAGGACTGAATAATGCCCTCCATACCTCGTAGCGCATCCAACTCGGCTCCCTCTATGTCCATCTTAACTACATTCACCTCCAGAATCTTGCGTTCGGAAAGCAAAGAATCAACCGACGTGGTGTTCACCCTGTAAGTGGCAGTCGAAAAGTCCTCCAGAATGCGCGGAGCCAATGCTTGCCCAGCATGAGTAGCTCTCAGTTTTGCGACGTGTCGTGCGTCATATCGTAGAGACGAACCCCCAGATTCCGGTAAAGAGTCGTAAAGGGTAGCCCATCCTTCCGTGTGACCGACAGCCATCTCTATCAACGTCACGTTCTTCAACTGAACTGTGTTTTGCCGCAACAGTATAAAACTGCCTGGGTGGGGCTCAAAGGCCAACACGTGTCCGGAACTTCCCACCAGCTTGGACAATAATCTGGTATAGTAACCAACGTTCGCTCCTATATCTAATGCAATCATTCCCGGTCTCGTGACCTTTCGAACTAGTTCTACCGTGTCCGCCTCGTAAGTACGGGTCAGCAGTTTCATTCTGACACGGAGCGGATCCTCCGGCGAGGTACGGAACCGAGTGACCCTTGAGAGTAGTCTTGTGCAAGTCTGTCCCAACTCGTACCCCATCTTGTATAGCGGCTTTAGTGGCTTCATCCTTTCCATACAAAGACCCGCAGTGTCTAGGGCAAGATCCAGTAAGCCTAAGCCACTCTTTGTCCCGCGAGTGCGCAACAATCTATAATATTGCGGAAGCGACATTAGTTGACTCCCCAGAATAGAATTGGGAATTGCATCGCAGCTTCAATGTAAAGAACTCCGCGGCTCTTAGCTCTTGGGTTGTGGGCAGTTCGTGTCCTACTTAACTGAAATAATTTAAGGTCTGACCGCTCTTATCTTGTCCTGCGAGTAGTCCCAGTCTTGCATGTAGGTCGCCTCGAATCCACAACACTTGGTCAATCGCATCATCGTCTCAGTGGGATAATAGAAGTCTTCGCTCAGGAAATTCCCCACTTTGACAGAAGACAGATAAGTGAAATCGAAACAGCCCCCAGGCTTCATGACGCGGTAGGCTTCCCGGAGAACCTTTTCAATCTCTGAGAGAGGTAAATGAGAAAACACACTGTGCGCGTGCACGTGGTCGAAATGAGATTCAGGCAAAAATCGATAGGATGTCTCGCGCAGCAGGTAGATGTATGCACAGTAACTCTGCAACTTGAACTCGTCGATCGTTGCCAAAGCCGCGCTGATAATTGCGGGCGAAATATCAATGCCCACATAATAGTTTGGATTGAGATACGGAATGAGCATGCAACCCAATCGCAAGTTGCCGCAGCCGATGTCCAGGAAACGATGGTGGGGTTTCAGGCCGTGCCCAACCAGGTAGTCGAACTGGAATTTTCCGATTTTCATCCAATGGTCGCGAGTCGAGCTGCCAATTGCCAGATCTGGGCTCACATGAGTGGCGTTAAGATCTACTACGCGAGAGTAGTACTGAATGAAGTTCTTGCTTTGCGCCGCAAGCTTGCGATTACGAAAGCTACGCCGAAAATACGGAATGATGCCGCTCGGCTTGTTTAGGCCTCGCTTGAGTTTATAAATAAAGCCAGTGCGATCAAGCATAGCTAGGCTCCAAGCGCCCCCGGACTGACGGGGAGAGCGCATGGCGAACAAATGATAGTGAGAGTTCCCTGCTTCTCTAGACACTGAAATCTAACGGTGAGACTAAGCGTGCTATCGCTAACGGGAGCTTAGCCTGCCATAGTCCCAGAAGATCCCAATCTCCGAAAATCTTAGCCCTTAACGTATTTATGTCGTCCTTCGTAGTGAAAAACCGTGGGATTCTAAAGCAAGAGTCACGAGGGCGAACAGCCCTAAACAAAACCATAGCCGCATATTTGTATCCGGCCGCTGCCGCAATTTCCGTGGTCTCATCTCGAAAATGGCGCCCAGGCTTGCCAAAAGGGTATGCCATAATGGTAACCGACTCGCCCACATGTTGTTCCATAATATCCTTGGAGCGTTTCAGCTCACCTTCGATAGCTACTCTACTGAGCCGAGCTAGGTTGGGGTGGCCGAACGTGTGCGTGCCAATCTCCATCCCAGCGTTCTGCATCTCGCGAACCTGGTGCCACTCCAAAGGACGAATATCTTCGTAGGAACTGTGCTGTAATGTTTGAAATCTTGCCACAGTTGCGGGATGCTTTTCGATGAGTCCAGTCGTCAAGAAAAACGTGGCAGGTATCGCATGTTTCTGAAGCAGCGGGAAAGCTTCCTCGTAGTTGTCGGCGTAGCCGTCGTCAAAAGTGAGTGCCACAGCGGGACGGTTTCTTCTTGTTGTGGTCTTACTGGCTTCTGCGACTTCGCTGAACCGAATCAATTCACAGTGCTCTTTCAACCAACAAAGCTGGGAATTAAACAAGGATGGCGATGCAGACGCAAAAGACTTTGTACAATGGACAGAGTGATAACAAAGCACGACTACCCTGTCAAAGGGATTGCGAACAACACAACGCCCTATTGTCCTGCTAGCAGTCGTCTTCAGCCAGCTCTTTATCTTGCTGCCTCGTTTTCTCTGGGGATAGAGCGATTGGGTGTTCAGTTCCATGTCCCTGACTCCACTTTGGCTTCGTAATACCAGAACTCAATGCTTACAAGTCAAAAGTTAAACTTCTTCGACCTAAAATTGAGGCTTCCGACCAACGCTTCGTCATCAGGTTTAGGTTGGCTCGGAGGTTGAACGTCTACGAACTCTGGGCGCGGGCACCTCGACCGATCTGCCCTTGAAGAGTATTGAAGGCATTGGCAGTGGTGTTGACGATGGGCTCGACCCTTAGGGTTGAACGCGGTCGCGCATCCCTGGCGCTCAATCGGTAGCGCGAACTCTGGCCCGGGAAACAGTCTGGAGTGGACTCCCTACTATCCATATACGTAATTGCCGGCAGGAACCACGGCTCAAGCCCCATTCATTCAATCAGCGTTCAATTAGCAGCGTTTCCAGTGCCGAGGAAACTTGATCTTGCTTTTTCGTTGAAATGTACCAATCAATCGTGCGATGGAGCCCGTCCATAAACATGACTTGCGGTTTCCAGTCGAGCAGCTTCTTGGCCAGGGAATTGTCCGCCACTCGATTGTACGGCCCGGTCGGCATTTCCGGATGGAGCGCAATCTTGGCATCGTGTCCCATGTAACGTAGAATCTCACGCGCTGCGTCAATTACCTTGATGCGTTCCATAGTACCAAGATTGACGGCAGCGCCGTCATCGATACACTCGGCGGCCAGAATAGTGCCTCGGACAATGTCGTCGATGTATGTCCAGTTCCTTACCTGCTCGCCCGTACCCCATACGACAAACGGGTCTTGGCCGATGAAGGCACGAGCGATCATGGCGATCACTGCGTGGTTTTCGACACCTCGCGGCCCGTAGACAGTGAAGTACCGGCAAGATGCGGATTTCATCCCCCAGTCCTTGTAGTAGGCACGGAGAGCCATCTCGGCCATCAGTTTCGCCCATCCGTACATATTGTCCGCGTCGCAGGGCGGCCCGACCATGTCCTCGGTGAGGTACAAGATCTCGTCGGGATTCGTCTGCAGATGGTTGGGATAGACGCAGCCTGACGATGCGTACACGACCTTATCGACTCCTGCTTTATGGCAGGCCCTAAAAATCATCCCATCCAGCAGGAGGTTCACGGCGCAGGCCGCTTGGTGAAGATCTACATAACCGCGCCCGCCATGGTCGGCGGCCAAGTGGAAGACTACGCTCATGCCCTTGACGGCGCGCTCCGCGACGTCCTGTTCACGTAGGTCACCCTTTATGAACTCCACGCTTCCTTCCTCAATGTGATTTCGGATCTTCTCGAGCTTGCCGCTGCTGAGATCATCGACAACGCGTACCCGAGCTCTCAGGTCGACAAGCGTGTCGACCAGACCGGAGCCGATGAACGACGCGCCTCCGGTGACCAGAACTTTGCGTCCTTGCCAATTCATTTTTGCCTCCCTGAAACTGAATTGAGTTTTTTGTTTCGCACAATTTCCAGCGATGCATTCCAGGCAAACTGGGAACCATAGATGAGATATCGTCGCCAGAGCCGCCTCGGTTCTGCCAGGAGGCGAAAAAGCCACTCGAGGCCGTTCTCGCGCATCCACACCGGCGCCTGTTTCAATCTTCCAGTGTGGAAATCGAAGGCTGCACCGACACCTATCATCACCGGCACTGAGAGTCGGTCGCGATGTTCATACATCCAATACTCCTGCTTCGGCGTACCCAGCCCTACCCAGAGCACGTCCGGAGCGGCTCTCTCGATCATCCCCACCACTTCTTTGTCCTCTTCCGCAGTTAGAGGTCGGAAGGGCGGAGAGTAGGTCCCGGTTATTTGGAAGCGATATCGCCGGTGAAACATCTGGGCGAGGCGTTCGGGAACGCCTGGCGCACCTCCGTAAAGGAAGTGCCTGAACTGAGCCCCTGTATGGCGGCAAAATGTTTCCATCAATTCCGGTCCGTAGACCCGACGCGCCAAAGCGTACCCGTGCGACCGGCCAAGCCATACCAGAGGCATGCCGTCCGGCACGACAAGATCGGCGGCGTTCAGGATGTCACCAAAATGGGGGTCCCGGCGGGCCTCCATGACCCCGTGCATTCCGGTAACGGTTATGTAGCGGACCGGTCTCCGTTCGCAAATCCAATCCTTCATTCGCGCGGTGACGTCGGGAATCTGGACGGCACTTACCCGAACACCCAGAACTCCGAAGTTCTGCACAGGTTCTTCTGGCTCAACTGTTGTGGTTTTCTGCACGGTTTAGCAGGGCGCGTTGATAGATCTCAACGAGCATTTCGTAGTTTCGCTCGGCCGTGTACTTGGCCTCATACTCGCAACGAGCGCTTCGTCCTATGACCTCCATCTCGTTCGGGTGAGTCCAGGCCCATTCGACCTTTCTTGCGAGGTCGTCTGGATCGCCGGCTGTGAAATGCAACCCTGTTTGCTGGTCCGCCACGATCTCCGCCATTGCTCCAGTTCCTGAGGCAATTACCGGGACGCCGAAGGCGAAAGCCTCGATGGCAACCAAGCCGAAGGTTTCGTAGTATCCCTCTGACGGCCACACCAGGAAACGTGCCCCCCTCATTAGGTTGGCCAATTGCGGCGGAAGAAGGCGGTCTGGCAATACTTCGATCCAGCGCCGATTTTGCGCAGCGAAGTCTTGCACCTCGCCGATCAGGGGGCCGTTTCCGCGTATCTTCAAAGGGATATCTCTTAGCTGTTGCCAAGCACCGAGCAAGGTGCGAATCCCCTTTTCCGGAGAGAGTCTCCCGATGAATAAGGCGTAATCACCCCGATTGCTCTTCAAGCCTGGGTCTGGATCGACGAAGTGCGGCTTGACCACGATCTTATTCTCGGGAAAGGCCGCTTGAATGAACTTTCTACGATAGAAATCTGTGAAGACAATGAAGATATCAATTAGTTCCCAGGTGTCGAGGCAACGATGGACAGTGAGCATGGCCGCAACGACGCTCGTGCGCTTGCGCGAGTTCTGATAACACCCATGAAGAATCCCGGGCCATGGTACAAGTTTTCCGAGGCAGTCTTCGCAGGTGTGTCCTTGCCGATGCAACGTAGCCGCCGGACAGAGCAACCGAGGGTTATGAAGCGACTGCACCACAGGCACGTCCGCCTCACGACAGGCGTAGTAGACAGAAGGGGAGATTGTCGGAAAGGTGTTGTGCACATGCACAAGCTGCGGCCTTTTTTCCTTCAGTAAGGCCTTGAACCTCCTATACCAACTGCTCGACCAAATGACATCCGACGCTAACTTGGTGCTCTCAATTACTCCATGTGGATTACACACGTTCTCTGTGACAAACGTTACGTCGTGTCCATGCTTATTCAGAAGCTTTCCTTCCAACTCGAATACTTCTTCCTCTCCACCCCGGTTCTGATACCGATTGTAAACGGATATAACCCTCAACCTTTCTTCCTCACGAATTCGGGGCTTCCGTACACCGGCGTTAAGGCGAGGGAGGGCTGAGGGACGGAGTACGCGCTCGTACAAATCCATAAGGATCGAGTAGTTTCGTTCGGCCGTGTACTTCGTCTCGTACTCCAGACGGGCCTCTCGCCCCATGGCTTTCATTTGATCAGGATGAGCCCAGGCCCATTCCACTTTGGCGGCCAGGTCATCGGCATTCCCAGCCCTAAAGTGCAGCCCGGTACGACCATCTTCAACGATTTCCTGCATTGCCCCCAGTTGAGAGCAGATGACCGGGATACCACAGGCGAACGCTTCCGCGATCGTCAAGGCAAAAGTTTCATAACACTCGCTCGGCACGATGAGGCAACGAGCGCTCCTCATTCTCGCAAATGCCTCCACGCGCGGTAATTGACCCAAAAAAGAAACGCGAGTGAGGCCAAGCTCGGCGACCTGTAGCTTGAGTCTTCCTGCTCTCAGGACCCTCACCGGCAATCAGGAGCGGAATGCGGTTTCCTAGTTGCCCCCAAGCTGTTAGGAGAGTGTTCACGCCTTTTTCCGGAGATAACCGTCCCACAAAGATTGCGGCGTCCCCCGTGCACGGCTGCACCCCCGGATCGGAATAATGAAGTTCGGCTTGACGAAGATTTTCTCAGCCGGCAGCCCTCCCTTGATAAACTTGTTGCGGGCGAACTCTGTGAGAGCTATGTAGCCCTGCACTTTTTGGTCCCACGTGCGTTGTTTGCGATGCACTGCCGACATCGTTGCCACGGCGCTCGTGGCCAGCCGAGAGTTGCGGTAACAGCCGTAGCGCACCCCTTGCCACAAAGTGTGTTCTATGCATTCCTCACAAGTATGCCCGTCGCGAAAGAGGGTCGCGGCCGGGCAGACGAGCCGATAGTTGTGTAACGTCTGCATTACTGGGATGTTCGCCTGTTCACAGGCCAAGTAAATCGATGGTGACACCATGACAAAGGTATTGTGGACGTGGACGAGCTGGGGCCTCGCGTGGGCCAGTAAGTCAGTGAATTCCTGAAGAGTATGCTTCGCCGAAACTATGCGTTTTCACCAACTCAATCCGACCGTGAATGACGCGCTCGTCGATTTCAACATTACTACGTTGATATATTGATAGCTCATGACCAGCACGCTGTAGGAGCTGGCGTTCCTGTTCAAAAACTACATCCTCGCCCCCCGGCCGCTGATACTGGTTATGAACGAGCATTATCTTCATGGCTTCAATTCTTCCGGAATGTTTTGCTGGAGGCCGGTAGAAGCCGAAGCAACTCGCAATTCGAAACGTACATCACGCCCTTCCTTTTGGACACGTAATCTAGAATTTTCCCCAGTGGTTCCCACAACCCTAGCTCCTCGATCTCCCAGGAATGCCCGTATAGATGCCAGATCCCACCGTTTTGCAATACCAAATCGAAAAGCCTTTTGCCGAGTTCGAGCCAATCACCAAGCCTTGTCCTCTGGGTCAGATAAACTCGCAAGCCTTCCAGTTTCCGTGCCCTCACAAGATTCCTAAAGTAGGTGGGCTTGTGGTGCGGGAAAATCTGCACTGTCGTCGGCATCTCGAAAGGGTTGATGTCCAGCTGAGTCGCTAGCATGCGAACCGTACGTGCCCCGCAATAGCCGGCCTCCTTCAGAGCGCGCACGACGTTCGAGTCGTACCGACCACACGGGTAACAGAACATCCGCACTTCCGTCCCCAGGATGTCTTCCAAGGTAGGCTTACACGGACCGACTTCCCTAGCTAATTCTTCGGCAGCTAGCCCCCAGAGGAGTTTGTGCGAAAATCCGTGAGCGCCGATTTCGAAACCTTCCGACGACAAATATCTTAGTTCAGCGCAGTTAAGGGCCCGCTGCCCGCGGTAGGGTGTGATCGGAATATAGAAAGTCCCGCTGATTCCCCTGGATCGTAGGCCCTCGGCAAGTTTCAGATCGGCCCGGTCGCCATCATCCCAGCTCGTCGTCACAATTCTTGGTCTTTCCATGTGTTGCCGAACTTCCAGAAATCTGCGTGTACGTCTGTCACCCAGGATCTAGGGGACGCTTGGCCTCAACGAAGCCTATCCTCGGGGACAGCAATTGCTCCTTCCTTCCCCTTGGGCTTCCTCTTGGTATCCTGACTGGATTACCGGCCGCGGTATTCGTGTTATGTTATAAACGGAGTCATCAATTTTGCGAAAAATGTCCTCCAATATCCCACCGCAACTGCGGATCTCCACTGCTAGCAGCAACCCATGCGATAGCTAGGATATTATGTCCATGCTTAGCGGTGTCATGGAGAGCAGCTTTATTGGGAGTCTGCACGGCAAAGCAGTAGCTCATACAACTTATTCATATCCCTTGCTGCTTGTTCCCAAGAGTAGGTCTCAATCATTTGCTGCCACCGTATATTGGGGTAGAAGCCATTCTTGAACGCTTTCAGAGCGAGACGCAGTTTCTCCGAGAAAGAGGTCTCGCTACTTGCGTTGAATAAGAATTCGTCCATCCCTGCAACAGCCAATAGAGCCGGAATTTCGCCTGTCGTACCACCTACCGCCACAAAGGGCTTCTCTGACCACTTTTTTCTCGCCAATGCTTCGAGAAAAGTAAGGCAAAAGCCTTCTTCATACGATGGCTGAACATATACATCATAGTTTTCGTATAAGCCAGCCAGCACCGCTGGATCGGCATCCGGCAAAAGCCTAACGTATTGATCCAGCTTCCGGAGGCGAACAAGCCTTTGGACGTACTCATAATAGGCCGGATCGCGTTTCTTGCCAGCGACGACGTACAAAACCTGAGGATATTCTGAAATGATAGAAGGAAGAATGTCTATTATTCGATGAATTCCTTTTTGAAAGATGAAGGCGCCCACCGTCAGGATGAAGGGACCTTTCTGTTCGCCTACTATATCGTCCCGAAAGGCAGGCCCGCATGTTTCCGGACTCGTCTCATAGGTCACTCCTTCGGGCACCCTGTATGCTTTTTTCCTCGACAACTCGTCAAGCCGCCAAAGGACAGGATCGCTGACGGCAACTAAGGCGTCGTAATAGTGCCGAAGTGCGAATAGGAAGACGGAGCGACTATAAAAGTAACGGAGGTTTCGAGCGTACCAATAGCCAGACCGCCAAGAGTAGAGGCCGCCGATCTTGAACTCTTGAGGAGGGACATTGTGAACGCTTAAGACTTTGGTGAGGTCATAGCCTCTCAAGGCGAACCCGACCTGCAAGATCATCCTGGGCCTGCCGCAAAGCATGTGCACGATGTCCGGTCGATGTTCGGTGATTCTTTGTCGAAGTTCTCGTGGCCAATTCGTTTGCTGAAGCAATACAACGAGCTCGTGGGAATCAACGAGCATGCCTATTTGTTTCACCATTTGTTCCGCGTATACACCGGTGCCTGCGTACCGCGAGACCTTGTCGACGATGAAAAGTATTTTCATGGCTAGACTACAAGTTTGTTAGAGACTGGTGCCCTATAGTTACACGGAGAGTGGGCAAAATGGCGGCTACACACCAAAAGACGAAGCCGTCTGGCGCCTCGATTGGTGCTGATCCAGTAAAACTTAACAGCATAATCGACACGAGAAGCGAGAAAGATACAAAGGGAATCCTCTCCTTCCTTTGACGAAATAGAGAGGCTGCGCAAACGCCAAGGGATAACCACAGGGCTACCAGAACAGTGGTACTCAGCATACCTCCGCCGACCAATGTCTCCACGAAGACTGAGTGGGCCGTGCCGAGGCCCGGATTGTACTGTGGACCATACACTCGCGATGCACTGTAATACCCAAGACCAATAATCGGCGACTTTCCTAGGGTGACGTCCATCAGGCTCGTCCATAATCCGGTTCTGTCGCTTAGGGTGCTCGCGCTTTCTGGATCTCGTACTATCCAGTCGGATATCGACGGACTTAAAAGTACCAAAGGCAATGATAACAGTGCCACGAGTGCAAAGCGCCTTAAGATCGGAAGCTTGGGCCGCAGGAGAATTGTCAAGGACAAAACAGCCCCCATGCATAGGTAAGCAGTGCGCGTCCGTGAGAAGTATGAGAACAACAAGCGAAAGCATAAAGAGAATGATGAACGGTACTTTGGATAACCTTTGACGATTGGTGCTCAGTAATATCAACGAAATTACGGAGATATCACCCGCTGGTGCGATCAGGTCACCTCGTAAGCGAGCGTCGCCCATCATCACAAGGTCAGGGGCAATAATCGCCGACACGGCAATGGCTATCACCAGCAGTGTGCTTCCTACGAACAATCTGTGTAGACATGCATCCGCACCATACCGTTGCACGAATAGCACACTAAGAAGCAACATAACAAGCATCTGATAAACCTTAAAAATAGTGAGGGCTGGAGAGGGGGATACTAATGCTGATGCTCCCAGACAGAGAATGAGCATTAAGCCAAGCTTCTGAGGAATCCACAATCGCAACAATGCTCGTCTTTCTACCAGACGCCGAACTACGAGCTGATAGCACAGCCAAACACCCGCTAATCCCCACACCAGCAAGTGAAGGAGGACGACGGAATCTACATCTCCTCGGATTGAGCCGAGGGGATCACGATCTCTGAGCTTTGGCGGTCCCGAAAATATTAGTAGGAAGAGTATGCCCAGGCAGATGTCTGCACATTTAGTGTCCCGCGGCCTTTCCCCAGATAGGTAGCGGTACCGCCTTAACCATAATGAGAAAATAACGACAGATAAAATAACGATCCCGAGAAGCAGTCCTATCGGGACTTGGATATTACTGGATGTCAACACGGTTATCCCATGAATGGTTTACACGAGGGTTGCAGTGTATGGATCAGTGTATGGATCAGCGGCCTTGAGCCCAACATAGGTATCTGCTAACTTGCTCCCCTTCTTGTCCCATGTAAAATATGTCTTCACCCGCACACGAGCAGCGTGTCCTAGGCTGGCGCAGAATGTAGGATTATTAGCCAGCCGACATAGCGCTTCTGCCATGTCTCGAACAACTTGCTCTGGACAGGTGGCAGGAATCTTGATCCCGGTCTCCAGAGTTACCTGGACTGCCGGACCACCAAGGTCAAGGCAGACCGCTGGCCGTCCTGCTGCCATTGCCTCGAGGACGATATAACCACCGGAATCATGCAGACTGGGATGAACCAGCACATCGCACTCCGCCAGCTTTTGAAACAGCTCGGATCTGCCCACGTTTCCCCAAAAGGTGACTTTTTCAGCTATGCCTAATTTCTCGGCCAATTTCTCCAACCTTCTACGCTCGGGACCATCTCCGAAGAGCCAATATTCACTCGTCGGGAATTGGTATTGGAATTGTGTGAAGGCTTTTATTCCAAGCTCGAAGCCTTTCCAGTGCAGGAGCGTGCCACCACTTAAGAGGCGAAACGGCAGTTTCTCACGAAATGGCAAGCGTAGAAGCTGAGCGAGTTCCTCGGTCGGCAAACCTACTTGTGAATAAACCTGCACCTCTCGGCATCCCAGGCGCCGGAGCCGTTTTTCTGTTTCCGGCGTAGCCGAAAATACGCACGCTGCGCGACGCACCGTCAGTCGGGTGATGGGGTTCAGCTCACCAATCCTGCGGGAGATATCGCGCAGCATTTCGTACATTTTTCCCCTCACACTGAATGAGTTCCAAAAGGGGCGGGGCGCGCATTCTCCACCTGCCACGGGACCCCATACGAATGGCACGGGCAACAACGCCAGAAAGCTCGGCATCCAGTAATTAACGAATGTCACGTGATGAACCAGCTCGAAGTCAATCTTCTGATACAATCTTCTCGCGATTAAATAGATAAGGAATTGCCATATACAGTAATAAAGGCGAACGCCTCGCTGTCCCTTCTTCCAAAAACGTGCCCAGGGGGGTAAGTCAAAAAAAATCCAGTGAACATTCGGCAGCGGTTGCTTCGCCACTGCCTTTAGGATCGAATCGCGATTTGTGGCTCGCGTCGCCACCCAAACTTCATGAAAACGTGCTATCTGCTGAACGCAATTCCAGCCCACCGCAGGCTCCGAGCCTTTTTCCGGTTCACATGCGTAAGCTGAAACGAGAATTTTCATACGCACCTCTGGCTCAGACCCTCTCAGCCGGAGAGGCCAGAGCGAGCAAATTACGCCAGGTACTTCTCTGTCGCTCTCCCTTGGCACCCCCACTCTCTTCCGAACGGCAGAGGTGCAAACTCATAATATCGGCGACATATAAACGCAAGCATAGTCGAACAAGTTCAGGCGGCGTTCCGACTTCACGAAATAGGCGTCTACACACTTGTGAGTTGAGCCACCTTCGTCGAACATCGATTTGTAAATCTGTCGCGCCGGCAACTGATGCACTAAGATGCCATTCTGAACAATGAAATGAAAAAGGTCCCAGCCAGGGGTGCTGGTTACCTGTGCATTTTCCCAGTCAAATACAAACAACTGATTTCGCGCTCGCAGCATATTCCACGGAGCAAAGTCGCCATGCATAAAGCCAAAAATGACGTTGCTCTCGCCCACACCGCTATGGAACTCCTCAAGTACATTGAGTACGGGAGGTATAAAGCTGCTGTATCCTAACTTTTCCAGTTTTGTTAGGCGTTCCCGTATACGACCGAGGAACTCATTACTTGCCAGTTGTGTTGGGGGGACAATACCGTACAACTCTAAGAGAAAAGTAATGTGTTGATAGGTGATCCTTCCTGGAGACGTCTCCGTGTGCACACGGGGACATCCTTGCAGTAGAAGATAGTAGTTATTCCAGTATCCCGCATAGATTACGTTTGGAACTGTACTAGTAGAAAATTGATGCGTTTGCAAACGTCGGAGCACGCTCTCCTCGTGATGTAAAGCATCGATGCCTTCAGGACCACAGCCGATCTTTAGAAAACCCAAAATGTTGGCTTTGTGATCCATCACTTGAGCTACGAGCTTCTGATCATTTGGACGCCCAACCAAAAAACTAAGCGACACCTTCCTTACACCAAGAAGCTTCGTTAGCTCTTCCGGAAGAGTTGCATCTTCCCACCACTCTCTCTGACCTTTCGTAAATCCGTGTGCATTATCGGGGTGTCTTAGGAGAGGTTGCGCCATCCCGCAACGCAGTGCTGCTGATAGGAGCTTCTTGCTTGCTCTTGCTACTAGTTTCCGCGGCCGATAGAGCCCTAATGAGGCAGCCGCCACTTTCCGAGGCATTGTGGGTATTATGTATTGGGCGCCTGAAGCTGTTGAAAACACCATCCACCTACCTCCATCGAGGCGAACCGCATCGTTGAGGCTTTCCTGCTGCCACTGGGTACGGGTGCTGCTGGTTTGCCTGAAGTCGCTTGACAATATCGACGTGGGCAGTCTCGGCCTGCTCACGTCGCCTTGCCATCCAGCAGCACTCTG
The DNA here is from genome assembly GCA_963743735.1 of uncultured Acidobacteriota bacterium. Taxonomy (GTDB): domain Bacteria; phylum Acidobacteriota; class Terriglobia; order Acidiferrales; family UBA7541; genus Acidiferrum. The sequence continues at coordinate 103,970 of CAVURF010000010.1, forward strand.
ACCGCTTTTACGGACTAACGACTGCATGACATGTGCCTTGCACGCCTGGACTATCTCATCCAAAGGTCTGTCTGCGTCAGTTAGCCGTGTGTCAGCGATCGAACATATAGTCGGTAAGTTATTTATTTGCTTCGCTATCGCCCATTCGGGTAATTCTGATTTACGCATTCGAATGACATCAGTAGGAGCATATAACGCGAAGACCAGGTCAGGCCTAGGAAATAATCGTGCAAGACATCGGGCTAGCCAGCGTGGCCCATAATAGCGTACGCTCTCGGGGAAAAGTAGATAGCTATAAAAGTACCGGTCAGCAATAACCAGTTTTTGCCGTAGAAGCGCCGGAAAGATACGAAGCCAATAACCCAAATTAAATCTCACAATGCTGACGAGGAGCCTAGCCGGAGATGCAATTCGAGCAACAAACGTCGGACGCAAGAATGGATCGCACAGCTGAAGTTCTCCTCCTTGAGGAATGGTAGCGGATAGGCCGTGTATCACGGGGGGACGAAAATGAAAATAAAGTACATCACGAAAAAAATCGTCCCAGTCTGATTTCAGCGCTCCTGCCAAAGTTGTCTTGCCCACGCCATCCGGTCCGACAAGCACTACTAAGAGGCCGCGCTCTTTCAAGGTGATTGCACCTTCTCGTGCTAGCAAGACAACAAATCTAGATAGTGAGTTTTGGCAATCGCGCTTCAAAGCATTCCCCCAGAGATCCTTCCGGAGGCCCCTCACGTGTTTCTCGATATCGGTCACATCCTTTTGCTTGATCCAATCAATCAAACACAGCCACCGTCGGCCGAAGTGTTCGGCTATAATTCGCCGAAACTCCTGCTCGTCCTGCTCAATCAGCAACGGCAGACGCTCGACATATTTCCGTTTGTAGAAACCGCCCCACAGCAAGTGCTGAAAGAAAGCCATTGCTGCTTCGTGGGCCGGACGGGGAATCCAGAAGTCTCCTTGTCTCCTTGCACCATCCCATATCTCCTCATTGTAGAGATACGCTGCTCCCCACCAGCCTTGAATATCGGGAATAACATCGATCGTAAATAAAACACCATTGCCAAACATGATATGGAAGCTGTGCACGTACTGTCGGTGCACAACATCTAGGCACGCATCAGTTTGTTTGGCCCAAGCACATATTGCCTCTTCAAGCGCGCGCAGTTGACCTATTGCTGGAATGCAATCGACGTCACGCGCATTTCCGTCAGACACATCTTCGTAGTTTCGGAGAACACATATATCCACGCCCCGAATACGTAGTACCTCAAAGAAATGGGCGATTGTTGTGCGACTGGCTTCTATTGAACTAGCTGAAGGCATTTTGGTCTTTTGGTACTAAAAAGAACCCGCCTGATTTACGCTCATTTCTTAATGAAATATTCGGAGCCGGAAAAGGCGCTAAGTCAACCCCTAAGACTGGCGACTCGCGCCGGGCAGAGAACGGATTTCTGTTCTGCTTTAACGAACATTGGCGTGTTGTTGATAAGCTTGGCAGAGGAGCTGAGCAGTTTGTTCCCAGCGGAATTCGTGCAGAACTGCTTGCCGCGACCCAGCACCCAATCTTTTTAATTCCTCGCTTGTAAGCTCAGCAAAATGTCGTAGACCCTCAGCAATTCCGTCTACAGACGGCTCGACTCTCAATCCGAAGTGATATTTTCGGAAGAAGTCGCCGAACCCTGTGCTGTTCGTAATGAGACACGGCTTTTGCATTGCGAGGGCCTCGAGAGGCCCAAAAGGCATTGCTTCAGATCTCGAGGGGTAAACAAACACGTCACATGCGGCCAACAGGTCGAATTTTTCCTTGCCATACATCGGACCTGTAAAAATCACCTGTCGCTCTAGTCCGAGTTTCATCACCTGTTTCTTAAGCTCGGATTGAGAGCCGCGCCAGTCTGGACCAACAAGAACGAACATAACTTGTTGCAGGGCTTCACGTACTTTGGAGCAGGCTTCCAACAGCAGATCCAATCCTTTGAATACCGGATCCAACCTGCCAACAAACATGAAAATCTTCTTACCCTTTGTTTGAGGATACAGCCGCCCTAAGTAAGTGCCATCCGAGGTTTCAGGATCGGGTAACTTTGTACCGTTTATCCCATTTGGAGCAATGACGATGGGCCGCTTTATATCGTGTAATCGAACATGGTCAACCTCGACTTCGCTTAATGCATGGATGAACGCTGCTCGTGTCCAAAAAGAATAGGCAAAGAGATGGTTGAAAGCCGCCTTGACAATTTTATTCCTGTGTAACGCTAAAGGGGAAAGTCCACCATGAGGCGACACAACGTAGGAGATGCCCTCTCGTCGGATGTGGCTGGCAAGACGAATGTTCTGAGGCAAGTATACGGAATGCAAATGGACGACCACGGGCCTCACTTGTTCAATTGCTTTCGTCAGTGAGCTCGGTAACGTGAACGGATTTGCACAGGGAGCGAACCCTCGCACCGCGACTCCGCCAATGGGTCGACATTCCTTTTGGGTCAAGCAAAAAAGAAAAACGTTATGTCCTGCTTCGGCTTGGCTTTTGCTCAAACAAGAGACACACACATCCACGCCGTTCGCGCCGTCCGGATTACAGTGTCCAACCAAAACGTGAACGATTCGCATTAACAGGATCCTGTCGCCGTAGATACTGCTTATAAAACAACAGTGCCACCAGTCCCGTGGTCAACGAGGAAAGCAGCAGGCCACTCAGTGCACCCACAATGCCCAGTTTCGCGGAGAGAGGGATACCCGCAACAAGAGTTACGACGCTGGAGCCGAAATAACACCAGAAAACCCAATCGGGTCGTTCGAGCGCTCGCAAAGCAGAACTGAAAACAGCATTTAGACTTACGGTGAACGGGAGCAATCCGACCAAGAATACTGGTAGCCAGCCATATTCCAGGTATTTTCCCGCGTAGCAGAGATTGAGGACTTCCAAGCGAAAGTACAACAACAGCCCTAGGTAGACTGCAGATCCAGCGATAATGAGACCCAGAAAGGACTTCATCCGTTTTTCCATAAGTTGTAACGATCTGTCTTGCCGAGCTTGAACAAGAAGAGGAAGGAGCAGGCTTGAGAGCGGAGTTATACTGTGCAATACAGGCATGGCAAGGTTCATGAAGGCTCGCAATGCACCGGATCCCGCCAAGCCCATCGAAGCTGGCAAGAGCGCATAATAGATATTGCTGGGAAACCATTGCACCGCGACTGCGGCAATCGACCAGCGTCCATACTGCCAGTGTTCATTGGCGACCGCACTAGCAGTGAGGTCTCCAGGCCGTATGTTCCAGCGCGGCTGGAGGCGGATCAGAAGGAAGATGCTGGCTGCCAGAGCCCCTGTGGCCATTCCCAAGAAGGCTGTCATTGGTGAAAGACGATTGTGCGTCCGCAGCACGAAAACCACGGCAAGAAAGAAAACAAGGTACAGAACTCCTCCGACCGCTGACCAGCCAGGCTGTAGGCGTACATAGAAGGTCTGTCGTACCAGCCACAGCAGTAGGATCAGCGGAGCCGCCACCACTAGACCCAAGAACGCGCGCTCAGTACCCTCTGGATAGAAATGACCTGTAACCGATGCAGCAACGAGCAGGATAAGGCTGCCTGGAATCATCAGGCTGAAATGGCCGTAAAGGAGGATACCCACGTATTTCCGGAAGTGTGGGGCATACTTGCCTGGCCCAAAGACCATCATGGGTTCTGTAAGCACCGCTGTGTGGAAAGTACTGAAGAGGAAGAAAAACGAGTAAACAAGAGCGAAAGCTCCATACTGAGCCGGTGTTAGCCAACGCCCCAGCAAAATATTGACGAGGAAATTTGTTCCCGCGAAAAGCGCCTGATCGAGAATGGCCAGTCCACCCCGGCTCGCCCAAGAAATGAATCGTTGACTTGCACGAAGGTCGATTACTCGGTCTTCCCCAGACTCTCTAGTGTCTGTCGTGACTATCATCAAGGCCCCGCACAAGTTACAGGCTGGAATCGCTGTCAAACAACGAAGGGTCCCACACCTTCGGATCCTTCAGGCTCCGTGCCAACCCTGGGTCATTTGTTTTGTAAAAAGATAGCCAGGAAGACAGCTTGCGTTGATAAGGTGCCAGTTTCTCGATTACCTGTGCTTTTTCGGGGCAAAGACCCATGGACTCCAACATGTGTATTCCGGTGGACCGGCAGCGTTCTAAGGCACAACAAAGCATCGGAAGCAAGAGCCGAGTTATCGTTTGCAAGGGTCTGGAAGTCTGCTAGGCATACGCGTTTCAGTGCGACTTTGGCATTGTCTTGACGGTAGAAAATCGAGTAAGCGACTAAGCGTGGCCCATCACTGACACAAAAAATCCAAGCCTTGTTACTGGTAATGCAGATCCAAAGTGCCAATCCAGGATTTCGCGCGTGCGGGCACCCAACAGCACATGAGAACGGCTTCGTTTCAAGTCTTCCCAAAACGTATCAAAACGTTCATCGAAGCTCGAGCAGGATTGCACGTTGATCTTCACCCGTTCTTTCCAACCGTCTTTTGGTGAACTGATCCTTGATGAATAGCGGAACGGAGAGGGCATAACTCAAGGGCTTAGCGAAAGGAAGTTCCCTTCGCGGAAGGGAGCTGGCAACGAAGCCCGCGTAATTCGTGACCCAAAAACTGGACCTATCCCAGTCACCTATCGGTACTGGCGAAGGCCCAAAGGATCGAAATCCCTCGAAAGCCACTGCGTTCAGGGTCGTAGTAAGGAATAGGTTTACGTTGGATTGCGCGAAGAAGTAATCCAGGAGCAAAATTGAGTAGCTTCGGTAGGCGACATCCACCACCCATGCACGAGTGGTAGCTGCCAAAAGCTTCTTGCCTTCGAATTCATAAGACACGAGGAATGTTTCCGAGGTAGCCTACGATCTTTCGGTGCCAGTCTTCCAACACCCACCCGATAGGCCAATCGTTTGCCAAGTTGGCGGTAGATAGGGTTGTTCACCCACAGATGCTTCCACTCCTCATAGTGCCTTGGTCCACCAAGCCGTGCGGGATTCCAGTTCCAGATCTGCGCGTGATCCTCGAGGGAAGCTTCACGAACCTCGATGTAACTGGTTTTTTCACCGCTAACATTGAGAAAACCACTACGCACCACGCTGCAGTCCGGAATTAATCGTAAAAGGAATATGGGGGCAGTTCACAGAGCAGTTTATTCGGATCGTCTGACACGCTTGAGCAACACGTGATAGTGTCGCCGCCATTCGCTGCACACTGGCCGCCTCAAAAAGATCAGGGTTGTACTGAGCCCGACCGATGATCCCGTTTGGTCTGTTACTCAGTTCAAGATACAAATCCCACTTGGCTCCGCCGCTCTCCACATCCATCGGGGTTTGGTCCCAACCCGGACCAAGCTCTGCCATAGGGGGCGCGAGCGAGATCACTATCTGGAATAACGGGTGTCGACTCGGGTCAGGTTTGGATTCGGCTTGACGGAATACGAATTCGAACGGTACGTCGTCATGCGATAAGGCATCTGAGAGCGACCGCCTTACCTGCGTCAGCAACTCCCGGAACGTCGATTTTTTCGAAGGAGTGGTGCGGAGCGCGACGGGGTTGAGGAAATAACCGAGCAAGCCTTGGACCTCGGTGCGCTTGCGTCCCGCGGGGGCAAGAGTTCCCACAACGATGTCTTCCTGATGTGTGTAGCGATGCAGCAAAGCGATGAAACCAGCGAGAAGAATCATAAATAACGTCACGCCTTCCCGCTGGCTCAGCTCCTTTAATGCGTCAGCGAGCTGCTTCGCAAGCATGAACGGCTGAATGGCACCCCGGAATGTTTGAACAGGTGGCCGAGACTCGATCGCGAGGCCACTTCAGCAACGGAGGCGCGCCCGAAAGTTGTTTGCGCCAGTAATCCAACTGAGATTCCATTAGCTCCCTGCAGCCACTGTCGCTCCCAGCGGGCAAAGTCGGCATACTGGACGGGCAGCTCGGGCAACGCGGAGGGCTTTCCGGACGAGAAAGCTGTGTAGAGCGCAGTGAGTTCTGTGGGCAGTACCTGATATACCGAGACGCCGTCGACAACACACTGATGCATCGTCATGATATAGCCTGTATTGCTGCTCGGCGAGTCTCACGAGCTTGGCTCGTACGAGTGGCCCTCGGTACAAGTCGAAGGGCTCCCGGGCATCCTCCGTAGCCAACCGCAAAGCTTCGGCCTCCCGTGCGGTTTCTGAGAGGCTGCGGAGGTCCGCGACTGGGAAGTGCGAAACAAGAAGAAGCCGGGTGGATGACTTGTACGACCTGATCTTCCAAGATCTCAAAAGTTGTCCGCCAAGCTTCGTGACGTCGAATGATTTCGGCGAAGCTACGCTCGAGGGCGCCTACGTCAAGTAAACCCGGTCCGGTGGATAGTAATTGACTCATGGTAAATCCCGAGGCACGTGGTTAACCAGTAGCGTCCGATGCCATATTTGTTCTTGACCAAGGAGAGGGGTACATGCTCGCCGACTGGACGACGGGCGATTGCGGGTAGGGATCCAAGACTTGGCATTTCTCCCGCGCATACTCTTTCAAGCAGCTTGCGTTTGGCCTCGGAGAGCAATGTAGTGTCGGGTGTCAACTAGACTTCCTTTCTATCGATCAGCTTAATTGTGCAATTCCTTTCGCGGAAACCCTGTCACGTTGCATTGCATGCCTCATCGATTGGCACACAGTGTGCCTCGGCGTGCCAAAGTCCACTGCTGTCCGGAACTCCGAACCTCAAATGAGCGGCAATGCTGTCAGTCCTCGCAGGCCCAGATTCGTTCTCCAAACCAGGGATCCGGGTTCGAGCGTCCAGTTCAATAGTCGGGATAGCATCACGTCGAACGCTACCTGACCTTCTATTCGCGCGAGCGCGGCGCCAAAACAGAAGTGGGCAGCCCATCCGAACGAAAGGTGGCGGTTGTCTTTGCGCGTGATGTCGAATCGATCGGGCTCCGGGAAACGTTCCGGATCTCGATTTCCGGCAGCCATTACGGCGATCACAGCCTGCCGCTTCAAGACTTTATTTCCTCCCAATTCTACATCATAGGGCGCCAGCCGGGCGGTGTGCTGGCTTGGAGGTTCGTAGCGCAGCATTTCTTCGACTGCCGATGGTATTAACGAAGAATCCGCTATTAGGCGTTTGAGCTCCTGTGGATTGACGCAGCAGAGTGAGCATACCGTTGCCGATCAGATTCGTCGTCGTCTCCTGACCGCCAACCATGGTGACTGATCGTGTTTGCGACGACCTCTTCATCAGTGAATCGATCCCCGTCCACTTCCGCAGTCAAGAACGAATGTATTAAACCTTCTCGCGGATGCCTCCGGATCTCCTGGATCGCGGAATGAAAATAGTTGGTCATCTCCTCTACGCTGCGGCGTACGCGCGGAACGCGCTCGGGATTATGTTGGAAATTGCCGAGCATCTCGGCAAAATCTTGTGACCAGGTCTTCAGTTGCGGTGCGTCTTCCGACCGGAACACCCAGCATTTCCGCGGTTACTGTGTACGGAAGCGGCTCAGCAAGATCGGCGATCACATCCATCCGGCCTTTCGAAACAACGCGACTCGATGAGACTCTTTACGATGTCACGTATGTGCCCGCGGAGAACTTCGACTCGGTGAGGGGTAAATGCAAAAGATGCGAGACTGCGGATACGCGTGTGTATCGGCGGGTCCAGAAAAAGCATCTGTTTGACCATTACCTGCGCAATTGGGCCGAGCTCTCCGAGGCCGATGCTCGCCAGATGCTCTGGCGTCGGTGTGCGAGCAGCTGAAAAGTCACGTAGCACAGTGACGACGTCCGAGTAGCGCGTGACGACCCAGGCGTGCAGGAAGGGGTCCCAGTGAACCGGGTCACGTGTGCGAAGCTGGTGATACAAAGGATACGGATCCGCGAGAACCTCCGGACTAAGGAGATGGTACAAACTCAGCGGCGCGTCCGGTGGTAACGGTGTAGAGATGGTTTGCGCGGAGGACATGATAGCTACTCTTAATGATGGCCTTGAGCTAGTGCCTTTTGCACTTCTTCGGGCGCCATTGAGTCCACCTTGACCAACAGTGATTTTTCGATCTGCTCCGACAATCCCGCGGCGGTAGGCGAATTGAAAATGGTGCGCAACGGAAGTTCGACACCAAACGTTTCCCGGATTGATCCAATCAGCTGCGCAGCGAGGAGCGAGTGTCCCCCCAGTAAGAAGAAATTATCGTTGACACCCACATCCTCGACGCCCAACAGCCTTGATAGAACGCGAACCAAACGCTGCTCAATCATCGTGCGCGGAGCTATATATTCAGCATCAACGATTGTGTTTATTGCGCTGGGCGCGGGTAGGCTAGCGCGATCGACCTTGCCGTTCGAACTGAGCGGCAGTAATTCAAGCCGTACAAAGACCGACGGCATCATATATTCAGGTACCCGCTGACGGAGGAAGTCTTGTAGTTGCGTAGCGGTAGGTTGTGTAAAAGAACGAAGAGCTAAGTAGCCGACCAGGTACTTATCGCCCCGGCTGTCCTCACGGGCCACTACAGCACTGGCGAGCACGGCCGGATGCTGGTTTAGTGCCATTACAATTTCATTTGGTTCGATGCGGTAGCCTCGGACCTTAATCTGATCGTCAATTCTACCCAGAAACGCGATTTGCCCATCTGGAAGATAACGTCCCAAGTCTCCCGTCTTGTATAGCCGGGCATCTGGATCGCAGCTGAAGGGGTCGGGAACAAATCGTTCTCGAGTTAGTTCGGGACGGTTCAGATATCCTCGCGCAATGCCCACTCCACCAACATAGATTTCGCCGGCGATGCCAACGCGAACCTGCTGCATTTGCTCGTCTAGGATGTAGATCTGAGTGTTCGCGATCGGTCGGCCGATGGGTGGCAAGGTGTCCGGACGCTCATCCGAGAATACCGGGCCTGACGAGGCCACCACGGTGCATTCAGTAGGTCCATAGTTGTTAATCAAGGTAAACGGCAAGCCAGAAGATGGATATCTGTGGAGCGTATCAGCTCCGGTCAGCAAGATCCGGAGAGCCGTCTCACGTGGCCAGTCTAAGGTCATCATGCGTTCCGCCAGCGGGGTCGGTATGAAGGTGATGGTAATGCACTGGGCGACCAGCCAGTCACGAAGAGCCTGCGGTTCGTTGCGGATTTCATCACTGGGTAGAAACACACTCGCCCCTGCCGTAAGATGGGGCCACAACTCCCAGACCGCCGCATCGAACCCGAGACTGGCTAGCTGGGTCGCCCGATCGCTGGGCTTCACACCGAAGGTCCGTTGGTGCCAGAACACGAGATTGAGCAAAGCGTCATGAGTAATCTGCACTCCCTTTGGCAGGCCGGTGGAACCGGACGTGTAAATGACATAGGCCAGATTCTTCCCGCTAACGGAGCCATCTGGCGAATCCGCAGGACATTCTGAGATTTGTGCGTGAACGACGTCCAGGTTGATCTCTCGCCATGTGCCAGCGGGAAGCCGCTCTGAAAAGAGCTGCTTCGTCAGCAGCACAGGTACTTTTGAGTCTTTCAGCATGAACGTGAGGCGCTCGGGCGGATAGGACGGGTCAAGAGGGAGGTATGCTCCGCCTGCCTTCAGGACACCTAGTGCGCTTACGATCTGCTCCACGGAACGCTCCAAGCAGATACCAACTAAGGTATCCGGTCCTACTCCATAGGAGCGAAGGAAATGAGCTATCCGGTTAGCGCGCTTGTCTAACTCTGAGTAAGATAGCGTCTCGCCGCATGCCACCAGTGCTCTTGCCAACGGATGAGCCGCAGCCTGTACAGCGACCAATTGCGGCACAAACATATCAACGTAAACTTGCTCGGTCCCCCTGCAAGCTACGCCGTGCCGGTGGTCAGCTTGTGCCGCCGAGTAATCAACTGCACTTACCGATCTGCTGGACATGGTTTTCTCCTCCACAGATGACGACTACTATAAGAATTCAAACGATGTATTCGCTCCCAAGGTCAGTTAGGCAGCACCCGAGCCCCTGAAGACGGCAGGGATGGTTCGCAGCAGGATTTGAAAATCGAGCCACAGAGACCATTTATCGATGTATTGCAGATCCAACTCCATCCATTTTTCGAACGGAATTGAACTTCTGCCTCGAACCTGCCACAAGCACGTGATTCCTGGCTTCACACTAAGACGACGACGCTGCCAGTCTTTACTGAAGCCTTCGTAATCGCGAACGGGCAGTGGGCGTGGGCCTACGAGGCTCATATCGCCTCTTAACACATTAAAGAGTTGTGGCAATTCGTCTATGCTGGTTTTCCGAAGAAACCTTCCGGTCGGCGTAATTCGCGGGTCGTTCCAGACTTTAAAGACCGGGCCACTCACTTGGTTCAAATGCTCGACCTCGTGCAATCGTTTTTCCGCATCGGCGACCATCGTTCGAAATTTGTAGACGTTGAAGTGCCGCTTGTTCAGACCAAGCCTCTTCTGGGCAAACAAAACCGGCCCGGGCGAGGTAAGCTTGATGAGAATTGCTGCGATCACCAAAACGGGTAGAAACAGCAGCCATCAGAATCGAGGAAATCGTGAAATCCAAGATTCGCTTGATGAAGATTGGCCATCCTTCCGCCCAGCCCCTGCAATGTGTGATCAGAGCATCATCCTCCAGTTCTTGCACCGAGGAATGAGCAAGTTTCAAATCAAAGATATGTGTGAGCACGCGGACAGTAATACCTTGCTCCTCGCATATAGCGGCAATCCGCGATGCCTGGTCGTGCATGGAACGAAATGGCAAAGCCAGTACGACCTCGTCGACCACATTAGTGCGCAGAAACTGAGCAAGGCCGTCCAAATCACATGCCAGCGCGTAGCCGCTCCTCTGAAAGGCCTCCATGCCGCTCCAATTCTGATCCGCAAACCCAGTGATCCGGTAGCCAAGTTCTGGGCGAGCGACAAGCCAGCGGGCAAACTCGAGCGCACGAGTAGTCGGTTCCCACAATGAGGACCTGGCGCAGATTACGCCCACGCTTTCGTATGAAGGCGAGGGTGACCCGGAGAAGAAGTCGGCTCGCAACAGATCGCGCACGTGCTCACCAGCCAGAACACAACCAGGAATAGACGGGTCACCAAGACAATTCGAAAAATAACTGCACTGATGAGAATCACCAATGTCCCGAAGGAACTCGCCTTGATGACCTCGACGATCTCACCCCGCGAATTCGAAAGCCGACGCGACTCATACAGTCCTAGATAGACTAAAAATCACATGCCAGACGAGAATAAACAGCGCGAAGATGGCAACGTTATGAATCTTCACGCGCATGGAAAACAATTCCACCGCACTGATAGTGCGACTCTGCTGGACCACGGCCAGCGCGGCTGTCATAAAGGCCAATATCATTAGCCCCAAATCAAAAAGCTTGAAGCGCGTTCAACAGTAACTTGCGCCGGGTATTCATTGGGAAGGATGAACAGATGTTTGAAATCAAACAATAGGACAGGTCCGACGATCGACAGTTAGTATCTCGGTGACAACCTGAGTCGACGACTCATCGAGTTCCTCACTACGACCATAGGCAGATGTGGAACCTTTCAAAGTTGCATCACCGTTGGCACTTCGGAGGGCTGGTGTATTGAAGAACGCTTCCAATATGTTCGTGGCGCTATCGATGATCTTGGTATTGTCATGATTTGGCTAACATGGAGGGCTTGACGGCATAAATCTTGCCTAAAGCCTTCGGTACAGAGCTTCCGGAATTGGGAACGTGCGGTTGTTTAATACCCCACCGAGCAGCCGAATCTCAGCGCCTTCAAGGTCTCTTTAGCCAGCCACGCTGTTTCCCGTCGCGTGGAATTAGCTTCCACTACAAGTATGACCCCATCGGCCATCTGGCCGAGCAGGACCGCTTCCCCACAGGAGCTGACTGGAGGCGCGTCGATCAAGACGTAGTCGAATTCTTTTCGTAGTTCGCCGATCCGTAGGCGCAACGGACCTGAAGCAAATAGCCCCTGTGCTACGGCTTGAGGTGATCCAGGCGGTACTATCCAGAGGTTCCCGATTTGCACACCAAAATCTTTGATCGGGCCGGGCTTAACCATGGCATCAGTAAGCCCTGGGGATTTGGCAACGCCAAACACCTGGTGAAGTGAAGGCGCACGGAGATTTGCATCTACCAAGCATACGGATCCCGACTTCTGGGCAGCTAGGATTTCACCTGCGCGGAAACAAATCTCACCTGACCCGTTGCTTTCATCGGCGCTTGAGAAGACGACCACTCGTGGAGCGTGGGAGTTGGAAAACACGAATACGCGCTGCACAAGTTTAGCGGCCTCGTCATGGGTCAAATCCGGTCCATGCCGAGGCGCTCCGCCTTTCTCAGCTTTGGCGATCTCTCGGGCTATCTCTCTATACGGCTGAACACGCTCGCCAGCGTCAGGCAGCCGATCACCGTCAGGTCGATAAAATAGCAGCTCGGCTTTCCCGGCCCTCCGCAAGAGCTCGAAATTTTTGCTCATATGCTTACTATGTGTTTAGCGCTCGGTCGCTCTCAGCTAACCAAGCGGAACTGAACGGCAATCCTCATCTCAATCGGCCCCGAATCGTCGGCACGATAGCCTGGCCGATACTGCCACTTGCGAACTGACTCGATCGCAGCAGGCCGGAGCAGCACTGGGCCCGAGACCACCTTTAGGGTCGTTGGCTTTCCAGTTGCATCGACTATAGCGTCGATGATGACCTCTCCTTCAACACCACTCTGCCTCGCGTCGGCAGGATAGGCAGCAGCAATTCTGGCTGTAAGAGCTGGCTCTTTCACGTCACTGCCAACGCGAACTACTGCAGTTTCTTCTGGAATCATTGGCGGTATCTCCGGAATATTGGAGTTTGCCACCAGCATCTCTTGAATTGACTCCCTTTGTAAGAGAGGCATGGGTACGGCGAAAAGCTTGTCATCCGGAACAGCGACTGCTGGCTTTTTTTCCGGTTTCCAGGATCCTGACCTCAAAGGTTTGACGCCCGCGACCGAATTCTGAGTCTGCTGGGCCGTTTGAGTTGGAATTGGGACGCGACTGCCGCCGGTCGGCTGTCTCAAGATGACGTCCAGATCGTTTATGACCTCGCGAACGATCGAGCCGTCGATTTTGTGCTTCCCCATCGCGTACCCCAAACTCAGTGCGCCATGAGGCAAGGAAATCCCGAACGCCACAATCAAGGAGAATGCAAACAAAGCGAAGCTAAGCGAAACCATGGCACGCTTCGAAAAACGACGCTTGAATGTCGAAACAGGTGATGCGGCGGTGCCCGCTGTCCGTACTGAAGCTCTCGGGCTCAACGTCCGGCGCGGCGGTTCGTCCCGTTCGCTCGCTGCACTTCGGCGATGCAACCTTTAATACATAAGGAACCGCTACTGTTGGCCGGCTGAGACTTCGCAAGGCCGGGGGGAAGTGTTCAGTGGAGTAACGAGTGGATTGACGTCCAGATCGTTTATGACCTCGCGAACGACCGAGCCATCGACTTTGTGCTTCCCCATCGCATAACCCAAACTCAGTGCGCCAAAACAGAGGTTGTTGATGTTTCGCGGTATTCCGCGACTCCAGTCCGCAATCAGTGCTCGAGCTTCGGGCGTAAACAAGTCGTTGGTCCGCCGAACCAGCGACCGACAGGCGATGGTTAATGTAGGACTCGGTCTCCGACGCCTCGAACGGACTGAGCCGTGCCAGAATGGAGACACGTTGGCGTAGCTGGGCCATTGCGGGAAGCGCCAGCTTGTCTGCTAATTCAGGCTGACCGATCAAGCACGATCTGAATGAGTTTCGAGCGCGGATTCTCGAAGTCCGAGAGTAGCCGAACGGTTTCCAGTGCCGACTCGCTGAGATTCTGCGCTTCGTCGATGAAGACTACCAGGCGCCTGCCGACGCTCGCTTCATTAATTAGGACCTCCTTTAGCTGCTCGTGCATCCAGGAGAGTCCCTTTCCCTCGGCGTCGATACCTAGATCGGCCAGTAAGTTACGGAGCAGTCCATGCGAGCCGCATTGCGTCTGGAACAAGAACACTGTACGGGCCGATTCACGTAGCCACTCTAGAAGGTGAAACAGCTAGGGTGGTCTTGCCCATCCCGGGTTCGGCGACCAGTGCAAGAAATCCCCTGCCCGCCTCAAGGCCGTACGCTAGGGAAGCAATCGCCTCGCGATGCGTTGGGCTCAGGTACAGAAACCGCGGATCCGGAGTTTCGCCGAATGGTTGCTCTCGAATTTTGTAGAAATCAAGGAACATGCGTCGTGACACCGCTTCCGTTCTTTCCGTGGACGCCGTTCTTGCCATTGCTCGCCATTCTTCCCGTTCCGTGGCATGGCCGCGAGCACAGGAATATTGAGGAAGGACGTCATTTCGTCAGGCGTTCGGAACGTCGGATCCAAGTAATCCGAACCGAACGCCAATCCCAAGCTGACGGCAATGGCCAGAAGTAGCCCCACGAGCAAGCGTTAACGAGCGGTGACTTGAAGGTAGCGAAGGCACGGTCGCGGCCTCGGCGATCGCCACGTTGATGATTCGCCTGCGATCAAGCGCATCGGATATGCGCGCCTCTTCCTCTTTACGGCGATAAAGCAGGTAGTTTTCTTCAGTCGCTTTAACGGTCCGGATGAGATCGTCCTGAACTACTTCGTTTCGCTCAAGCGAACGAGCATTCGCTCGATAGGACTGCACGGTTAGAGCAGTGGCTTGAGCGCGCGCCTGCAACCCCGCGAGGTCGGCCTTCGCTTTCGCGAGTTCTTCTCTAGTCCATTCATGTGTTGGGTCTCGGTCGGTGGTCTCTTCATGCAGCTGGGATTTCTCCGCCACAGCGAGGGCAGCGCGAGTCTGGGCGATCTGGGTTTCTATCTCCTGGACTGGTCTGTAGCTGGGTTCGAATTTCCCTAGCAACTCAGTCCGCTTCAGTTCAAGCGTCAACAGATTGGCCCTAAGCTGTGAGAGAAGCGTGGCATCGTCGGCGTTACGAACTTGTGTGACCATGCGCGCCGGAATAGATACCATCTGTTCCTGGAGTGCGCGAATGCGTTGTTGAGTCTCCGCGATGGAGGCCTGCGTTTGCCTCAGTGTGCGTCGAACTCGGCAACCTTCTGCAGCGCAACTTCTTTCTCAAGCTTTGCGGAAACAACTGCTCCACCGTGAGTGAAATCGACTAAGCGCTCTTCTGCATCCGTTAGCCCCTTACGGTACTCCTTGGTTTGTTGTTGAAAAAAATCGAATGCCCCGGGCGGGCGGTGCACCTCCAAATGCTTTTCGAGGTAAAGGTTCGACAGCTCGGTAAGAACTTGAGCCGCCAGCTTTGGATCTGGCGATTCATAGTGCACTGCGATTAGGTTAGTCTTCTTCAGCACTTCGATCGTCAGCGCCTTCTCCAGCGTCCGAACAGCTTTCGCAATTCTCATGTCTTTTTCCGGACTCATGGCGTTCGTGCGCGAGCTCACCGCGGCGACTGCCTTGGACCAGGCCGAATCGCTTTGACGTTGAAGGTCACATGCTAGAACGACCTTTTCGAGCAAGTCTCTGCTCTTCAGCAACTCCACTTCAGAATTCATCTCCTCCTCAGTCACTGCGAGGGCAAACTGCGGCAGAGCAGAAGCTTCAGCCGTGACGACAGGATCGACACGCTCCCGTTTGACCAGTATCTTCATTCCCGCCGAATATCGGTTCGGCTGCAGCACGGCGACGAGAATTGCCCCGGAAAGGATGCCCAAGAAGGAAATCGCCATGAGCCGCCGGTGTCGAAACGCAACCGTCAGGAGGTCTCGCAATGTGGGGGCACGCACGCCCATCGTAGTGACTGCTAAGATTTAGTTCTTCCATCGTTCCCTCGCGTTCTGGCTTGCTGCCG
The DNA here is from genome assembly GCA_963743735.1 of uncultured Acidobacteriota bacterium. Lineage (GTDB taxonomy): Bacteria > Acidobacteriota > Terriglobia > Acidiferrales > UBA7541 > Acidiferrum. Next base: position 119,766 of record CAVURF010000010.1, read on the forward strand.
GTTCTCAGGATCAAAAGGTATTTGGGTGGGACACTCGCGGATACAGATGTATACGGAATCCACTTTTTGATTTTCGAGATGCGGTTTTGGGGCACGAAGAACATATCTCCCGGTTGTAGGTGCAAGTCCTCGGTTAAATTCGCGGTTTGGAACATCTTCTTCACGTCGAGTACCTTGACCTCGACCCAGTCGTTCGATACTCGGCGGAACAGCAATACCTGCGAGTGTTTTGAGCTTTCATTGAAGCCGCCGGCAATGGCTATGCCCTGAGTGAGTGTTGTGTCGCCCCGCAAATCATATTTCCCGGGGTGCCCAATCTCTCCGCCCGCGATGAAATATGGCTTCTCGAAATCCTTCAGAGCAATATTGATAACCGGGTCATGCAGGATTTTTGCATAAGCTGTTTTGAGCAATTCTGTCACTTCAGGTACCGTTTTTCCTGCGACGTGCATATCGCCCAACTCTTTAAGAGTAATGAACCCGTCCGGAAGAATGGTCACCGTCTGGTTGAAATCAGGTGTGAAAGGAAAGGTCAAATCGAGGATGTCACCCTTACATAGCTGGTAGCGCGGATTTCTATGCTGAAGTACAGGCTGGCTCGTTCGTTCTCTGTCAGCCGTCGTAGCCTCGATAACCGCTTGGTTGGCATTGGACTGCTGTGGCGATCCCTGCTTTTCCTGCGCGCTGGAAACGCCGATAGCTGTCCCTAAGAGAACTGCCATCCCAATCGAAACGAGACAACCACGGGCTATTCTTACGTCGTAAGCTTGCCTTGTGTCTTTCATCTTGCCTCCAAACAGGTCGTGGCTCTTTTCGTAATTTCTTGTCTAGACAGGAGAAACTGGCAGTAGGTGGGGGTGAGATTTATTCCCTCTTGCTTGGCCGACGAACTCCACTATTTTTTGCGCAACCCGATACTGCTGATCAAACTCGAGTCGCGGATAGATAGGCAGGGAGAGGATCTCTGATGCAATTCTCTCAGTGACGGGAAAATCGCCCGGCGCATAACGCAGAGATCGATAGGCCTTTTGGCGGTGCAGCGGCACAGGGTAATGGATCTTCGTGTGGATGTTGTCTGCGAGAAGATATGACTTGAGTTCGTCTCGATTGTCAGTGCGGATTACGTAGTGGTGGTAGGCGGACCTTGCCCAAGAAGGCTCAGAAGGAATTGTTACGCTGTCGAGAACCGACGTTAACAGTCCGTGATAACAAAAGGCATCCTCGCGTCGCTTTTTGTTCCACTCGAGAAGATGTCTGAGCTTGACTTGCAAAATCCCGGCCTGAATGGCGTCGAGCCGGGCGTTGTAGCCTTCTGTATCGTGATAGTACCGGTGAGTCTGGCCATGCTCGCGTAAAGCTCGCACTTCTTGCGCGAGCTCTTCGTCGTCAGTGGTAACCGCCCCGGCTTGTCCGCAGGCCCCCAAGTTCGCTCCGGGATGGAAGCTGAAAGCAGCGGCGCGGCCCATGGATCCGGCCTTCCTCCAGCGTCTTTCCTTGTTTGAAAAATACTCTGCACCGTGGGCCTGGCACGCGTCTTCGACAACAACCAGGCCGTACCGCTCAGCAATCTCCGAGATGCCGTCCATATCAGCCGTTTGGCCGTAGAGATGGACGGGAACGATTGCCGTCACCGGCCTTTGCGTCTTCTTGTCAAACAGTTTTCCGTTCCAGTCCGTGTGGCAGCGGGTTTCTAGATGCTCTCTCAGCTTCATCGAATCCATGCTACACGTGCGTTCATCAACCTCGATGAAGTCTGGACGAGCTCCTGCATGAGATATGGCCTCCGCAGTCGCAATAAACGTGTTCGGTACCGTGAGCACGACATCGCCCGGCCTGACGCCCAAGGCGATCAGCGCTAGCCTGAGCGCGTCCGTACCACTGCTGACCCCGACGCAATACGTGGTACCGCAATACCGAGCGAATTCTCGCTCAAAGTCTTCGACCATGGAGCCGCCAACGAAGGTACCGGTCCTCAGTGCAGCTCTGAAAACTGCAAGCAATTCTTCTTGTAACTCCAAATGCGGTCCAACAAGATCGACAAAAGGGATCTCGGCAGAAATCCTCCTTATTTGGCGGTTTAGCTCGCCCATGTTTAGACTCAGGCAGCCCGGGCGCTGTTGAGCTATGATGCCTAGTGAGCGCTGTGCGCCTGTTCGAAGGCGTTTTCGCTTTGTAAAATCTCTACGAATGACTGCGAGTGCTACGATTGAGTTTGCTGGTCTCTAGCGTCGCTATACGCGGTTCTTGCATTCCAAGGTTCACGGTGATCCATAGACGGTTTCCCGCTCAGCCGCTCGACGAACACCGCATCCAACTCTACAGCGATGGCTTTCCCCAACATTTCGATGCAGAGTACCAAGCGACACATATTCTTTTTCCGGACTAAAATCCCCTGGGTTCCTGCTAAGGGACCACATTTCACTCGGACCCAATCACCAGATTTCAAGAAAGGATGAGGTTGTATACCGGCGCCGCTTGCCACCGCCTGCCGAATACTGTCGATTTCAATCGCTGGAATCGTGGCTGGCTGGCCCCCGCTTGAGACTATTGCATGTATCCCAGGAGTGCTAACGATATCTAGCCGACGCCGCAGATCGCCTCGCAGAAACACGTAGCCAGGGAACAGCGGTAGACTCAGCAGCTTAACCCGATCCTTCCAATTTCGCGCCGCCGCGTAGAGCGGAAGAAAGGTTTCAAATCCCCTGCACGCAAGGTTTCGCGCTACCACCTTTTCATGTTGATGTTTCGTGTATAACGCGTGCCAGCTGTCCTGCCCCGTAGAATGCATGCAGCTCCGCCCTGTGGCTTACAAAAGCCCTCTTCGAAAGGATGGTGGCCTGGCCTTCTTGGCTCTGCGAAGGCCCGCGGTTTCGGCGGAGGTATGCCCCCCGCTTGCCTTATCTAGTAATGACCCGACTGCTTACCTTAAATGCTAAATACCGGTTCGACGACCTGGTCTGCCAATACCCTGGCCCGCTTGGTCACCGGAATACATCCTCCAGTTGGGGCCCTTTTGGATTTCTTAACCTTTAATTCATCGCACCGTAACGCAGTCGTAATGCACGTGGCCCGCCAACCTTAAGCCCTTGCTTAGTCCGCCTTCAAAGTCCTTGAGGTGTCAGACTTTATGTGTGGACGAGGCGCAAACGAAGAACTATTCGTGGATCGATCGCTCGCGCGAATTATTCAACTGATTGCAGAAAATATTCAATTTGTTGGCATGTATATAGAGCGTGAATATTCGTGCGCAGGCTACTTCTCGATGGAACGTTCGCCAATGTTTCGGAGTATGAACCTAGATGCTACGAATCCGGAACTCCAGGCCCCGCTGACGCATCGCTTGGAGGAACTACTGACCCATAAGTTTTGTATCAAGTTCTTTTGTTTGCGAGGAAACGAGGCCGAATTGGTGCGAGCCTCGGAATTTCGTTGACGTTGGCTTCGGCCCAGCTTGATACGTTAGAAGTGTGATCGTCACGTCGTTTTCCATGTCTTTTCGGCGCTAGGCCGGCCTCCTTGATTTTATACAGCAGAGCGCCGTAACTGATCTTCAAGGCACGAGCCGCCAAGCCGCGATGCCATCCATGGGCTTCGAGTGTTTGCAGGATAATTCTTCGCTCGAGCTCTTTGACTGTTTGTTGAGTTATTTTTTTCAAACCAGCCGGCCCTTGCGATGTTAGGTCAACGGACAGCCATTCCGGATCACGGTCTTCTAGCTTGTTGGTAATAAACTGTTCGGATTCAAAAACTGCATAATTATGGACTATGTTCTCTAGTTGTCGAATGTTTCCCGGCCATCGGTATTTCTCTAAGCGGTCGAGAAGTGAATTTGAAACAGGAGGCACATCCCGACCATACTTCCCTCCGTACTTTTCCAAAAAGTAGGCGACGAGCATGGGAATATCCCCGTTACGCTGCTGCAAACTGGGCAGTTCCAGGGGAAAAACACTGATTCGGTAAAAGAGGTCCTCTCGAAATGTGCCGCACTTGACGGCGTGCTCCAGCGGTTTATTCGTGGCGCAAACAATGCGTGCCTGGAGGTGTTTTTCCCCCTGTGAGCCGAGCCGGCAATACTGTCCGTCCTGAAGTAGTTGCAACAGCTTGGCCTGTACGTTGACATCCAACTCGGCAATTTCATCCAGGAACAAGGTCCCTCCGCGGGCCAGCTCTACTCGGCCCGGTTTTGCTTCGCAGGCGCCCGTAAAGGCGCCCTTCTCGTAACCAAATACTTCGCTTTCAAATAGAGATACAGGAATGGCCGGACAGTTCACCTTAACGAACGGCCCGCTGGCCCCGCAGGAGCGACTGTGGAGAAATCGGGCCAGGACTTCCTTTCCAGTGCCAGTCGCACCCTGGAGGAGGACGGGAATATCCGTACTGGCTGCCCTTTCTACATTTCGGCGGATTTCCCACATCGCCTGCGAGCTACCGAAGATCACTTCTTCTGGCGGCAAGTTCCGCTCTCGTTCCAAAACTGCGGAATTTGAAATCGCGACGCACCCCGGGGCCTTGTCCCCGCCTCTGGCCGGCACAAATGTTTCGTTGCCCGTCGTCCAGACCGCTTTAGCCTGAGTCTGTATTTCACCGCTTATCTTCAAGGTATTCCTTCCCAAGCACGTTTTTCTCAAGCACTTCCTTCTGGTTGCGCAGGGTATAACTTTTCATTGCCGCCCCGAAACCGGGGAGAGCGTCAGCCCGCAAGGTCGGATCCGTGCGGACTACGCTAACTGTTCCGTGCAGAACAAGTCGCGACCACGCGAGAACGGAATGGATCAACACACAGAACCGCACCTCGGATCCGACTGGAGGCACTTCGCGAGTAGCAACGAAGACACCTCCTCCCGAGATGTTTCGCAATAAACCCTCACGCCGATAACGAACTCCTCTTGCACTCTTCCAGGAGAAACTCAGAGGGGTCTGTAAGTCGTAGCGTTCATGCTGCCTGCGCTCCATCAGTGCCACACAGCAGTGCGTCCACCCGTTCCTATCTAAAGTCTCAGATAGATCGGCGCAGTATTTTCCTGCTTTTTGCTTGCGCCGCGAGGTTATGCTGAGTGTACGCGCCAGGCAAGGAGCGAAAACTTCTGGGCGCGACTCGTACATTGGCAGAGCAAAAAACCTAAAATAGGCGGTGGCGCAGGACCGCAACATCTATCGCGGGGCACGAAGAATTGCTCAGTACAGTACTTCTACTACTTGCCGGACTCAAATAATTTTTCTCCGATGAAGCTAAAAAAAATTCTCATTGTAATCCCGACATGCTTGACTCATGGACCATCGCCTGTTAAGGTTTTTGCCTTGCGCCTTTGGAAGACCCCCGCCGAAAAAGGCCACTCTGTCCCGACCGCCTCCACGGCCTGAGGCGGAGTTTTTGTGAAGTTGTTCGCATTCCCCGGAGAAAATCTCAAGATGGCTTCCTCGCCTCTCCAACCCTCCGTGAGCGAAGTGCCTTCTGCATCTAGCTCCTCGCGGATTCGTGTTCTGATCGCAGAGGAGACACCCATGGGTTGTCAACTATTGAAGAACGCACTCCTCCATTCCCGTTTTCGGTTTGAGGTCGTTGCCTGCGCCACCAGTTGTTCCGATATCCTGAAGAGCATGAGTGCACGTGCAGTCGATGTGGTGGTAGTGAGTGAGAATTTGTGCGGCGGAGCGTATGCGGGGTTCCAGACTTTGAGTGAACTGCAGACCTCATTCCCTGTTGTACGCGTAGTCGTACTCCTCAAGTCAGCTCCGCGTGATTTGGTCGTAGATGCCTTCCGTGCAGGAGCTGAGGGCGTGGTTTGCAGGACAGAACCCATTCGCGTCCTTTGCAAGTGCATTCAGGCTGTGCACAAAGGACAGATCTGGGCCAACAGTCAACAGCTCCATTTCATTTTGGAAGCTTTGACAAGCTCTACGCCTCTGCGGGTGATCGATTCCAAGGGGCGGTACTTGCTGTCTCAGAGAGAAGATGAAGTTGCCAATCTGGTAGCACAAGGAATGACCAACCGGGAGATTGCACAGAAGCTGGGCGCTGCTGACCACACGGTGAGCAATCATCTTTTCCGAATTTATGAGAAGCTGGGCATATCAAGTCGTGTAGAGCTAGTGCTCTACGTGTTGAAGCAAAGTCGGCGTCCCTGACGGCCGAGCAAGAAAGTTTCGGACCGGGCGGAGCCGGAAATTCTGCGCCAGGCGCGTGTGGGAACTCATGGATGCTTGCGAAACTTGTAGCGCGATCTGCCCGGTCCAACCTGTCAGAGTGAAAGCGCTCGAATCGGTGAGAGTAACGGCCTGAATCTGGGGAGTGTGCGAACGAGAATTGGTCACCGTGTTCGCGCTCCGCGCGGTTGTATTTATCGGTTGTTTTTCGAAATTGATTGAAGTGGACCTGACGGAGATGGCTTGATTGCTGCTCGCACCATACGCCGAAAAACTTGCGATCAGGATCAACGTCAGCAGCGCTAGGAGCAGGGCAAGCCTTGCTCCCTTTGTAGCTCGCCGACGGCCAACCGGTGCTGCGGCGCATGTGCATGGAATTTGCCTTTTTGCCGAGGGTCGAGCGGGCATGAACAAGGTAGGAGATGATCGTTCGGAAAGAAACTGGCCGAGGGCCGAAGTACTAGAGGACACGTCGGTCCTTTACTTCCTGGTTTCAGGCTCTTGCTAGAAAACTGTTTGTACCGTCACTGGATGTGTACTACACGCCGACCGGAAAGTGACACCATTGGCAAACTCTTGCCATCCCCCCTACGAGCTCCGTTAGTTGATACTCTGTCTTTTAGCCGGGCAGACGGAGCCCCGGTCGCTAGTTAGAGCTTCTCAGTCGGGTGAGTCAATCCTCGTACCTTAATCTGGGCCGGAAGCCCGGACGGGACTGATATGTGCAAATTACTCATAGTCTTGGGCGGAAAGGGCGAACATGAGCGGCAACACTCTGCCGTTGGCGAATCTTGACGTTATGGCGCCGGCTGCGGTCACACTCGCAAGTGAATGTTTGCCGGCAAGATCAAAATTACGATGTAGGAGGAACAAAGTCGACGCAAGGGCCACCGCCCATTTTGGCAACGAAATTGCCCTCTAACGAGAAAGCGCTGTGGGTCAAGGCATCTCTTGCGCTCGGCTTTTCCATGGGGCAGCTATCTCGAACGAAAAAAAAGGCAGGCCTCAGCTCACGGCGCGCGAACTGCACGTCGTCTCGGCAATTGTGGCGGGCTATACGAACCAAGAAATTGCCCTGAGATTTTCCATTAGCGAAGTCGAACTAGAACGCCGCGTCCATAAGCTTTTTGACAAGTTGGGAGTCGTAAATCGCTTGGAGCTGGTCCTTTGCGCCATTGACCGTGGCTTATTGGACCGGTAACTGGGAGTGCGGTTGGGTGCTCCAGCCTATCTGTCAGATATTAAAGTTACCTGTGAGATATGACAGTGCCTATCGGTCTCGGTTTGCCTGAGCGTGCATCCTGGCCTTAGAGACAGTTTTTGATTAAGGAAATGCTTCAACGGCTGGGTTTTAGACCAGCAGAATACGGGAAGTCGCGGATGGCGACGTTGATTCATTCACCCTCCGTGAGCGAAGTGCCCTCTGCATCTAGCTCCTCGCGGATTCGTGTTCTGATCGCAGAGGAGACACCCATGGGTTGTCAACTATTGAAGAACGCACTCCTCCATTCCCGTTTTCGGTTTGAGGTCGTTGCCTGCGCCACCAGTTGTTCCGATATCCTGAAGAGCATGAGTGCACGTGCAGTCGATGTGGCGGTAGTGAGTGAGAATTTGTGCGGCGGAGCGTATGCGGGGTTCCAGACTTTGAGTGAACTGCAGACCTCATTCCCTGTTGTACGCGTAGTCGTACTCCTCAAGTCAGCTCCGCGTGATTTGGTCGTAGATGCCTTCCGTGCAGGAGCTGAGGGCGTGGTTTGCAGGACAGAACCCATTCGCGTCCTTTGCAAGTGCATTCAGGCTGTGCACAAAGGACAGATCTGGGCCAACAGTCAACAGCTCCATTTCATTTTGGAAGCTTTGACAAGCTCTACGCCTCTGCGGGTGATCGATTCCAAGGGGCGGTACTTGCTGTCTCAGAGAGAAGATGAAGTTGCCAATCTGGTAGCACAAGGAATGACCAACCGGGAGATTGCACAGAAGCTGGGCGCTGCTGACCACACGGTGAGCAATCATCTTTTCCGAATTTATGAGAAGCTGGGCATATCAAGTCGTGTAGAGCTTGCTTTATATGTCATTCATCAGAAGCAACGCTTCTAGAACTATCCGTCCGGATAGCGGTTGCCACGTTTCCTCGCGACGGACGCACCAAAAACCGGCCTATTCCGTGCACTCGATGAAGCTTTGTACTTCCTAAAGCAGTCGTCAGCTGAGGGTGTGTACGCCGCAAACTCCGGCAATTTATAGCAGTCAAACTACACCACTGGGACGACAGCCGATTCGTGTATCCGACGCCCGTCTGAACCCTATTTGTACCAGCGTTCTACTCCGCCGTGCCATGAACAGGTTCCGATGGTTCGCACTCCAGCTATAACTGCCGTCCCGGCATTTTGCAGTTGCCCCCAAACCGGTGAAATGCACCAGAAGGTAAAGCAATAAAGCACGACGATAACGGCTAAAATTGTCCTTAATACGATGGCTTGCTTGTCTGGACCCATTGAAAACCTCGCATCAGGCCAGCTCTCACCAAGTCGGGCGTTCTCATGGCAGGTCGAGTGCTAATCGACATCGAAAGAAATACTCGGAGGTAGCCCTAGTCAAATCATATTCGTGCGCTCTTGATCTGTTACGTTTTGGTTCGAATTACACCTACTGCAATTCCCTTCCGCTCCCGCTCGGGATATTTAAGACGCGCCTTCTCCAAAACAACTTTTTGGTCTTGAACGGTTTCGACAAGATGACAAGTTCGAGACCGTTGTATTCAAATAGCAGCCATCGCAGAGGTGATTTCCTCCGGCAATTTTAGAGCATGCGTCGCTGGCCTGTATTCGTTTTTTCACGTACTCAGTCTGTTTTCGAAACGAGAATGCAAATGTGACAAGAAGTAGCAAGACAAGAACAATGACTTGGAATCGCTCAAGCAAAGGCCAGCAGATGCTCAGGTATTCATACAGCTTTAGAATGAGCGGCAGAACAAACAAAGAGCAAGGCGTCCGATAGGTGTTGTTAACTTCGGACAGCACTTCGATCTTGGGGGCTTGCTTGGATGCCGCAATAAAAGTCCTGTAATCGGCGAAAAACCATTCCTCACGGTTACTCGCATGAGTTTAATCCCACCCTCTCCGCCACTTCCTTTATTTGTATTTACAAGCATTGGACGTTCAGGAATTTCTGATTCCAGAGGATTGCTTGCCGCAAGATCAGCCCTTAAGTCCGACACGATGGCCGCGGCCTCATTCAATCCAAACACGATACTCGGGAAGCTGAACTGCGCGTGACCGGTTCCCGGAAATCTGAAGACGTTTCGTCTCTTGTAGTGCTCCTCGTACGGGCGGTGGTAGTAGGGCCGGGGCACCGATTCCAATGGCTGACTGCGTGGTTGAATACGAGGCCGATGCAGAGAGCACCCTCGATCGCATTTTGAGTGCTGATCAGGGTTTAGGTCTTCTGCAGCACCGGTTAGGGTTCCGCGTACCCATCGAAAGCTTCGCGGACGATCTCCTGCACCGAGACCACTTCGCTGTCAGTAAGTTTTGCGAATTCGTTTTCGCGTCGTTTCCGGCCGAGCGTCCCATTGTTCTTGCGAATGTACAGAACGAGGTTTTCCGCCATGCAGTCCGGCATTTCGACAGTGTCCATGATGCGTCGTAACGCCTCATCGTGGCGGCGCAGGTAGTCGATCTCGCGCGGCAGGTCGTGATCGACGGCACGCTCGACGCAGGCGTAGAGGAACGCTGCCACGTCGGTACAGTCGAAATAGCGGTAGAGATCGGCCGTTTCGTTGAGCACCTCGACATTGCGTGATGGCGTTGGCCGCCATTCGATGGAGTTCATCAGCGGACCCGAATGCCGCGCAGCGTGTCGCGGTAATCGTCAATCCGGTCGAGCATGACGGAAGAGACAGGGAAAACCATGCCCGCGGGGCTGAATTTCCGCTCGGCCAGGACGTGATGAATCAGGCAGCGATGGAGGCGCCCGTTGCCGTCCTGAAAAGGGTGGATATAGACGAAGCCAAATGCGGTCGCGGCTGCCTGCAGGACCGGGTCGAGCCTCGCCTCGCGCATACGCTCGTTCGCTTCGATTAGTCCCTGCATGAGCAAGGATAGATCTTCAGGGCGCGCGCCGATGAATTCCGGCAGTGGATCGCCGTCATGGTCACGCTCTCCGAGGAAGACGCCGTCCGGACGTAGGCCAGCGTGAATGAAACGTCTGTCCTCGATCAGAACGCCGTGCAGGCGGACGATTTCATCGAGCGTCAGTCGATTTCTTCCCGCCTGTATCACAGCGCGGCCCCATCGTTCCAGCCTGCCGCGCGGCGGCCGTTCGCCTTCGATCTCGAAGCTCGCGCGGCTGTCGGCCAGCAGGAGGAAACTGGCCGCACGCGCGACAACGTGGGCGCCGGTGCGGCCGACGATTTCGTTGGCCTTCGTTCCGAGGTCGCGCTTGCCAAAGTCCGCTAGCGCCTTTGTGCGGCGAATGACTGGACAAAATGCCGGCGCGCCGAGGAGATTGTCGCGGACCTTGTGTCGGCGCGAGAGGCGCGGCGTCGCCGTGAAATATGCTTCCCTGTCCAACAGATCGACTGCGGCGCCGGCTTTGGCGTCCGGAATGTCGAGTTGCCGTCCGGTGAGGAATTCATAGAGATACCAGGCGCGGCGGCTCAGGGCTCCGGTCGGTCCGAGGCGCACAAAGGTCGCCATGGTTTCGGGTGGAACGGCGTCGTAAACCCGCTTGAGAACGAGGAGATCAAGGTCTTCGTGGCGGAGCGCAAATCCGAGATGATCCTGAAAGTCGTCACCCGGCCAGTATCGTTTGTCGAATACGTTCCAAACTCCCTCCTCGCGACGGCTTCCTTTGACATGGTTTGAGGACACGACGCTAGGACGACGCACCGGAACTGAAACGTCGAACCTGCGGACGAGATTTGCCCATCCCGCTAGCCGGCTGTCTACGGGAAGGGTCTTTTCTTGAAAAGCCGGAATGATGGGATTGTTCGTAACCACGGTCGAAAAGCCTCTTTTTCGGTCGAATATTGACTGATTCCTAGGTACATGGTCGAAAACTAGTATATACGGTTATCGGGTCGAAATCCATTGATTCTGGTCGAGAAGCACCTTATGACGGAGAATAAGGTCGAAACTTAGCCATCTAAGGCTAACGGTTCGGGCCAGCAAGACAAGTTCGTGGTCTTGTGGTGTCCTTGGAGCCCTATCGGCAAGCTGTGCGTGGAAAGTTGTGGAAGCCCCTCCTCATTGGAGAGATAGAGGACCGGTCTGCATTCTTCCTGATACGCATGCTTCTTGGTAACGAAAACACAGAATGCTTCAAACCGAGGGCCGTTCGGGCTGCTGTTTTCCTCGTGCAGGATGTACCTCAGTGGATCGAAAGGCACATCCATAAAGCAAGCGGCGCGAAGCGGTCCTTTGACAAATCCATCTTTCTTGTCGCTAAGCCAAATTCTTCCTGTCTGCAGAACCGGAATGCTGCCGGAGGACATCCTAAGCCTTCCTAAGACATCGGAGCAAAATAGAAGTAGCAGATTTCCCATCGTTGATGGGAAATTTTCAATTTGGAGCCCGCCTCCGCTTTCTTTGTTGACAACGATGAGGGTTAAGTTCTACGATGTCAACGGAAATTTCCAGTCGGTAGGCTTCGAATCCCACCCTCTCCGCCATGTTTGCATAACCGCTTTCGCCCTCTCACCGAAGAAAAACTGCGTTCACCGAGTTCGTTTTCCGCTAGACTGCTTCGATCACAAAGCCATTCGTCGAGCTTCAATTGACTCCCACCTGCTCTTTGCTCGACAGGGCGAGTCCGTTCAAGGAGTCCCGTGGAACCGGAACGGCCAAAGTCAGACGCGTCGCCACTTACCCTACTTAGCGTCGTCATCCCTGTGCGCAACGAAGAACGATGCATCGCCTCAACAGTCGAGCACCTCGACCTGGAACTCCGGTTGAGGAGCGTGCCCCACGAAATCATTGTGGTGGACGACGGCAGCACCGACTCCACGTGGCGAGAACTGACCCAACTGCGCGAACGCGTTGTCAGCTTACGCCCAGTTCGAAATCCCGGCCCGAATGGATTCGGCCGTGCCGTTGCGTATGGACTGGATCAGCTCGCCGGCGATGCGGTCGTGGTGATGATGGCGGACGAATCCGACGATTGCCGCGACGTCGTGCGTTACTGGGAGGTATTGAATCAGGGCTGGGATGCAGTCTTCGGTTCTCGCTTCGTCAAAGGCGGCGGCGTCATTGACTATCCCTGGATCAAATTGACCTTGAATCGCCTAGCCAATGCGTTTGTCCGCTTCATGTTCCGCATCAGATTGAACGACACCACAAACGCATTCAAGGCGTATCGCACCTCTGTGATTCAAGGCTGCCGTCCGCTGCTATCACCGCACTTCAATATAACCGTTGAGCTGCCGCTTAAGACGATCGTTAGAGGCTTCACGTGGACGGTTATACCGATTACCTGGAGAAACCGCAGGTCTGGAGTCTCGAAATTTCAAATCAAGGAGATGGGTAGCCGCTACTTGTTCATTTGCCTGTATCTCTGGTTGGAGAAATATTTCAGCCGCGGCGACTACCGAAAGCAAAAATAGTTCCGCCTCTTACTGGTCAGGAACCTCGACCGTTGCAAGATGGCATGCTGTATCCGCGCCGTTATCAAGCGCGTAGACGTCGATAGCCGCCGCGTTGCGCGGCTGCCGACCAAACCCCAGCCACTTGTCGGAATCCTTCTTTGATACTATTTCGCTTTGTTGGACGCCCGAGCTTCCACTTTGAACGAACAGAATGTTGTTCTTTTCGGCAGACAATCCGCCCAGAGAAGCGCCATACCCAACAATCTTATTATCTGAGACGAAGACTAACCTGCGCTCTCGCGTCTGCGAGAAGCGGTCAGTTGCCAAACCAGAGATCCCGAAGGCGCCTCCATCGCCGTCTCCCAACAGTTCCCGGGTGGCAATTGTTGCACGGTCGTCACTTGTCCTTCACAGCGAAGCGGTGGGGAGCTTTGATAAGTGGACCAGAATAATTGCCCCAGTTGGTCGTTCCTTGCGTCGGAAAACATAAACAGGTGCTGCTGACGAAAATAATCGGCGTCCCGCCAGACCACAATCGGATCGTCGTACAACACTGCCATCGCGTCTTTGTCCGGTACACCAGACAACAGCGCCGTTGCAGCAGCCTCGGCCCGCTGAGTTCTTGTGCGAGAACTTCCTAATGCAACTGGAAATGTGGCGAATGCCAACAACATAGCCCCGCTCATTGCCGCCAGTACGACTGTCCTCAAAAACGGACTGGTTTTGTCGACCAGCAGCAACAGTAAACTCGCCGTCGAAAACCAGAAAAGCAGATTAAACGTCTGGTAACGCGACGAGAACGATTGCTCTAATCCGAGACTAACTCTGCCGAGAGCGGTGAGAAGCGCCGTAGCGATTGCAAAAAATGTGAAACCGAGGAGCGCGATTTGAACGGGTTCAGGTTTCTGCCGCCATAACACCATCACGACAACCGCCAGCGCAAGGAACAAGCCGATTACGCCGGAAGAAATCGCAAGCCAATTACTGGTTTTCACTCCCCATAAGATATGAGTGATACCAAAATACTCGGCAATATATGCGGCGATCGATAACGGATGATGCAGCGCACGCAGTGGTGAGAAGGGACCAGTGGGCCCCACGTAATGGTAGAGATACAATCCAATGAAGACGGCACCGAAGCCCGCAAAACATGCAATCACTTCGACGCGGGGAACCAACGCGATTGCAACCAAGAGCAGCAATGGCCACAGAAGTATTCCGTTGGCGTTCGAATAAGTTGCCGCAGCGGCGGCCAAAATCGACAGCGCCAGATGAACCCATTGTGGCCGAAGCTGCTCAATCGAACGCTGGTATCTTAAAACTGCCGAGAGCGCCAGAATGAGAAAAAATCCGGGCAGCAGAAACGATATCTGAAATGCCCAACGAAAGTTTTTCCCACTGCGCCGGACAAAACAGGGCGAACCCACCGAGGCCGACGATAGCACGCCAGAACGTCCCCCTGACGCCGCAAAAGTGCAACATCCACGCCAGGTACGTCAGGGATAGAAGCTGGACAGCAAGCATGCACCAGAAGGAAATCCAGTGCTTGCCATGAAACATATGGATGTCGGCTAGAAGCAACAAACGATAAAACACTACGCGATGTTCGTTGTGCTGAGACCAAAGCCAGTTCAGTGGAAGCTGGTGATTAGGCGCGGTTGCAATTGCGTCTATTTCGGTCCATTCATCCCAGAAAGGTACTAGCGAATGCGAGGTTACAATTTGCCTTGCGCCGACCGCTACGGTCAACATTCCGAAAGACAGGATGACATACGAGAGCAGTTTGTCTACCTGTGGAAACCCCACTCTGTTTCTGGTGTCGGCTGACGCCCCGCTCTCAAAATCTGCTCTGATTGACATGACGAAGGTAGAAAAGATAACAGACTGGCGCTTTGAGAAGTCCGGATTCTCGTAGATCAGTTTTCCTTCCAGAAGATCGCAGTGCGGAAAGAAGAGTACAACGAAGGACGGCCGCCTAGCAGCTTGGGATATCGCGTCGCCGCAACTCCAAGGAACTGGCTGAGACGCAAATCATCAGTTCAGGAGATTTTGGTGTCGTATGACTCCGTGCGCGGAGAAATGGGCAGATCACTCCCGCCGGGGTTCGGATAGAAGAATCATGGCTGCCGTTCAGGCCGTATCGATGGTTGGTGGAACGATTGGTTGAACCGAAAGTGATTCACCATGAGAGTTTCAGAGCTTCGGTCCTCCACCACTCTGACGATTACGCGGTGGGAAAAACACTGCAACGGACCTTTGTGCTATGAGGCCGCGGCCTGCGCACAGCAGAGAAAGCGTCCGACATTCGGGTCGTAGTCCCTGGCGCGATACCGAATCAATACTAAACACGTAGCCACTGCTGAATTCGGCTGTGTCATTCGCTCAGTACTCCACGCGAAGCTCTGTAAAGGTCGATCACCGCGACAAAGACATCTTTTTCGCTTTCGGCGACGTGTATCAATTGTGTTCCGCCGGGCATCAGATGGACTGGAATCTGCTTAGTGTGGTGGTGCGAAATCGTGGGCAACGATTCGGAAATACTTGCCGCCCCAGCGCTTGAAACTCGATTCGAGACCCTCGTCCGCGTGTCCCAGGCGATCGCAGCCCACCGCGACCCTAAAGAGCTTTTCGGCGTGCTGGTCAACGAACTGCACCGAGTAGTGCAATTTGACTTCATCGGAGTGTCATTTCGCGACAAGGACTCCGATACATTTCAAAATTATTTCATCGACATGACGAGTCGGGCAGAGCTGGTTCCCGAGGAGAAGCTAACGCCCGAGGAGACGCTCACCTTGCGGGTTTACGAACGCCAAGAACCTGTGCTGAGATTAACGAACGAAATGGAGCCGTGTTGTGCCCGGCTACAAGCGATCTTGAAAAGGCTCTATATTCGCTCCATCTGCGCCCTACCGTTGACGACGGCGCACCGCAAACTCGGCGCCATCACTTTCGGCAGCAGGCAGGTCGATACCTATTCGCCAGACGAAGTCCGATTCGTGTCCGAAGTGGCGGGTTATATTGCGCTGGCGTTCGACGACGCGTTGAATTTAGCGGCGTTGCGGCGGGCGACGGAGGAACTTCAGAGTAAGAACGAAAGGCTACAGCTGCTCCTTGACGTTACCAATCAGGTGGTCTCAAATTTGGAGCTCCGCGATCTGCTGCGTGCCATTTCGCAAGACGTTCGGCGCGTGATGCAGTGCGACTACGCAGGCTTGTCGCTCCCGGATGCGGAAAACAAACAGCTGCGACTTTACGCGGTTGACTTTCCGGAGGGAAAAGGGTTTCTGCAGGAAGACTTACACTATCCGATCGAGGGGTCGCCCTCCGGCAGGGCATTTCGAACCATGAAGGCTCTGACGCTCCAGAGCCCTTTCACCGGTTGGCTCCATTACCCAATCGTTCAGATCGCCGTTCGTGAAGGTTTGAAGTCCTTCTGCTTTTTGCCTTTGATCAGCCGGAATCGCGCGATTGGAACTTTGGTTCTCGCCCGGCTCCGAGACGATGCCTTCAGTCAGGCCGATATCAGTTTCCTTGCCCAGGTCGCAAACCAGATTGCTCTCGCCGTCGAGAATGCGGTTGCCTACCGCGAGATTCGGGAACTGAAAGAGCAGCTCTCGAAGGAAAACCTCTATTTGGAAGATGAACTCCGCGCGGAAATGAATTTCGCTCAGATCATCGGGAATAGCGCTTCTCTGCGGAGAGTTTTGAAGCGGGTCGAAACCGTCGCACCGACCGATTCGACCGCGCTGATCTACGGAGAGACGGGTACCGGAAAAGAGCTCATTGCGCGAGCCATTCATGATCTGAGCCCGCGGCGCGCGAAAGCATTCGTCAAACTGAACTGTGCGGCAATCCCGACGGGCTTGCTGGAAAGCGAGCTCTTCGGCCACGAGAAAGGAGCATTTACAGGAGCGATCGCGCAACGCATTGGCCGGTTCGAAGTGGCCAATGGC
Organism: uncultured Acidobacteriota bacterium; assembly: GCA_963743735.1. Classification (GTDB taxonomy): domain Bacteria; phylum Acidobacteriota; class Terriglobia; order Acidiferrales; family UBA7541; genus Acidiferrum. The sequence continues at coordinate 136,446 of CAVURF010000010.1, forward strand.
GGCACGATTTTTCTGGATGAAATCGGAGAGATTCCTCTCGAATTGCAGACGAAGTTGCTCCGCGTGCTGCAAGAGAGGGAGTTCGAACGGCTGGGAAGCTCGCACACACTTCGCACAGATGCACGTCTGATTGCCGCGACGAACCGCGATCTGGAAGCGATGGTGGGAGAGCAGAAGTTTCGATCGGATCTCTTTTTTCGTCTCAATGTCTTCCCCGTCCATGTTCCGCCCTTGCGACAGCGCGAAGGGGATATTCCGTTCTTGGTGCGGCACTTCGCGCAACAGTTCTCGAGGCGCATGAACAAGGTGATAGAAACGATTCCATCACCGACGATGGATGCCTTGTGCAGATATCATTGGCCTGGAAACGTACGAGAACTCCAGAATGTAATTGAACGGGCCGTAATTATTTCGACGGGGCCCCTTCTGGACCTCGATGTCGCCGATCTGCAATTTCCCAAGGCCACTGGTGTGAAAGAAAGACCCGCGACTCCGAAATCCCCGACCAACGGGGCACTTCGTGACGTTTTGCAGAAAACGGAGCGTCAACAAATTCTCGAAGCTCTCAAAGACTGCAATTGGGTTGTGGCAGGTCCTCATGGAGCAGCGGCACGTCTCGGAATGAAGCGATCCACGCTCCAAAAGCGAGTGCATAAGCTCGGAATTGCGCGCAGTTCAGCGTAGTCGTCTCGCCTCTCTTTCATTCAAACCTTGTCCAAAATGTTCCCGCCTTCACCTTTCTTTCTCGGTGCTCTGAAACGGGCAGCCCGCCACATGGGTGGCAGTGCCACGGTAGCAGCGTAATCTAAAGAGCTCTCTTGCATCTCGCTATCCCCCTACAAATCAACAAATTCCGCCACTCTGGAACCCTCGGCACTTTGGCCCCTGTAATGCATTTTTCGTGGGCGCGAGGCATTTAGCCGTGAACGGAGTGCGAAGCCTGAATGGAGCATCGAGTTCCCAACTGCAGCCCTCAGCAAAACGCTCGCGTTCTTCCATCCTGGAAATCGATTCCTGGATGCTCAGCAAAATCCGCGCCATCTCACCGACGGTAGATCGCCTGATGCGATTGATTGAAAGATCGCAATGTATTCCGGGCAAGGAGTTCGATGTCGAGTTGGCACTCCGCGAAGCTTTGGGAAATGCCGTTGTGCACGGCAATAAGGAAGACCCGAAAAAAAAGGTTCACATCCGCTGCCGCTGCGGACCCGGCAAGGGAATTTCAATCATCGTGACAGATCAGGGAAAAGGATTCGATTTCGGAAAAGTACTGGCTAACGGCCTCACAGCGGACCCTTCTGGTGCGCACGGGCACGGCATCCAGCTGATGAAAGCGTATATGGACGACGTGCACTTTACTGGACGCGGGTCTGAAGTTCATATGCGCAAGCGTTCGCGGATCACGCCCCGTTTGTGAAGGCCACCGATTGGGGAGAGCGCGAAAGTTAAGTCGCGATGACCGAACAACAGCACCACCGGGCGAAAGAAGCGAGTTATGGGAATGCTACGAATCACGATCGCCGAGACGCTGTCCGAACAGAAGTGGACGGTCGAAGGCCGGCTGGTTCAACCATGGGTTTCGGAACTGAAGTCCTGCTGGACGCAAACAGAACCCGCTCGCCGAGAACGCAAGTGCGTGGTGGACCTCACAGGCGTGACCTTTATCGACAAGAGTGGGGAGAGGGCGCTTACCGAGTTGTGCAAAGAAGGCGCGGAATTGATCGCAACGGGTGTCTACACTCGGCACGTCGTGCAGAACATCGCGAGGAAAAAGTCCAACCGTCAGTTGTGAGAGGTAAAAGCCTATACCGACAACCTGCAGCTCACGCTCAATCGCTTCAAAGGAGGAGTTGCCCCGAAAGCCGACGTGGCGCAAGCGCAAACCCAATTGGACACCACTCGGGTGCAAGACACGGATGTCACCGTGCAAAGAGCGCAATTCGAACATGCAATTGCAATTCTGATCGGAAAGCCGCCCGCGGAATTCAGTCTTGCCCTAGCACCGCTCAACTACCAGCCTCCCAGCATTCCGATTGGTCTCCCGTCTGAGCTTTTGCAGCGACGCCCGGACATAGCCGCCGCGGAGCGCCGAGTGGCGGAGGCAAACCAGCAGATCGGTATTGCCCGCGCGGCGTATTTTCCCACCGTGACCCTTGGTGGATCCGCAGGATTCGCCGGCTCGCAGGGTTCCAACTGGTTCACTTGGCCGAGCGGCTTCTGGGCCGTCGGTCCAGCCCTTGCGCAGACGCTGTTCGACGCCGGACGCCGTCGCGCCACTTCCGAATCGGCGCGCGCGAACTACGATGCCACAGTCGCAACCTATCGCCAGACCTCTCTAACCGCATTCCAGGAAGTCGAAGACAATGTCGCTGCGCTGCGCATTCTTGAGAACGAAGGACAACAGCAAGAGCAGGCCGTTGCGTCATCGCAGGAATCACTGCAACTTTTTACTAATCGTTACAAAGGTGGCGTCGATACCTACCTCCAGGTCATCACCGCGCAGACGATCGAGCTAGCCAACGTGCGGAACGCCATTGATATCCAGCGCCGTCGATTGGACGCGAGCGTCCTACTGATCAAGGCACTGGGTGGAGGCTGGAATGTGTCCAACCTTTCTAGGTTCGGTCCGTCTTCCGTTCGAGACTATTGAATATCGCCTTTCGGTATACGGTGTACGAAAACTTTATACGAACATTCGTGTCGCATTCCCTGACTTTCATCCGGAGATGCGCTCACCACAACATTGAAAGGCAAGGCGCCCACGAACTTGACTATAATCATCCAATGACCGCGCTGGCGAGCGGTAAGCAAAATCTTCGACTCCGCAACGTCCTGAGGGCCTGACCTTCGCGGCTACAATCAAGCCAGTCGTATAGGTGGGATCACTGATGACAACCCCCTGTAGCAGTGCAGTTGCTCCCAGTACACAGAAGACCGCGCTCTTAGTGGCATCCGGCGGCGACGTCGACGAACTGCTTACGAATGTTTTGGTCAGCGAGGGCTGGAACATCCAGCGCGTCGTCGACAACCAACATATTCTCGCGCTTGCGAGGGCCAAGCCATTCGATTTGATCGTCACCGGGCGGGAAACCCGCGTCGCGGAGGATGTCGAACTTCTTCGCAAAATTAGGAGCGCTCGCCCTCACGTCCGCTTGATTATCCTCACCGATAAATTTACTCCTGGAGACGTCATTTCTGCCATGCGCGAGGGAGCCTTCAGTTATTTCTCGGCTCCATTCGAGGCTTCTGAGCTCGCCGAAATGGTGCGTGCGGCCATGGCAGAACCCTGTTGGGACGACGGCATCGAAGTCCTTTCCGGGACGCCCGAGTGGGTCAGCTTGACGGCCAGATGTGATCTTGCTACTGCGGATCGTCTAGTCCAATTCCTGCACGGAGTCAGAGATCCGAGCATTCCCGAGACTGAGAAAGACCATGTCATATTTGCTTTTAAGGAGATTCTGATTAACGCCATGGAACATGGCGGGCATTTCGATCCCAGCCAACACGTGGAAATCTCGTTCATTCGGGCTCGTCGAGCGATCGCTTGCCGTGTCAAGGATCCCGGCAAAGGTTTCTCCCTCGAAGAACTGCGTCACGCAGCGGCCGGCAGCTCGCCCGATGATTTGTTCAGTCACGCGAGGGTTCGCGATGAGCGGGGTATGCGACCGGGCGGCTTCGGCATTCTATTGGCAAAGAAACTCGTCGATGAACTGATCTACAATGAAAAGGGCAACGAGGTAGTACTCGTTAAGTATCTCGATCCGCCCGAATCGCCAATTATCTAGCGCTCTGATCCAACGGCCGCGAGTTAGTGGTCAATGGTGCTTGATAAACGCTAGTGCTTTATAAACGCTAAAACGCGCTTGGCGGAGAAGTGGATTTGACTCCATCTAAGCGCGGGGCATCCGGTTGCTGCTGCAAACACCTGTCTGAGCAGCCCGGGCCGTCGAACTGCACCTAGCATGACTCGAGGTCAACCGCTGCCGCGCAAGCCTTGAATCGAGCAAACATCGCGGTGTATCCGCTGGACGCTGGTGGCATCGCCCCAAACGTGGCGATGGATCCCAGCCGGCGTGGCGGCGATATTGGCGATCCGAACAGCAGTCTGTATTGCGCCGATTGTGTTGAAGAGGCGCCCGGCACCTCGTCAGGAATGAACGCGCGTCAGAATACTCGTGACACCGAGCGTATGTTTGCCGACGCCACCGGCGGACTGGCCTTTTACGGTTCGAACGATATTCGTAGCGCCATGAAGCGGTCGTTCGACGATGGGCGTTACGCTTACACGATTGGATTTTATCCGGATCACGGACAGTGGAACGGCAAGTTTCGAAAAATAAAAGTCCAGGTGAGTGCCAGCGGCGTGCAGCTGCGCTATCGTAACGGATATTTTGCCGAAGCCGAACATACGGACGGGGGAATGGAACCCAACTCCAGATTGCTGACGTAGAAATTGGTGCTCGTCTCGATGACGGTTTCTTTCATCGAGTGCTTCCGCCCTTCCTCATCCCGACGAATTCGCCGGCGATTCTTTGGCCGGTGGCGTACCGTTTTGACCACCCGGATCGTGCGGTCTGCCACGGGCCAATAGACCTCCGGAGCGTGCCAAAGCTGCAACTCATCCTGATCCTGCGAATGAACCTCCGGGGCACCGGCCGTGACGCGCTGCGCTTCCGCCAGCAATTCAGGCTGGTTTTCCTTAAGATTGCCTACCCAGTCCAAGCCCAGGGCCTCCACCTCTGCGGTAAACGGCGTCTGTAAATAGAGCGCATCGAAGACCAACAGATCTAGGAACCGGCTCCCCACTGTTTTGATCAGATCCTTCAATAAAGCCAAGCTACAGGCCACTTCGGTCTCTCCATTCTTCTGAAACCGAATTCCCAGGGGAATCGGGAAGGCCGAACTGACGATGGCCACTACACAGATACGGTGATAATACTGAGTCTCTTCGCGCAGATCTCCATCAACCAGATGACTGACCCGGCGCTCCATACAATGCTCACAGGAGCGTGCGAACGAACTACAGATTTCGATCCCATCGACGGCGGCGACTACCAGCCCTCTGGACCACTGGGAGCGGAATATCCCGTTGCGCTTCAACTGACAGGCGACTCTGCAGCCCAGAGTGAATAGAGCGTTGGTGTCGTTCCGTTCCAGGGCATACCCGATGGCGTCTTCACTTAAAGGACCAAGGCGATGGAAGAGAGCGCCCTTGCTGCATTCTGTTTCGATTCGATGGAGAGTAGGAAACTGGCAAGCTGCTCCCAGGAATACCGCGTCAAAGACCTTCTTCTCCTGGTGTCGTGGAAACTTCCGGCCATCGGGTAAAGCCTCGACCGCGGTCGAGAAATCAAACACCTTGTCCAAATAGGCTTCGAATCGGTGCCGGCGCGAGGCTATGACTTTTCCTTTTCTTTTAAGAAACGACGCAGATTGATGCGACAAATCGCGGCGGCCGCAGCTTCAAAGCGCTGCCGCAATTGGATCTTCTCGCGTACCTGGTCGACCAAAGCCTCCGGGATGTGGAAAGTCTTGGGCTTGCCGTCGATGAGGACCGAAATCTGGTATTGGGTATGCAGGTTCTTGCCGTCCGCACAGTGGCAGTTCGGTCGTCCGCAGGCACGCTTGTGTTCCACAAACGAGCCGGGCAGCATTTCGCGGAGCAATCCGAGACGGCGGAGGAGTCGGCCGCGCAACTGAAGATCTGGATCGCCGGACATAACCACCATTCTAAGACGGAAGCTCGAAAAGCAGAGCCTCGTCTATCTGACACTTACAATAGTGTCAGATAGGCTTCTCGTCAAGAGGTTTTTAGATTTGCAAAAATGATCGGAAAAAGACTTAACTCACAAAGGCGTGCATCCAAACGTCTTCTGGCTACTTTCGTGCCTGCTTTGCGAAATCACTGCAGCGAGAAGCAAGCCAAACAGGAATTGCGACAGGCCGCGATGAGCCCGCTCAATGCCACAGGTTTGGGATTAATCGTAAGCGGAAAATTTTCCGGGCCAGCCGGCGACCGAAAGGTCGAACTGCATCTTGCCTTGGATCCCAAACAGTTGCAGCTTCGTGATGACGACCGGTATCGGAAGGGCATACTGGACTTATATTTTGTGCAGCGCGGCGCACAGGGGGAAACAGTCGCGGCGGAAAGCCAAAGGATCGGCCTGAATCTGGAGGAGAAACAGTATGAGAGTTTAGCGCAGGCGGGGCTGGTCCTGGCGCGGCACCTGACCATCAGCCCGCAAGCATCGGAACTGCGCGTGTTAGTGAGAGATGCCAGTTCGCATGCGCTTGGTTCGGTGACCGTGCCGGTGCTGGAATTGTTGGGAAGCACGCCGGTCGCACCGGCCAAAATGCCTGTTCCTGACTGCACGAATACGCCGCCGTCCGATAAATTCGCGGCACTAAATTCCGAATATCTGCAGTCCTTCTTTCCCGGAGATTCCGTAACCGAGTCTCCGGGTTTTGCTGTGCTGGTGAAGAAAGACGGCAAGATAGTTTTTGAAAACGGTTACGGCGTTCGCGATCTTCGCAGCAAAATCAAAGTCGACGCGCAAACAAACTTTCGGCGGGCTTCATTCACCAAACAATTTACGGCCATGGCGATTATGCTTCTGGTGCGCAACGGAAAATTGCGTTGCGGCGAATCGCTTACAGTGTTTCCGGAATTTCCGGAATACGGAAAACAAATCACTGTTCGCAATTTGCCGAATCACACTTCCGGTCTTCCCGATTACGAGGATTTGATGGACGCAGCGGAGGAAACTAAAGGAAAAAGCTGGTCGGCGGAAAACCAGAAGGCCAAGGAGAGTTAAAACTGCTTCCGTTACCCCGCTTGTACCTTCGGCCTTTCTGGCGTTTTCGTAAATTCTGGCGGAGTGTAGAATCAGTACGTTACGAGGTTTCAGCTCGCGGAGTGAGTCCGAATCCGCTCTCTCCGCCACTTTGCGCATTTCCCCGAAGCAGTATCCAGCGAAAACGGCCAATCCGTTTCCCGAACGGCTCTCTATACAGGAATGTCAGCTGTACTTAGGTTCTAAGGTGTTTCACGCATTCCCACCGAGCGCGAAATATCCTATTCTTTTTCCTTCTTGTTTTTAGGATTGCTGTAGCAACCCGGAGAGATCTATGGCTCGCATTCTGATCGCCGATGACCGAGATTCCATGCGCTCTGCGCTAAAAGCATTGCTGATAAGCCGGGCCAACTGGGTCGTCTGTGGTGAAGCGCAGGACGCCGCGGAAGCCTTCAACAAGGCCACCGAACTGCTTCCCGACGTGATCGTGATGGATTTCAAGATGCATCACTCGGATGGTCTTTCTGCGGCGGGTAAGATTTTGCAGGCCACACCCTCGGTGCCCATTATTATGTTTACGCTGTACAAGACCGATGAATTGGAAGCGGCAGCTAAATCGATCGGAATTCGCTGCGTGATTGGAAAAGAAGAGGGTGTGCCAACGCTGATGAGCGCGATTGAAGCGCAATTGCGTTGCAATTGAAATACTCGCAGAGATTTTTTCGTGGAATGCGCAGAAAAAACTGGATGGTCTGACACAACCTTCCATCACACCTTTGTTGTCGTTCGCACAAATTGCCGACTATGCGCTTCCGTACCGGAAATCAGCAACCCTGCTAGCGCAACGATCGTCACTATCTCGAAGCCGGCCAGCGCCCACTGATAGCCAAATCTGTGATGCAGCGCGAACTCAACGCTGTTCGTCGGCGAGGCAAACAAAATTCCCAGCTGATAGGCCAAGCCCGGCATCAATCCACGCGCCGAATCCGCCGACAATTCGTTCAAATGAACAGGAATCACGCCCCACGCGCCCTGCACTCCCATCTGCATCACGAACGCGCCAACAACCAGCATAGTCAACGAGCCGCTGAACGCCCATATCGGAATCACCAGCAGCGAAAGCGCCAGCGCCGCCAGCATTCCTTTACGTCGTCCAGCTGCTTGCGACAAAAGGCCAAACAAAATCGCTCCAACCACTGCGCCGGCGTTATAAATCATCGCGATGTTCGCACGACCCGCTGCCGAAACTTTGTGCACTTCCTGCAAAAAGTCTGGATACAGATCCTGCGTTCCGTGCGACAGAAACATCATGAAGGTCATCAACAGCACCAGATAAAGGAATCTCCGCCACTGCCCCGCAACCGCTCGCAATACTTCCCCAGTCGACGCCGCGCGATGCTGCTTCCACGCCTCGGACTCGGGAACTTTGGTCCTTATATACAGTGCCAGCAGAGCGGGTAGCGCGCCGATCCAGAACATTGGCCGCCATCCCCAATGCGGCAACAGAAATCGCGCGGCAATCGCCGCCAGTAAATATCCAATCGAATAGCCACTCTGCAAAATTCCGCTTAAGATTCCGCGCAACCTTGTCGGAGCTGCTTCCATGGCCAGGGAAGCGCCAACTCCCCACTCGCCGCCCATGCCAATGCCAAACAACGCCCGCAAAATCAGGAACACCGTAAAATTTGGCGCGAACCCACAAGCCAGCTCAATGATTGAAAAATAAATCACGTTGGCCATCAGCGGAATTCGTCGGCCATAACGATCCGACAGCAATCCAAAGAGCAACGCACCCACCGGCCGCATCGCGAGCGTGGCGGTGGTAGTCCAGACGATCTCTCTTTTGGTAACGCCAAATTGCCGCGCCAGCGTATCGAATAAAAACACCACCACAAAAAAATCAAACGCATCCAGCGTCCAGCCCAGGAATCCGGCCAGCACTGCATGATGCGAAGCGTTCGGTTTTTCAGGAGAGAGTTGGGCCATTGTCAGGAGTTAGGATTCGTCGCGCTTCGAGTCAGTGCACGGGGGCGCGCGCCTCGCGTCCGGGAAAGACATCATTCACCAATCGTCCACCACTCACAACCGCGATTCCGTTCACCAGCACAAACGGGATGCCTGCCGAAGGTTGCAACGGGTCGTCAAAGGTCGCTTTGTCGATCACCTTCTCAGGATCGAAAATCGTTATGTCGGCATCGGCTCCGATTCGAATGCGCCCTTTGTCGCGGAACATCGGCGCCCGCTTTTCCAGGCGCTGCGCCGGCATCAATGTCATTTTTCGCAGCGCCACCATCAAGCTCAAAGCCTTTTCCTCGCGAACATAATGTCCCAGCACGCGCGCGAACGTCGCCTGTCCACGCGGATGGACTTTCTCTCCGGTGATGGGCATCCCGTCACTCGCGATCATTACCAGCGGATCGCTCACCGCCGTACGCGCTGCTTCTTCGGGGATTGAAAACACAACCACTACGCCGCCTTCTTTACGGTACTTCGCGAAAGTTTCCGCCGTCAGCCGTTCCCCGGTCTTCGTCCATTGCACATCCTTGTAGGTAATTCCCTGCCGCTCTTGCCACCCTTCATCGAAAATCGCGGATTCAAGTGCGGTACTCCCCGCCGTGTAGGGATAACATTCTGTGGTCACATCCAGTCCGTGCGCTCGCGCCCCCTTGATCACTGCAATCAGCGTCGGCGTGGTTCGCAATCCCATGCTGGTGACGTGAACAACGTGCAGCCGCGCGCCCGTCGCAGCCGCATCTGCGATTACTTCCTGCAGACCAACCAGACCGGTGGTCGGCTCCTTTAATCCTGCATGCCGCAAGTGCACATGTACGGATGCATTTGCTGCCGCAGCGATTCGAAACACTTCCAGAACTTCGTCGTGTGTCGCCGCGGCTGTGTAGTTGATCCCCATGCCCACGGCAAGCGCACCGCGATGCAATCCTCGTTCAATATCTTCGTCAATTTCCTTCAACTCTTCCGCCGTCGCTTCCCGATGCGCCGCATCTCCAGTGGGCAGGAACGTACCCGGGTCATGCATGACCCTCATCCGCACCGGGATATGTCCGACGCTAACTCCAAAATTAATCAGCGCCTTGCCTTGCCTCTGCGCGTACCACTTGTCCACGTCGTTGGTGCCAGCTTCCAATTCCAGCGATGTGGTCACACCGTCGCGCGCCTGGAGCTGATAATTGCGCGGCTCCTGGCCATGCTCGTGCAAATCAATGAATCCCGGCGCAGTCACTAACCCTTTTGCCTCAATCGTTTGTTTCCCGCGCAAGTCTTTCTCTGAAATCTCGCGAATCTTTCCCTTCGAAATCCCGATGTTTCGAATTGCATCCAGATTTGATTCCGGATCCATCACCCGCCCATGCAAAATCACCAGGTCATAAAGAACGTCGGCGTCGTCTGCGGCGACGAGCGATCCTGACCAAGACCAGCCCGCCAGGGAAAGTGCAATCAACCAGTTTGCGATTCTCATTCCTGAATACACCTCGGCATAACCACGCTAACTCAAGCGCACCAGTCTCTTCGCGAATTTCTCTGCTGTCAAAAGAAAAACCCCGGATCGCTGGGGGTAAGCGACCCGGGGCGGGGGTACGACTGAGGGGGGCCTGAGGGAAAATCGCCGATCTGAGCGATCGATATCAGTGAACGTGAGCCGTCATCTGGCAAATTTGCCGCAGCTCTTCGTACGTGAAAAAAATCTCTTCCTGGTTGCCTGCGCGCTCTATATGTCCAAGTCCTGACTCTCGGGAAATCCGCGAAAGCTCTTTCTGCGGAATTCCTAGCAGCGCAGCTGCACGTTCCTGTGTAACGTAACGAAATTCCGTGTTTTTCATAGCAACCTCCTCACGCAGGAATCAAAGCCATTGCATCTTCTTCCACGGCCAGGACCATGTTCTTGTAGATGTCCACGTCCCAGCCGTCGCCGATCCTCATCCGGAGTGTTTCACCGCTATCCTTCAACAATCTTCCGCGCAGTGGCACTTTCACATCGCCTAACGCCACTTGCAGAACCACGGCCTGCCCTATCCACGGCTGATATGCGGTGTCCATTGCGCCTCCCTCAGAGGACTTCGTTGCTACGGGAGTGAGAATGCCGTGCGCGGTTGCGCGCGCCAATGGTACAGCGGGTATGTCGCACTAGTATTTCCGTACTGTTTGCGGATACGGCATCAATTTTATGCAGCTTTTCAATAAGTACATTGGTACTGGGATTTCGAACCGCGCGGCCCATTGGCCGATCTCCAACTCAATTGCAAAACTGTCCTTGTAATGGAACGCGTCTCGCAACCCGCTGAACTTCATTTGGCTCCTCGCCCGGGCATCGCTCTCGCCTTAGGGGGCGGATTTGCGCGCGGTTTCGCGCACCTTGGCGTACTGCAGATCCTCGAGCAAAATCATATTCCCATTTCGCACATTGCAGGCACCAGCGTGGGCAGCGTCTTCGGAGCCGCGTATGCCAGCGGCGCTCCGCTCGCGCGGATTCTGGCGACCAGCCGCACTATTCGCTTTCGGGACATCGCGCGCTGGAGCGTCTCTCGCCTGGGCCTGGCCAGCAATCATCGCCTCGCCGACCTGATTGAGCGCGTCTTCGAATCGAAGCAATTTGAGGACATGAAAATTCCTCTAGCCGTCGTTGCCACCGATCTGGCGACAGGCGATCCCGTTGTCTTCCGTCAGGGAGCGCTGGTCGAAGCCATTCGTGCCAGCTGCGCATTCCCCGGTCTGTTCGAACCAATTCAGATCGGTACCCGCTGCCTCGCCGATGGCGGATTGGTCGCTCCCGTTCCCACGCAGGCGGCGCGCCAGCTGGGTGGCACGATCGTCGTCGGAGTTGCGGTTGGCGTTCACGACGGCCATCGCGAGACGCCCAAGAACATGTTCCAGGTCGTGGCCCGTGCCGTCAGCGCCGCGCAAAAACATCAGCTCGATACGTGGGAGCGCCATGCTGACCTTGTCATTCGACCCGACGTCAACGGCCTGGCCTGGGACGACTTCGCAAAGGCCAACGAAGCCATCGAAGCCGGCGCCGCAGCTACAAAGCTCGCGATTCCTCGTATCAAGAAACTCCTCACACTCGCGGAGCGTTCCGCCACGGTTCTCGGCGACTCTGCTCTTTCCCAAACATGGCTCGCCGAGGCCCTCCGGTAAATGCCTCGCGCGCTCCATCGTCTTCCCGTTTCCACTTTGCTGCTTCTCCTCATTGAAGCTGGCGGAGACCCCGGCATTTTCTGCTACCGTATGGGAGTAGACATTCTCTCAGCGGGTCGCGCGCGGTTTTTCGCGCCGGAGCCCGGGTTGCCAGATTTGGCCAGCTAGTTGGCTACCCCGACGTTGGCCGCTCAGCGGCCACGAAGGAAAAGGAACCAGGTCGCGTGCTTGATTCGGTTTTGCACTTTCTCCGTTCGCTTTTCGATCCGGTAGGACTACGAGAACTTATCCGCTCCGGTGGGGTTCCGCTCATCTGCGGTATCGTCTTCGTCGAGACCGGTTTTTTCGTGGGCTTTTTTCTGCCGGGCGACTCCTTGCTGATCACCGCAGGAATCCTTGCCGGCGGCGGCTTTCTGCCGCTGCGCTGGCTGCTGTTGCCGGTGATGACTTGCGCCATCGCTGGCGACCAGATTGGCTACTGGATTGGTCGCTCCGCCGGCGCCACTCTCTATAAACGCGAAGACTCTTTCCTCTTTCGCCGCAGCCATCTGCAACGCGCCCACGATTTCTATGAAAAATATGGCGGCCGCGCGGTCATCCTCGCGCGCTTTGTTCCTATTGTTCGAACCTTTTGCCCGCCCGTCGCAGGGGCTGCGCGCATGCCGTACGCGAAGTATCTGAGTTTCGATATTTTTGGCGGGATTTTATGGGTTGCTGCGACAATTCTCGGCGGCTACGCACTCGGGCGTTCCGTTCCTAACATCGGCAAGTACATTCACTACGTGATTGCGGTGGTGGTGATCCTTTCCGTCCTTCCCGCCGTCATCGGAATTTTGAAGAGTAGGAAGTCCGCGCCATCGCCTGGCCCAGCAGCCGATTCCGGACAAGATTAACTCATGCCTGACGCTTCGCTTCGCGCCGTCATTTTTGATATTGGCCGGGTGCTCGTAAAAGTGGACCCAGCTCGCGCCATCAAGGGCCTATCGCAAGGCATCTCTCTTTCCCCGACTGAACTTTGGTCCGCGATCGAAAAAGATCCTCGCTGGCACGATTGGCAGGAAGGCCGCATCTCTCCTCACGATTGGTACCTGCATATCACGAAGCGCCTTAAGAGCCCACTCAAATTTGAGGAATTCCGCGAAGCGTGGAATCGCAGCCTGCATCCAGTCCCCATTCACTCCGACGATCTCTTTGCTTCCCTAGGTAAGAAACATCGGCTGGCTCTTCTTTCCAATACTGACCCCATCCATGTCGCGCATCTCGAATCTACTTTTTCATTTTTCCGGTTTTTCCCGGCGCCAAACCGCGTCTACTCTTGCTCGGTCCGCGCCAGCAAACCGTCCCCAATCATCTTTCAGGCCGCAGTCAAGGCCGTCAAAACTCCAGCCTCTCAAGCCGTGTTCATTGATGACATCCTCGAATACGTACAAGCGGCCCGCTCCCTCGGACTGCACGGCATCCAATACCTGAATCCTGACCAACTCCGTTCCGACCTCCGGGCACTGGACGCCTCTCTCATCTTGTGACTCCCGACACCGCAAATTTTGCAACCCGACATTACAGGCGCGTAAAGATTGCTAGGACTAGTACCCCTTCCAGTAACGACGCTTTTTCTCCCCTCTTTCCTAACTCCATTTTTCACATGGGCTTACTATCGTATTGACTTCGCCCCTTGGTTTGGCTTCTTTGGCTCCGCACATGCACCTTTTCTAGTATCAGTAGGGGAATTCAAGAGAGAGTGCAGTTTGGGTCCAGCCCGCAGAGCGGCTACCCAGAAGGAGTTACTCGCAATGAGCGACGAATACGTGGTGGAAAATAAGAGCGGTGCTTCCTGGCAGCTGCCGGCAATCATCGTACTCGGTTTGGTTGCGATTGGTGGTTTGGCTTTCGGGTGGAACGCAAATTCCAAGCTCGACGCTACCCAACAACAGGTGGCTACGCAGGTCAGCACCCTGAAACAGGGTGTTGAGCAGGACATGACCTCCCTGAAAGATCGCGTTGTGCAGGACGAAAAGACCAACGCCGACCTTCAGGGCGACCTGAAAGTAGTGACCGATAAACTCAAGATCACCCAAGGTCAGCTGAAGAAAGCGCGCGCGGAAGCAGCGAAAGCCGCCGAAGACACGACTACCAAGCTAAGCGCACTGGACACCAGCGTTCACACCGAGCTGGCAACCAAAGCCGCCAACGATGACCTGAAGAACGTGGATACCAAAGTCGGCGGCGTTCGCACTGACCTCGACACCACCCGCGAAGACCTGAAAATGGCCCGCAGTGAAATGGGCACGCTCATTGCCCGCAACCACGATGAAATCGACCAGCTGCGCCGCCTCGGCGAACGCGATTACGTAGAATTCACCATCGCCGGCAAAAACAAGCCCCAGAAGGTCGGCAACTTGACGGTCGAACTCAAGGGCGTCAACGAAAAGCGCTCGCAGTACAGCGTGGCGATGACCGCAGAGGACCGCAGGATCGAAAAGAAGAACCGCAACATGAACGAGCCCATTTTCTTCTACCTGAACGGCACCAAGATCCCGGAAGAACTGGTCATCAACAAGCTCGGCAAAGACACCGTCAGCGGCTACGTCAGCATTCCCAAGGCTAACGGTCAGTCTGCCACCACCACCTCCAGTTCCGGTAAGTAACCCGAGTAAACAACAGCCCTGGCCACGCGCCAGGCCACACACATACGGCGGGCAGAATCTTCTGTCCGCCGTCTTTTTTTGCAAGTGGCGCCCCAGCTGCCGCCTTTTGACTCCCTGAATGCTCGACGTCAATGCTCGAGGCTTCCAAGCCGAGCTGCCGTCCGCACCCACGAAAAACGCTGAAAATTGCTCTCCAGTTACCGAAACCGCAACCTCGCCAAGCAGTTCTGCCTTCGTAGGTTTCCGTAGGGTAAAATATCTGCAGCCAAGACAGACCCTCCCGCCAACCGCGTCTTAGCTTACGGCGATCGACATGCCTCGTGAGTTCAAACCGAACGGTCTCGTCCTCTACCTGGGACTCACAGCTGTGTATTTCGTCGCCGGAAAGCTGGCATTAAATCTGGCCTTCCTGAACTCCAGTGCTTCCGCTGTCTGGCCTTGTACCGGCATCGCACTCGCCGCTCTCTTGATTTTCGGCTATCGCCTTTGGCCCGCGATTTTTGCGGCAGCCTTCCTTGTCCACTTCACCACCGCCGGCACGGCCCTGACATCTTTAGGCATCGCCACCGGCAACACCCTCGAAGCTCTCGCGGGCTGCTACCTGGTCACTCGATTCGCCGCCGGGCGCGACGCGTTCCAAAGATCGCAAACCATATTCAAATTCATCCTGCTGGCCGGAATGATCAGCACGGCCATCAGCGCTTCCATCGGTAGCGTGGCACTTGTTCTCGGAGGCCTCGCCGGATGGTCAGATTTCTTTTCGATCTGGCTCACCTGGTGGTTGGGCGATGGCGTGGGCGCTATCGTCGTCGTTCCGTTCATCCTGCTCTGGATAGAGGAGCCCAGCCTCAATTGGTCCCGTCGCCAGATTGTCGAGCTCGCTTCTCTTTTTTTCGGACTTTTGTGCAGCGCTTGGTTCGTCTTCGGCATCGGCTTTCACTCCATCGTGAAAAATTACCCGTTCGAATATCTTTGCTTCCCTTTTCTGGTTTGGGCGGCTTTTCGCTTCGGCCGCAGAAAAGCCGTAACCGCCATTTGCGTTCTCGCTATCATCGCCACTTGGGGCACGGTTCACGGATATGGTCCCTTCGTCAGGAGTTCCCAGAACACTGCTCTACTGCTTCTTCAATCGTTCATGGCCATCGTGGCCGTCACCACCATGGTGCTGGCCGCGGAATCCACTGAACACAAGCGGGCCGAAGACCATGTCCGCCAGTTGGCGGACAGCGATCCGCTCACCGGTCTGGCAAACTATCGCCGCCTGGTGGAAGCTCTCGATTCCGAATTTAAGCGCTATGGACGGTCGAACGCTTCGTTCGCCATCGTGCTGCTCGATCTGGATCACCTGAAAAATATCAATGACACCTACGGCCACCTGGTCGGAAGCCGGGCGCTTTGCCGTCTGGCCGCCGTTCTCCGTCTCCATTCCCGCGAAATTGACGTCGCCGCTCGCTACGGGGGAGACGAATTTGTCCTGGTCCTTCCGGAAACCAACACCAAATCCGCACTCCTCGTCGCGCAACGTATTTCCGACCGTCTTCGCGCCGACAGCGAAGAACCTCCGCTGTCCGTTAGCACCGGTGTGGCCATCTATCCCTTCGACGGCCAAACCCTCGATGAACTTCTCATCGCCGCTGACCGCGCCCTTTACCGCGAAAAATCCTCACGCAGAGTGAAATTCCACCTGCCCTTATAGATTCAATGAAATCGAGCGCTCACTTATGCCGTCCAGAATCGATCGAGCGAGACAAGGCATTTTCCTTTCCGTAGCCATCTTCTAACTTCATTGTTTCCTCCGTTCGAAGCGCGCTCTTTCCGCTACAATACTTTCGATCCCACTCCCTGCGAGGCACGCTCCTTGATTCATCGCCATGTTTTTCACAACGACCAGCTTCTGCCCATTGAAAAAGCCCGGCTCTCTCCCGGACAAGCCGGCCTCATTAACGGCTGGGGTCTTTTCACCACGTTACGCATCGTTCGCGGAGAAGCGTTCGCCTTTGAACGGCACTGGCGCCGCCTGGAAAAAGACGCCGCCATCATTCACTTGCCCATGCCTTACGCGGGACCGCGCGTTCGCGTTCAACTCCAGGAAGTCATTCGCGCGAACAAAGTTACCGACGGCTGCGCGCGCATCTATCTCGTCTACAACCAGGTCGGTTTTTGGCGCAGCGACGAACCGCAGCCCTCGGTCGATCTCATCATCTACACCGCGCCGCTTCCCGAGTACCCCGAACCGGTTCGACTCGCCGTTCGCGAGCATGGCCGGCACGCCGCCTCCGCCCTTGTCGGTGTAAAAACAATTTCCTGGCTCAACAATGTGTGGTCCGTCGCCGAAGCGCAAAAAGATGGCTTCGACGAGGTCATCATGCTCAACGAACGCGGCGAAGTGGCCGAATGCACCGCTGCGAACCTTTATATCGTCAAGGGCGACATTGTTCTCACTCCGCCGCTAAGTGCCGGTTGCCTCGAAGGTGTTACGCGCAGCATTCTTTTTGAAATCGTCGGAGAAGCGGGAGCTATCGTAAAAGAGCAGAGTCTGCGGCTCGAAGATCTCTATGCATCGGACGAAGTTTTCATTTCCTCCACCAATCGTAACGTAATTGCAGTCGGCGAAATCGCCGGGCATAAATTCGCCCATGCGCCCGGCCCGGTCACTCTGCGCATGAACCAAGCCTTCATTACCTATTTGAACGACTACGTCACGCGGCGTCTGGCCGCCGCTTCGCGTTAGATTTTTGTGTCTTTCGGCGGCGCGAGAATCGGAGAAGGTCGAGGAAAAGAAATAAGACGTTAGCGTTTTTTCGCGGCTCCGGAACAAGGCTGAAGCTTCACCCACTGCGCGGGATTCACGTTGACGCCATTCACGTAAAGCACCCAATGCAGATGCGGCCCGGTTGAACGTCCCGTTGAGCCAGCGTAGCCGAGAATATCGCCGCGCTGCACGGCTGCTCCGGGGGCAACCACCAATCGTGACATGTGCAGGTACATCGATTCGAGGCCCTGGCCGTGGTCGATTCCAACCGCGTTGCCGAGCACGTTAAATTGTTGTGCAAAAGTGATTGTCCCTGCGGCCACTGCGCGAATGGCTTCGCCTTCTGGCGTGCGCTGGTCCACACCGCCGTGATACTCGCCAGTTGGTTTTCCGTTATGCAAACGCTTCACGCCAAACGGAGAGGTCATGCATCCGGGAACGGGCGGGGCAAGCGGATCAGCCCAGGCACGAGTTTCGGAAATTGTTTCGCGGAAAGTTGTGAGCAGAGCAATTTCTTCCGAAGTGGAATGGAGGCCTTCGATTTCGGGAGCGAGTTTGACGTTTTGCGATGGGAAAACGGTTTTGCGAATGACGACCGGAAGATTTTGTGGCGCGCCGTCGTCGCGGGAAGCTAGTAACGAAAATGTTCCGGGACGATCTTTCACGGAAATCGGCAGCAGCCCAAACCGTTTCCCGTCCGGTCGAAGATAGAGTTTCGCGGATCGCTCTTCTAATTTCGCCGAGCTGAACTCCGCCGGACAGGTGATTCGCAGCGTTTCGCCGAGTTTCACTGACACCGGTGAAGCCGTGCACTTTTGGGCCTGCAAAGGAGCAACGCAAAATAACCCGATAGAAAGAAGACCGAGACCGACCGCGCTAATATTTTTGGAAATGGCAAACATTTTCATCGGAAGAACCATTTTGTCGGCTGCGGCAACCGCATGGCAAGAACATAAAACACGCCGATGCAGGCTTTTGCAATGGAGTGCGTGCTACAATCTGCGGCTTGAGAGATAAATGGCAGAGACGCTAGCTACGACAGAAGCGGTGCTGGAAGTGATTTCTCCGGATGGCGCACGGCGCTACGCGCGCGTTTCGCAAACGCCGTACATGATGGGGCGCGGCGCGGAAACCGGCAATCATTTGCAACTGAACGACCGGCGCATTTCGCGGCAATGCGCGGCAATCGTCATGGAAGCAAACCGGCTGTACATTGAAGATCGCGGGCAACGGCGCGGAGTCTTCGTCAACAACGAAAAAATTGATAGCCGCGCGCTGGAAGACGGCGACATCATTACGTTTGGCCTCGAAGATTCTTATGAAATTATTTTCCGTTCGACACCCGATGCCGGACAAGAATCCATTCCGAACCTGCTGACGCGCATCGAACACATCACCAGTTCGGAGCCTGCGTCCGGCGGATTGCGCAAGCTGAATATGCTGCTGGAAGCGAGTTCGCTGCTGCACTCGCAACTGCCGCTGGATTCGGTGCTGGCGAAAATGTTGGATCACGCAGTGGCGGTATTGGACGCAGACCGCGGCCTGCTTCTGGAAAACGGACTGGATGGCGCGCTGAAAGTGCGGCTGGCGCGCCGCAACGGCGGCTTGCGTTTGCCACCCGAAAGCGTTGCGCCGAGCCAAACCGCAATTCAACTGGCATTGAAACAACATTCTCCGGTAATTACGGAAGATCTGGCGCAAGCGGAAGGGGATTTGCAGTCGGCGCAGAGCGTTGTGGCGCAACGATTACGCGCCGTGGTGGTGATTCCACTTTTTTCCGTGATGCGCGCCAATTCGCAGGAATCCGTTGTCAATCTGCGACGCGGTGAATTTCTTGGCGTGTTGTACATGGATTCGCGGCGTCCAGCGGCATTCTCCAAGCTGGACCGGCAAATCCTGGACGCGCTGGCGGCCGACGCAGCGAGCATTCTGGATAATGCGCGGCTGGTAGAACGCGAGCGCGAACGGCAGCGCATGGAGCAGGAAATCAACATCGCGCGGGATATTCAGCAGGCGCTGCTACCTCGCGATTTCCGCGAGTTTCCCCATCTGGATGTTTCCGGCTGCAACTTTCCATGCCTGGCGGTCGGAGGCGACTATTTCGATGTGTTTCCGATTGCGGAGGGTCGAACCGCGTTTCTGCTCGCGGATGTTTCCGGCAAAGGCTTGGGCGCGGCGATTGTTACCACCATGCTACAGGGCGCGCTGTCTGGAATGACGCTGGGAACCGATCCGGCGCGAGTGTTCAATCACGTAAATCGGTTTTTGTGTGATCACTCCGAAGTCGGCCGCTATGCAACGATGTTTTTCGGAATTCTTGACCTCGATGGCCATTTGGAATTCATCAACGCCGGCCATCCATCTCCCATGCTGATTAGGCAAAATGCGGTGGAAGAGGCCTTCACCGAAGGATCTTATCCCGTGGGCTTAGTGCCGGACGCGGTGTATACGGCCGCATGTTTGAAGCTGCAGCCCGGAGATACGCTGGTGCTTTTCAGCGACGGCGTGACGGAAGCGATGGATCCGGATGAACAATTATTCGGAGTGCCGCGGCTGCGCGAAGTTTTGGAGGCGAATACCAGCACGGAGCTCGAGGTAATCCAAAAAACGGTGCTGGAATCCGTGGAAAACTTCGCCCGAGGGGCGAGGCAGGCGGACGATTTGACGTTGCTGTTAGTAAGATACCGCGACCCCAAGTCCGCTGACAATACAGACACTGCAATTCCTCCGCGACCGAGCAGTGAAGCCGCCTGATTCGTTCGCGAAACAGCAAACGAAAAACCACTTTAACTTTGATGCTCGGCGAGCCGGAGTCGATTTATTTTATTTTGCGAAAAATTTTTGACCATACGGTTTAATTACAAACTTCTGCTTGCATTCTCTAACATTCAGGACTATTAATTTAAGTCTGCTTTCGGCTTTTCCGCTCTTGGCGAAGGAGGCACGATGGCTTCCAGTCGTAGAGATTTCCTGAAAATCAGTGCTGTAGGTGGTGCAGCGGCGGCCGTTTTTGGTTTTGACTTGAAGCCGGCGTTCGCACAACTGCGCGAATTAAAGATCGAACGCGCGAACGAAACGCGTTCGACCTGTCCGTACTGCGCGGTAGGCTGCGGCACCATCATCTACACGATTGGCGACCGCGCGAAGAACGTAACGGCGCAGGTGGTGCACGTCGAGGGCGACCCCGATCATCCGACCAACCGTGGCACGCTGTGCCCGAAAGGCTCCTCGCTGCAGCAAGAGATCATGAACGACCGGCGCCTGCTGAAGCCGCTGGTGCGACGGCCGGGTGGAACCGACTGGGAGGACATTTCGTGGGACGACGCGATCAACGAAATCGCGACGCGCGTGAAAAAGACACGCGATGAGACTTTCGTCGAGAAGGATGCGGCGGGACACACGGTGAACCGGCTGGAATCGATCGCGTGGATCGGCGGCTGTACCGATACCAATGAGTTTAACTATCTGGTGGTCAAGGCGATGCGCGCCCTGGGAGTCGTGCATTTAGAAAACCAGGCCAGGGTTTGACACGGCCCCACGGTCTCAAGTTTGGGACCAACATTCGGACGCGGGGCAATGACCAACGGCTGGGTCGATATGAAGAATACCGACATGATGCTGATCATGGGAGGTAATCCGGCCGAGAATCATCCCTGCGGATTCAAGTGGCCCATCGAGGCGAAACGCGCCCGCAACGCGAAAATGATTGTGGTGGATCCGCGGTTCACCCGGACGGCTGCCGTGGCTGATCTCCACTGTCAGATTCGCGCTGGGTCAGATATCGCGTTCCTTGGCGGCGCCATTCGCTACGCCATCGAAAACAACCGCATCGCAAAAGACTACCTGGTCAACTTCACGAACGCGGCGTTCATCGTCAAGAGTGATTTCAAGCTGCCTGGCGATACTGACGGGGTATTCTCTGGCTTTGACGCCGGGACGCAGACTTATGACAAGGCCACGTGGAATTATGCGGGCACTGGAGGAGGTGGAGAGACTGGCGCGGCGCATGCACCAAGCGGAGGCGCTCCACCCGCTCCCAAGCTGCCGGAAAAAGTCGAATACGATCTAACGCTGCAGAACCCCAATTGCGTGTTCCAACTCTTGAAGAAGCACTACTCGCGCTATACGCCGGAAATGGTCGAGCGCATCACGGGGATTCCCAGAGAACAGTTCCTGAAGGCCGCCGACCTCTACACTTCGATTCGCAAAGACGGCGACATGAAGAAGGCGGGCACGATCATTTACGCTGTCGGATGGACGCAGCACACGTTTGGCACGCAAATCATACGAACCGCGGCGATGCTGCAGCTGCTGCTTGGCAACGTCGGCCGCGCGGGCGGTGGAGTCAACGCGTTGCGCGGGCACTCGAACATTCAGGGCGCCACGGACATGGCCGGCCTTTTCGACACTTTGCCCGGTTATCTGAAAGTCCCGACGCCCGCGGATGCTTCCTTCGACGCCTGGATGAAACGCATTACGCCGACAGTGTCGAAGCCGGCTCCGTGGGATTCGTTCAACTACTACGGCAACACGCCGAAATTCGCGGTCAGCTATCTGAAGGCGCTTTATGGCGACGCGGCCACGAAACAAAACAGCTGGGCGTTCGATTATCTGCCTAAGGTGGATCGCAACTATTCGTGGGTGCAGTTGTGGGACGACATGTATCGCGGGACTGTGAAAGGCATGCTGGCCTTTGGGATGAACGGCGTCGCGATCGGTCCCGACTCCAAGAAAAATATAGACGCGCTGAAAAAAGCGGACTTCCTGGTGGTCGGAGAGATTTATCCGGATGAGACCAGCGAGTTCTGGAGGTCGCCAGGCATTACGCAGGACGAGATGAAACAGATTCAAACCACGGTATACCGTCTGCCTTGTGCAGGATTTGCCGAGAAGGATGGTTCGTTCACCAATTCCGCGCGCTGGCTGCTATGGAAGAATACGGCGTTACCGACACCCGGAGACTGCCGACTGGACCAGGCGATCGTGGCGCAAATTTTCTTGAAGATCCGCGAGTTGTACAAGAAGGACGGCGGCAAATTCCCCGATCCCATCTTGAACGTGACTTGGAATTACAGCGTCCCATCCAGTCCGCCGCTGGCCGAAGTTTTAAAGGAAATCAACGGCAAGGCGCTGGCGGATCTGGAGGACCCGGCGACAAAGCAGCAAATTAAGGCTGGTCAACAGCTTCCCGGCTTTGCCTGGTTGAAGGATGATGGTACGACTTCCTGCGGCAACTGGATTTACTCCGGCTCATTCACCGAAGCGGGAAATCAGACCGCGCGACGCGATCCGTCGGACCCTTCGGGTCTGGGTGTGCATCCGGGATGGGGCTGGTCCTGGCCTGCAAATCGGCGCGTGCTCTACAATCGCGCGTCGTGTGACGTGGACGGTAAGCCCTGGGACGCAACACGAAAACAGGTCTGGTGGAACGAAGACCTGCAAAAATGGGTTGGCAACGACGTACCCGACTTCAAGGCCGATTCCAAACCGAAAGATCACATGGGCCCGTTCATTATGAATCCGGAGGGCGTAGGTCGGCTCTTTGCGCCGCTGGCGGCTTTTGCCGATGGACCGTTCTCTGAATTCTACGAACCGATCGAAAGCCCGATTGACAATCCGCTGCATCCGCAACAGACGCACAATCCGGTGGTCAAGCGCTTCAAAACGCCGGACGACAAGTACGGCACGCCGAAGGACGGTTACACGGTTGTCTGCACGACCTATCGGCTTACGGAGCTTTATCACTATTGGACGAAGAACAATCCGATGAACGTGCAATTGGTTCCGGAGCTGTTCGTGGAGATTGCCGCGGAAATGGCGAACGAGATGGGAATCACCGGCGGTGAAAAAGTAAAAGTGTCCAGCATTCGCGGCGAGTACATTGCGAAAGCGATGGTCACAAAGCGCATCAAGCCGATGATGATCGACGGAAAGAAGGTCTATCAGATCGGCATCCCCATCCATCAGGGCTATCGTGGAATCGCCGAAGACGAAGGCAAGGATGCGCGAACACTAGCGAATCTGCTCACACCGACGGTCTATGATCCCAACGCTTACACACCGGAATTCAAGGGCTTCCTGGTGAAGCTCGAGAAGGCGTAGAGCGACTATGAGCCAAGAAACACTACGCATTCAAAAAATCTCTGGACATGCCGGAAGCGTACCGGGCCAGGGCACGCAGCGCGAATACGCGGTCTGCAAACTCATTGACACCACGACGTGCATCGGATGCAAGGCCTGCGAAGTGGCGTGCATGGAATGGAACGACTTGCCGTTCGGAGAAACCGTTTTCGACAATACGTATCAGACGATGCCGGAAACGCGCTGGAATTATTGGAACCTGATCCTATTCAACGAGCACGAGAGAGAAGACGGCACGTTGATGTGGCTGATGCGCAAGAACCAGTGCATGCACTGCGCGGAGCCGGGATGCCTGGAAGCGTGCCCTTCCGATGGCGCGATCGTGCAGTACGCGAACGGCATCGTGGATTTTCAGCAGGAAAAGTGCATCGGCTGCGGGTATTGCATCACTGGCTGTCCATTCAATATTCCCAAGTTCAACAAAGAGACCAAGCGCGTTTACAAGTGTACTCTGTGCACCGACCGCGTCAGCCAGGGTCTTGAGCCGGCGTGCATCAAGTCATGCCCGACGGGCTGCCTGCACTTTGGCAGCAAAGACGACATGAAGTACCTGGCGGAACAGCGGGCGAAGCAGTTGCGCGACCACTATAATTTTCCCAAGGCGGGCGTTTACGATCCGCCAGGCGTGGGCGGCACTGGCGTAATCTATGTGCTGCATGACGCAACGCAGCCGGAACTTTACGGCGGTTTGCCGAAAGATCCGCGCATTCCGCTGAGCGTGAAACTGTGGAAAGGACCGTTGAAGTGGCTTGGGAATCTCGCAATGGTTGGCGGGTTGATCGGGCTATTTGTGCACTACTTGCGATATGGCCCGAAAGATCGCGAGGTGGAAACTAAGGAACCCCATGAGGGAGCGCGGCCATGAACGAGCATGCGGATCAAATACTCCCTCACGGCAGGGTGCTGCGCTATCCGTTTGTGGAGCGCGCAAATCATTGGATTGCGGCGATTTCCTACATTTATCTGTTGCTGACCGGGCTGGCGTTCTGGTCGCCGTGGCTGTTCTGGCTTGCATGGATAATGGGCGGGCCGCAGATTTCGCGAACCTTGCATCCGTGGGTCGGACTATTTTTCTTTTACGCAGTGATGCGCATGTACGGCTACTGGGCGCCGCAAATGCGCACGGCGGAAGTCGACAGGCAATGGTGGCGTTCGCTTAATCACTACATTCAAAACGAAGATGAGAAGATGCCGCCGGCGGGACGCTACAACGCGGGACAGAAGGCGCTGTTCTGGAGTTTTTTTTACGCCACTATCGTTTTGCTGCTGACCGGAATCGTGTTGTGGTTTCCGGAATGGATTCCGTGGAACCTGCGTTGGCTGCGCTACGTCTCGGTGCTTCTGCATCCGGTGACCGCACTTTTTACCATCGCCAATTTCATGATTCATATTTATATGAGCGTGTTCGCGGAGCGCGGTGCTTTCGGCTCCGTCATTCGCGGCGACGTCTCTTTGGAATTCGCGAAACGCTATCATCCGGGATGGTATGAAGAGATTGTGCGCCGTCGTGAGGCTGCCGCGCCGCGGAAATAATGGCCACGAATTACGACGCGCGCATTCGCCGCGCGAACAACCTGAACCAGACTTACCCTTTCGCGGCGGAAATCCTGACATTTTACGCGCGTATCTGCGCAATACAGCAGCGGCTATCGCCGGAGCTGGCGCGAGCGGTGCGGCGCGACCTGCCCACGCCTGAGGCGGGAACTCTCCGCCAACAACTCGATGTCAATACGGTGCTGCCGTTTGTGAAAGAGACGTTGACGGAATTGCTGCCGCACTCTCCCGGACCGCTTGCGGAATTCACAAAGGAATATCTGCGCGCGTCGCGAGAACGGTGGGCCGCGTCGTTGCGGCATTATGTGATGCAGGGTGGGACAGACGAAGAGGTTGCAGACTCGCGCGAAGAACTGGTGGCGCGCATAGTGATTGATCCCTATGCGGAATTGCTGGCGGCGAAACAACCGACTCCGGCTATCGGACCGGCTGGGAATTTGTGTCCGCACTGTGCGGCGCGACCGCTGGCGGGAGTGCTGCGCGTGGAAGGCGACGGCGGCAAGCGATTTTTGCTGTGCGCATTTTGCGCGACAGAATGGGAATTCCGAAGAATCTATTGCGCGTATTGCGGCGAGGCACGCGAACAATCTTTACCGGTATTTGTGGCAGAGAAATTTCCACAGATTCGTGTGGAAGCATGCGATACCTGCCGGCATTGCATTCGCAGCGTGGACCTGACGAAAGATGGGCATGCAATTCCGGTGGTGGACGATCTGGCCGCGATTCCTTTGGCGTTGTGGGCAGACGAATACGGCTACGAACGAATTCACGGAAACCTGCTCGGCACTTGACGAGTCCCACGGTTTGTTTCACGCCCCGACAGCAATTCCGAAACAATATTTGCATTCGAGTGGGGAGTTGCCGCATGCTACCGCTCTCGTTCGGAGGATGAAAATGCGCAAAGTATTTGTGGTTATTTGTATCACGTTGATTGCGGCGGCTCGCGCAGCGTCGCAAGCGAGTTCGGCCGGAGCGACGCCTACGGCACTGACCGTGATTCGCGCCGGTTCGTTGATCGACGGTACCAGCGACGCTGCTCGTAAGAATCAGCTGATTTTCATTCGTGGCGAACGTATCGAAAGGGTAGCGAACGCTTCCGCAGCGATTCCTGATGACGCCAAAGTGATCGATCTTTCCGGCGCGACGGTGCTGCCGGGATTGATTGACGCGCACACACATATTTTTCTGTGGGGGGAGAATCCGGCAAAGGGCGGATACGACGCGAATATTTTGAAGGCCGGAATTGCATTGCGAGCGGCGCGTGCGACATTTGCCTGCCGCCGCGCGCTGGAGCAAGGATTCACGACACTGCGGGATCTGGAAACCGAGGGCGCGGGCTACGGCGACGTGGAAATAAAACAGGCGATCGCCGAAGGAACAATTCCCGGACCGCGGCTGTTTGTGGTGACACGGGGAATCTCAACAACCGGTGGCTACAACCTGGAAGGTTATGCGCCGGAATTGCAGATGCCGAAGGGCGTGCAAATTATTGATGGGCCGATTGAAGCGCGCAAAGCTGCGCGCGAACAACTCGATCATGGAGCGGACTGGTTGAAAGTCTATATGACGCACCGCTCATGGCTGGACAAGAAAGGAAATCTGGTGTCGCAGCCGACGCTGACGATGGAAGAACTGAAAGCGATCGTGGACGAAGCGCACGGTTGGGGAAAGAAAGTTGCGTGCCACGCGTACAACGGAATTGGACTGCAGCGCGCACTCGATGGCGGATGCGATTCGATCGAGCATGGACTGGAGATCACCGACGTGCAGATCGCGCAGATGGCGAAGCAAGGCACGTGGTATTGCCCGACGCTTGCGCCGTACTACGGAGATTGGGCGCCGGAAAACACGGCAGAGGGCGCGCGCGACCGGAAGCGCGCGGAAGTACACGGAGCGTCGGTAGAGAAGGCTGTGAAAGCGGGAATCAAGATTGCTTACGGAACGGACATGGGAGGAATCGAATGGACGGAGCCGATGGCGCAGGAGTTTCCGTACTTGATTCAGTTTGGAATGACGCCGATGGAAGCGATCCGCGCGGCGACATCGCAAGCAGCGGAGTTGTTGGATGAAAAAGGCGAGTTGGGAGTGGTTGCGCCGGGTGCGTATGCAGACATTATCGCTGTCAGCGCTGACCCGCTGAAAAATGTGAAGGAATTGGCGAATGTGAGGTTCGTGATGAAGGGCGGAAGTGTTTTTAAGAATGAGACGTTGAAGTAGGACGGTTCTTCAAGACGGATGCACAGTGATTCATGCGTGAATTATGATTCGACGCGAACGCCCTTCCAGAAAGCGACGCGGCCGGTGATTTCCTTTGCGGCGGGCTTGGGATCGGGATAAAACCACGCGGCATTTTCGTTGCGCATTCCATCCACGTCAAGGTGGTAGTAGTGCGCGGTGCCTTTCCAGGGACAGATCGAAGTGTGCGAGCTTGATTTTAGATATTCCCTCTTTACGGCGCTAACGGGAAAATACTGGTTCCCTTCCACGACGACGCAATCATTGCTTTCGGCGACGATTTTTCCACCCCAGAGCGCTTTAGCCATTGACGTTCTCCCGTTTCCACTCTTCTTGGATGCTGCGGATTGGAAAACGTTTCTAACTACGCGAATTGTGAAGGCGGGCGTTCATATAAATGCCGCTTAACGAATCGCGACGTGCGTTTGCTACAATTTCGTTCATGAACTTTCAACGAATCAGGCCTTTGGTTCCGCTGGTGATCTTCATTTTGATTTCTCCTTTGCTTTTCAAGATTCGCACGCACGGGAAAATGGGCGCGGCCGCAAAGGCGACCGCTGCCACGGGTGTTGCCGCGCCGCTCGGCGTGGCGCCGGATCTTGATGCGCGCCTGGCGAAATTCAAACCAATCGAAATGCCTTTTAACCGCGCCGAGCTGAGCGAGCGCGAGCAGAAATTGGTGGAGAAGCTGGTGCACGCGGCGAATCGCATTGAGCAGATTTATTGGAGGCAGAGCGATCCCGAAGGGCTGAAGCTTTATGCGCGGCTTCAGAAAAGCCAAGACCCGCTGGACAAGAAGGTTTTACGGTTCATGACGATCAATGGCAGCCGCTACGACTTGATTGACGAGCTAAGGCCGTTTGTTGGAAAGGAATCCGCGCCGCGAGGGCGCGCGCTCTATCCGAGCGATTTATCGCAGGCAGACGTCGAACAATATGTCGCGGCGCACCCCGAACAAAAAGAAGCGATTTATAACGAAGACTCCATTCTGGTGCGAGATGGAGACCGTCTGCAAGCGGTGCCGTATCACGTAACGTTTGCGGAATTTCTGAAACCAGCCGCCGAGGATTTGCGAGATGCGGCGAAGCTGAGCGATGATCCACAGTTTGCAAAATTCCTGAATATGCGGGCGGACGCATTACTGAACGACGATTACTACGCGAGCGATCTGGCCTGGCTCGATATGAAAGGGCCGAAGTTTGATCTGATTCTGGCGCCGTATGAAAGCTACCTGGACAGTCTGCTGGGAGTGCGAACTTCCTATGGGGCTGCAGTGCTGGTTCGAAACGAAGCGGAGAGCCGGAAGCTGGCGATTTTTCAGAAATATGTTGCGGACTTGCAGGACGCATTGCCGCTTTCGAAGCAGGATTTGCCTTCGAAGCGCGGTCATGTAACGCCGATGGAAGTGATGGACGCGCCGTTTCGCACAGGCGATTTGTTGCACGGCTACCAGTCGGTGGCGGACAATCTGCCGAACGATGCGAGGGTACATGAAGGCAAAGGCAGCAAAAAGATTTTCTTCAAGAATTTTATGGATGCGCGGGTAAACGAAGTGATTCTGCCGATCGCGCGGCGATTGTTGCGCGAAGATCAAGCCGGGCGCGCTAGCGGGAACGGCTATCTGGCGGGCACGCTGGCGCACGAAATTTCCCACGAGCTGGGGCCAAATTACTCTCGAATCGCAGGGAGTAAGAAGGATATTCGCGAAGCGATCGGCGGAGATTTTTCTGCCCTGGAAGAGGCTAAGGCCGATGTGGTTGGGATGTTCTGCCTGAAGTGGCTTGCGGATCACGGCGCGATTACGAAAGAGCAGTTGGACGAGGATTACATTTCGTACGTAGCGGGAAACTTTCGCACGATTCGTTTCGGCGTTGGGGAGCCGCACGGACGGGGCGAGATGATGGAGTTCAACTACATGATCGAACGGGGAGCGGTGATTCGCGACCTTGCGAGCGGACGGTATGCGGTAGCGCTAGAGAAAATGCCGGACGCGATCAGCGCCCTCGCAAAAGAACTGCTGGAGCAGGAAGCCACCGGCGACCGCGCGCGCACCGCGGCGTGGTTTGCAAAGTATGCGGTTCTGCCGGACCATCTGGCGCAGGCATTCAGCCAGGTCTCAGACATTCCAGTAGACGTACAGCCGAAATATTCGTTCCAGGAGGAGATCCGATGAACGAACAGAACTTTTCCAACCACGGGAAGATCGTACCCATGTTTCATTTTTTCCTGGTGCCGGTGCTCGTGATCAACGTGGTGACTCATTGTTGTTGGCTGTTTAAGTCATTTTCCGCAACCCCGGGCATTATCCTTGCGACGTTCCTCGCTGTTTTGACTTCGATTGCGATGCTGGCACTGGCGTTTCTGGCGCGGCTTTTTGCGCTGGGAGTGCAGGATCGCGTGATCCGGCTGGAAGAGAGAATGCGCTACGAAAGACTGCTGCCCGACGATCTGAGGTCGCGCATCGGCGAATTTACGATCAACCAGTTGGTTGCCCTGCGTTTCGCCGGCGACGCGGAACTCCCTACGTTGGCACGAAAAGTTCTGGACGAGAAGATGAGCGAACACAAGGCCATCAAACAAATGGTGCAGAACTGGCGACCTGACTACCAGCGAATTTAATTTTGAGCGGCACGCTCGTAAGAGCGAGGAAAAAGCCGGGCGCGGCCCCGCGCAGTCCTGGGTAAACATGCCGTAACCCTACGGGAAACACTACAAAATGCTGCGAATGACGCCTCCGTCGGCGTTTACGGTAGCGCCGCTGATGCTAGCCGATTGCGTGCTGGCGATAAATGCGACTACCGCGGCGATTTCCTCCGTGGTTTCGAAGCGTTTCAGCAGCGAGCTGGGGCGCACTTTCTCAAAGAATTCCTTTTCGACTTGGTCCTTCGAAATGGCCTGCTGCAACGCCATCGATTGCACAAAATCACCCACGCCTTCAGATGCCGTTGGCCCGACCAGAACCGAGTTCGCGGTAACATTCGTGCCCGCGATGGATTCGGCCACGCCACGCGCAACGGCAATTTGCGCAGTCTTGGTCATGCCGTAGTGGACCATCTCGCTGGGAATCTGCTGGCCGGATTCGCTGGAAATGAAAATCACACGGCCCCAATTTTTACGCAGCATTTCCGGCAGATAGTGGCGTGTCAAGCGTACGCCACTGAGCACGTTGGTTTCGTAGAAACGCAGCCAATCCTGGTCGGAAATTTCGAGAAAGGGCTTAATCTCAAAAATACCGAGATTGTTGACCAGGATATCGGCGGTGGGAACTTGGTCGGTGAGCTGTTTGACTCCCGCGGCGGTTCCCAAATCGGCGGCGACTTCCAGCACTTCCGCGCCGCGCAGTTCCATGCGAACTGTTTCCGCGGCGGCCGAGACGCGCTTCTCGGTTCGCCCGTTGATCACAATGCGCGCGCCCTCACGCGCCAGAGTCCTGGCAATCGCGAATCCGATACCGGCGGTAGAACCGGACACCACGGCAAGCTTGCCTCTTAAGCCGAGATCCATTTCGTTCTCCTTGATTGCTCTTACCCTGCGACCCGAAGAGTACTAATGTAGCTGCTATGCAAACTCAATCGCTGAGATTCTGAGGCTAGCTCTAAACTTGCAGCGTGGCTAATTTTTCCCTTGTTTGAGATCGCGCTACCGCGCGGTTGCTGCCGAAGCTGCTCCTTCGATTTCAATGATCTCTTCCGGGGTTAGTTTTAGTTCGCCGGCCCGCAGTACGCCTTCAGCCTGCTTGACATTGCGTGCGCCGACAATCGCGCCAGTGATCGCCGAATGACGCAGCACCCAGGCAATGGCAACTTCGCCGGGACCACGGCCGTGACGCGCGCCGACTCGACGGAGCCGCTCCACCAGTTCAAGGTTCTTCGAAAGCTTGGGATCTTTGAATTCAGGATTGCGGCTACGAAAATCGTCGGTGGGCAACGCTGCGGCACGTTCGTGGGTCATCGCTCCAGTGAGCAGGCCGGACGCCATGGGCGCGTAACTGATCACGCCGATGCCGTGCTTCAGACAATAAGGCAAAACATCTTGTTCAATTTGCCTGCGAATGAGGGAATACGGCGGTTGGTCAGATGTTACGGGAGAAATTTTTGCGGCTCGCTCGATTTGCGCCGGAGAAAAATTGGAGACGCCGATCCAACGCACCTTGCCCTGTTTTTGCAGGTCGCTCATCGCTTGCCAGGCCTCCTCGAGTTGCGGGCCGTTGTCCGCAGGCGGCCAGTGCATCTGATAGAGATCGATCACGTCGGTCTGCAGGCGGCGCAAACTGTCCTCGCACTCCTGGCGAATCGAAGCGGCCGAATGGTCCGGATGCACATTGCGCTTTTCGTCCCAGCGAAGAACGCATTTGGTGAAAATGTAGGGGCGCTTACCTTTCCATTGCTGCAGCGCTTGCGCGACAATTTCTTCGGAGTGGCCGGTACCGTAAACAGCAGCCGTATCAATCCAGTTGACACCTAATTCAAGGGCGCGCACAATCGCCGCGATGGAGTCGGCATCGTTCTGTTGTCCCCACGCGAATTCCCAGCCGCCTCCTCCAATGGCCCAGGCACCATATCCGACACGGGTTAGTTGCAAATCCGAATTACCAAGCTGTCGTGTTTCCATAGGTGACCTCGTGGCACAGCATGTGCCATTCGTTTTTACTTTGTTTTGGATGAGCTTTGCCAGTGAAAAGTTAGAAATTTCGGACGGAGGACATTTGAAGAAGACCGGGCGGCGCCCGGGCGAGTTTGAGGCGCAGCATGCTGCGCCCTACCGGGAATGTTTCACTTCGTTTCAGAAACTCGGATCAGTTAGCGGTAAAGCCGGCATCGAGAGAAGTGGCGCCGTCGGGTTGGCGATAGCAATCGCGTGCTTGCCGGCATTTAGCGGGGCGTAAGGATTTTCAACCATGGGCGCGCTGGTTAACGCGGACACTTGCAGTTGCGAAGCTGTCTGAACGCTGACAGGTGAAGTCGAAAGGTTCATTTCCTGAAGGCAGGTGCTGCAGCCAGAACCGCCTCCGCTGTATCCGGCAAGCCCAACGGAAACGGTCTGCGCAGAAGTTGCCGCAACGCGCACCGGGCCGGAGTTGGCATCGCCAGGCACGCTGCCCACCTTGACGGCGCTTCCCGAAGCGGTGTCTGGATCGATCAGATAAATGCTTTGCGCGCCAAAATCCGCCTCCACCAATTCCGTTGCATCCCTTGTCAGCGCTGCCTGGCAAATCAGAGCATTCGGCGGGGGCACTCCCGCCGGCAAAATTCCCGAGCGAAAAACTTCCCGATCTCAAGGCGAAGACGTCCAGACGATCGATATCGCTGAGATAGATTCGCTGGCGATTCTGATCGTCGAGAATGAACTTATAGAAGCCGGCCTTCGCGAATATTTGCTCGGATTGCAGATACTGGAAGGATAATTTTGCGGCCGTCGAACCAGACGACGTACCTAGTGAAAGGTCAACTTTTCCAGGTGGGCCTGCGGAAACCGTGACCGTGATTCGCTGAAGCGGAAAGGGATAGGTGGCGTTCAGACCGAGCGACGCATTTAGCGATTGTACATCTTCGACCTTTTAACTTGTGCCAACTGCGGAGCCAAACTTTACCGCAATTCTGCTCGGCATCTTCGCCAAACCCATAACCGTAGGTGGCAATGATGTATCCGCCAGCGCTGCTTCCGGCCTTGGGCAGAATTTCCAGAATCTGCACACCATAACTGAATGCATCCGGAGCCAGTAATATTGGCGGCAGAAGGCGGAAGCGACAGGCAAAAGCCAACGGCGCGGAAGCAGTTCCGCGCCGTTGTAACTCAAGGCAGGTAGAAAGTTAAACCGGCTCAAATACTCTTCGGGCCGGTGGTAGCCGGCGCAGCCGCACTCGAAGACTTGGAGAACGCACTGCTGGTTTCCTTCTCGGCGCTCTTGTCAATCTCGATGGAGCCTTTGAAGTACGCGCCATCTTCAATCATGATGCGCGCGGTGGTCAGGTCGCCGTTCACCGAACCGTCCTTCTTGATTTCAATGCGATCCTTCGCGCGAAGGTTGCCCTTCACCGTGCCGTACACTACCACCTCGCGGGCGATAATGTCGGCGGTAACTTTCGCGGTCGCTCCTACGGTGAGCTTGCGCTCATCCAGCTGGATCAACCCTTCCACCGAGCCGTCGATCAGAAGATCTTCGCTCCCGGTGATTTCGCCCTTCACATGCAGGCTCGAGCCGAGCCGCGCTGTCGCGCGGTCGCCGGTCGCACCCAATGGACTTGTACTCATCGCAGTTGTTCCCTCCCAAGTCGCCGGAGCTGACTTCGGCGGCTGATTCTGATTTACGGTAAAATTTTTCGGCTCCGGTTGCGCGACTGGCGGCGTTCCCGGCTTCTTATCGTTCCCCCACATTGAACCTCCCAAGGGACAAGGTCACCCCATTTCGGATTCCTGCCGGGGTGATTAGAGACTTTAGTCCCGTGTGGGGAGCACTGCAAACAACGTATCAGTTTTGAGTGCGAGAAAGTAACTACCCTGAAGGGCAGCCCCGTTACTGGTCTTAGGGCAAGGGACTCCTCCGCCCCATGGTTGTCATTCGGAGCTTGCCGCACGCTTGGAGCGAGGCAAGAAGGCCGTCATTCCGAGGAGCGAAGCGACGAGGAATCTCTCTTCGGCTTCGATCGCGGGGAAGAGAGATTCCTCGCTCCGCTCGGAATGACGAGCGAAGGGATGAGTGCTGAGCCGAGTAATGGAGACGATCTAACTCGATGGCTTGTCCGGCACCGGCTGTGTGGCAAGAAAATCCGTGATGAAACGCCGCGAATAATTCTCCAGCAGATTTTTGACGCGTGTCGCATCAGGTGACTTCACTACGAATCCCGCGTGATGATACTTTTTCACACGATAGACAATCTCAGGATCGGTATAGGCAGAGGTATCTGGTTCTTCCTGCCGAGCCAGCGAAACGATTACGCCGGCGTAATCGCTGCGTTGCGGTGGAAGCGTGTACGGCATTTTTCCTGCTCCCACTTCCAGCCTGGCCCATTCGCGCCACAGGTTGATGCCGCTCGCCGCGTCAACAACATCGGAAATGTATGCGCCACCGACGCGCGCCGCGATCTCAATGAAATACAGCTTGCCGTCGGCATTTGCCTTCAGAAATTCCGCGTGTGTGACCCCGCGCAAAAGCCCAAGGGACTCGATCAGATTCTTATTCACTGCTTGCAAGGTTTTCACGTCTTGAGAATTGCGTTCGAGCGTTCGGCTGGTGAAGACTCCGCCTGCATGAGAAACATCCAGTGGTGGAACTCCATAAGCGTGCGCATCCGCAAACAATACTTCCCTTTCGCTCACCACGCTGTCCACGTGAAATACGCTGCCGGGGACGAATTCTTCCAGCAGGAAGTGCGATTGTTCATCACCTAGTTTATCCAGCCAGGGCCACAGTTCGTCGGGTTGATGGATCTTTTTCATGCCGATGCCGGAGGCTTGCGAGCGCGGTTTCAGCAGCCACGGCGCGGGCACGCGAACCATGAACTCGCGCAACTCGTCGTGATTCAGCACATGCACGAATTCCGGCACGAGAACTCCGGCTTCTCTCGCACGGGCACGCATGGCCAGCTTGTCCCGGAAGGATCGGACCGTCGTCAGTCCCATTCCCGGTATGCGCAGGTGCTCGCGGATTGCCGACACATTTTCCATGTCGAATTCGTCCAGCGCCACGATGCGGTCGATTTTGCGCGTGCGTGCTGCGTAGCTCACCGCGTTTAAGAGTCCAGGCAGTGGCAACTCTTCCGGCATGAAAAACATTTCGTCAATCGCTTCGCGCGGCCAGTCGGCATTACGCAGTTTTTCCACTGTCAAAAGATAAACATGGCAGCCCATCTCCTTGCAGGTGCGCAGGAATTCCTGGCCTTTTTCGTACGAGCTGACGCAAAGAATTGTGAGTGGCTGCTCTTCGGGCAAGCTGCACCTCCCCGAGGTCTGTGAGGCCGCGAAGTATAACCCGCCTTTATCCGGCGGGGTACAAAAACCGCAGGAAGGGACCTACCCGCTGCGCCCAGGCCGCTTCGTTGTGTTCGGCGCCTTCGATGCGTTCGTAGTGCAAGTCGCGTTCGTATTGCCAGCCGCGGCGCAACAAGATGTCACGGTATCGCTCCACATCCTCGACGATGCGCGGACCTTCGCGCGTTCCGATATCCAGCCAGATGCGCGGCCGCGATTCGAGGTTCATGGCTGCCGCAAATGTGTGGATCACCCGCTGATTCCACCAGACTGAGGGAGACAGCGCCGCAATTTTACCGAAGACGTCAGGCCGCGACAGTCCCAAATACAAAGATACCAATCCGCCGAGTGATGAACCGCCGATGCCGGTTCGCTGCGGACCGCCATCGACCCGATATTCGCGTTGCATGAAGGGCATCACTTCTTCCAGCAGAAATTGTCCGTAACGGTCCGCGCGGCCACCACCCAGGCGTGGAACTCGTGTCGGCGTGTATTCCTGAATGCGTGATTTTCCGGTGTTATAGATTCCGACGATTACTAGCGACTCCACGCGGCCCGCATGAATCTCGGTGTCGGCCGTCGCTCCAACATGCCAGTCCTGTCCCTGAATAAACGATGTCGAGCCGTCAAAAAGATTTTGTCCGTCGTGCAGATAAAGGACGGGAAAGCGGCGCTGCGGCTGTTCCTGATAGCTGGGCGGCAAGTACACAACCAGGTTTCGCTGGTTGCGCAGGAACTTCGATCGGAATTTTTCGTGTCTGCGGAGTTGTCCGTCGCTCACGGCGCGATTGTCACAAGCAGGTCTTTGGCTTCCACATTCTGTCCCGGCGCGACCAGCAATTTGGTCACTCGGCCGGCGATCGGCGCATAAATGTTCGATTGCATTTTCATCGCTTCCAATGTCATCAGTTTAACACCGCGCTCCACGCTTTGGTTCAGCTGCACCGCAATTCCGGTGATGACGCCCGCCGTGGTCGCGCCGACTTGTCCAGCCTCCGCGGGATCAGCCTTGGGGTGCGCGCGTTCCATCACGCGCAAAGCCTTATCGCGGACATTTACTTCGCGCGACTGGCCATTCAAATCAAAAAATAACGTCCGGGTGCCATCGGGATGCGGATCGCTCGCAGTCATGAACTTGATGATCAATGTTTTGCCGGCTTCGATCTCGACTGTAATTTCTTCGCCCGATTTCAATCCGTAGAAGAAAGCCGGCGTGGGCAGCACACTCACATCGGAATGTGCTTGCCGGAATTTATCGAACTTCGCGAACACTTCCGGGTACAGCAGATAGCTCAGCAAGTCCTCATTCGAAATCGCGTGACCGGTCTTCTTTTCGAGCGATTCTTTCTCCGCTCCGAAATCTATCGCGGGCATACTTGCGCCGGGCCTGCCCTTGACTGGTTTTGCTCCGCGCAACAGTATTTTCTGGATTTTCTTCGGCCAGCCATCTGGCGGAACGCCCAGAACGCCGGAAAACATTTCCACGACGGAATTGGGAAATGCGACGTCGTGCCTTTCATCGAGTCTCAACACATCAGCCGGCGTCATCTCCTTGGCCATCAGAAACAACGTCATGTCGCCGACCACCTTGCTCGACGGCGTCACTTTCACGATGTCACCGAACAATTGATTCACTTCGGCGTACATCTGTTCCACCTGCCTCCAGCGATGGCCCATCCCCATGGATACGGCTTGTTCGCGCAAGTTCGTATACTGCCCGCCGGGAATTTCATGCTCGTAGAGCCGCGCGTTGCCGGACTTCGGCCCCGAATCGAATGGCAGATAATATGTCCGCACCGTTTCCCAATAATCCGAACACTCATTCAGCATTTCGAGGTCGAGTCCGGTGTCGCGCGGCGTATTCCGCAAGGACGCGACAACCGCGTTCAAGTTTGGCTGGCTGGTTCCGCCGCTCATTGACGCCACTGCGCCGTCCGCAATATCCACGCCAGCCTCGGCCGCTTTCAAAATAGAAGATGCGTTGATGCCGCTGGCATCATGCGTATGAAAATGAATCGGCAGCGCAATCTCTTCTTTTAACTTTTTCACCAGTTCAAACGCCGCGTACGGCTTGCACAGTCCGGCCATGTCCTTGATCGCCAGAAAATGCGCGCCCAGCTTTTCCAGTTGCTTCGCAAGCGCCACATAATATTTCAGTGAATATTTCGGCCGGCTGCTGTCCAGAATGTCGCCGGTGTAGCAGATCGCCGCTTCGCACACGCCGCCCGTTTCCAGCACCGCGTCCAGTGAAACGCGCATATTCTCGATGGAATTCAGCGAATCGAACACCCGGAAAATGTCCATGCCCTCGGCGTGCGCTTCGCGCACGAATTCGCGAATCACATTGTCGGGATAAGATGCGTAGCCGACGGCATTTGCTCCGCGCAGCAACATCTGAAAACAAATGTTGGGAATCGTCCCGCGCAATTGCCGCAATCGCTGCCACGGATCTTCATGCAAAAATCGCAACGCCACGTCGAACGTCGCCCCTCCCCACATCTCTATGCTGAAAAGGTCCGGCAACCGCTCCGCCACCGCAGGCGCGGTCGCCAGCAAGTCATAGGTTCGAACCCGCGTGGCCATTAACGACTGATGCGCATCGCGAAAAGTCGTATCGGTAATCAGCAGCCGCTTTTCTTTCTTCGCCCACTCAGCGAACTTCTTCGGTCCATGTTTTTGCAGTAATTGCCGGGTGCCAGCTTTCGGCTGCGCGATTGACACCGCAGGAACGGCCGCGACCTCGAAACTCGCTGGCATGTGTTTCCCTTTTACTTCCGGATTGCCGTTCAGAATTACGTCGCCCAGATACGTCAACAATTTCGTCGCCCGGTCGCCGCGCCTGGGAAATTTGAATAATTCCGGATGCTCATCCAGAAACGATGTGGTCACATCACCCGCTCGGAATTTCGCGTGATTGACGACGTTCTCCACGAACGGAATATTCGTCTTCACTCCGCGAATGCGAAATTCGCGCAGCGCACGGTCCATCCGCTGGCACGCTTCCGGCAGGTTCGTGCCCCACGCCGTCACCTTCACCAGCAGCGAATCGTAATACGGCGTAAGCGAAGCTCCGGCATAAGCCGTTCCGCCATCCAGTCGAATCCCAAATCCCGCCGGCGATCGGTACGTGGAAATTTTTCCGTAGTCCGGCGCAAAATGTTTTTCTGGATCTTCTGTCGTCACCCGGCATTGCAGCGCCGCTCCGTACAGCGGCACGCTTTCCTGGCGCGGCAGCCGCATTGTGTCATCGTGTAGCGAATGCCCCTGCGCCACCAGAATTTGCGCGCGCACCAAATCAATTCCCGTCACCATCTCGGTGACTGTATGCTCGACCTGAATCCGCGGATTCACTTCGATGAAAAACCATTTCTGCGAATCCACGTCGTACAGAAACTCCACCGTGCCGGCATTGACGTATTTCGCTTTGCGCGCAAGCTGCGCAGCCGCGTCGCACAATTCATTGCGCACGCTGGCCGGCAAATTGGCCGCTGGCGCAACCTCCACCACTTTCTGGTGACGCCGCTGCACCGAACAGTCTCTTTCGTACAGGTGCAACAGATTTCCGCGGGCGTCGGCAAGAATCTGCACTTCCAGATGCTTCGCACGCGCCAGAAACTTTTCCAGAAACACGCTGGCATCGCCGAACGCCGACTGCGCTTCGCTCTGCGCCTCTTCCAGCCGCGCTTCCAGTTCGGACTCCGTGCGCACGACGCGCATGCCACGGCCGCCGCCACCCATCGCGGCCTTTACCATCACCGGGTAACCAATGGCCGCTGCGATTTTCCTCGCTTCGGCAAAATTCTTGACCGGCTTTTCGGTTCCCGGCAGCACCGGCACACCAGCAGCAATGGCCAATCCACGCGCTGCAGTCTTATCGCCCAACAATTCCAAAAGCTCCGGCGTCGGCCCTACAAAAGTAATTCCCGCTTTCCTACAAGCCCTCGCCAGCGCTGGATTCTCCGACAAAAAACCATATCCAGGATGAACGGCGTCCACGCCCTTGGCTTTTGCAAGCGCAATGATCCCCGCAATATCGAGATATGCCTCGACCGGCCCTTTGCCTTCCCCGATCGGATACGCCTCGTCCGCCTTGAACCGGTGCAGGGCCAGCCGGTCCTCTTTCGAATACACGGCCACGGTCCGCAAACCGAGTTCGTTCGCCGCGCGGAATATCCGTATGGCGATCTCGCTGCGATTCGCTGCCATTAATTTTCGAATGGGCTTGCTCTTAGGCATGGCTCGCTCTGCGCACCTCGGCGCAGCCGAACATTCTTTCACGCCGGATGGGTGGCGCTACAGCAGTTTTTTTAATGAATCAAACTCGTCTTTTGCATACAAAGGCATACGCTGACGACAGGAGTTACGACAACTGATCACTCGCCCACACTCGCCGTTTTCTGCTCAACCGGGGCGTTCTTCAGTTGTTCCAATTCCGACGGCACCTTGGCCCAAATCTTCTTGTCCTTGTTCATGACAAAGGAAGTGCTTGGCGCGCGAAAAAAATCCACTAACTCGGCCCGAATCTCCGGAGTCAACCCGGAAAATTTCTGCTCCGCAAGCTTATCGAGAAGCTTGGCATGCGTAGTGTCGCAGAGGTGATACTGTCCCAGAGCGCTCACCTCGCCCACATCGAAATTGTCGTTGGTCACCGAAGGCGTATCGGTTTCACGCTCTTCCTTCAGCAGCATCCGGTACTGGTCAAGCGTGTCGTTGAAGCTTTTTTCGAACATCTGCTCCGTGTCCGGAGTTGGCGTCTTGAATTGCAACACTCTCAGTGGCCCGATCTTCGGCAACAATTTATATATAAACGCCAGCACCTTGTCGCTGAATTTCGGCTTCGTATAATCCTTGCCCCATTCCTTTTCATAATTCGAACGCCGCAAATTGTAGAGAAATTTACTCTTCGTGATTCCTGGTTCATCTTTCTGAATTTCGTCCTTTTTCAAGTTCCACGCGATACGCGTTGCTCTAGGAATCAAATCGCTCACCGCATGCCGGTAGGAGCCGAACACGCGATCCTGGTTGTTCAGAACTTTTTTCAAATCCAGGCCGTATGTTTCCTGGAATGCCTGATCCAGGACGCGTGGCGCAACTTCGAAACCAATAAAATCGTGGTAGCTTTCCGGTGCGTACCGCTCTTTCGCTACTTCCAGCACGTCAAATCCGAACTCCGTCTTGATGTGAGCCAGTTTGTCTTCTTCATAGGTAACGGAATCTCCGTATTTCTTCTTCAGCTTCGGATACAAAATCGGCACCGCGCGGTTAACACCGATGCGATGTCCATTGTTGTCCGCGGCGTAGTGCCCCATCGCTCCCAGCGCAAACGAATACTCGTACACGTCCTGCGCATCGCGCAACAATGCCAGCACAAAATCGCCGCTGCGCACGTAATGCGTCAAATCGCTGAAGAACGGATTGCCGCCCGGGTAGTACCCCAGGTCTTGAATGATCGCGCCACCATACGCATAGGCCTGTCCACGGTTAATCTCCTCCTCGGTGGCGTTTGGAAATCTTTTGCGGATGGCCGGCTTCATACTCGATTCCCACACTACGTCAATGATTGCCTGGTGGGACATCACCGAATACGCTTCGGCTCTTTCCGGCACGGCCAAAATCATTGTAAACATGACAAAAAACGCGAGCGCTTCCCTCAGCCGGCGCAAAATCCCCCATTTTGAATTCAATCCCGTCCGCCTTTCAAAGAGCAAACACCCAACTGTCGCACCCACACCAACGCCGCGATATCTCAGAGTGTATCGTCCATTCGCGTAATTTCGGGATAGAGAGAACCCGGTAGACTGACCAACAGATTACTTACAGCGTCGCACGGCTGGCGCATCGTTTCTTCGCTATTTCGTTAGTTCATTTCGTCTTTATTTCGTTCTTGGTACGCTAGTATTTCCGCAGCACGCCGATCACCCGCCCCTGAATCTTCACGTCGCTCGCCGCCTCAATAATCGGCCCCATTTCCGAATTCGCCGGCTGCAAACGGACTTTCCCCTGCCCTTCGCGATAAAAGCGCTTCAGCGTCGCTTCATCGCCACGCACCAACGCCACGACAATATCGCCCGCATTCGCCACCTGCGTCTGTTCGCACACCACAAAATCGCCGTCCATGATGTGATCCTCGATCATGGAGCTTCCCTTCACCTGCAACACAAACGAATTTCCGCCCCGCGCAAAATCTCCCAGGGAAAACGTTTCGCGTTCTTCCATCGCTTCCAGCGGCCGGCCAGCCGCAATTCTTCCCAGTAGCGGCAATTCCTGAATCCTGCGCTCCGCAACCTGATCCTTCACCGATTTCGGTAACTGCACAATTTCGATCGACCGGCTCTGGTTATAGCCGCGCCGGATAAATCCTTTTTTCTCCAAGGTGGTGATGTGCTTGTGCACCGTCGCCAGTGACGTAAGCTTCAGCCCCTTACCGATCTCCTCAAAACTAGGCGCGTATCCATGCTTGGTTTCAAACGCCACCAGATAGTCCAACACTTCTTTCTGTCTCTTGGTCAGGGCCATGGGTTAGCCTCCAGTGGCACAAGCATTCTTGCCTGTGCGCCATGATTTTGCCGTTCTTTCCGTTCTGGGCCGTCGTAGCAGCGGCTTTATGCCGGCGTACTTTCTTTGCCTTTGTAGCAGTTACCTTTAGGTGGCCATCTTGGTTCGCGTGTTTTTCAGCACGCGCCTGCTATCAGCACCACTCTAGGCGAATATAAAGCGAACTGTCAAGCACCGTTTGTGTCCCAATTTCTTTCCTTGCCGCTAGTCTCCCTGCTATAAGACTTGTGCATGTCACCCGCCGCCCCGCGTGCCTCCGTTTCCATTATCGTCGCAGGCATTTTTGCCATTCTCGGCGGCGTATTGGGGGTTTTTTCCAGCCTCGCTTCAATAATTCTTTTTTCTTTGTCCCCGCGATTCGCCGCCGGCGCGACCTTCCCCGCCTACATCCGGCTCATACTCATTTCTTTCTGGATCTTCGCTTGTCTTTGCGCGCTTTTCGTTGTCGCCGTTGGCATTCAACTCATTCGCCTGCGCAACTGGGCGCGCGTCTCGCTCCTGGTGGTCGCGGGTTTAATGCTTTTCTTCGGCGTTATGGGAATCGCCGTGATATTTGTAACGCTTTTTGTCTCAACGCCAGCCGACCCCAGAGTCTCCCGTGAACTTTTGACCGCGATCCTCGCATTCATTTACGGCATTCCCACCGCAATTTCAGTTTGGTGGCTGGTACTTTTCACGCGCCCTTCCATCGCCGCGCAATTTCACGATTTCGCTGCGCTTCAAACGCCACGCGCTCCATCCATCCTGTCCGTATTCAACAATCCTAAATGTCCACTGGCCATTCGTGTTGTCGGCTGGTATCTGGGATCTTTTGTACTCGTCATCCCCTTCATCCCGTTCCTGCCCGGTTCGGTTCCTGCAATGTGTTTTGGCAAAGTATTTTTCGGTCCCGCCGCGATGGCCGTTTACGCGTTCAATCTCGCGCTCATCTCGATTCCTGGAGTTGGACTCTTGCTCCTCAAACGCTGGAGCTATCCTCTCACCATCGCCAGCCAACTTTTGGCCTGCATCAACGCCATTTATACGATGTCGAGTCCGTCCTTCGAGGCCAACGTTCGCGCAGTTTTCGAGAAAATGAGCTTACCCAACTTCCCTTCCAACACCGAGCAAATGCTCCATTACTCGCGTTACTTCAGCCTGATCGGCCTGCTTATTCCCATCGCCATCGTTGTCACACTCTTGATCGCTCGTCGCGAGTTTTACCAAGCCGCCGATCTCGCTTCCCAGAGTTCTGTCGATTCACCCTAAAATCCGACGCTTTAGTTGGCAAATCTTGGCCGGCTTGTACTTTTGTATGCTTATACTTTGTACGATTTTGATCATTCAGCGATTCGAGCGCCCTGTTGACTCTCCCCGCACCTTCGTACTTGCTTCGCCGCGCTGTGCTATCATTTTTATCCAGGCTCCTGGCGGTCCGCTTCAGCTTCCAACTTGCATGCTGTTCCGCCGAGTACGGTCGCCGCATCTTATTTACTAGGCGCCTCAGAAAGAGCTTGCCTGCCATAAAGCAGGCTTATCTGCTACAGGCGGGCCAGCCTCCACGGGGGATTTGCGAGTTTTGGGAGGCTGCATTTTCAGGCTGACACTCAAGGGAGTTGCAACGAAGCATGGCCACGACCACCGATATTCCGCTGCCTAAGCACAAGCGCGAGGTCATTGACCGCGCCGTGATCCGATTTGCCGGAGACTCCGGCGACGGTATGCAAGTCACCGGCAGCCAGTTCACCAATACTGTCGCCCTCTACGGCAATGACATCGCCACCTTCCCCGATTTCCCCGCGGAGATTCGCGCGCCTGCGGGAACGCTTCCAGGGGTCAGCGGCTATCAACTCCATTTTTCATCCAACGAAATCTATACCCCCGGCGATGCTGTCGACGTCCTGATCGCCATGAATCCTGCCGCACTCAAAATGAACATTGCCGACCTCAAGGCCAACGGCATCCTGATCGTCAATTCCGACGCCTTCGCGGAAACCGATCTGCGCAAAGCGCAAATGACGTCCAATCCGCTGGAAGATCATTCGCTCGACAAGTACCGCCTCTTCTCCGTCGAACTCGAGC
Source organism: uncultured Acidobacteriota bacterium (assembly GCA_963743735.1). Taxonomy (GTDB): domain Bacteria; phylum Acidobacteriota; class Terriglobia; order Acidiferrales; family UBA7541; genus Acidiferrum. The sequence goes on from CAVURF010000010.1 coordinate 180,305, forward strand.
GCCTCACCAAGGTTGCTCTCGAGCATCTTGGTCTCGACGCCAAGTCCGTCAGTCGCTGCAAAAATTTCTTCGCGCTCGGCATGTGCTATTGGCTCTACAACCGCTCGATGGACGGCACCACCCGCTACATCGACGAGAAATTTTCCAAAAAGCCGCTGCTCGTCGAAGCCAACAAGCTGGCCATGAAGGCCGGCTACTCTTACTGCGAAGCGACTGAAGCCTTTCAAATCAGCTACGAAATTCCGCCGGCGCAACTCGAGCCTGGCCTCTACCGCAATATGAGCGGCAATCAGGCGCTCGCGCTGGGCTTTGTAACCGCCTCGCAAAAATCCGGCCTGAAACTTTTTCAGGGCAGCTATCCGATCACTCCGGCGTCAGACATTCTTCACGAACTTTCGCAGTACAAAGACTTCGGCGTCATTACTTTCCAGGCCGAAGACGAAATTGCGGCCATCACCTCTGCCATCGGCGCCGCCTACGCTGGCGCGCTTGCCATCACCACCACGTCCGGCCCGGGTATGGCTCTCAAAACGGAAGCCATGGGACTCGCCGTCGCGGTCGAAATTCCCTTGGTGGTTTGCGACATTCAACGAGGTGGCCCGTCCACCGGTCTGCCGACAAAAACCGAACAAGCCGATTTGCTACAAGCTCTTTTCGGTCGCAACTCCGAAGCGCCGATCCCCATCATCGCTCCAGCCACGCCGAGCGATTGCTTCTGGGCCGCCGTAGAAGCCTCGCGCATCGCCGTAAAATACATGGTCCCGGTCATCATTCTTTCCGACGGTTATCTGGCGAACGGTGCCGAACCCTGGCGCATTCCGGACCTCGATTCCATCCCCGACTTCAAAGTGAAATTTGCTTCCGATCCGGTTGACTTCAAACCGTATCGCCGTAATCCCGACACTCTCGCGCGGCCGTGGGCCGTTCCTGGGACTCCCGGCCTCGAACACCGCATCGGCGGCCTGGAAAAGCAGGACGGCACCGGCAACATCAATTACGAGCCGCTGAACCACGAAAACATGGTTCGCATCCGTGCCGCAAAAGTCGAAGCTATTGTTCAAGATATTCCGGACATCGTTGCCGCAGGCGATCCCGACGGCGATCTGCTGATCGTAGCCTGGGGCTCCACGCACGGCGCGATCACCGCCGCCGTGAAAGCGCAACGCGAACTGGGCCATCGCATCGGCCACGTCCATCTGCGCCACTTAAATCCGCTGCCGGCAAATCTGGGCGAAGTCTTAAAGCGCTACAAAACAGTGTTGGTGCCCGAATTAAACATGGGCCAACTATTGTGGCTCCTGCGCGCAAAATATTTGGTGAACGCCATCGGCCTCAACAAAATTCAAGGCCGCCCGTTCAAGCAATCCGAGTTAGAGCAAAAAATCGCCGAACTGGTCTCGTAGTTTGCGTCGCGTTATTTATATCGTCATTCCGAGCGAAGCGAGGAATCTCTCTTCGATTGGTCTAATGACTCGAGATTAGAAATGGAGCACCGTTCGTCATGACCACCGCAACACTGCCCGTCCTCACAAAAAAAGACTTCCAGACCGATCAGGAAATCCGCTGGTGCCCCGGCTGCGGTGACTACGCCATCCTCGCCGCCGTGCAGGCAGTCTTCCCCGATCTTGGCATCAAGCGCGAAAACTTCGTCGTAGTCTCCGGCATCGGCTGCTCCTCCCGCTTTCCCTATTACATGAACACGTTCGGCTTTCACACCATCCACGGCCGCGCGCCCGCCGTAGCCACCGGCATCAAAGCCATTCGCCCAGACCTGGAAGTCTGGGTCGCCACCGGCGACGGCGACGCTCTCTCCATCGGCGGCAATCACACCATCCACATGCTCCGCCGCAACGTCGGACTAAAAGTTCTGCTCTTCAATAACCGCATCTACGGCTTGACCAAAGGCCAGTACTCCCCGACTTCCGAGATCGGCAAAAAGGCCAAGTCCACTCCGTACGGCTCGCTCGACCGCCCGTTTAATCCAATCTCGCTAGCCATCGGCGCCGAAGCAACTTTCGTCGCGCGCTCGGTAGATGTCTTCCAGGCTCACCTGAAAGACACGCTCAAACACGCCGCCGCACACAAAGGCTCCGCCTTCGTCGAAATCCTGCAAAACTGCAACATCTTCAATGACGGCGCATGGACCGGGATCACCGAAAAGGACGCCCGCAGCGAACACGTCATTCAACTCGAACACGGCAAGCCACTAATCTTCGGCAAGAACCGCGACAAAGGCATCCGTCGCAAATCCGATGGCGACATTGAAGTCGTTCAGCTGGGCAACGGTATCACCGAATCTGACCTGGTAATCCACGACGCCCATCACCCGCGCCCCTCTTACGCCTTCCTTCTCTCTCACATGGAGCACCGCGAAGGATTTCCTACTCCGATCGGCGTCCTCCGCGCCTGGGACGATCTCCCGCGCTACGAAGACGTCATCAACCAGCAAATCGCCGACGTCCAAGCGAAGCGCGGCACCGGCGACCTCGCCAAACTCCTACGCGGCGGCGACACCTGGCGCGTCGAAGCCCGTTAGCCAACCCTTCGTCACCCATTGCATGCCGTCAGCGTCGTCATTCTGGCGACGCGTGACGGCACAGTCGCGCTAAACGCTCTATTTTGTTTGAGTTATGTGCTACAGGCTTCTACCCGTTGACGCCCTTGTCCTCGCTTTTTTATTCTACGTTGTGCCTCAGAGTGCTCTTCGCCCAAGTCAGCGTGCTCTTCACCCAGACGCAGTGGTTTGACTTTTAATTCTCTCAAGGGGACCTAATGCAAAAATCGCTCTACGTAGCACTCATGCTGTGCGCGGCGTTGCTCCTGTTTCTGACTCCCGCGTCAACTCGCGCCGATTCGGTTCCCGGCGACACCACCGTGGTTCTTAACGCCTCCACAGTGACGACGCTCACCAGTATGGGTCTGTCCCTGAGCCCGCTCGGGCAAGCCAGCTTTGACGCTACCACTGGAACTCTTACGTTCCCGATCACCCATGGCACCATCAGCGGAACGGGCGACATCTTTAATTCCGACGGCTCCGGCTTCTCGCTGACCGGAAGCTCAACCACCATCACTTTCCGCAACTTAGTCATCAACACATCCACGGACACACTCAGCGGCAACGTTCATTTTGGCAATACGCAAATGAATGGCGTCACGCTGTTTGACATCGGCAACGGCGGAGTACTCTCGCTAGACGCCCAGACAGCGGCCACCCTGTCCACAACGCTCGGCGTGTCCAATCTCGCCGGAACCACGTTCGGTACCGCAACCATCAATATTCCGCTCACGTCCGGTGGCGGCACTGTCGGGTCCGGCGATCCAACTCCGCCAACCACGACGCCAGAGCCTTCCGTCCTTGGCCTGCTCGCAGGCTCGGTTCTTGCGATCGGCGGCCTTGGTTTTCTCCGCTTTCGCAACCGAACCCCAGCTTTGCGTCCAGCGCCGTAAGCACGAAGTCTACTTTGCACACAAGGTTGTCGTAACCACGAAGGGCACGGGGTTCCCGTGCCCTTCGTCGTCTGCAACGCCGCGACCAGCACGACCGACGGAGTCCTCGCCCTTAAGACTAAGCCTCCGCGCGGCACAGGCGATCTAGCCAAACCCCTACGCGACGGCGACACCTGGCGCGTCGAAACCAAGTAAGCTTGGCCTCCATTCTTCATTCTCTAATCTATCGCTGGACGATAGATCATCTCTCAGCGTGCAAGCGCGTTCTGACTCAAGAAGGGCCTTCTGCCTCGATCGCACTGCCACACCTCTCGCGCATTACTACTCACGCTCCGTGCGCTTAGCATTTTTTCTCCGGTAAAAAGTAACAATGCAGTTACACAAGCTTTACGCGCCCTCTCTAACGCCTCGAATGAAAGCTGCGTCTGATGAAATACACGTTTGGGGCAAGCGAAAAGTTGTTGATCGCGGCCGTGAAGTCGGGCTGCGAGCGGTGCACAACAACGCTCTCCAAGCAAAAAGGAGAAATAATGAAACGGAATTACTTTCGATTTTTCGCGCCGTTTTTTGCCGCGGCTTCTTTGGGAGCTGTAGCTCAAAGCCAAGAGATTGATCACCTGGTCGTGAACATTCCTTACGATTTCGTCGTGTCCGGCAAAACGTTAACTGCCGGAACCTACCGAGTCGAGCGAGTCGCCGACAGCGACCAACGACAGTTGCTAATTAGCAGCGTTGACGGTCGCTCATCTATCTTGACCACGTCCAGCGAGGTCGACGACGTGTCGCAGGATCGACCAGCGCTCACCTTCGTGCTCTCTGGCGATCAGCATTTCCTTGCCAAAATCCAGACCGGCGAGCACTTGTTCAAGTTTCCAGCCTCAAGCCATTCCCTTCAGAGCGCAGCAGCGAATTCGAAACGCAGCGGCTCTCCGACCGGGATTTCTGATACCGCCAAGCCTTAGTCCTAGTGCCGGCAAGGAGCGGAGATACGGCACTAGCGCAATCCGCTCCCACTCCGGTTAGCCACGACGAATTCTAGCCTCCGAGTTGCCTTTCCTTTAGTCACGCCGCTGCGAGAACACCCACTTCACCAGCTCCGGCTCGGTGTAAGCCCACTGCCACACATTGTGCTCTACACCCACGTACTCCGTATAAATGGGCCGGCCTCCTGCTTTTCGCAGCGCTGCGATACGCTCGCGCGAGAACTCCACGGGAACGTTTTTGTCAGAGCCCCCGTGAAAGTTCCACAAGGGCGTGCCCAGCGACGCTGTGGCATCTTCCTCTGTGTCCGCCCCGCAGCATGGCACCGCCGCTGCGAAGAGTTTTGGACGTTGCGCAGTTAAATGCCAGGTCCCTGATCCACCCATGGATTGTCCCGTCACATAAATTCGCCTTTCGTCGATCGATTGCTCGCGCGCGAACTCATGCTGCAAGCGGTCGATAATCTCCAGCGCCAACCGAGCCCCGTCTCCCAAGCCAGGCAAGATCTTGTCCTGCGAGAAATCGTATTTCACCCATGCGCGATCGGCCTGCGGCACGACTACGAAACAAGGAAAATGCCTCTGATTCTCCGGAAGCAGCCAGACGCGCGTGCCGAAAATATTTCCCAGACCCAACTGTTTCAAGTTGTCTTCGCCCAGCCCGCCGCTGCCGTGCAGATACATCACCAACGGCAGCTTCCCCGTTGCCTCGGGCCGGAACAGCCGGTATGGCATCACCAGGTCGCTCTTATGGGTGCGCGCCTCATAGTTCTTTTCCAGTCCCTCGGACTGTTTCTTGAACGCTTCAATCAAAGCGATCCGCTCCGGTGACATAGGAGATCCGGGCGCGAGCGAAGGACTGCCATCCTGGCTCAGCGCCGCCCCAGCGGCTCTGGACGTAATCGAAAATCCAAAACTTCTTTGCGCCGCAAACCACGCCCCAGCTGACGCCGAACCCAACAGCCGGACCGCTTCTCTTCGAGTAATCATCTGCGTTGTAGCCTCTCGCCCACTTACGGTTGTGTCTTGAGAGCTGAACATCTAGACGACTTGGCTAAAGAATGGGTAGCAGGCCTACGGCCGTCCCAGCAAAGGGTTCGAACCGGCTCTGCTCTTCTAATCTCTGATTCTGTATCTGTCCCGCTACCATGGCTCGAGGTTAGTCTTCAACCACTTGTAGAATTTCTGAGTCGCCCGGTGTTTCAGTTCTGCCTGAGCGCGGCGGTATAACCGTGCCGCTTCCCGCTGCTGTCGTTATAGCCTCCGACAATCAGTCCGGCGTCACTGATGGCGTTTCCATCCGTCAACGCCGAACCAGGAAAATCGAAGCCGCTGTAGGAGCCGTTAATCAGCACGAAGCCGCGTTCGCGTCCCGGATTGGAGGTGCCTCCATCGAGCAGCTTGCTCTGGTAGATCCCGACCATTGGCCGCCGCTATCGATCTTCGGCGAAGCCGTCAGGCGGGAATCCGGGAAATCGAACGACGTGAAGCGTAAAGAAAACTCAAAATAAAGCTTGCATGTGAGATGGTGTTGTAGTTCACTATAACACACCGGTCGCAGCTCAAGGTTGCAGCTCAAAGTCATCGCTCACACCTGAGAAACGCTAACGGGAATTGAATAAGGAGCAATCAACATGAAATCCCTTCGGCTTATGATGTCCATCGTTGTTCTACTGTCGCTCTCCACTCTGGCTTTCGCGCAGTCCGACGCGCATAAGATGGACGAGCCCAAGACTCTCGCTCCGAAGTCCGAGGCGCAGACCTCCTTCGACACATTGAAAACTCTGGGGGGAAATTGGGAAGGCCCGGTGAGCCTCGACCCGCCGCAAGCCGACATGGACACCAGCAAGCCCGTACACGTCTCGCTGCGCGTGACGTCCAGGGGAAACGTGCTCGTGCATGAAATGCAGGAGGCGGGAACGCCGTTGGATGCGACGCGTTACGACCATCCGGTCACAATGCTTTATGTGGATAGCGGTCGCCTCACGCTGGTTCATTATTGTGACGCCGGAAACCGTCCGCGCATGACGGCCAAAGTCTCGCCGGACGGAAAGAAGGTGGAATTCGAGTTCCTCGATCTTTCCGGCAGCAATGAGCATGGACACATGTACCACGCTGTGTTCACGATCGTTGACGCCAACCACCACATCGAGGACTGGACATACATGATGCCCGGAGACAAGCCCGTCCACGCACACTTTGACCTACGGCGGGCAAGCTGACGCGGGCAAATCCTCGGTGAGGTTCGGAAAACCAGATGGACCGTGAGTGGAATGACAATCAGCCGATCTACCGCCAGCTTCGGGATCGTGTCGTCGCCATGATACTCGACGCAGTTCTCAAGGAAGGTGATGCGTTGCCATCGGTGCGCAATGTCGCGGCCGAATATCGCGTCAATCCGCTCACGGTTCTGAAGGGCTATCAGCAACTGGTGGACGAGGGGCTGGTTGAGAGCAAACGAGGTCTGGGCATGTTCATCAATGCCGGCGCGCGCGCTCTGTTGCTGCAGAGCGAACGCCAGAAATTTCTCGCCGAGGAATGGCCACGGATTTCCTCGACCATTCAGCGGCTGGGACTCACGTCGGAAGAACTGCTCAACGGTTCCGCAAAACGCCGCTCGAAATCGAAAACCCAAGAAGAGGAGCGCTGAATCCATGGCAGCATGCATAGAAGCACACGGTCTCCGCAAGGCCTTCGGCACAACCGTCGCAGTGGACGGCGTCGATTTGCGCGTCGACGAGGGCCGCATCCTCGGACTCATTGGCCCTAACGGCGCGGGCAAGACCACCGCTCTCAACGCGATTCTCGGCCTCACCCCATATCAGGGAGAGCTGAGGGTGCTCGGACGCGACCCCTGGACCGAGCGCGACCAGCTCATGCGCGATGTCTCCTTCATAGCGGATGTCGCGGTGCTCCCCCGATGGATCAGGGTTTGGCAGTTGCTCGACTACGTCGCTGGCGTGCATCCGCGATTCGATCGCGCCAAGGCGGAAGGATTTCTTGCGAAGACAAACATCCGGAACGCCAACAAGGTCAGGGAATTGTCGAAGGGCATGGTGGCCCAGTTGCATCTCGCCGTGGTCATGGCCATTGACGCGAAATTGCTCGTATTGGACGAGCCCACCCTTGGCCTGGACATCCTCTATCGCAAGCAGTTCTACGATTCCCTGCTGAACGACTACTTCGATCGCAGCCGCACCATTGTCGTGACCACGCATCAAGTGGAAGAGATCCAGGATGTCCTCACCGATGTCATGTTCATCAACCGCGGCCGCATTGTGTTCAATTGCAGCATGGAAGAATTGGAGTCGCGCTTTCTGGAAGTGATGGTCAATCCCGACCAGATCGCAGCGGTTCGAGCGCTCAAACCATTTCACGAGCGCCAATCGCTCGGTCGCAGCATCCTGCTGTTCGATCGTCTCAATAGCGAACAACTCGCCGAACAACTCTCCAATCTGGGCGACGTACGCACACCCGGCATCGCCGATTTGTTCGTTGCGGTGGTTGGTAACATGATTGACAATCAGGCCGCCCAGGCGCGGGGCAATTATCAAGGAGCGGCCCGATGAATACGCCATCAAATGCCGTGCCGGGATCTCCCCTGGAATCGCAAGGCACCGCCGCGCAAAGTGTCGCTCCAGCGGCCGTCTCCGCGACTCGGCCAATGTACTGGTCGCTGCGCCGTGAATTGTGGGAGAACCGTTCGATCTACATCGCGCCGCTGGCGGCTGCCGCCGTCTTTCTTTTCGGCTTCATGCTCAGCCTGATTGGTCTGCCGCACAAAATGCGCGCCGCCTTAGCGCTGGACCCAGCGCATGCAGCGCGCAGCGATAGCCACGCCGTACGACATCGTGGCGGGCCTAATGATGATCACCGGAATTCTTGTAAGTGTGTTCTATTGTCTTGACGCGCTCCACGGAGAGCGCCGCGATCGCAGCATCTTGTTCTGGAAGTCGCTGCCGGTTTCCGATCTCACCACAGTGCTGGCGAAGGCCAGCATTCCGCTCATCATTTTGCCGCTGCTCACCTTCGTCATTACCGTTGCCGCACACTTGATCATGCTGCTGTGCAGCAGCGCGGTGCTGCTGGGAAGCGGCTTCAGCGTCGTGACCCTATGGAGGCAGTTGCCGTTGTTCCAGATGTCGCTGCTGCTGCTCTACCACCTTTTGACGGCCCATCTGCTCTGGCCTGCGCCAATCTATTGTTGGCTGCTGCTGGTGTCTGGCTGGGCGCGCCGTGCAGCGTTTCTGTGGGCCGCCTTACCGCTGCTTGCGATCGCCGGCGTCGAGGAGATTGTATTCCACACTTCGCATTTCGCCGCCATGCTGGGCTCCCGCATCATCGGCGGTGCGCCAGCCATCGACTACACGATGCCCGATGTCTTCCCCACGGATCCGATGACACACCTCACTCCCGGGAACTTCTTGATCAGCCCAGGCCTGTGGATCGGGCTAATCGTCGCCGCGGCATTTCTCGCAGCAGCGGTCCGGTTACGCCGCTATCGCGAACCGATCTGATTCGTGCGCAGTCCTGATTCAGGTTCGTGCAGGAAGAACCGAGTATGATGAACACCGCCGTAATAATGGAACAGATTGCCTATCGTCGAGTGCAACTCTCACACCGGGACGTCCGTATATAGGTCCAGAAGGAAGCGCCCATGCTCTATTCGCCCCTACTGCCTGTTCATATCGCCGGCGGAATCGTCGGCATTCTCTCCGGCACCGTAGCCCTGTCTTTCCGCAAAGGTTCTCAACGCCACGCGCTGGCCGGAAGAGTCTTCGTCACCGCGATGCTGACCATGGCGGCAGCAGCAGCGTACCTGGCGATCATCAAGCACCAACCAAACAACATCGGCGGCGGCATCCTCACCTTTTACCTGATAGGCACGGCATGGCTGACCGCCAGGCGCAGGGACGGCGAAACGAGCAAGTATGATTGGGCCGCGATTCTGCTTCCTTTGGCGATCGGTATCGGCGGCTGGATCAATGGCCTGGACGCGCTGCATAGCCCCACCGGTTCGAAATATGGAGTTCCCGCTGGCATGCACTTTTTTATGGGTTCCGTTTGTCTGCTGGCTGCCGCGGGCGACGTACGCATGCTACTGCGCGGCGGCGTCCTCGGCGCGAAACGCATCGTGCGCCATCTCTGGCGCATGTGCTTCGGCCTGTTCATCGCCACCGGCTCTTTTTTTCTGGGACAGCAACAGGTCTTCCCCTCCTGGCTGCGCGGATCGCCTGTACTCTTTATCCCGGCTCTGCTGCCGCTGGTCTTACTGATTTTCTGGGTGTTTCGCGTTTGGTTTTCAGGTACCTATCGAAACAAGATGGTCGCGGCCCAGCCGGAGGCGTCCTGACGTACGCCATAGATTGGGCCGTCATTCCGAGAGCGAAGCGACGAGGAATTTCTCTTCGATTTATGCTGCGGCTATCCCAGCCCTGCGGGCGCCCGCAGTAAAAAGGAGGACACAATGATCCGAGAACGCGCACAAAAAGTCGTGCTAGTCATCGTGGGTTTACTCTTCGTAGCCACCATTTACCCGTTGTTGTTCCTGGTGCGCAACGAACCGACCCTCCAGATGATGCTTTCCATCTACGTAACGCTGGGAGTTTTCCTGCTGCTCGCGTCGCGCAACCCGTCCGCGCATCGCAGCCTGATCGCCTTCGCCGCTTGGTCGAGCTTCGCTCACGCCGCCACGATGGCCGTGCAGGCGATCGGCGATATCAGCGAACGCGTCCACCTGCTGACTGGCGTACTCATGTTTGTCATCATCGGTCTAGTGCTACTGGTGGTCTCACCACCAAAGCTAACCAAACTAGCTGCGGGCGCCCTTTCTTCTTCCTAACGTAGTGCAGGGCGGCACTTGTCCCGACCGGCTCGGGAGCCCTGCTCCGCAGTGAAACGCCAATGAAAGCCGCCATCTATCGCAGATACGGGCCACCAGACGTCCTCCAAATCGAGGACGTCGAAAAGCCCCTGCCCAAGGACGACGAAGTCTTGATCAAAGTCCGAGCGGCGGGCGCAAATCCACTTGACTCGCACCTCATGAAAGGTGGGCCGTACATCCTTCGCATACTGCTCGGGCTGGGCAAACCGAAAATCAAACGACCCGGCGTTGATGTGGCCGGCCAGGTCGAAGCCGTCGGTAGGAACGTAACCCAGTTCAAACCAGGCAACGCGGTGTTCGGCATGTGCAAAGGAGCCTTCGCCGAGTATCTGTGCGCTCCTGAGTCGGCGGTCGTCATCAAGCCAGACAACATCACGTTCGAACAAGCCGCGTCCGCCCCTGTAGCCGCACTCACCGCATTGCAAGGTCTTCGCGATAGGGCACACATTCAGCCGGGGCAAAAGGTCTTGATCAACGGTGCGGCCGGAGGTGTGGGAACCTTCGCCGTGCAGATCGCCAAGTCCTTCGGCGCAGAAGTCACCGGAGTATGCAGTACCAGAAACGTGGAAATGGTCCGAGCCATCGGCGCGGATCACGTCATTGACTACACTCAGGAAGATTTCACTAAAGCGAATCCCAAAACTGAAACCAGGAATGAAAAGGGCTACGACATAATTTTCGACAACGTTGGCAACCACTCGTTGTCAGCCTGCAGACGCCTCTTAAATCCCAAGGGAATAGTCCTCATGGTCGGGCACCACACCGGTCGTGGGATCACCAGTCTCTTGGCCCGTTTGATCGTAGCTCTTGTATGGTCACGGTTCATAAGCCAGAAGTTCGTCTTTTTTATTGCGAAACTGAACCAACAGGACCTGACCGTCCTGCACGATCTGATGAAGGCCAGAAAGGTAACGCCTGTAATCGACAGGTGCTACAAATTGGGTGAAGCCCCCGAAGCGATCCGCTATCTAGCCGAACAGCACGCCCGCGGCAAAGTAATCATCACCTTCGAATAGGGCCGTCTTGTCATTCGGTCGCAGGGACGATATATCGTGCCCTCCTGATGGACAGCCTGCACAGGCCCATGCCGAAAGGATTCTTTCTTCCTCCGAACGGGGACCACGCAGCCTCGTCATTCTGAACGAAGCAGGCCGATTCTTTCTTCCGCTTTGGCCTGCGCAGTGAAGACCGCTTCCTCTCCGAATGCCCTGTATGAGGAGAATCTCTCTTCGCTACGTAGTGCAGGACGGCACTTGTCCCGACCGGTCGGGAGCCCTGCTCTTTCCTTGCCTGCAATTTTTATGTAGCAGCGGATTTTGCGTTTTTTGCATCCCGGTCTTAACCGGAGAAGCCGCTGTTCTTTTGTCAATCGTCATTGCCTCAGCCCTGCTCGTGTGCCCTGGTCCTGCAAAACCAAAAAACACATAGGGTGCCCCAGGTTCGGCATGTGAACCTAGGTCCTGGGGTTGACTTCTTCCATGGAAGCTGTTTCAGCACACCCTTCAGGATTTCTCGCGTCTGACCTCATACCGACCGCGCAACGAGGGAAAGCGAGGACATCGCATGATTGCAGGTAAACGAAGCGCATTTCTAGCCATCATCGCAGGAGGCCTGATCGCCGGAACTCTGGACCTCACCCAAGCCTTCATCCTCTTCGGCCGTCGCGTTCCGCTAGTAATCGCCGCCGGCCTGCTCGGCAGGCCCGCTTTTCATGGAGGCCCCACCACTTACATTCTGGGCGTCCTGCTCCACTTCTTCATTGCTACGTCGGTAGCCGCCATTTACTATGCGGCCAGCCGGAAGCTCACTTTTCTGACCGAGCACCCGCTAGTCTGCGGCTTGTTCTACGGCATGGCCGTCGAGCTAGTAATGAGTTACATCGTGCTGCCGCTCTCCGCGCTTCACGCCAAAGGCCCTTACTCCCTTCATGACGTGCTTCTAGGCCTCATCGTCCATATGATCGTAGTCGGCCTGCCCGTCTCCTTCAGCGTTCGCAGGTTCGGGAACTGAGTTGGGGCCGACACGCGAGAGCGGGGCCCAGCCTTTACTTGAGTTCGTAAGCTTTGGGTAGGACGGTTACGCGGAATGTCTTATTCATACTGCAGCTCACGTCGAGAAATACGCGGTTGGCCTGTACGACCACGTGTGGTCTTCGCCGTCCCTTCATCATCATTCAAATAACTAACATCGGCTACGTATTCAACCTCGCCATCAATGGCGATTGTGGCCGACATCTCGCCCACTCCAAGAACGAATGGCTCGCCGATTTTGATACGCTTAATTTTGATGTCATCTACATCCCCCGTCCACATGGCTGGTGTAGAATTCTGAGTCCTTAAACGCACGCATGATCTCTTTTTCCACCTCGCCTATGTGTTTCGCATAAACCTTTAGGACATTTGCAGATAATTCCTCGGCTTCATCCTTTACCGCCGCATCGAGAAACTCCTCTGATTTCACCAAGGAAATAAGATGAGGCTTTGGGACGCGCCAATCGTGGTTGGCTCTGATTGCATACATGTCAGAGATAAATAAATCTGCTGCATGTCTCCGATGTTTCGCGTATCGCTCACTCGTGCGCGCCAGCAAAGCCAACCCCATTCACCGCACCGCCTTCGTCCGATCCACCCACCACCGACCGCCCTTCATCACCCACTTCACCTTCTCCACCACCGCTCCAATATCCGCCGTAGGATCGCCCTCGACCGCCACCAAATCCGCGAAGTATCCCGGCGCCACTGCTCCCAATTCGTTTGCTTTGCCTAACAACTCCGCCGCGTTGCTCGTCGCGGTCTTCAACGCCTCTTCCGGACTCATTCCCGCCTTCACAAACCATCCCAGCTCCCGCGTGTTCTGCCCGAACATGCTGTAGACCGCGTCCGACCCCATGGCAAATTTCACCCCCGCGCGATGCGCCTTCCGCGCCGTCTCCAAATTCCGCGCGATGAACGCCTGTGACCGTGGCTCGAATCCCGGCGAGTATCCGATCTTGCTTCCGTTCTCAATGTAGTAGCGGTTGTGATCGATCGTCGGCACATAGTACGTCCCGCGCTTCGCCATCTCCGCAATCGTCGCATCGTCCATGTCCGTCGCGTGCTCCAGCGAATCCGTTCCGGCCCGCACCGCATCGCGCGCTCCATCCGGCCCGTACGAATGAATCGCAATCTTTTTCCCAAATTGATGCGCCGCATCCACCGCCGCTTTAATCTCTTCGTAACCGTAGGTTTGAAATCCACTTGTGTCGTCGTCCGTTCCTGTCGACGCAAACAACTTGATCAAGTCCACTCCCGCCGCCACTTGTTGACGTACTACTCGCAGCACTTCCGCCACGCCATCAGCAATCCCGCCCGCTGGCAAATTCAGTCCCGGCTTGTACGGTGTGCTTGTGACGGTTAAGCCATAGCCGACCACAAACATTCTCGGCCCGATCATCTCGCCACGATTGATCAGGTCCCGCATCGCAATGTCCATGTACTGGTCCGAGCCCAGATCGCGTACCGTCGTCACGCCCGCTTCGAGAGTACGCATCGCGCCCTTGCGCGCCAAAAACACTTCCACCGCCGGAGGATTGTTCGCAATCTGCTTCAACATGGGAACGCCGGGCGTCTCGTCCGTGTACAGCGTCATGTGCGTGTGCGCATCAATCAATCCCGGCAGCCCGAAGTATTTCGTCAGGTCCACCACCTCCGCCTGCGCCGGAATCCGCTTCGTATCCGTAGTCACTTCCCGCACTCGCTCCCCATCCACAATCACAATCGCGTTAGTCCAAACCTTCCCTTTTCCGTCCCACAACTTACCAAACTTCACCGCCTTCACCTTCTGATCGTCTTTTTCTACAGATTTTTCCACTGGCTTTTCCGCTCCCTTCACTTGCTCATACGTGTCCTGCGCGAGCGCACTCCCCGCCCTCGCAAGTCCGCAGATCAGCCCACACACTAACAACGCCCGATTCGCCCGTATCCTTATCATCCGCATCGTCGCCACCTCATCTTGTAGGGGCACGATATATCGTGCCCTCTTATGTCCCAGCAAACCGACGCCGCGATAAACTCATTCCGAAATACGGACACATCGCGGCAAAATGGTCTCGCGCACCGCATTATGTCTTTTTCCGCGCCTCCTCTGCGAGCCTCTGCGTACTCTGCCTTTCTCCCCGCCCTGGTCCCTGCGGCTCTAGCCTCTGGGCACTCTGTGCCTCCTCCTCTCTGCCGCGCTGTGTTATACGCCGCGCCTCAATTTCAGCCTGCGTGGCGCCAACTGCTCACTGCGAGGATGTCGCTGTTCGGTCGGAATCGAGCAGCGGCCAGCCCGTCCGCTCCCCGCCGCGGCCTTGTGTTTTTTAGCGCCGGCATCCTGCCGGCATTTCTTTGCGGGCTCTGGCTGCGTTCGTTCTTTGACAATCGATGCAAAACCGCCATCGAGCCGTCCGGCTCTTTGTGCTTCCCTTCACGATCTCCCCCGCGCAAATCGCTGTCAGCGTCCGATAGTCTTAAGTCCAGCAGAATCAATATTTACGCGATCTCCCACAAGTGCATCATTCCAAGGGAAACCTTAAGTCGATTAGGATGAACACTTACAGAAGGCGCCAGCTAAGTCCTTTAGATCTCATACTTACGGAAAAAGAGTGTGGGGGCCCCCTCCACTCTCTCCGCTGGAGCTCCCCCAACAGAAATGGGTGACGCGCCAAAGCACCTTCGTGTCCCTCAAGTGACACTGTTCAGCGATTTGGGAACACAGAGAGACTATGAAATTCAGGAAATTATTTTCCGTTATGTACAACGATTTCCTGGCAATCTCTAGGTAAAAGACCGTAATATGCGCAAAACATTTCCGCTTCGCCCGCTTTTCGCTCGTTTTTGGCCGTGGACGGCGTGCCACCTCCTCCCAACTCCAACGCTTCCGTTCGGCAACACAATTGCCTCTTGGTACCGTGACTGTGAGGACCCCGACCTTGCCCGCGCCCGCCGCAAGAGAATCTCGCTTTGCGCATCTTCCACGCATTTTTGCACGAGCAGCGATGCTGTTCATTCCCGCAGTGCTACTCGTCACATTCTTGACGATCAAAATCGTCCGTCATAATTCGGCCGAACAAGCGCAGCTGCCCGCCTATGCGCAGAACGCGCCGTTACTGCTCGACCTTTCCGCGACGTCGCAATCGCAACGCACGATCTTTCCGTATTCGATCGTTCCTGGTGGCGTGCGCGATGCCCGCGAACTGCAGTCCGCTGCCTCTCACGATGCCGTGGTGGCACACCATTATTCGGATTTTCACATGGCGGCGGCCCACACCGTTCGCCTTGCGAAGCCGCTGGAAATGTACGTCTCTTATCGCCGCAACAATCAGGTGTACTGGACCAAAAATCGCATGGTGATTCCCGCCGGCGAAACTTTGCTCTCAGACGGTGAAAACCTTGCACGCGTGCGCTGCGGAAATCGCCTGTCAGCCATCGCCGCAAAACCAGTAGCGGTGACCGAACCCAGCACTGAGGAATTGAGCACTCCAGAATTTCTCCCGCCGCTGTTGGCGCAACTACTTCCAGGAGAAGGCATCAACTTCGATCCGGGAACGCAGGAAAATCCAATCCACGCGGTGCTGCCGCCAGGTCCAGCCTCCGGTTCCAATACACCGCCTCGGTCTGGATTTTTCCCGCCGATTTTTCCACCGGCGGTGCATCCGCTGACTCCGGTGATTCCCCCTCCTCCCCCCATCTCGACGCCAGAGCCCGGCACCTTCCTCTTTCTTTTCGCCGGAGCAACACTCGTCAGTCTGTTCGTGGGACTAACGCTGCGGCGCAACGGTTCGTCCTGAGCAGTCATCCATACGCCACGTAGAAATCCTCGAGCGTTCGGTGGTCCCGGCCACTGGATTCTATGCGAAGGACCGCCGCCGCGGGAGTTCGCGGCTGTTCAGACGCCGGCGAACAGATCGCGTTGTTCGCGGTTCTTGAAATTTGCATTTCTCAAGCCAAAAAATCCAGAGAATATTTAGAAACGGTTGTTGGCTTTCCGCGTCTATCTTGGCAACGGAGATCCGCCTAATGTACCGATTGATTGCGCTTTCACTGCTGTTTTTCTGCCCGCCCGTCTTTGCACGACAATCTGGGAGCTTTCGTGGTGACCCTGCACACACTGGCGTATATGATTCTCCGGGCATAGCTTCGTTTCACAAAATCAAATGGCAGTTTCATAGCGGCGGACAAATTCTCTCTTCGCCAGTGGTGGCGGACGGCACCGTGTTCGTCGGGAGCAACGATCACCATCTGCACGCGCTTGATTTGGCGACCGGCGCGGAGAAATGGAAGTTCAAGAGCGGCGGCCGCATTCCTTCCAGTCCGGCGATTGCCGACGGACTGGTTTATTTTCTGAGCTACGACGGAAATTTCTATGCGGTGGATGAAGCCAGCGGAACGCTGAAATGGAAATTTGCCACCGAAGGAGAGCGGCGGTTCGCGGCAAAACATCTGCACGGGATGGATCCGGCAGCGGAGACTATGCCCGACCCGTTTGATTTTTATTTATCGTCGCCGGTGGTCGGCGGCGGACTGGTTTATTTCGGATCTAGCGATTCGAATGTGTACGCTTTGGACTCGGCAACTGGCGCCCTGAAATGGAAATTCAAAACCGGTGACGTCGTGCATTCTTCCCCGGCGCTTGCGGATGGCACGATTTTTATCGGAAGTTGGGACACCTATCTGTACGCGCTGGATGCCGCGAGCGGAAAAGAAAAATGGCGTTTCAAAACGGGTGAAGACCACGAAATATACAATCAAGTGGGAATTCAGGCTTCGCCAGCGGTAGCTAATGGCATCATTTATTTCGGGTGCCGCGATTCCAACTTTTATGCACTCGATGCGAATTCCGGGAAAAAGTTGTGGACATACAGTAATAAGGGTTCGTGGGTGATTGGTTCAGCAGCGGTGCGCGGCGGAAAGGTTTATTTCGCGACGTCGGACACCGGCTTGGTCAATGCGGTGGACGGCAAGTCGGGCGCGCTGCTGTATCACATCGATTTCAATCATTGGCCGATGTTTTCCTCGCCTGCCATCGCCGGGAACATGGCGTACATCGGGTCACACCAGGGCCGCTTGTTGGCCATCGATCTTGCTTCGCAGAAACTTGCCTGGGCATTTGCAACCGAAGCCGCGAAAAAGAACGGGCCGGCATTCACAGATTCCAAGGGTGCGCCAAACTATGAGGCGGCTTTCGCGGATTCTTTCTATGACGACGTGGTGGGCGGAATTCAAAAGATGTTTACCGTGGGGGCGATTCTTTCTTCTCCGACGGTTGCAGGCGATACGATCCTGTTTGGCTGCGCAGACGGGAACCTGTACGCGATCATGTGAACGGCTAACGAGCATCGGCCGCCTTTCCTGGAGTGTCGAGTATTGTGGGTTAGTATCTTCCGGATTTCCACCATTCCCGGATCTCGTCTTCGACTGAAAATCGTACGCCCGGATTCGCCGCGAATCTGGCGTCCAGGGCAAATGCATGCGCTTTCATGGGCACCAGGAAATAGCTCCTTGCCCGCAAGAATCCCCTCACGAACAATTCAGTAAATTCGGTCATTCCGAGTACTTTCATCTGGGCCGCGTGAATCAACCCGTGAAAAAGATCGCGGCTGCCGATTTTTTCGTTGAACACAACCACGTCAAGAAACGTTACCGCCGCCTTGTGAGCGATGTCCGGCAAATGCTGGAAGCCCTTTTCGCGGGCCTTAGGATAAAACCATGGATTCGCAACGCGCTCGTCCACCAACTCCAGTATGCGCACCTGATCGAGCAGCGCCGGTTCAAAATATCCGTCGATCAAATTGCGCCACTCGGCGGGAACCGGCTCGCCGATTGCGTAATATTCTTCGCGCTCGGAGCGCAAATACTCCGCGAACCAGACGATTGCTTTCTGAATATCGCTTTCCTCGCAAGGCTGAAAGTCGATGCGCCCGCCGATCGCGGGGTGGTCCACACCTGCTGAAAGACTGGTTTTCTCGACTGAAGGATCTTGTTCCGACTCTTTCTGAAAGCTGTTTTGGTCCTTATACCTGGGATGAACTGCGTTCGACTTGTAAGGCACACTGCACTCCTGTCGTTGACAGCGCTTAGGCTATCTTTTGGTATTGGTGTGCAATATTTATACGGTGTTAGCTTTACAGTGTCAACTTATAATGTGTGCTTTGCCGGTGCGTTGTTGGTGCCGACTGGAAGCGACGCTGGAGCCCGTGTGATTCCCGCATGCTTGGCCTGGTTGACGTTTTGCTCAACTTTCTGTTGAACATCCACTTGGCTTCGTTGTGGGTTCGTGCTATTAGTTGTACGTTGTCAATGTTAAAGACGACGATCAATCTGGAGAACAGGCCCATGCCGCCGCATGCAGATCAGTGGTTGGAGGAACGGATCCTGAAGACAGCGCAAAAGCTGTGGCGCACGCGCGGCGAGAAAGGCCTTACGCTTCGTGCCATTGCTCGAGAAGCTGGGACTAGCACGCCAACCGTCTATAAACGCTTCCGCAACAAGGAGGCGTTACGGAAAGCGTTGGCTGAGCGCATCCGATTGCAACTAAACGAGTATCTTTTTGCCGCGAAATCACTTGAGGACGCCTGCCGCCGCTATCTGGTGTTCGCGGAAGAGCATCCTCACGAGTATCAGTTGTTAGTGAACTCCTGGAGCGACATCTTTCATCCGGATTTCCCGCGCCCTGGGCGGCTGTGGGTGATGACGCAGTTTGCCGACCGTTTCGGAGGCGAACCGGAAGAGTATTCGCGATGTTTCTATGCGTTGTTTCTTCTGTCGCATGGCGCCGCGTCTTTGCTCAGCCTTCCCGGCGAAGACGTCGCGCGGAAAGAAGTGCATCGCAATTTCCTGCAGATCGCCGACGCGCTCATCGGGCAGAATCAGATCCTTCGCGCCTAACCACTGCCGGCGCAGTTATCTGCAGCGGGTTGCGGTTCGCTTCCGTACATAACGGCTTGCTGCTTCTTTCGATTCTATTCATCAAAATTTTGCTTTTCACAGCCTGCAATTTTATTTCTTATAATCTAGAATATTGGGCAGCGTCGATTTTCGCGGCTTTCGCGACGTTCACACTCAAGCGAGTCGCTCTTTCGAGCGCTGCTCTCCACGGAACGCTTAAAGGAGTTGGAAGGAAAAACCGAATGGCTAGAACACTGCAAGTCGCTCCCCGCGCAACTCGCAAACCACGCACTACCAAGACTGCTCCCACGCTCGAACAAATCCAGGCCCGCGCTTACGAAATTTATCTCGAGCGGCGCGGCGCCCTGGCAGTCAGATCGAAGACTGGCTTCGCGCTGAGCGCGAATTGGTTTCTGACGGTGTGGCCAAGACCCGCAAGTCCAGCCGTGCGCCAAAATCCGAAGCTGCCTGAAGTTCGTTGACCGCGTTGCGCCTCTCCCAGCCTGGCGAACCGCGCCTCGTCCGTCATCCCTAAAATCTGCGCCCCTTGTGATAGCCTCTCTGCGTCGGGCACGAGTCGTTCATCCCGCCGTGAGCGGCGTGGCGGAACGATTCGGGGGCCACGACTCGAGGCAAACGCCAGATGAGCTACGTCCAATCGAACTTGGTTCCGGGCGAAACGGTTATTTACGAAACGCGACTGCACTGGATCGTAATGTTGTGGCACCTGGTCGCGGGATTCTTGCTGCTTGCGCTGCCCGGAGCGCTTTTGCTGTACTACGCGCGCAACCACACCGGGATTGACAGCGGAGAATTGCACCTCATGGAAGGCGGGGCCGCGGCGTTGCTAATTTCCGGAGTAGTGGTGATTCTGGCCGGCATGGTGCGACGGAACTCGACCGAAATGGCAGTGACCAATCGCCGCGTGGTGATCAAAACGGGCCTGGCCAGCCGCAAGACCATCGAGATGCTGCTGAACAAAGTGGAGAGCATTGAGGTCAGCGAAACCGCTGCTGGCAGAATATTGGGTTACGGCACCATTGTGGTGATTGGCACGGGCGGCACTCCCGATCCGTTTGAAAAAGTGGCGCATCCGCTGGAATTCCGCAGTCAGGTACAGCAGCAGATTGAAAAGTTGCCGTAACTTGGCTTGCGCAATCGAAATAGATCTTAATTGAGCGAGAATTATTTGAACCTAGCGGCAAGGGTTTTCGAAAACAGCCAAGGGAATAACTTCTCGTCGTCAAAGGCTTTGTCCCACGAGACGTGTTTGATGTTGGGATACTCGGTGTAATGAGCATCGGCGCCGATCGCTTTCATCGCTGCGTACATGCGCCGCGACTCGGTTACCGGCACCGTGTCGTCATCAGCACCGTGAAAGATCCACACGGGAATTTTGCCGACTTTCGCAGCCGCTTCCGAATAACTTTTTGGATCATCAGCGGGATACCACTTTGCCAGGTCCGGATGCGCCTTCATCGTGGCCGCGGGCGGGCGGATGCCTCCACAAATCACCACGAGCGCCGCAAACCTGCGCGGATATTTTTCGGCCAGGTGCCAGGTCCCGTAGCCTCCCATGGAAAGCCCGGTGAGGTAAGTTCGTTCGGGGTCGCCATGAAATTCCCTGCTCGCGGCGTCCAGAGTGGCGATTGCGAGATCGTCCATGGGTGGCTGGGTCCACCAGAAATTTTTGCGACATTGCGGCATCACCACGATGGCCGGAATGCGGCCGCGATCGTTGCGGATTTCCGTCCCGATACCTATGTCACTTTGTTGAATGCCGTCGTCCCCGCGTTCACCTGCGCCGTGCAGGAAAAGGATGATCGGCCATTTCTGATGTGGCGTCCAACTGTCTGGAACGAAAACCTGGTACTTGTAGGTAGTTCCCTGCAGGGCGATGGTGCGATCAAGAAATCCAGTCTCGTGATTCTTCGCGTGGGCCGGAATTGCAATGGCCAACCACAGAATCAGAAACGTGTGAATTTTTCGCGACGAAACCCGCACCGCTACCTCCAATATTTGACTTTAGCATGAGTACTTTGCACCCGTCTGCTCGTTTCCGACATACCAGATAGTGATTAAAGACATGACTCGACTCGCCGAGACATCCTCGATGTGCTCAACCTCAAGGTGCTTGGCCAGGAGCACGATTTGTCAACACATTACCTTCCGCGCAGTCCGCTGTATTTCCGCAACCGAGACGCAACAAGTATTTGCCGGCCTTCAGAAACCCTCGGCCGTGCCTGCGTATCTAACCCTCAGGAGTCATGATGGGACGGCGTCCGGAACTCGACGCGGTTCGCGGGCTGATGCTCGTATGGATCGCGCTGACCCATCTGCCCACGTCCGCCAGCACTTACGTGAATCAGCCGTTCGGTTTCGTCTCCGCAGCGGAAGGATTTATTTTTCTTTCCGCGCTGTTCACCGGACGAATTTACTTCCGCATGGCCGAGCACGACGGTTACCGGCCGATGATGCGCAAGCTGTGGACGCGGACGCTTCGATTGTATGGATATCACGCGCTGTTGCTGGCATTCATGTTTTTGGTCGCGGTGCCGATTGCGGCTCGCGGCAATCGGCCTGGGCTGCACAATCTCCTCGATTTTTATTTCATGGCCGGGGCAAAACAATCCATTACCGAAGCGGCCCTGCTTATTTATCGCCCACCGCTGCTCGATATTCTGCCGATGTACATCATTTTTCTGGCGTTCACTCCCGTGGCATTGCTGCTGGCGCGAAAGATCGGCTGGAAACCGATACTGCTGGGCGGGTTCGTTATCTGGGGTTTCGCGCAATTCGGTTTTCGCAGCGCCGAGCACACTTTCATGATGCGTTTCATTCCGACGCACATTCCGCTGAACGAGATGGGTTCGTTCGATCTGTGGGCGTGGCAATTTTTGTGGATCAGCGGAATCTGGCTGGGAGTGCGTTGGGGCCAGGATAATCTGCCGATCGAGAAGTGGGCGCGGCGTGTGGTCATTCCCTCCGTACTACTCGTTATTCCTCTTTTTGCGTTGCGGCGGGCCCTGGAGCATGGAACGGAACTTGGGGCCAGCGAGTTTCTCTTTGACAAATGGCACTTGGGACCTTTGCGGGTGCTCAATTTTGTGGCCGTGGCGGCGCTGCTGATTTGTTTCCAGTCGATATTGAAACCGCTGGCCATCCGGCCGCTGGTTATGCTCGGGCAAAGCTCGCTGCAGGTATTTTGTGTGCACCTGCTCTTTTGCTTCGCGGGGCTGACGCTGATGGGCAACGCATCTATGCTCAACGGATGGCGGCAAGCAGGGCTGTTGACGGCAACGTTCACCGCGATGCTGCTTATCGCCAAGATATTCTCCAAGAGCGAAGCCAGGCACGAACGTCAACCAAAAATCGGAAGTCCTCCCGAACCTCGCGCGCAAACCGATCCGACGGTTCAAACTGAGCCGGCGCCGGCAGGGATACCTCCGCTCGAGCGCCCGGTCTCCGCGTCCGCCGTGAGTACTGCAGAGGGATAACCCAGCGATTCCCGAAACCGCTCAATTCGGTTTTAATCCGTCTTTGCTATCCGGACTAGAAATGGAAAGGTCGTTCAGTTTCTCAGTTGTGGACGGCGGCGATTCCGCCGCTATGTCCAAAATTCCGATGTTCGTATCGGGGACTGTGCCACTCTGCGACACGTTCAACAGATCTTCAATCGCAATCAACAGGTTCTCTCCTTTCTCACCTTTGCTCACGACCCTGGCTACGCCGGCTTTTTTAGCTTCCAAGACCAGCGGGGAAGAGCCGTCATACATCGTGCGCATCAGTATTGGTAACGCCGGCGCGGAGTTGGAAATCTCACGCGCCGCGCGCACTCCGTCCATGATTGGCATAGCCAGGTCCAGAATGACAAGGTCCGGCTTCAGTTCCCCGGCCTTAACAACTGCGTCGAATCCGTTTACGGCTTCGCCGCACACTTGCCAATCCTTGTGGCTCTCAATCAACGCTCGTAAAACAGTCCGGACCGCCTGGTGGTCGTCGGCAATAAGAATGCGAAAGGACAATCAATCCTCACGATCCGATAGTGTGGTGTGTGGTGCGTTCGATACGCTACATACGCGGATTAGGGGTGTAAATACAAAGAAGAGCCTACAGGCAGTGGCAGACTTCTTCTCGGGCGATGGTTATGGGATCAGAGCTAAGGCGTTGCAAAATCTCTTGGAATCAACTCCGGAATTGCAAAAGGCTTTGAGCCGATACGCTGTGGTTCAGGGAATGCAGATTGCCCAGACCTTCACGCGCAACCGGCGCACGACGTCGGAGAGCTTCCTGCAAGATGGCTACTTACGGCCGCGGATCGAGTCGATTCGAGCTCATTGTCGATCACTCATGATTTCCTGGCCACCCTGCTGGGAACCGGCCGTCCGAGCGTTAGTCTTGCCGCAAAGCTTTGGCAGAAAAACAAAGCCATAAAATACCGCAGCCGGGCATTAGAAATTCTCAGCCGCAAGAAGCTCGAGAGTTCAGCTTACGAATGTTACAAAGTAATCCAGCAGTTCAACGGGGTACTTCGGCTCAAATGATCGTTTAGCGGGCGTCTTATCTCTGCACTCTCCACTCACAGTGGTGTCCACTCTCATCTCAGAAGACCTTATTCCTACAATCCCCTTCCTCCTTCGAATGGCGCAAGAAAACCTAATCCCGTGGAAGGGCTGCCCGCTGGCTCAGAGCCAAATCGAGGCGGAGCTAGAGATGAAACCAATTCGGCTCTAGTGAATCAAACCTGAATCAGGCATCCTATGTCTAGACCGTCTTTAGCTATTTCAGGTTCGACTCTGTCTCCGATGGACGAGCTTTCTCAACTCGCTACGCAAGCCGAGCCTATTCCGCAGTCCCTGCTCGCCGCGTTTCCCGAGCAGGCGAAAACGCTTGGGCTGCTTTACGACGTTAGCCGCGAACTGACGTCCATTCTCGATCGCGAAGAGTTGCTTCGTCGCATTGCCGAACGCGTAAAGAAAATCGTCAACTATGACGTTTTCACGGTGATGCTATGGAATGAGAAGTCGCAGCTTCTGGAAGGCGTTTTCGCAATGCATTACGAAAATTCCATCCCGGCGCGCTTCCGCGTCACCCTGAATCAGGGGATAACCGGACATGCCGCCGCCTCGCGCAAACCTATTCGCCTGGACGATGTGCGCCTGGATCCCCGCTACATTAATTGTGACGCCTGCGAAGTCGTAAGCTCTGAACTGGTAATTCCCTTGCTTCTGCAGGACCGTTTGATCGGCGTGCTGGACCTGGAAAGCAAGCGCTTCGGCGCGTTCACTGCGCAGCATGAACGCATGCTGGTGGCACTCGGCTCGTTCATTGCCGTGGCACTGGAAAATTCACGTCTTT
The DNA here is from genome assembly GCA_963743735.1 of uncultured Acidobacteriota bacterium. Taxonomy (GTDB): domain Bacteria; phylum Acidobacteriota; class Terriglobia; order Acidiferrales; family UBA7541; genus Acidiferrum. The sequence continues at coordinate 204,880 of CAVURF010000010.1, forward strand.
ATCAGGACGCGCGCGAAAATCAAGTTCGTTTGCAGACCGATCTGGACACCGCGCGGGAAATTCAATTGCAGCTTTTGCCACGCGGCGCGCGCGAAGTTCCCGGGCTCGACATCACCGCAGCCTACGTTCCTGCGCGCGAATTGGGCGGCGACTTTTATGACTTTCTGCAATATGGCGAAGGGCGCATTGCGCTGGCGTTGGGTGATGTATCAGGCAAAGGCACCGCCGCGGCGCTCTTCGGGTCGCTGGCCATCGGCATGTTGCGTGAACTGACCGTAGAAAACAGGCTGGCCCCCGCGGATATGCTGGCCGTGCTCAACCGTCGTCTGCACGCTGCGCGCCTGGAGGCTCGGTTCATCGCTCTGACTTTTGCGGTCTACGAAGCGTCTGAGCGCACTCTTACCATCGCGAACGCCGGGGGCACGCATCCACTCTTGTTACGTAATGGCAAACTTAAAGAAATTGCGGTGGATGGTATCCCTCTCGGTCTTTTTCCGGAAGCGGATTACGCCGTCTACACGCTGAACTTGCAGATCGGCGACGTCGTCATTTTTGCATCAGATGGAATTCTGGAATCGGAAAATTCCAAACAGGAAGAATTCGGTATCGAACGGCTGGCCGCTCTGATTACTGCCCTGCCGGCCAATTCCTGTGTGGAAAATATATCCGGCGCAATTCTTCGCGCTACCGACGAATTCAGCGGCGTGGGAATTCCTCCGCACGACGATCGCACCTTGCTGGTGCTACGCGCCATCGAAGATAACGTCACCGGTTACTCCAAACTCCCAATCATCTACTAATACCGGCCTCCCCTCATGCCCTTATCGAATTTGTGGCGGCAAAACAACAGAGGAGGCGATTTCAGCATGGATAAGGAAATATTTAGAGTCGATAAATTCGTCGTACCCGAGTACGCTCGCGAGGAGTTTCTCACAAGAGTTCACGCCACACACGAGGTTCTCAGAACCCAGCCTGGTTTTGTGCAAGATGCCATCCTGGAACAAACCTTTGGTCCTGGCGAATTCAACTTCGTGACCATCGTTGAATGGGAAAATAGCGACGCTATCGAGGTCGCGCGCAGGGCCGTCGCGGCGCTACATCAGAAGATGAATTTTGATGCGCAGGCGATGATCGGCAGGCTCGGAATACGCACCGACATCGCTAATTACAAACGCGTCGAACGAGCAATGGCTGCTGAATAACGAAGAGTTGAACGAGAATGCGACCAGAAGACGCTACGCGGAGTGCCTGGCTGCGAAGTCCAGAGAATCAGTGGCCGGAGGAAATCGTTGCCAAATTTGTTGCGACTGTAGGTTGCGCGAAATAATTTTGTTCACGTAAGCGGCGGTAGATGTGGCCTGCAACGCCAGCGGCGAGCGGACCTTTGATGCGCGAACTGTTGCCACGGATCAGGACGGCGAGGGCGATTCTGGGATGCGCTTCGTCAGCATAAGTTAAAAACCAACCGACATGAGAAATCTGATCGGAGCAGGTTCCAGTTTTTCCAGCAGGCATTTCGTCGCCACCAGCGTCGAAACTGCGCTTACCGGTGCCGTAAAGAACCGCGGCCAGCATGCCTTCACGCAATTCCGGAAGCAGAGGGGCGATGTTCAACTCGCGCTTGATGCGAGGAACAAAGGCGCTAACTTCTTCGCCCGAGACACCGTACTGCAAATAGTAGAGAGTGCCGCCGTTGGCGAAGGCTGCTGCCAGTGACACCAGTTGGAACGGCGTCATCTGAATTCCTTCGCCGAAGCTGGACATGCGCGCCACGCCGCCCTTCACAGGAGGGGCCATGGGAAACGCGCCAGGATGTTCGTCCTGCAAATTGTATCCAGCAAGTTCGCCGAGGCCGAGAAGCCGGCCATAGCGGGAAACGGTATCGAAGCCCATGCGGCGGCCGAGCTCTTCGAAAAATTGATTGTTGGAGTGGGCCATGGCATCGGTCAAATTCATGTACTTGCGGCGGCCAACTTTCAGCATGGTGTCGCGGGTAATGACGTTTTCTTCGAGAGCGGCAAGAGCGATGGTGGGCTTGATGGTGGAGCAAGGAATGGCGCCGTCAGAGTAAGCAAGCTTTTGATTGACCACGGTGAGAATGCGACCGGTGTTGGGATCAACCGCGACTACGGAACCATTGTAACGGCCAAGAGCTTCAATGGCGGCGGCGCGAACGATGGGATCATCGTTGGCGGCGATATCGCCTAGCGTGGGATCGACGCCTTTTTCGCGAACGTAATGATGATGCCGAGAGCTACGCGTGGGCTTGGCGGCAGGTTTGGCGAGAGCAGGAGCACCGTTTGAGGGAGGCGGGCAAACGCAATACGCGGCGAGGAACACAGCCAAAGTTGTTTTTCCGAGCCGGGTAGTGTGATGTCATTCGCCGTTTACCTCGTATTCCAGAAGCGCGTGCGGCGGAGTCGCATTTTGCTTTAATTTTCTATCGGCAAGTAAACAAACCTTGCAGAGCGGGTTCCGCAAAAAAACCGCACAGTGCTGCTTATGCACTCGGTCAGCCAAAGGAAGCTGACTCAAAACAAGAGACTTAAGTGCCAAAAATGAAAAGCCGCTGATCGAGAACGATACAGTGGCTCTCACTATGAGACGTAGTTTACGGAAAGAAGGTTTGTTTGGGCAATAGGGAAAGCGGGCTAGTACGAGTTATGTGCTTTAGATTGAACGGCTGGCCGGGAGGACAGGCAATTTTTGTCACTCCTGTGCGGTCGGCATTGGTGAGTCTGGACGCGCAGACCCAGGGCCAATGAAGGAATTTCGGCCGACTGTCGACTCTTGTTGGGAGCTCGTGCGTAGACATCCAGCTAGCCGTCGAGGGAGAGTTCGAATTCTATCTCGGGCATTGATCGCTAACACCGCCGCAGATGAGGCCAGAACTTGTGTTCGCTATCTTTCGCAAAAAAATATAGAAGCACGATGTATCGTGCCTCTACGAGCGGCGAGTGCGAAGATAAGCGGCCAGGAAGAGCGCGCCGAGGGTGAGATCGATAGCGCTAAAGACAAGATCGCTAGGCTGCATCCGTTTCTGCAGAACCAGGATGATCACGGGAATCGAGTACACCAGTTTTTCGAGGATGGCGGGAATCATGACGGGGCGAAAACGGACGGGGTCTCTGGCGATGAAGATGAAGGCGATCTGCCACACTAGAGCGACGCCAACGAAGCCGTAGAAGAAAGCCGGATGAGTGATGGCTGGAGGATCGTTTTCGCCGATGAGATTGAACATGAAATACAACGGGGTGATGATGAGGAAGCCCCAGATGGCGGCGATCCAGAAAACGATCTTGGCGAATTTCATGGTCGGCCTCCTTTTGTCGAGTGAGTTTACCGGAGACGACGAGAATTGGCGTGCGCGATGTTCATTTGGCGTGGCGGCTACCGCATCTAACGGCAATGATCAGGTTGTAACGGTTCGGGGCGAAGCCTGGCTGGATGAGGTGACTGCTCGGAAGACTCCGTAGTTGAGACGTTTCTTGGTACACTGTTTGCCTACGAGTGGGCGCGAATATACGTGCTGGTGACGGCCTGACCGTATACGACGAGGAGAAAACGATGTTGCGTATCAACGATGAGGCGCCGAATTTCACGGCGGAAACTTCGCAGGGCACAATCAATTTCCATGAATGGATCGGGGACGGCTGGGCGATTTTGTTTTCGCATCCCGAAGGATTTTACGCCGGTGTGCACGACGGAACTGGGGTACATGGCCGGGTTGCAGCCGCAATTCGAAAAGAGGAATACCAAAATTATCGGGCTGAGCGTGGATCCAGTGGCCAGCCACAGCAAATGGGCGGCGGACATCGAAGAGACGCAAGGTCACAAAGTAAATTTCCCGATGATCGGCGATCCGGAACTGAAAATTGCCAAGCTGTACGACATGCTGCCAGCCGAAGCGGGCGAGAGCTGCGAAGGGCGAACGGCGGCGAATAATGCCACGGTGCGAACGGTGTTCGTGGTCGGACCGGACAAGAAAGATCAAATTGATGCTGAGCTATCCGATGAGCACTGGACGCAACTTTGACGAAGTGCTGCGGGTGGTGGACTCGATGCAGCTGACGGCGAAGCACAAGGTGGCGACGCCGGTGAACTGGAAGAATGGCGACGACGTGATCATTCTGCCTTCGGTTTCGGAAGACGAAGCCAAGCAGAAATATCCCGGCGGGTGGAAAGCGCCGAAGCCGTATTTGCGAATCGTCCCGCAACCGAAGTAGTGCCCGACGCACAGATCGAAGAGAGATTCCCGCCTGCGGCTGGCAGGCTCGCTTCGCTCCCAAGCGGAGCAGGCGGAATGACAAGTTTGCGACGGGGAATAACGAACTGGGAATGTAAAATGACGGGGCGAGCGAGCGGCTGGTTCCACGGTGGTCTAGCGTGATCTTCAAACAGTTTTATCTGCCGTGTCTGGCGCATGCGTCTTATTTGATTGGTGACGAGGCGACTGGCACGGCGGCGGTCGTCGATCCGCAACGCGATACGGATCAATACATCGCGTTTGCCGCGGAACACCAACTCAAAATCAAACATGTGTTTCTGACGCACCTGCACGCGGATTTTGTTGCCGGGCATCTGGAGTTGCGCGATCGCGTAGGCGCGACGATTTACCTAGGCGCGAAGGCCAAGGCTGCGTATGCGTTTAGCACCGCTTGCGGACGGCACGCCGGTTGAATTCGGACAAGTGCGACTGAAAGCACTGGAAACGCCCGGACACACGCCGGAGTCGATTTCCATCGTTGTTTATGACTTGAGTGTGAGCGACACAAGCCCTACGCGAGTGCTGACCGGCGACACGTTGTTTATTGGCGATGTGGGACGGCCGGATTTGCGCGCGGCGCTGGGATGGTCGGCGAACGATCTCGGCGGCATGCTGTTCGATTCGCTGCACACGAAACTGCTGGCGCTGCCGGATGAAAGCCTGGTGTACCCGGCGCACGGGGCCGGTTCGCTGTGCGGGAAGGCGCTCAGCAAAGAGACGGTGTCCACTTTGGGCGAACAGCGGAAATCGAACTACGCGTTGCAGCCGATGAGCAAGGAAGCGTTCGTTCAGGTGGTGACGGCGGATCAGCCGGACGCTCCGGCGTATTTCAATTACGACGCGGTGCTTGAACAGCGAAGAGCGGCCGACGCTGGATCAGGCGCTGGCGCGGGAGATGAATCCGCTGACGCTGGACGCGGTGCTGGAATTGCAAAGAAGTGGGGCGCACAGATTCTCGATACGCGTGACTGCGGCGGAATTTGCGGCGGCACACTTGCGAGGCAGCATCAACATTGGCTTGGGCGGGCAGTATGCGACGTGGGTGGGAACGGTGCTGGATCGCGCGCATCCGATCGTGATCATCGCGGATCCGGGACGAGAGAACGAAGCGGCGGTGCGGCTGGGGCGAATTGGATTCGATCACGTGGCGGGATATCTGAAGGATGGAATGCGTGAGCTTGGAATCGCGGCCGGAATTGACAGTGAAAACGGAGCGAGTGAGCGCCCCGTTCGCCGCGGAATTGCTGGCTTCGGCGCAGCCGCCGCTTGCGGTGGATGTTCGTGCGCCGCGCGAACGTGAGCAGAAAGTTTATCGCGGGAAGTTTGAGCGTGCCGCTGAATCATCTGGAGGAAAATATCGGGAATGTTGCCGAAAGATCGCGGCGCTGCTGGTGTATTGCGCGGGCGGTTACCGATCGTCGATCGCCGCGAGTTTGTTGCAGAAAAATGGATTCAGGATCGGGTGAGTGAAATTGCCGGCGGACTCGCCGGCTGGGAAGCCGCGAAGTTGCCGATACAAGTGCCTAGAGATAAATTCCGCCGCCGCGTGGCAGCAGGCGACGGATTCTCGAGCGACGTGGTCCCTTCTGGTTGTCATCCACGCCGGATGGGAGAGAAGTGTTTTATAACCAGGCGGAACAGGATGGGAGCAGTATTCTGCTGGTCGAAAAGTACCAGTAGCCTGCGATGGCATCAATCGATGCCGTGGATGCGGAGGCTGACCAGCTGGTCGATGGTCAGGTCCTTCATGCCGCGCGATTTCAGGTTGGAGATGAATTCGGGCGAGACGCCGTGAATGCGCATGGCGACTAGCTGATCGGGTTCGGGGTGCTGGTAGCCTAGCGTCTGCACTTTTTCGATGAAGTCGGGCGAGACGCCGTGGATGCGGAAGGCGATTAATTTTTCCAGGTCGATGTGGTCGTAGCCGTCCTTTTTTAATTGCTGCATGTATTCGGGGAGACGCCGTGAATGCGCATGGCCACGAGTGTGTCTTCATCAGGCTGGTAGCCGGCCTTTTGCAGGAAGCTGACCATTTCCGGAGAGACGCCGTGAATGCGGAAAGCCACGAGTTTGTCGGCGTCAGTGGCCGGCAAACCGGCTTTGCGGAGCTGGTCGATGAATTCTGTACTGACATTGAAAATGCGAAAAGCGATGAGTTTGTCGGTGTCCAGGTCGTGGAGATTTTTTGATTTTATTTCCTTGGCGTAGGCGACGGAGACGTCGAGGACGGCCATGGAGAATTGTTTGTCGTCATCGATGCCGGTGAAGCCGAGCGCCGACATTTGCGAGACGTATTGCGCTGTCCGGGGCGAAGTGGAACACGCCGGCGCCTTCGCCGTCTTTCAGATAGCCTTCACAGTCGAAACTGCCAGCGTCGCGGGCGATAGTGAATTTGACGTCCTGCTTGCCGGACTTGGCGAAATCGACGCCCTTGAAATTCGCTGGTCGGCCAATCGGATTGGTGATTCGAATTGTTGTGCTTGCTGTGATAGATGAGCGCAAAGGAGACTTTGCCAGGCTCATCGCTGCGGGACATGGTCCAGCTTCCGGTGCGAGCGTCCGATGCGCGCGCGATCAAGGCGAGCAGCAGGGTGCAGGCGATAAGGATGTACGCGATTAGTGCGTGACGGCGATTCATAGCGGTTTGATCCTCCATATTCTTTACCTCTTAAGGCCGTAATTCCTTGCAAGTGGCGAACTGCCAAGAGAGATTCCTCGCTTCGCCTGCCTGCGCAGGCAGGCTTGGAATGACGACCCTTGCTCCTGCCTTTGCAGATCAGACACACGTGTACGCGTTGTGCCGCAAAATGCGCGGCATTGGGCCGGCCTGAATTTATTTACTCCAGTACGTTTGCGTGTTTGAGCTGGATCAACTTATCCAAATCGAGATTCTTGAACCCGTGGCTGCGCGCCAGTTCGATAAATTGCGGCGTGATGCCCTGGACTTTCGCGCCGATGACTTCATCCACATCGGGCTTGAAACCGGCGGCTTGCAGTCCTTTGATGTAGTCTTCGGTGACACCTTGCACTTTCAGTGCGATCCACTCGTCTTTGTCAGGATTCAGCCCGGTGGCGCGAATGCTGCGAACGTAATCGGCGTTAATTCCCTGCACTTTCATCCCGATGAGGTCGTCGGCATCGGGATGGATATTGAGTTCATTGAGCTGGTGAATGTATTCGGGAGTGATGCCCTGGACTTTCATACCGATGAGTTGGTCGGTGTCTGGTTTGAATCCGAGCTTGCGCATTTCTTCGACGTAGGCGGGAGTGATGCCTTGCACTTTCATGCCGATGAGCTGGTCGCCGTCGGGCTGGAAACCAAGTTTGCGCATTTCCTGGACGTATTCCGGCGTGATGCCTTGCACCTTCATGCCGATAAGCGAATCGACATCGACATTCAGATTCATCGCGCGTACGCCGCGAATGTATTCAGGAGTGATGCCCTGGACCTTCATGCCGACCAGTTCATCGGCGGAGGGCTTCAGACCCTCGGCGCGGATTTCGTGGATGTATTGCGGCGTGATGCCCTGGATTTTCATGGCAATCAAATCGTCGGCGGAAAGATTCTCGAAGCCTTCGGCTTTCATGCCGTCGATGTAAGACTGCGATTTGGCAGCCGATGCTGTGTCTTGGTGCGCGTTTTGAGCGCCGGTCTGGGTGTTGCTTGAAGTGAAGAAGGCGATGAGTTGGGAGTGGGATTGGGTCGCGGGCAGGACGCGGTGCGGTAATGACGATGACGCCGTCTCGATTGCCGGGCGCGGATTGCTGCGCGGGGAACGAATGGGCGGAGGCGGCGCGCACCAGGCCAAAGAGTGCGTTGCCGGCGAGCAATGCAGCGGCCAGACAGAGGACGCCAAAAGCTACGCCTGCGTTGCGCAGGCTGCTTCCCTTTTCGGCGATGCCGAGCAGGCGAGCGACGCGAGAGGCGAGCGGCCCGCGATTTGCGGCCATGGCGAAGGATGGCGCAGCGCGCCATTCTTCCATCAACGCCAGCGCGCGAGCATATTCGGCGGGATTGCCACAGACGGCGAGCGCTACATCGTCACAGCAATTTTCCCGTTCGGCGCGAATGCGTTTGCTGAGCCACCAGACGGCCGGATGGTAGAAGAGTAAAGTTTCTGCGGCAACTTGAAACAGATTAAAGAAAGCATCTAGACGGCGGATGTGCGCGAGTTCGTGGGCGATCACGGCGCGAAGCTGCAGCTCGGTGAGTCCCGTTAGCGCAGTAACGGGAAACAGAACTACGGGACGGATCCAGCCGACGACAGCCGGCGCATCGAGATGGAGAGATTCGCAATAGCGGATGGCGAGAGTGATGCCGAGGCGTTCTTGCATTTCGCGGCAGAGGGCGAGAAGTGCGGTGCCCATTGGTTTGGAATCGCGGCGGCGCAAGCGCGCCACCAGGAAAAATCCGCCGCCGGTGCGCAAGCTGAAGAGCAGTACGCCGATAAACCAGAGTTCTACGAACGTGGTAAGCAGTCCGCCGGAAACAAAACGCGATTGGGCGTTGGTCGTGATGCGATGTGAAGCCAGGTTGACCGCGTGAGCGATGACCGGGACGGAGTTCTGCACTGAGGCCGTGAAGGCCGGCGACGATTCACGGAGGACTAGAATATGTGAACATCGGCGCTGCGACCATGGCCAGCAATGCGCCGACGGCAAGCACGTAACGCGTGGACGCCTTGCGAGCGAGGGCCATGCCTGCAGCAGCCAGGACGGCGAGGACCGCGCCTTGCCACAGGAAATGAAGCAGCGACAAGCCGAGATTGCGCAAAACGTCTGGAGTAAGCCAGTGGGCGAAGGCGCTCATCGGATGGTCCTTTCATATTCGTCGAGGATGCGGCGGAGTTCTTCAATTTCGTTTTTGGAGCTGCGGTGGCCGGCGAGCGCGTGGAGCATCAGTTCCTTGGCTGAGCCATCGAAAACGCGCTGCAGCATGTCAGAGGCGAACTGGCGCTTGGTTTTTTCCGCGGGCTGCTGCGCTTCGTAAACGTGCGCACGCTGCTCTTCGTTGCGGCGGACCAGACCTTTGACGGTCATGATTTGCATAAGTTTCAGTACCGTGGTGTAGCCGAGGGCTTTTTCTTCCTGTAAGGCGTCGTGTACTTCGCGGACTGTAGAAGGGCCGCGTTCCCAGAGAACTTGCAAGATTTGCAGCTCGGAAACTGTGGGCTTTTGCAGTGGTGTGTGGTTCATGAAAAGCACCTTACTACGAACGATTTCGTAATGTCAACGAAAATCTTCGTAGTTTGTTGGACGCGGGTTTTGGGCGACGGTAAGCAGGAGGTCCGACTCTATAATGAGGGCGTGAGAGGCAAACTGCGATTTGCGAAACGGGCTGGGCCGGGCCCAGGGCACATTGGCCTCGGCCGGGCGCTATCGAAGCTGGGATTTTGTTCTCGGTCCCAGGCGTTTGAGATGATCCGTGCGGGGCGAGTGAAGCTAAAGGGGACGGTCAGCAAAAATCCCGAGGCCGCGGTGCGGCTGGGGAAGGATCGGATCGAAGTGGATGGTGCAATCGTGGAGCCCGCGAACAAGATTTATTGGATGTTGAATAAACAGCGGGGATTGGTGACCACTGCCGAAGATGAGCACGGCCGAAAAACGGTTTACGCGGGATTGCCCCCAGGATTGCCGTGGATGGCGCCAGTTGGAAGGCTGGACAAAGCTAGCGAAGGGCTGTTGCTTTTTACCAACGATTCGAAGTGGGCGGCGCGGATAACGGCGCCGGAATCACATCTGGAAAAAACGTACCATGTGCAGATTGGCGCGGTGGCGCAGGACGAACTGATCGCGGCGCTTACGGGCGGAGTGATGTGCGAAGATGGCGAATTGCTGAAAGCCAAGCGGGTCGCGCGTATTCGTGCCGGGGAAAAGAATTCATGGATCGAAATTGTGCTGGATGAAGGGAAAAACCGGCAAATTCGGCGGATGTTGGAAGCGCGCGGAGTGGAAGTGTTGCGGCTGATTCGAGTCGCAATCGGGCCGCTGGAGTTGAGACGGCTGGAAAAAGGGCAGGCGCGAGAATTGACGGCGCAGGAACGGAGAAAGATCGTGAGTACGCCAGCGTACACTTAGGCTACAGCAAAGCGAACTATTGCCTACAGGAAAATCCCAATAGCAGCGAAGCTTAGAATTCGGCAAGCTAGGACTGTTCGGAGAGCTTGCTCTTCGGTCAAACCGGGCAAGAAGAGAAAAGGCGGAAAATCCCGAGCAATCGGGATCTCAGGGCTGGGACGTTTTTTCCTCTTCTTCCCGGGTTTATTTTCCTGAAGAGCTTCCTTCCACAACCTGATTTATGAAACCGCTCGGCACCTGCTGGATCGTGTACGGAATTATTCGTGTGGGTATTGGCGTGGCGCTGGTGGTTTTTATGCCAACGGCGACGGTGATGTTTGGAGCGCTGCTGGGCCGGGTGCCAAATCCCTATTGGCTGATGGATTTGTTTCATTTTATCTATGCTCTGGCGATTGTGGTGTCGATCGTGTGCGGGCTGTTGGGAATTGCAGGTGGAACGGCAAGCCTGGGAAACGCGCGGGCCGGGCGCGGGATGCTGGTCGTGGCTAGCTTTCTGGCGCTTTCGGAAATGCCGATTGGGATTGCGCTGGGAGTTTATACGTTGATCGTCTTGTTGCCGGTGCGGCGGGTGGAGACAGTTTAGGGTTGGAGTATTTTTTTCTTCAAGCAATCAAGTGTCCGCGAGAGCGGCGATGTGGGCATTCGGAGGAAAAAATCAAGAAGGACGGCGGGACAAACCCGCCGCTACAGAAGACTAAGCAGCGAGTTCACGTCATCAGTAGACAGCAAAAACAAATCACTATCTTCAATTAATTGGGATGGGCCGGTTCAGGCGGGGCTTCAGATACCAGCAAGGCGGATCGCCGTAGTGCGGGAAAAGTGCATGGACGCAGGTGATCGCTTCGGTAGGGGTGCGCTTCATCGAGTTCATATTGGTAGGTGCCATTTTTTACTTTAATCGCGAGAAGCCGGTTGCGAACTAGATGTTCGAAGGGAACGGTGGCGGTGGCGTGAAGCACGCGGATGCGTAACACCATGTAATCCAGCACGAAAACAAATGCGATCACTAAGAGGACCGCTACCATCACACGGCCAGCGATTTGCTTGCGAGTCACGCAGCGAGTATAGCCGAGGTACTGGTGCGTATTTTAGCAGCCAAGATTTCGCCGCTACTGCTTGATTTCGACTGGTGTGCCGATTTTGTGGGTTGCGCCGAAACGTTTGTAGTTGGCGTATTTGACCGTCATGCGGATGTGAACGCCGCCGGTGGAGAAACGAAGGGTATCGTCGGCGTGGGTGTAGGTGGGAAACCAGTAAGGCCCGGTAATGTTTTCGCGATAGGTTTCGAAGTGCGGAAAGATGTTTTCGTTATTCTTTTTCATGATGTCCGGAACAGCTTTGCCGTAACTCTTCACGATTTGCAGGTCTTTTTCGTCAACCCATACTCGACCCTGAAAGTAGCGTTCATTTTTTTCCATTTTCTTGGGAGCGACATCGAAAACGTAGGCGTGCAGGTCATCGACGATCTGGCGGCCGACGTAGGTGACGTTATATTTAGGCAGGTCTTCCGTAGTCAAAACGAAAGGTTGAATATTTTCCAGGTCATTCAGGTCTTGTTGCGACATGGTGATGCGAGTGAGCGAGGGAGGAGGGGCGTAGGTGTCGTGCGCATAACGCTTGCCCTCGGGAGTGAAGCTGATGTCGGTGGTCAAGCGGTATTCGCCGTCGGGATTGCCATCGGGGTCCACGGTTTGAATGACAAAGGTTTGCGTGTAGGTGTAATTGTCGCGTTCTTTCTTGAATTCGGACTCGTGTTGGGAAAATTTTTGAATGATCTGATCGACCGGAATCGATGGCGGCTCGCTGCTGATGGCGGACTCAGTGTGCGCGGCGATGCCGCGTTCGACGGGCGTAGCTGATCCGGAATTGCCCATGCCCGGAGCGCCGGACGAAGAAGAACCAGCCGGAGGCGGGGGCAGAGGGCCCTGCTGCTGGGCGATCGAGGGAATTGCAAACACAGCTGCAGCGCAGGCGAGAAAAAAAATAAACTTCGCGGCGCGCAAGTGAATAGGTGACGAAAGGGCAAGTTTTGTGAATATGTTCATTTTGAGTGTGCGCTACCCTTTGAGTTTGGACTCATGAGTAGGACTTGTAAAGCGGGCAGAGGTTGCAGAGGTTGCATGGGTTGGCAGAGAGTGCCGGGATGGCACTCGGATGGAATAGTCCTGTGGTAAACTTTAGAAGTTCGGTGGGGCCGTGGCGCAGTTGGGAGCGCGCCTCGATGGCATCGAGGAGGTCGTGGGTTCGAATCCCAGTGGGCTCCCGCCCAAAAACACAGCAAACAAACACTTAAGCACTCACCTCTGTTCCAATCAGAACATTTGTTCCGATTGACCACTGGCAAGCCTTTCCATTCACGTCTACGTGAGTCCCGATACCAGATGACGTGTAGATTCTCAGCGTGGTCGGCACGTCAGCGTGACTCCTCTGCCGCTGTAGCACTGGCAACGGTACAGATGCGTTCGCTAGCTCCGTAGCTAGGCCATGTCGGAATGCGTGCAGCCCGGTATCCTGTGATCGTATCCCCAACTTTTGAGATCGGCTTTAGCACGTACTTGACGAGGTTGTCTCTGTTGGGCGGACGTGTGCCTTTAGGTTCAGGGAATACCGGCCGGGTGCGTTCGGACTTCCAGTGGTTTGCTCAAGATCATTTTCGCAGCACGACTCCAACGCGGACGGCATCGGTAGCGTGGCTGTGGAGTTCTTGGTTTTAGGTTCACGGATGATCGGCGTGTTGTTGTCTGCGGACTTGCTGATCGAAATGGTTTTGTTGGTGAAGTCTAGCCTGAAAAATTCGTGATTTTAGAACGCGAAAGGCCTCCCCTATGGTACAAATCCGTTGTTCACGCATCAATGCTCCAAGAGGCCTTCGCTTGTCCGAACATACCACGACAGAGTGTTTGCTCTTCCCAGATATTTTTGATCGACCGGTGGTCGCGAAGTTTGATCAACGGCAGAGCAGTTCCGATGGCGGAGCAATTCTCCTCAAGGCCGCCGAGCGGCGGTTAGGCCTGACATCGGCATTGGCGACTGGTCTGAGAGATGACCGGCAACCCGGTAAGGTGCAGCATGAGTTGCGTGAGTTGATTACGCAGCGAGTCATGGCCATTGCCTTGGGATATGAAGACGCCAACGATGCGGCACGGCTGGCAGCGGATCCGATCCACAAGTTGCTGGTCGGTCGAGATCCCGTCGCCGGCGAGGATCTGGCTTCGCAACCTACCCTGTCGCGCTTTGAAAATGCTCCGGATCGTAAGGAACTGTTGCGCATGACGGAAGCGTTGGCGGACTGTGTCATTGAACGCCATCGTAAGCGTCTGCATGGTCGGGCCCGTCGCATCACCATCGATCTGGATCCCACCGACGATCCCACGCACGGCCAGCAACAGTTCACCTTTTTCAATCGCCACTACGATAGCTACTGTTACTTGCCGATGGTTTGTTTTTCTCACCTTTAATGAGGAAGCGGAGCAGTACTTGATAGCGTAATGTGCGGCGGAACGCGGTTCGCTCGCTGGGTGCGCTGAGGATATCCTCGATCCGCAGCGCGAACTCCTAAGGCCAGATTGCGGTCACCGACGGCGGTTTCGCGTCCCCGGAAGTTCTGGATTTTTTGGATTGCGAACCGAAAGTGGAATACCTCGTCAACCTGGCCGCCAATGCGGTGTTCGAAGCGTAAGGCGGAGTCGGCGATGAAGCGGGCTCGTCATGCGTCGGAGATCTTCGGGCAAACCGAGCATGTCTATGGCGAGTGCCGGTACGCTACCAAAAAGACTTGGCCGTGGAAACGACGCATCATCTATAAAGCCGAGGTGGTGCGCGCCGCGAACAAGGAAGCGAAGGACAACCCGCGCTTTGTGGTCACCAACCTAAAACAGAGTCCGCAATGGATTTACGAGAAGACTTACTGTCAGCGGGGCGACGTGGAAAACCGCATCGAGGACTACACGACGGAATGCAGATCGGACGGACCAGTTGCTCGAACTTTTTGGCGAACACGTTCCGTGTGCTGCTGACAGCTCGGCAGCCTACGTGCTGATGCAGGAGATGCGACTGCACTTGTCCCCGACTCGCCACGCCCGAGCGCAAGTCTCGACCTTGCGCGAGCATTTTCTAAACTCGGAGCCCGAGTCATCGTTACGGTTCGTCGCATCGTGCTGCACTTGCCGCAAGCGTTCCCTACCGCGATAGCTTTCATCGTCTGGCCCTGAGCTTGGGCGCTCAAACCGGCTGAGTTCTCCCGCAGCGCTGGTCAGGAAATTTTACTCGTCGCGCCGCTACTCAAGGTGTCTCGTTTCGCGTCAAAAGCGGACTGCGAACCTCGTTAACAGCCTTAGAATCAGTCTTTCCGTTCAACCAAATTCTTCTCTCGTCGCGCATCCCTTTCGCAGTGACAAAAAATTAGTCGCGAGGTCAGCTTTCACGAATAATGTGGGCTAGGTCTGAGACGTTCAGCGCGAGTAGTTCCCCAGCGCGGACGCCAGTAAGGGCGGCCACGGCAAACAGGGTGTGATGTGGTTCTGATGCTGCTTGGATAATGGCCTGCGAACGGCTGGGAGAGAAGTACGGCGCGGGCTTCGGGCCAACGCCACCTAGCTTTAGGTTCTCAATCCTGACTTTGCAAACCCGCATCTTGCACGTCTCCGCGTGCTTGAGAATAGTGAAGACGGTTTGGAGAATGTTCGCTATCGACTTTTGAGACAGCTTTGTGCCGATCCAATAGGTCGCGAACTGTTGGAGCGTAGGAACGTCGAGGTCATGCGGTGCCGATTCTTTGAATTTCGACAAGATATGGATTTTAAGGTGACTCTCCATTCCGCGAACTGTCGCGGGAGAGAGTGCGGGTGCGATAGCTTTGCGCCATGCTTCCACGGCATCTAGGAACGTCTGGCCGTGGATTGTGGGTGCAACGCTACCGCGTTTGTTGTTTACCTCTTGCATGATGCGGTCATCTTCACGGCGGGCGGCGCGTTCACCCATACCGTCCGCTGCCACACGTCCGACGAAATGGCGTACCTTTTGGGTTACTTAGTACGTTGCCGATACCAGCCGGATACCAGATGCGTTCTCAGCTACCGCGACGTGTCAAGCTGACACTTCCCTTAACCTCTTGCTGAGGAGTGCAGGAGAGACCGCTAGGGACCGCGCACAAGCCCGCATGGACTCGCCGGCAGCAATCCTATCGCGGACGGACTCTAGGTCTAGAACTTGGCGCTTGAAGCCGGGAAAGCGTCCCTTAGTCCGAGCGTTGGCCATTCCTGCCAGCACGCGCTCTTGGATCATGTCGCGCTCCAGCGCGGCGAACACGGAGAGCATTCCGGCCATAGCGCGTTCCATCGAAGTAGTAATGTCAAAGCCGTCCTTCATACTGACGAACTTCACACCACACTCGACTAATTCGGCCATATCACACACCAACTGCTTCATCGTGCGTCCGAAGCGGTCTAGCTTCCAAACCAGC